>NZ_VDFP01000002.1 GCF_009600985.1 Companilactobacillus halodurans
TTGCATCAAGACGAAAAACCTCTTTCATTGTTTGTGGAGAACTCCAATGATACCTGATTTTTTCGTCTTGGTGTTTTTATTTTGGAATTTTATTGAAAGTGGCTAACTTGATTATAAAATTCGCCGTCATGAATTTTGATTTAGAAAATAAAAAAAGCCACTAGACAGGCATCTAGTGGCTAAATGATATAAAAAAATGTCACAGGTGAGATTCGAACTCACGACCTACGGTTTAGAAGACCGTTGCTCTATCCAACTGAGCCACTGTAACATCACTTTTACTATTATAGTGAAAAGGTTCTATTTATGTCAATGTAAATTTCAATATAAATTAAAAAAATCTTAGTTAAGATAAAATAAAAGGTCCACTTAAAATTAAGCGGACCGACCCTTATAATAATTTACTAAAATTGCGTCATTTGCCAAAGATAAAAGCCTTGTTCTCGGCTTCTAGTTCGGATAGTACTTCTCTATCATGAGTGGAAGTCTCGTTTTTTTCGGCTTTTAATAATGATTTGATCCAATTTGTCAATTTCATAATCTTCATCTCCGAAATAATTGCAGCTTTTTACGTCATCAGCTTCTGGACTTTTGCGTTTAAGATAAGGCTTCCGTTTCCCCTATCTATGACAATATTATAACAAAATTATTACATTTGACATAAAAATAGCTCTTATTTCGGCAAAAAAGATTTTTGAATCAAATATGACTATATATTTTAATTAAATTTGATTACTCTGGATCTGCAGATAATTCTTTCCGACGATCTTCAATAATGTTTTGAAGTTCGATTAAATCATCTAGTGTTGACTTTTTTCTGATGAAGCTTCGAGCCGATGAACGCATTGCAATATAGTTTGCGCGATCACGGTGGTTCTTGTGCCATTTTTCATTGGCACGCTTTTGAGCGTCTGTTAATACCATATATTTCTCTCCCTTAAAAAACATATCTTTGAAATTATATACAAGACTATTTAACTAGACAAGGAAAATTGAGAATATTTTACATATAAGTTTATTGTTAGACTGATTACATGAAAATCTTGTACATTATTATTATTAGTTTAAAATGTTAACTAAATCGGTATTTTGTTCATTGGGGGTTTATTAATGAAGAAGATAATAAAAACTACCACAGGTACTTATCACGGAACCGTTGACCATGATCACATTGATTTTCTAGGAATTCCTTTTGGTTATGGTCGGAGATTTAAACGAGCTGAAGAATTTTCTCTAGCAAAATTTGGACCAAATGAAGTAAATAAGCTTCATTATGCCGTACACCATGGCGTTCAACCAATGCAAGATGAAGCTTTGGATCAGTCGAATAAATTACGCTTCGGCGAAAATTGTTTGAATCTTGATATTTGTACCCCTGATATAGAAGGAAAATATCCAATTGTTATTGAATTGTATGGTGGAGGATTCTTAAGAGGTGGAAATCACAGTAAACAGATGTCTTGGCTTGACCACGAGTCAGTCGTTCACGTGGTTCCAAATTATCGTTTAGGACTCTTCGGCTGGAGTAAAGTCGAGGGCGGAGATACTAATGTTGGATTATCTGACCAATTGATGGCGATTCAGTGGGTCATCGACAATGCCAAAAGTTTCGGTGGCGATATCAAGAATCTTACTTTAGTAGGTTTATCAGCTGGGGCAAAATCAGTTAGTGCTTTAATGTCTTCGAATTCAAACCTTTTAGATTGGGTAAAAAAAATAATTGTCTTTTCTGGTGGAGTTCAAACAATCAGAGATTTACAAACAGCTAAAAAGGTTACAGAAAATATTTGTCGAGACAATAATATAAAATCGACTCAGGACCTTTTCAATTTGACAGATGATGGACTACAATTAGTACAGGAGCATACCTTAGGGACTCATATCTCAACTAATTGGTTCGGACCAGTCATTGATGATGATTTAATTTCAAGCAATTGGCAAGATAAATTGATTCAGCGTGTCAAGAGGACACATTTTAAGACAATCATTTCCGCCGGTACTAATGAATTAGGTGCATATCGGAAGATGAATATCAATCATTTGGAAAATGAGGTGATGGTCGATTTATTTGGTGAAAATGCTGGCATTTTAAAGCAGTCTTTGATTAAAGAACCATATTCTAAAAATGAATTTGTCAAAATGCTTGGAATGGCGATGTATACATTGCCAGGCAGACGATTAGCTGAACTATTGACCCAAAGAAGCGATGCAGAGGTTTATTGTAATTTAGCTAGGGTATATGAAGGACAGCACGGTGGAGTTATTCGTTATTTAAATACACCAGAAACTGAAATTAATATCGATTATCGTAAGAACCGCCGGAATTTCTTGAATCTTCTACGAGACTTTATCGCCACTGGTAAGCCATATGTGGAAGATATCAAGTACGAATGGCCCTTGTACGACAATGATCGATTAGTTTTGGAGCTAGATTCAGATGATTTGAAGAGTGTTTCAATCATAGGTCATCGTTATCCAGATGATTTACCATGGCAGTCTTACAAATTATAAAAAAATAAATACTGTCACATGAACGTTTATAGGTTACCGATAAAAATGTACCTTGCAAAAATTATAAGTAGAACTTACAATGAAACGGTTATGCTTTGAGTTTAAGCGTTTTTAATGCTTGGGATTTTAGAGGTGGACGAATTTTGAAAAGAAAGTTTGCGTTTATGATTACAATTGCTTTCATTCTTATAGATGTTTTTGCTGCGTTTTTGACGCAAGAAGCAATTATTAGTAATTTAATGGGCGTCTTAATCGGCGTTGGTCTAATCATTGCATTGATATTAATAACGAAAGTCTTAACGAAACTTAACATTAGACAGGGGAAATTAGTATTTGTAGCAGTCTTTTTCTTCTTAATTTTAGGACGTCTAGTTATGACTACATTAACTGTGTAGTAAAAAAATGAATATTATCAAAGGATTGTGTAGTATAGCACAATCCTTTTTTAGTATAATAATTTTATAAATTATTAATAAAAGGGAGTCATCCCATGTCTAATCGTTCATGGAAAAGAATAATTTTAGGGATTATTTTTTTATTGTTAAGCATTTTTTATAGTGTTATGTTTTTTCAAAAAGCTGCTTTCAGCGACACGATGATTTTTAATATTGCCCATCTGAAGAGTCTGGAAAATATTTTTTCTTCGCCAATCAATTTTGATTATTGGAATCATTCCGGAAGCCAAATCAACTTGTTTAGCCCGTGGCTGACTATTTTGTCTGGTTTTATCTTTTTAAATACCAATATTTCGTATGGATTTGCAACCTATTTAACGCTGATAACTTTTTTAACTTTCGTGAGCGCTTATTATTATATGAAACGTTTTTCAAAAGATACCTTTGAATCGTTATTAGTATCAGTCATTTATACTTTTTCCTTGAATAGATTTTTTCAGGTTTTTTTGGAACAGCGAATCGAAAATTATTTAGTCATGATCTTTTTGCCAATGGTCTATTACGGATTATTTTGTTTTTTAAAGAATAAAGACTGGCATTTGTTGACCTGGGGGATGCTGTTGGTGATTTGGACTTCTCCATATATGGCAATTGCCGTTTTGCTAACAATTATCCTAGCAATCCCACTAATGATTTTTTCTAAAACGACCCATCATTGGAAGTATTGGGGTCAATTGATTTTAAATGGATTATTACTTTTAGGAATGACTTTTTTGACGACAATTGGTTTTATAGGGCCACTGTTCTTAAAACAATGGCAAACAAAGTTTAGGCAAGCTGGAATTAAAAATCCTAATTTTGTAACTATGTACCAAAACTTGAATTTATCGTTGATGAAACAATATCTTTTGTTAGGAATTTTAATTTTATTAGTTCTATTATTATTGTTAATTTTTCTAAAGAGCAATTTCAGTTATAAAATCATTCTGATAGAAATGATTCCATTGATTTTGAGCCTATTTTATCGCTTAAAAATTCCGGGAATCGAAGTAAGCCGGCTTTATCCAGCTTTGTTAGGTATTCTGGATTTGTTTTTGACTATTATCGTAAGTCGAATAATTATTATGATTTTTCAAGAGACCTCAAGCGTTTGGAAACTTTTGCTGGTAATTGCTTTTGTGAGTGGCCTCAGTCTTCTCGTTTTTGAACAGGCGCAACAATTAAACTTTAAAAAGACGTTAAGTACTAGTGAAAATGTAAATTATGAAAAGTTTGTACTTGATTATCACGATCACGCGAGCCAAATCCAACCAAAATTTTTAGCCAATGGTAAAAAAACAAAAGTAACTTTTTATACGAAAAAAAGCGACTACTGGATTCAATACTACAATCCAAAATCAGTTCAATTGGATTTGCCAATTCAAAGATATGATGGCTATCGTGTGCATTTGAACAATGAGTCTGTAAAAGTGACGACATCTAAACGACAAACATTGCAATTAAGAACGCATCCTGGTAAAAATATTATTGAGATTCATTCACGATATAATTTAATAAGTATACTTTTGCTTCTAATCAACTTAGTTGGATTTATTGGATTAGGATATTTGAGTTTAAAAAAATTCGTTTGGAAAACTAAAAAAAGTTCTTATAACGGTTGAAAAGTCAAGCAAAATTTGCTATATTTTATAAGTTGCAATCACTATTGCATCTACAACCGCTCAAAATTAGGTTTAAGCTATGTGCACCTAGTTGGCGAGTCTTAGAAAGGAGTGTACGCTTATGTACGCAATTATTAAAACTGGTGGTAAGCAATATAAGGTTGAAGAAAATTCTTCAATTTATGTTGAAAAGCTTGATGTCAAAGAAGGGGACGCAGTTACATTTGATGATGTAATCTTAGTTTCTGACGGCAAGTCTGTTAAAGTTGGTAGCCCTGTTGTTGAAGGTGCTAGTGTTTCTGGTAAGGTTGAAAAACAAGGTAAGGAAAAGAAAGTTGTTACTTACAAGTACAAACCTAAGAAGCATTCACACACAAAGACAGGTCACCGTCAACCATATACAAAGGTACTTATCGATAGTATCAAGGCTTAATCATGATTAGGGCAAGTTTTCACCAGAATTCAGATCAACAGATTGATTCTTTCTTAATTAAAGGGCATGCTGACTCAGGGCCATACGGTCAAGATTTAGTCTGTGCCGCCGTTTCGGCAGTCACGATTGGAACAATCAATAATCTGGAAAAACTTACTAAGGCCAAACCTCAGGTTGTCATGGATGAGGTAAATGGTGGTCATCTCGGCTGCCAATTTGACAAAGCGATATCACACGATACTGCCTTGTTATTGGATAACTTATTTTGGATATTGAAAGATATTGAGGGCAGTTATTCCAAAAACATTGAAGTCCAAGTACAAAAAAATAAAATAGATCTTGATTAGGAGGTAAACTTCATGCTTAAGATGAATTTACAATTTTTCTCTCACCATAAAGGTGGTGGATCAACAAGTAACGGCCGTGACTCAGCTGGTCGTAGATTAGGTGCTAAACGTGCTGATGGACAAGCTATTACTGCTGGTTCAATTATTTACAGACAACGTGGTACAAAGATTCACCCAGGTGCTAATGTTGGTCGCGGTGGCGACGATACATTGTTCGCACTTACTGATGGCGTTGTTAAGTTCGAAAGACTTGGCAAAGACGGAAAGAAAGTTTCAGTATACTAAGATATTGATTAAAAGAGGACAATGTTCCTCTTTTTTTTATATAATAAGTATGAGTTATTGCCATTAGTACTAAAATATTGGTAAGATAATGTGTAGTGTTCTATCGGCAAATTTTATGAACTAAGGGAGAATAGAATGTCAATTTCTGTAAATGATTTTAAAAATGGATTAACAATTGAAGTAAAAGATGGTATCTGGCGTGTTGTAGAATTCCAGCATGTTAAGCCTGGTAAGGGTAGCGCCTTTGTTCGTTCAAAGTTAAAGAACTTAAGAACTGGTGCCGTTCAAGAAATGACTTTTAGATCAACTGCTAAAGTTGAAAAAGCTAACATCGAAAACAAGAAGATGCAATATCTATATGCTGATGGTGAAAACCACGTCTTCATGGATACAACAACATACGAACAGTTGACTATCCCAGCAGAACAAATTCAAGAACAATTGAAGTACTTGAAAGAAAACATGGAAGTTAGCGTTTTGATGTATAATGGTGAAACAATTGGTGTCGATGTACCAAACACTGTTGACCTCAAGGTTGTCGAAACTCAAGCATCAATCAAGGGCGACACACAATCAGGTGGCTCAAAACCAGCTACTATGGAAACCGGTGTTGTTGTGCAAGTGCCATTCTTCGTCAATGAAGGCGATATGTTAACAATTAATACACAAGATGGTACTTACATTTCACGTGCTAATTAATAACTGATTATGGAGATAAGTTTATGGCTGAACAAAAATATGTTTCTCTACAACAAGATAGTGGAAAAATAAACGGTAATGTTGAAATATCACATCAGGTTATTGAAATCCTGTTAGGGATTGCTACAAATCAAGTTGATGGTGTATACGAAATGCGCGGAACTATTTCTAGTCGAATAGATTCACTTTTCGGAAGAATCAACCATGGTAAGGGCGTTGATGTGTCATTCAATGATGACAAAATATCTGCAGATGTATATGTATATTTGGATTATGGCGTATCAATTCCCAAAGTATCATTGGAGATTCAAAAATCAGCCATTGAGCAACTTGAATTCATGACCGATTTAGATTTAAGTGAAATTAACGTACATGTTGTAGGATTGATCGCTAAAAAAGAAACTGGCGAAATAGAACGTGTAACAACAGATAAAAAGGAATAAAACTAGTGATAAGTAGACATAAAATCAGAGAACTCGCAGTTCAATCACTATTTTCTATCGAGACTACTAAGGATGCTCCGCAAGACGCTATTTCTTCTACCATGCAATTATGCGATTTAGCTGATGAAGCGGTACCAGATTATTTAACTTTTTTAGTTTCAGGTGTAGTTGAACATCAAGATGAACTTGATAAAGAAATTGCCGCTCATTTGAAGAATAAATGGACAGTCCAACGTCTGTCCAAAATCGATCGCGTAATTTTACATGTTGGGTTATTTGAAATGGAAAACAGTTTGGAAGTTCCAAGAAAAGTAGCTATCGATGAAGCTATCGTTTTAGCTAGCGATTTTGGAGATAAGGACTCAAAGTCCTTCGTTAATGGTATTTTATCTAATTTTGTAGAAGGGTAAGGGCTGGTATATTTACCAGCCTTTTTATGGTGATTAGTGTGAAATTATTAGAAGGTAAAAAAGTAGCTCAAGCATTAGATGAAACAATGACAAAACGAGTTGAAGAATTGAAAGCTAAGGGCGTTACTCCTGGACTAGCCGTGATTTTAGTTGGTGACAACAGTGCTAGTGCTGTTTATGTTCGTAATAAGAAACGCCGTGCTGAAAAATTGGGAATTAATTTTCAATTGATTCATTTTGAACAAGATGTAACTGAAAAAGAATTGTTAACAAAAATCGATGAACTGAACCATGATAAAAATATTGATGGCTTCATCGTTCAATTACCAGTTCCAGATCATATTGATGAAGATAAGGTAATTGAAGCAATTGATCCAAGAAAAGACGTTGATGGCTTTACTCCTATCAGCGTTGGAAATCTCTGGATTGGTACACCTCTGACAAAACCAGCTACAGCTTCAGGTATTTTAATGATGCTCGACCACTATAAGGTTGATCTTGATGGCAAAAATGTTGTGATCGTTGGTCGTAGCAATATTGTTGGTAAGCCAACGGCTGCTTTAATGCTTGATCGTAATGCCACTGTTACGATTACGCACTCTCACACTAAGAACCTTAAAGAAATCACAAGTAAGGCTGATGTGCTAGTTGTAGCCATTGGTCAAGCTAAGTTCATCAAAAAAGACTACGTCAAAGACCAAGCCATTGTGGTCGATGTAGGAATGGATCGTGATGAAAATGGAAAACTTTGTGGCGACGTTGATTTCGATGATGTTTCCGATAAAGTTTCAATGATTACACCTGTTCCAGGTGGCGTTGGTCCGATGACAATCACAGCTTTGGTTGACCAAGTGATTGAATTAGCTGAAGGCAGGGCAAATGGATAGTGATAAGTATTTAACAGTTACCGCTTTGAGCCAATACTTAAAAAGAAAATTTGACGTGGACCCTTATTTGGGACACGTCTATTTAATGGGCGAAATATCTAACTTTCGATTAAGGAAAAATGGTCACCAATATTTTTCTTTGAAAGATGATAAAAGCAAGATTTCAGCGATAATGTTTAAAAGTAAATTCGAAAAGGTGAAATTTAAACCTGAAGAGGGGATGCAAGTCTTAGTTCAAGGCAGAATTTCTCTTTATGAACCCTCTGGCTCTTATCAAATCTATATTGATTCGATGGAACCAGTTGGTTTGGGGGCTTTATATGCGGCTTATGAGCAGTTAAAGAAAAAGTTAGCTGCTCAGGGCGTATTTGATTTGCCCAAAAAAGAAATCGTTAAATTTCCTAAGCGAATCGCAGTGGTAACGAGTCAATCTGGTGCAGTCATCCATGATATTATGACTACTGTTGCAAGACGTTTTCCAATCGTACAAATCGTTTTATATCCAGCGGTAGTCCAAGGTGAAGAAGCTGCTGGAACAATCGTGCAACAATTAAAACGAATCAATGAAGATGGCAATTACGATACGATTATCATTGGTCGTGGCGGTGGTTCAATTGAAGACTTATGGCCTTTTAATGAAGAAATAGTGGCTCAAGCAATCGTGCAAAGCAAGATTCCTGTTATTAGTTCAGTTGGACATGAGACTGATACCACGATTGCTGATTTGGTGGCTGATTTACGTGCAGCTACACCTACGGCTGCTGCAGAATTGGCAACTCCTGTTTTAAGTGATGTCATAACTCATTTGCAGGACTTGCAGACACGCCTTTACAGGGCACAAATGAATATTATTAATAACGACAAGCAAAGGGTCGATTCATTGTCTCAGAACGTCTTTTTGCAGCATCCAGAGCGAATCTATGACGTTTACTTACAAAAAGTTGATTATTTGCAAGATAAATTGCGTCAAAACGTTACTAATAATTTGAATCAATCTAAAACGAGATTGATTCAAGATGCTAATCGTTTAGTTCAAGTTTCACCTCGAGATAAAATTTATAGTTACGGCAATCAGGTAAATCGTTACTATCAAATTTTAATCAATAATGTAAATAAAGTTATCAATAAAAATCGTAATATATTTAATAGTCAGGTCGCAACGCTTGATTCTTTAAGTCCTTTGAAGACTCTAAGTCGTGGTTATGCAATTCCAACCAATAAAGCGGGTAAGGTTTTAAAAGACGTGACTGATTATCAGGTCAATCAAGAAGTTGACCTAAAAGTTAAAAATGGTAGTGTAAAGTTAATGACCAAAGAAGTAAGTGAGGATAATAATGGCTGAGAAAAAGAAAACATTTGAAGAAAATTTGGCTGATCTTGAGGCAATTGTTACCAACCTTGAATCAGGGAATGTTCCCTTAGAAGAGGCCATGGAAAAATTCAAAAAAGGTGTTACTTTAAGTAAAGAACTTGAAAAAACACTTAGTGACGCTGAACAGACAGTGACTAAGATCATGACTAAAGATGGTCAAGAAATTGATGTGAAAAATGATCAAAGCAATCAAGATGAAGGAAATGATTAGTAATGCAAATTAAAAAGTTTCCAGAGTTTTGCGAACAGGTTTTACCTGATTTCAATAAATTTTTGAATGATAAGCTAAATTCTGAGGTCAAACAAGACACATTAAGAGAAGCAATGCTGTATTCGCTCAATGCAGGCGGCAAGAGAGTTCGCCCAATGCTATTTTTAGCTACTGCTTATTCTTCCGGCGTCAAGTTGGAAGATTTATCAGATTATTTTGATATTGCTGGAGCAATTGAATTAGTTCATACTTATTCTTTGATTCACGATGATTTGCCTGAAATGGATGATAGCGATTATCGTCGTGGCAAATTAGCTAATCATAAGAAATTTGGAGTCGGTCCAGCTGTCTTAGCAGGCGATGGTCTGTTGACGCAAGCCTTTTATTGGATTGCTAAGTCTAATTTAAATACTGATAAACGTATGGCTGCTGTTAGAATTTTGGCCCACAACGCCGGTCCTATGGGAATGGTTGCTGGCCAAATGACTGATATCACCATGGAAGATAAGAAGCTATCAGAGAAAGATTTGACTACTTTGCATCAAGAAAAGACGGCCGATTTGATTGTTGCTGCCGTGACTATCGGGGCTTTTTGCGCCGATCACGAGTTATCGAAGAATTTGGTTTTGTATGCCAACAGCATTGGTCTCGCTTTTCAGCTTAAAGATGACTTAGATGACGCTGATGATGGTGAAGATGCTGATAAGAATACTTTCCCAAATTTGATTGGTAAAAAAGCCACTGAAGATAAATTAGCCGATTTAATCAAGCAAGCACTCAACGCAGTTTTAAAAGAAGAAAAATTCGATAAGAATTTATTGGTAAACTTTTTGGATTATTTTAAAGAATAGGTGACACATATTGGCAAAAAAAAGAATTGATGTTTTATTAGTTGAACAAAATTTATTTGAATCAAGAGAACAAGCTAAGCGCTCCGTGATGGCTGGTGAAGTTTATAATCAAGACAATTTACGCTTTGACAAGCCGGGTGAAAAAGTTGATCCGGATACTATTTTTCATTTGGCCAAGAATGCACATAGTAAATATGTCAGCCGTGGCGGTTACAAACTAGAAAAGGCAATTAAGTCGTTTGATATTGATTTGAGCGACCGTATTTGTCTTGATATTGGTTCCTCCACAGGTGGCTTTACTGATGTCGCCTTACAAAATGGTGCTACTAAGGTCTATGCCTTGGATGTTGGTTACAATCAATTAGCTTGGAAATTGCGTCAAGATAAACGAGTTGTCGTTATGGAACGTGTCAACTTTAGATACAGCAAACCAGAAGATTTTCAAGAAGGCTTGCCACAATTTGCGATGACTGATGTTTCATTTATTTCTTTGGAACTAATTTTGCCACCAATGTTCAACATCATTTTACCGGGTGCAGATGCTGTTTGCTTGATTAAGCCCCAATTTGAGGCTGGGCCTGAAAACGTTGGTAAACATGGAATCGTTCGCGACCATAAAGTTCACCAAATGGTTCTAGAAAAAATAACTAGTTTTGCTAAAAATGCCGGATTTATCGTTTCCGGTTTAGACTTCTCACCAATTAAGGGTGGCGAAGGAAATATTGAATTTTTAATGCATATCAGAAAACCAGAAGAGAAACAAGCTGGCGAAATCCTAGATAGTGTTTCAATTGAACAAACAATGGAAGCAGCATACTCAAATCTCAATAAATAGGTGAAATAATGCTAAAAAAACTAATAATCAATAATTTTGCAATCATCAATAAATTACAGATTGATTTTCGTGATGGGATGACTGCTTTAACTGGTGAGACTGGTGCCGGTAAGTCAATTATTATCGATGCCTTAGGATTATTGGTTGGAAGTAGATCATCGATTGATTTTATTAGAACAGGGCAGGAGCAATTAAAAGTACAAGGACTATTTGAGGTCAAATCAGGTAGTCCTCTTTTTGCTATATTGGACGAATACGGAATTGCTCATGAAGATCGTCAAATCATTATCAAACGAGAAATCAATCGCAAAGGTCGTAATGTTTGTCGGGTCAATAATGAATTAGTTAAGACCAATGTTTTACGACAAATGGGCCAATTCCTTGTTGAGATTCATGGTCAAAATCAACAACAAGAATTACTTGATGAAGAAAATCATATTAATATTTTGGATCGTTTTGCTGATGATAAATTTCAAAAGCAATTGGCCAAGTATCAAAATATTTATACCAATTATCAGGAAAAGCGCAGCCGCTTGCGCACGATTCAAAAAAATTCTCAGAATTTGGCTCAACGAATCGATATGTTGAAATTTCAAATTGAAGAGATTGACAGTGCACAAATAAAGGCTGGAGAAGATGACCAGCTAGAAGATGAAAAAAATCAATTAGCTAACTTTGAAAAAATCAGTTCAGCTTTACAAGAAAGCTATCGCGGTTTGTCTGAAAATAATGTGGGTGTGGTCGACGCTTTAGGTAATGTTCGTGATCAATTAGAAGATATTATGGATTATGATAATTCTTATAAAGAATTATATGATTCAGTTAATGGTGCTTATTATCAATTGCAAGATAATGCAGCGACGATTTCCGACCAATTAGAAAATTTAGATTTTGATGAAGGCCGTTTGGATAATATTCAAAAGCGTTTAATTACTTTAGATAGTTTGAAAAAGAAATATGGTCCTACCTTAGATGAAGTAATCGACTTTGGTAAAAAAGCTCATCAAGAACTGTCAGAAATTGATATTGATGACAACACTGAAGATAAATTAACTTCTGAAATAGATAAATTGCAGTCTGAATTGATTGATCTGGGAAAAGATTTATCGAAAAAGCGTCATAAAACAGCCACGACTTTGGAAAAATCGATTAATCATCAATTAAAAGATTTATACATGCCTAATGCTAAATTTGGAGTATCGTTTGTTTCCGGTGATGAATCATTGGCTGATAATGGGATTGATCAAATTCAATTCGATTTGAAGACTAATGTTGGTGAAGACTACAAGCCATTGGTTAAAGTTGCCTCTGGCGGTGAGCTTTCTCGAGTGATTTTAGCTTTCGAAGCAATTATTGCCGAAAAGATGAATGTGGAAACGATTGTTTTTGATGAAATAGATACTGGTGTCAGCGGCCGTGTTGCACAAGCCATTGGCGATAAAATCTATAAAGTTTCACAATCATTGCAGGTTCTTTGCATTACGCACTTGCCTCAAGTGGCAGCAATGAGCGACTTACAATTTGAGATAAAAAAAGAGACCGTTAAGGATAAAACTGAAACAAAAGTTTCATTACTTAACGATCACCAAAGAATTGAAGAGATATCATTGATGTTAGCAGGGACTAAGGTAACTGACTTAACCAGAGAACATGCCCAAGAATTGTTGGAATTAGCTCAAGGCGAACAAAAACGCTTAGATTAAATTAATCGACTTAACTAAATTTAACGAAACGATGCTAAAAAGCTTGGAATTGACCTGAAAAACGTATTTATTTTGATTAACTTGTGAAACAAATTTGCCTTGAACTTGTTTGTCGTTTAACATTGTAATAACGACAGAATAATTTTTTTGGAAACTTTGTTCTGCAAAAATTTCTAATTGCATTAAAGGCATTTGCTTTATTTTGATTTTGGGTGCAGTTTTGATGTTAAAATCAAAATTGTTATTAATAAAATTGGTTGTATTGTTGATTAAATTTGCAGTGAAACGATTACGTAATTGTCTTGCTTGCATTTTTAAGCCCCCGAACACTTGTTTGTACTTACATTATACGAACCTGTGTTCGAAAGAGCAACTTTATTTTGTTATTTCTTAAGTAATTTTTATCATGTAAAAGCCTAAAGTCTTGAAAAACATATGAATTTATTGCATGATAGATAACATATTATAAATAGATAGTAGGGATATTTTAATTATGTCAAGGGGAATGTTAATCGTTTTATCAGGTCCATCTGGAGTAGGTAAAGGAACTGTTCGCAAAGCAATGTTAAAGAATTCTTCAATTAAATTTGATTATTCTGTTTCGATGACTACTCGCCAAATGCGTCCCGGAGAAGTCGATGGAGTCGATTATTATTTCCGAACAAATGATGAATTTGAAGAAGAAATAAAAAATGGCGGAATGCTTGAATATGCTAAATACGTTGATCATTACTATGGAACTCCTTTAAAGTACGTCAATCAAAAGCTAGATGCTGGAATTGACGTTTTATTGGAGATTGAAGTTAATGGTGCAATGCAAGTCCGTGAAAAGATGCCCGATGGCGTGTTTATTTTCCTTACGCCACCTGATTTGACTAGCTTAAGAGATAGAATCACTCATCGTGGAACTGATGATGAAAAGACTATTGATAAGCGCATGGAAAAAGCCAAAAAAGAAATTCAAATGATGACAAGCTATGACTATGCCGTCGCTAATGATAAAATACCTAATGCAGTTGAAAAAATTGAAGGTATAATTAGAAGTGAACACTTAAGAGTGCCACGTGTAATTGATAAATATAAAAAAATAATAGGAGATTGATAAGTTATGATTATTTATCCATCCATTGATAAACTTTTAGATCGAGTTGATTCTCGTTACTCACTAGCAGTTTTAGCTGCTAAGAGAGCTCACCAATTAGAAGCTGGCGATATTGAATTATTGAACAAGTATGAATCACCAAGAACAGTTGGTCGTGCTTTTGAGGAAATTGCTGATGACAAGATTGAAATAGATCCTAATTCAATTCTTCTTGAAAAAGAAGCCGAAAAGGTTGAAGAAGAGAAAAAAGAAGAAAACGAATAAAATTATTCCTTCACTGATTTTCGAATTAGTGGGGGCTTTTTTATTCTTAAGTGAAAAATTTAAATAGGTGGTTTTTATGTCAGTAGCTGAAGTGATTGTTGATGTACCTACTATGCAAACTAATCGACCATTTGAATATCAGATACCAGAAGCATTAGAAGATGTAGTTGTTGCCGGTATGAGGGTGGAAGTCCCATTTGGTCGAGGTAAAAGAAGAATACAAGGATTTGTCATGAAGGTTAAAGATACTAGTGACTTTCAAGGCAAATTAAAACCTATTATACGTGTGATCGATTTAAAGCCAGTTTTATCTAAAGAAATGTTGGACTTATCTTATTGGCTAGCTGATCGGACGTATTCTTTTCAGATATCCTGTTTACAGACTATGTTGCCAAGCGTAATGCGGGCTAAATATAAAGAATATGTGATTCCATTAGATGATGCTAAAAACGATTCTGAAGTGGAAAATTTGCTAAATGGAGCCCAAACTCTAGAGATAACTAATCAAACTGATGAAAAAACTGTCAGGAAAATTAATAAACTACGAAAGGCAAAAAAAGTAGATATTCAATATGTTGTGGAAAATCACGCTTTACAAATAAAGCGTCAGGCTGTGACGACAGATTTGAATGTGATTCAACTCCATGAACAAAAGAGTAAATTACGTGCTAATGCTAAAGCACAAATAAAATTGCTCGACTTTTTAGCCAACCATTTAGGAGATCTTCCAGTCGAATTTAATGTTTTGCAAAAAGAATATGGAATTTCAAGAGCAGCAATCAAGACAGCTGAAAAAAATAATTTAGTTAAAGTAGTTGAAGTCACTAAATTACGTAAACCAGTTGGAATAAATGCTAAGAAAACTACAAATTTAGATTTAACTCCTGAACAAAAAACTGCCGTCGATAAAATTAATAGCTCGATTGTTAAAGAAGACCCACAGACTTACTTGATTGAAGGAGTCACAGGGAGTGGTAAGACAGAAGTTTATCTCCAGGCAATTGAAAAAGCTATTAAAAAGGGAAAAACGGCTTTGATGCTAGTTCCAGAAATTTCCTTAACGCCACAGATGGTCAATCGAGTGGTTGGTCGTTTCGGTGATCAAGTAGCGGTCCTACATAGCGGTTTATCTAGTGGCGAGCGTTATGACGAATGGACTCGGATTGAAAATCATCGTGTAAAAGTGGTTGTTGGCGCTAGAAGTGCCGTTTTTGCTCCCTTAGAAAAAATCGGTTTGATTATAATTGATGAGGAACATGAGGCTAGTTATAAACAAGACGATAATCCTAGATATCATGCAAGAGACGTAGCGTTGTGGCGAGCACAAGTCAACAAATGTCCAGTGGTCTTAGGAAGTGCGACTCCGTCACTAGAATCAAGAGCCAGAGCGCAAAAGGGCGTTTATCACTTGATTAGGATGACCAAGAGAATCAATAACCAAAATTTGCCACATGTACAAATCGTCGATATGCGGGATGCTGAAAATTCTGCAGTTAAAGGTGATTTTTCACCAGCCTTAAAAGAACATCTACAAGAAACTTTAAATCGGCATGAACAAGCAATCGTTTTGTTAAATCGTCGCGGTTATTCATCATTCATGATGTGTCGTGAATGTGGATTTGTTTTGAAGTGTCCCAATTGTGATGTTTCGCTGACTTATCATAAAGATTTACGTCGAATGAAGTGTCATTATTGCGGTCATGAAGAACCCGTACCAAATTCTTGCCCCAATTGTGGCAGCAAGAAGATTGGCTTTTATGGGACTGGCACACAAAATATTGAACAACAACTGAATGATTTGTTTCCTGAAGCAAGAATTTTACGAATGGATGTCGATACGACTAGAAGAAAGGGTGCTCATGCAAAAATTCTAGCCAAATTTGGCCAACATCAAGCTGATATTTTGTTGGGCACGCAGATGATTGCTAAAGGCTTAGATTTTCCAGATGTTACCTTGGTTGGAGTAATCAATGCTGATACGACTTTGAGTTTGGCAGATTTTCGAGCCAGTGAGAGGACCTTTCAACTTTTAACGCAGGTCAGTGGTCGAGCCGGTCGAGCTCAAAAGCCTGGTAAAGTAGTAATTCAAACGTTTAATCCTGATCACTATGCAATTAAGGATGCCGCCAAGCAAGACTACGAAACATTTTTCAAACAGGAAATGTTTATCCGTCATCAATCCAATTACACGCCATACTATTTCACGACTTTGATTAGTGTTGCTAATCAAGATGAAGGAAAAACTTTGAAACAGAGTTATTGGTTAAAAAAGCAGCTCCAAGGGGCATTGTCTAAGGATGCGATTCTTTTGGGACCTAGTCCGACGATGATTTCAAGAAAACAAAATAAATATTATTATCAAATTATTGTAAAATATAAACATGAGCCAAATTTACATCAACGATTGCTTGAAATTCTAAATGAAACGCAAGCTGATGCTAAACAAGGATATACAATTGCAATTGATAACGAACCACAACATATTGATTAAGCGAGGGTGATTGAATGACAAAAGTAATATTTTTAGGAACACCAGAATTTTCCGCTACTGTGCTTCGGGGACTTCTTAAAGAAGGGTATGACGTTATAGCGGCCGTAACGCAACCAGATAAGCCAGTTGGACGCAAACAAAAACTTCAAAAGAGTCCAGTTAAATTAATTGCTGAAGAAGAGAATATTAAATTATATCAACCAGCAAAATTGCCTGGTAGTCCAGAAGTTGAAGAGTTAAAAGAATTGAAGGCTGATTTGATTATCACAGCTGCTTACGGACAATTCTTGCCTACAAGTTTTTTGAATTCAGCTAAAGTTGCGGCAATCAATGTGCATGGCTCACTTTTGCCAAAATATCGTGGTGGCGCTCCAATCCAATGGTCGCTCTTAAATGGTGATAAGGAAACAGGGATTACCATTATGTACATGGTCAAGGGAATGGATGCCGGCGATATTATCAGTCAAGAAAAATTGCCAATTTCAAAAGACGATGATAATGGCAGTTTGTTTGAAAAATTAGCTATTGTTGGTCGTGAATTATTGCTAGATACGATTCCTAAGATTTTAAGCAATGATATTACGCCTATTAAACAAGATCCAGATAAGGTTGTTTTCTCACCTAATATCTCCAAAGAACAAGAAAAAATTGATTTTACTAAATCAGCACAACAAGTTTTCAACCAAATTAGAGCTTTAAGCCCTGATCCGGGTGCTTGGACAATGTTAGATGGTCAACGGACTAAGTTATACAAGACTGAAGTCGTGGACATCGATACTGACCAAGATGTTGGAACCGTTTATGATTTGGGCAAGAAGAAACTTATTATTGTTGCCGGTGACAAAAATGGCGTTTCAATTAAAAAGATTCAACCAGCCGGTAAAAAAGAAATGGATATTGCCAATTATATGAACGGATTAGGCAAAAACTTAGAAAAAGGACAACAAGTTATCAATGAAAAATAATCCCCGTGAATTAGCTGTGGAAGCATTAACTAGAATCTTTCAAAATAGAGCTTATTCAAATATCGAAATCAATAATATTTTAAATAAGGCCGATTTGTCAGATGCTGATAGTCGTTTGATGACAAATATTGTTTATGGCGTGATTCAAAATAAATATGTTTTGGAATATCAATTGGAACCATATTTGAAAGATAAGAAATTAGACTTGTGGCTAGATTTATTATTACAAACTGCGATTTACCAACTGGTTTACTTAGATAAAATTCCAGCTCATGCGGTTTTAAATGAATCGACTGAAATTGCTAAAGTAAAAGCCAATCGTGGTGCCGGTAATTTAGTTAACGCGGTTTTACGTAATTTTCAACGTAATGGCTATAAACAATTGCCAAAAAGTAATTCAGTTTACGATTTAAGTCGCTTATATAGCGTGCCACGTTGGTTAGTAAGTCAATTTATTGAGCAGCAAGGCTTAGCTAAAGCTAAAGAAATTTTGAAGTCGATCAATCAAGCTTCCAGCGTCTCGATTCGCGTTAATACTAATAAGACAACTGTGGCGGATTTGAAAAAGATTTTAAATGATAAAGGATTTGAAGTTCATCAAAGTAAAATTTCTTCAGTTGGACTAGTTTGTGATGGCGGCAATTTGGTCAATACGGATGAATTTAGGGATGGACTATATACGATTCAAGATGAGAGTTCAATGTTGGTTGCTCCAGCATTAGATATCAAGCCTGACAGTCACGTACTAGATGCCTGTGCTGCTCCTGGTGGCAAGACTACTCATATTGCCAGTTATATTAAAGATGGCGAAGTTACAGCTTTGGATATTCACAAACACAAAACTAAGTTGATTCGTGATAATAGCCAAAGAATGGGTTATAGCGATATTATTAGTACCGGAGCAATCGATGCTCGAAAAGCCAAGGATGTCCTCAACACAAAATTTGATCGAATTTTAGTTGATGCTCCTTGTTCTGGGTTAGGTTTGATTAGAAGAAAACCTGAATTAAGATACTTCCGTCAAGAAGAAGATCTTTTAAACTTACAAAGAGTACAGTTGCAAATTTTGGATAGTTTAGTTGATTTATTAGAAGTGAATGGAAAATTAGTTTTCAGTACTTGTACTTTTGATGAAGAAGAAAACGAAATGGTCGTAAAGAAATTCTTAGCAAAGCATGATAATTTTGCGATAGAGCCAGTTAAGCATGAAGCTGTGCTGGATAAATCAGTTAAAGATGGTATGCTCAAGGTATTACCTAGCGATTACTTTACAGACGGATTCTTTATAGCAACATTCGTTAGAAAAAATTAAAGAGGTAAGGTTGGAACTGATGGAATATGCGTTATTAACTGATGTTGGAAAACTCAGAGAAAACAATCAAGATTATGTGAATGTCTTTAAGAACAAAAAGGGCATTGTTTTTGGAATCGTGGCTGATGGTATGGGCGGACACCGTGGTGGTGACGTTGCTTCTGATATGGCTGTATCCCATTTAGGACATAACTTTGAAGAATCTGAAGTAGACAACATCGATGAGCTTCGCGAATGGATCATTCGCGAATTGAGTAAGGAAAATGACAGAATCGTTTCCGTTTCGAATCAGTTCGATGATTTGAGCGGAATGGGGACCACTATGGTTGGCGTTTTCTTTGTTGGTGGCAAAATGATGGTCGTAAATGTCGGTGATTCAAGATGTTATATCTATACTGACGGCGATTTGAAGCAATTGAGCGTCGATCATTCATTAGTTCACGAATTATTGGAGACAGGTCAGATCAGTCCTGAGGAAGCTAAGAACCATCCTCAGAAAAATATTATTACTCAAACATTAGGCGTTTCTCAAACTGTACAGCCGCGAGTTAAAGACTTCGACTTAGTAGAAAATGCTATTATTTTGTTATGTACCGATGGTTTGACTAACATGGTACCAGAACCAGAGATTAAAAAGATTCTCTCAGAAAAAATAAGTTTGGAAGCTAAATGTCATCTGTTAGTTGACAAAGCTAACTCTGCTGGTGGAAGAGACAATATCACCGCCTTACTCTTTTCTACAAAAGATAACGGAGGTAATCATTAGATGGAAAAAGGTTATCTAGTAGGCGGTCGTTATGAGATTCTAGGTACACTTGGTGAAGGCGGAATGGCTAATGTTTATTTAGCCAATGACACACTGTTAAATCGCAAAGTAGCAGTTAAAGCGTTGCGATATGATCTTCAAGATGACGAATCAGTTAAACGGAGATTTGGGCGTGAAGCCAAGGCAACTAGTGGTCTCTCGAATCCAAACATAGTAAATGTTTTAGATGTTGGTAATGACAACGGAGTGCAATACATTGTAATTGAATATGTCGATGGACCTAATTTGAAGAAATATATCCGGATGCATTTTCCAATTCCGTATCACGAAGTTGTCGATATAATGAAGCAAATTTGTATGGCAGTTTCAGATGCACATGAGCACGGAATTATTCATCGTGATTTGAAACCAGAAAATATTCTGGTCGAAGAGAAAAAAGATCCGATACAAGTCAAAGTGTCTGATTTTGGAATAGCCCTAGCTTTAAGCGAACGTTCGATTACGCGTACGAATTCGCTTTTAGGTTCAGTGCATTATATGTCGCCAGAACAAATCAAAGGACGCTCAGCAACCGTTTTGTCCGATATCTATGCTTTAGGAATAATTTTATTTGAATTATTGACCAAGCATGTACCTTTTACTGGTGACACAGCCGTAACAGTCGCATTGAAGCATTCTAAAGAAGAAATGCCTGACTTGAAAAAAATTGATCCTAATATTCCCCAGCCGCTGGAAAACGTTGTCTTAAAAGCAACAGCTAAAGACCCAGATCAACGTTACCAATCGGTCAAGGAAATGGGTGAAGATCTTAGCACTTGTTTAATGCCAGAACGTTCCCAAGAACCTAAATTTATCCCAACTCCAATAAATGATTTAGAGGAAACTCGAGTAATGGAGCCTTTGGATGAATCAAAGGATGAATCTACTTCGCAAGAAGAGCGTCCCAAGAAGAAAATGAGTCGTAAGAGAAAGATTGTTTTATTAGCGTCACTTGTGCCAATAGTATTGATATTGTTTGTGATAGCGATGGTAATTAAAAGCAATCAAGAGACGACAGTCCCTGATTTATATAATTTGACAGTCAAACAAGCTGGAGTCATGTTGAAGAGCTCGAATCTGTCGACCGGCGATGTTTCAAAAGAAAATGATGATGATATTGAAGCAGGTCATGTCATCAAATCAATTCCGGTCAAAGGTTTAAAATTGAAAAATGGCGCTAAAGTTAATTTGGTTGTTAGCTTGGGTGCTAAGTACTATAAAGTCCCTAAGCTGGTTGGTAAACAATATGACGACGTTTCTGATAATTTGGAAAAACGTGGTTTTAAAGTCAAATTGAAATATAAAGCTACGAATGATTATTCTGCAGGAACAATTATTAAGCAAAGTATTCCTGGTGGCAAAAAAGTCGTTACCAAGAATAAATCTTTGACATTGACGATAGCTAAAGTTAAAACCGTCAAACCGAAGATGGTCAAAGTACGTGATTTGACGGGTTATAATTTAAAGAGCATTCAAGATTATGCAGATGAAGCTGGTTTGACCTTGAGTACTTCTTATGAATATTCAGATGAAACTGAGGAAGGAATCTTGATAAGTCAAACTCCTTCCGCAAATAGTACTATTGCTAAAGGTGGCACATTATCAGTCGTTATTTCTAAGGGCCAAGATGAAAGCAAGTCTAATTCAAGCGATAAAGATAGCGACAGTGACAGCGATAGTAATAGCAGTAATGACAGCAATAATAGCAATAGTTCGTCAAGCACGACGACGGTAAATAAAGAAATCACGGTTCCTTTTGATAGCAATGGCGATAATGAAGTGACGATTTATATTTCTGATGCGACCCACAGTATCAATACGCCGTATAAGTCAATGACGATAACAGCAGATACACCAGTAACATTGAGTTTCAATTTAAGAGATGGACAAACTGGATCCTACGTAGTTGAACGTGATAACAAGACAGTTCTAGGCGGTTCAGTAAATAGGTGATGTATGGAAAAAACAGGTAGAATTATAAAATCAATCAGTGGATTTTATGATGTCTTAGATGATGAAAGTGAAGAACTGATTCGCACGCGTGCCAGAGGCAATTTTAGAAAACGTAAGATTAAGCCTTTGGTCGGCGACAAAGTTAAATTTGATGCCACCGGCGATTTAGGCTATATTTTAGAAATTTTGCCTCGTGACAACAGTTTAGTTCGTCCACCAATTGCTAATGTCGATCAAGCAATCGTGGTTACTTCATCAGCTGAGCCTAATTTTTCGAGTAATTTATTAGATAAAATTTTGCTTAATATTGAGCATAACGGGATTACACCTTTGATTTATTTAACGAAGGCTGATCTCTTAACAAATGAGCAATATTTAGAATTAAAACAAACTTTATCGGGTTATCATGAGGCAGGATATCAAGTATTTGATGACCAAGACAGTTATAATGAAAAGCAGGTCGATAAACTCAAACAAACTTTTGCTAATAAAGTGACTGTTTTTACAGGTCAATCAGGAGCTGGCAAATCAACTTTGTTGAATCATATTGATAAAGATTTGGGACTAGCTACAGCTGCAATCTCACAAACCTTGAATCGTGGGAAACATACAACTAGACAAGTTTCACTATTCGATATTTTTGACGGATTAGTGGCTGATACGCCCGGATTTTCATCGATTGACTTACAAACAATCACTCCAGAAGAGTTACCAACGTTATATCCTGAGTTTTTGAGATACAGTGGCGAGTGCCAATTTAGAGGCTGTCGTCATGTTAATGAACCAAATTGTAAGGTTAAAGAAGAACTTGCCGAGGGTAAGATAATGCAGAGTCGTTATGACAATTATCTATACTTTTTAAACGAAATTAATTCGTACAAAAAAAGATATTGAGGAGTTGAATTATATGACAGTAAAGATTGCACCATCAATTTTATCTGCAGATATTATGAATTTAGAGCGTGACGTGAAAGCAGCTGAACAAGCTGGAGCAGACTTATTCCATATTGATATTATGGACGGTCATTTTGTTCCAAATATGTCCTTTAGTCCTAGCGTGGTCGAAGGGATGTGTAGAGTCACTGATAAACCATTAGATGTACATATGATGATTGAAAATCCAGATGCATATGTTAAACCAATGGTCGATGCTGGTGCCGATACGATTTTAGTTCATGCTGAAAGTACGCAACATATTTACCGTTCAATTGATTTAATCAAGAGTTATGGCGTTAAAGCTGGAGTAGTCGTTAATCCGGGAACGCCTTTAGAAACAGTTAAAGAGTTATTCCCAGTGATTGATCAGATTCTTGTTATGACAGTTAATCCAGGCTTTGGCGGTCAAAAATTTATTCCTAATATGATTAAGAAAATTCAACGTTTGGATCAACTTCGTCAAACAGCAGCCGACGACGATTTTGAGATTGAAGTTGATGGTGGAATCAATGCTGACACAATTGCTAAATGTTCCAAAGCAGGAGCAGATATTTTTGTAGCCGGCTCATATCTTTTCAATGGTCAAGATGGACTGAAGGATAGGATCGACAACTTGAAGAAATTGGCAAAGAAAGAGGAATAATGAAACGAGTTAATATCCTCTTAGGCGGTCCTGAAAGTGAGTACCCTGATGAATTGAGCCAAAGTATCAAAGCTATTCCTGGACCATGGGTTGGTGCCGATCGTGGAGGCTTGCATCTTTTGGCTAACGGCATCATTCCAGAAATTGTTATCGGCGATTTTGACTCGATTGGGAAAAAGGAACAAAAACTCTTACGTGATAACGTACCTGATTTTGAGAAATTTCCACCAGAAAAAGATGATACCGATTCAGAATTATGTTTGTTAGCAGTTAGGGAAAAATTCAATCCTCAAGAATATTATGTTTATGGTGCCACGGGCGGAAGAATTGACCATTTTTTAGTTAATTTGTTCTTGCCCTATGACCCAAGATTTTTAGACTTTTTTGATAAATTGTATTTTAAAGCAGCTACGAATACGATTAGATTCTTTCGTCCCGGTCGCTATACGATTTATCACGAAAATAGCATGCAGTATGTGGCTTTCGTAAACCTGGGACCAGTGACGCATTTGAATTTGTTCGATGCTAAATATAAATTAAAAGATTTCAGCGCTGGTCACCCAATCAGTTGGGCCAGTAATGAATTTGTCAAAGGAACGATTGATTTCAGCTTTGAAAGTGGAATTGTCGCTGTCATCCAAAGTAAAGACAAAAAATAAAAATAAGTATTTCATAATCGTTTAATTTTTTTCGATATGAAATACTTATTTTTTTATTTCATAAGAGAATTGCTCTGTGAAATTTTCATGAACTTAAATAATGATAGAGGATTGTTAACCTCACAATTTGTCCTGTGTTTATAATTATTACACAGAGAACATTACTAGAAGATAAAAATGGAGAGAGGGAGCAATCTATTATTCTATATAATATTTTTCTTTAGTTATGTAATTATTTGCTTAATAATTTCAACAATTAAAACACTGGCGGGGCGTTTAATAACGGGGAAGAAAAAACATTCAAAAAAACTTTTTAGATAATTTTTTAAAAATCTTAGATCCAACAAAATGGATTTATTTATTTTTATAGAGAAACTAATAAATTTATCTATAAAACTACTTAATTAAAAAATTAAAAGTTTTTTTGAATTATTATTGACAAGATGAGTTTATAGGCGTAGATTTATCATCAATCAAACAATTAAAACTTATTTAATTTCATTAGGCGTTGAAGAGAAGAGTAGATCAATTATTAGTTTAGATAGTGACCGCTATTTAGTGAAAAGGCGGGACGAAAGTTGATTGAAGATGAGCTTGGAGTCTTACTGAGGTGAAAGCCAAAGTACGCAAGGATGCGATATCATCCCGGACATGTTAGTGTCGTTGAGGTATCTTGTATGAGCAAGATATGAATTAGGGTGGTACCACGGTGATCGTCCCTACATTGCAGAGTTAGTTTGTGTGCAGTGTAGGGGCGATTTTTGCGTTCTCTTAGTGGTTTCACCACTTAGAGAACGCAAACGGGGGCGTCTAATTGACGCCCGTGAATCATATTTCATAAAATCCATTTCCTTAATTTTAAGCACTTCAATTCAACCACCAAACCAATTCCTACCAACCAAGAACTACCACAAAAATACCACAAAAAAGCTGGTGGGAATTAACCAATAGAAATTAAATAAACCACATCAAACGAGGAGGCTTTACATGTTTGAGTTTTGGCTGATGCCAAACTGAAAAATTAGAGTTTGATTAGAACAATCGAGGGGGAGAATCATGAAGAATTCAAAAAGGATATTATTTTCAATCGTTTTAGCATTATCGGTGTTCTTATTAGTTGGCTGTGGCAAACAAGCTAAAGCAACTGAGGAAGGTAATGTGGTGATTGGTTCGCAAGGCTCAGACTTAAATATCTGGGAACATATTGCTAAGAGTCCACAAGCTAAAGATTTAGGCTTGAATATCAAGACCAAAGAGATTACTGATGGAGCTCAATTAAACAAAGCTACTACCGAAGGTGAAGTTGATGTCAATGCCTTTCAATCCTGGTCTTATTTCCAAGCTTACAATAAGCAAAATCCTAAAGGTAAATTAGCAGCTTTAGGTACAACTTACTTGGAACCTTTAGGAATTTATTCAAAGAAATATAAGAAAGTGAGCGATATTCCTGATGGTACGACCATTGCTATCGCTAATAATCCAGCCAATACATCACGTGACTTATTGTTATTGCAAAAAGCTGGTTTGATTACCTTGAAGAAGAATTTCAATGCTTTAGGCAATACCAAAGATATCACTGCTAATCCTAAGAATTTGAAATTCAAGGAAATCGATGATACTACCGGACCAAGAGTTTTGAATGATGTGCCAGTTGTTTTGATTTCTAACACAGTTGCTCTTGAAAGTGGTTTGCATGTTTTGACTGATTCGATTTATCACGAAAAAGTTGACCAAAGCACTCAAGATAACATCAACATCTTGGCAACAGCCAACAAGAATAAGAACAACAAAACTTATCAAAAACTTGTTAAGTTGTACCACAACAAGAAGATTCAAAAGTATATTCAAAGGAAATACTACGGAACAAAGATTGAGGTTAATAAATCAATCTCAGATTTAGATAAATAAAAATTTAGGAGATATTAATTATGGCAAAAGTTGAAAGTTTTACATTGGATCACACAAAAGTAAAGGCACCTTACGTTAGATTGATTACTGAAGAACATGGAGAAAAGGGCGACGCTATTTCAAACTTTGATTTGCGTTTAGTTCAACCAAATGAAAATGCAATTCCTACCGCTGGCTTACATACGATTGAGCATTTACTAGCTGGACTACTTAGAGATAGATTAGATGGCGTGATTGACTGTTCACCATTTGGCTGTCGTACAGGTTTTCACTTAATTACTTGGGGTGAACACTCAACAACCGAAGTTGCCAAAGCTTTGAAAGGCTCACTTGAAGAAATTGCCGATAAGGTTGAATGGAAGGACGTTCAAGGAACAGACAAGTACAGCTGTGGTAATTATCGTGACCACTCACTATTCTCAGCTAAGGAATGGTCAAAGAAGATTCTTGACGAAGGTATCTCTAACGACCCATACGAACGTCACGTAATCTAGTCAAAAGAAGGTAGAACAATGAGTCTATTTACATCCTTAGAAAAAGAAATTGTTCTTGTCACAGGTGGTTTTCAAGGGATTGGTCGACAAGTCGTTGAAACCTTCCAAGATGAGAAAGCAATTGTGATAGCGGCTGACTTAGCCTACCAAAACACGCAATTGGAACAGAAGAATGATCAAGAATATCAAATCAAGTTAGACGTCAGCAATGAAAAAAGCGTTCAGAATCTCGCTGAACAATTGAAATCGCAAAATCTAACTCCAAATATTTTGGTAAACGTTGCCGGAATTTCAACTATGGACTATTTGGTCGATAGTAAAACTTCTGACTTCGATAAGACAATTGCTGTCAATACTCGTGGGACTTATCTAGTGACCAAATATATCGTCAAATTGATGGTCGCAAAGAAACGTCCTGGAAAAGTTGTTTTGATTGCTTCACAAGCCGGTAAGAATGGTTATCGAGCTATGTCAGCCTATGTAGCTTCAAAGCATGCCGTTTTAAGTTTGACCAAGACCTTAGCGATTGAAGTTGCTAAAGACCAAATCAACGTCAATGCTGTCTGTCCCGGAATCATCGAAACTTCCATGAAGCACCGTGAAAGAAAAGATGGAGCAAAGATTCGTGGGTTATCACCAGATGACATTGAAAAAGAAGACAATAGTCAAGTTCCACTGGGAAGAACTGGAACTCCTCAAGATGTCGCTAACGTAGTGTTGTTTTTGGCTAGTCCACTGTCAGATTATATGACAGGACAAGGAATCAACGTTACTGGCGGCATGACGATGAATTAAAGATTTTTACTTATAAAATTCAAAAGTACGCACAGGATGCGAGTCATCCTAGATAATAGAATTTATTGAAATATTTTGTGAGAACAAAATATAGGGTGATGTCGCATAAAATGCGTCCCTATATCGTAGATTAACGATGTAGGGACGCATTTTTTTCAAATTTTTCTACCACGATTAAATTTTTGAAAAAGCAGAATATAAGGGGAAACTAGGGATGAAGAATTCAAAAAGGATATTTTTAGTAATTGGTTTAGCATTATCGATTATTTTATTGGTCGGCTGTGGCAAACAATCGAAGGCAGCTTCAGAAACAGGCACGGTCACGATTGGTTCGCATACTTCAGATTTACAGATTTGGGAACATATTGCTAAAAGTCCTCAAGCTAAAAAACTAAATTTGAAGATTAAAACTAAAGTAATTTCTGACGGAGCACAATTAAATGCTGCCACAAGCGATGGTCAAGTCGATGTCAATGCTTTTCAGTCGTATTCATACTTTGAGGCCTATAACAAACAAAATCCTAAGGGTAAATTAGCAGCCCTTGGAACGACTTATTTGGAACCAATGGGGATTTATTCAAAGAAATATAAAAAAATTAATGATATTCCTGACGGTACAACGTTCGCAATTCCTAATGATCCGGCTAATACTTCGAGAGCCTTGAAATTGCTGGAAAGTGCTGGTTTAGTCACATTAAAGAAAAGCTTCAATGCTTTTAGCGATACGAAAGATATTAAATCTAATCCGAAGAATTTGAAATTTAAAGAAATTGATGATGGTACAGGACCACGTGTTTTAAATGACGTACCGGTTGTCTTAATCGGAAACAGTATCGCTCTTGCTGGGGGATTGCACGTCTTGCAGGATTCAATTTATCATGAAAAGATTGACCAAAGCACTAAAGTAAATGTTAATGTTTTAGCGACAGCGCAGAAGAATAAAAATAATCCCACTTTCAAGAAATTAGTCGAGTTATACCACGATAAGGAAATTCAGAAATATATTAGTAAAAAGTATTATGGAACTAAAGTCGACGTTAATAAATCAATTTCATATTTGAATAAATAGGTTTGAAAACATTAAGAATTTAGTTATTCAGAAATAAAAAATGAGCAACTTCCAAACCTTTTGGCTTGTAGGTTGCTCATTTTTGTAAAAGCTTTTAAATCATTTTTTCAAAATTTATTAAGCTAATTCGTTAACGATAGCTTTGTTGAAGGCATCCAAATCATCAGGTGTGCGACTTGTGATCAAATGACGGTCGATAACAACTGGTTCGTCTTTGACGATTCCACCAGCATAGTAAAGGTCTGTTTGAACTGTTTCATATGAAGTCAAAGTTCTACCTTTAACGAGACCTGTTTGCATCAACAATTGTGGGCCGTGGCAAATTGAGAAGACGGCTTTGTCAGTCAACATGAACTTCTTAGCTAATTCTACGAAACGGTCATCGCTACGTAGATTGTCAGGTGAGAAGCCACCAGGAATCAAAAGTGCATCGTAATCGTCAGCCTTGATGTCATCGATACCTTTGTCAGTTGTAAATTCAGTACCGTGCTTACCAGTTAATTTTTCATTAGCGTTAGCACCAACTAAAGTAACTTCGTTACCTGCATCTGTTAAAGCCTTGGCAGGGGATGTATATTCGATATCCTCGACATCGTTTGCCATTACTGCAATAATTTTACTCATTATTCATACTCCTTCATTAATCAATAATTATAATTCTACTAGTAGTTAAAGGGATGAATCAAATATTTTACCTTATAAATAAAATTATTGTTAATATTAGAGGCGTGTGAGAGATAATTTGATGTTTTTGGTAAATCGATTAAGGAGGAAAAATATGACAGAATTCGATACGAAATTAGTTCATGGAAAACCACAAGATGATAATAATACAGGGGCGGTCAATGTCCCAATCTATAACTCTTCAACTTATATTTATCCATCGGTGGAAGCTGATGTGAAATATGATTATGAACGTTCAGGTAATCCAACTAGAAATTACTTGGAGGAGCAAGTGGCGCAATTAGAAGATGGTTATGGAGGATTTGCCTTTTCATCTGGTTCAGCAGCAATTCACGCTGTTTTAGCAATCTTTAAACCTGGCGACCACTTGATTATTGGAAAAGAGATTTACGGTGGCACTTTTAGAATCATCAATGAATTTTTTAAACGCTGGCAAATTGAATTTACTGCTGTGGATACACAAAATCCTTCAGAAATTGAACAGGCTATTAGACCAAATACTAGAGCAATTTATTTCGAGAGTTTTACCAATCCACTGTTACACGTCACAAGTGTCAAGAAAACGGCAGCAGTCGCCAAAAAGCATCAATTGTTAACGATTGTTGACAATACTTTCTTATCGCCTTACTTGCAACGTCCCTTAGATTTAGGAGCTGATATTGTGATTCATTCGGCTACTAAATATCTCAGTGGCCATTCGGATGTCATTGCCGGTATAGCTGTTGCAAAAGATAAAGCGATTGCTGATCGAATTTATTTCAATCAAAACAGTATCGGTTCGACTTTATCGCCGGAAGATTCCAATCTGGTTCGTCGTGGGATTCAAACATTAGCCGTTAGAATGGATCGACACCTCAGTAATGCTAAAAAAATCGTCGAATTCCTTCAAAAACGACCAGAAATTGAAAAAATTTACTATCCAGGCATCAGCGGCACGAAAGACCATGAAATAGCTCAAAAAGAGGCTGATGGCTTTGGTGGGATTGTCTCATTCGAGTTAAAAGAAGGATTAGATACAACCAAGTTTGTTGAAGGGACAAAATTGATTCAGTTAGCAGTCAGTTTAGGGGCTGTCGAGAGTTTGATTGAGTTGCCATATAAAATGACTCATGCAGAACTTTCGCCTGAAGAACAATTAAAGGCTGGCATCACGCATCAATTAGTTCGTCTATCAGTTGGAATTGAAGATCCTAAGGATTTGATTTCTGATTTAGCTCAAAGTTTAGACAAATTATAATTTAAAGTATGAAACAAAAAAGGCACTCGCAATTTAAAAATTGTGAGTGCCTTTTAATATTTAATCAGTTGGTGGTCGTCTGCCATCAACTAAAATTCGAGATGCTTCATCAAATTTGAAATGGATTCTTTGTGATTCCGGTTCAAAGTTATCCACCGCAAAGCTGCTCTTGAGAATTCTGATTTGAGGAGAATTCCTAATAAAAATTAAATCTTGGCCAATCATTTCTGAAGAGCTTTTAACAGCCAAATCATTTTTATTGAGAGTTTTCGTAGAATCGACAGTCAAATTCTTGAAGAATAATTGTGAGTGACGTCTTAATTCCAATTTATGAGCCACAAAAGAATTTCTCAAAAAGACGGTCGAATTCTTTTGGAACAACAATTGAAAGAAAGTACTGTCCGCAAATAATTGACTGTTCTCAAGCGAAAGTCCAATGGCTTTAGTTTTAGCACCGGTCAAAATATTGGAGTCTTTAAATGAAAAGGAGGCATTTTGACCATAGATTGTATCCCAATCATCAGAAGTATTGCGGTCAATAGTGATGTTATTGCCGTATACCTTAGCTCCATCATAAGCAGATAGGGTATTATCAGAATCTGCCGTATAATTAATGGTGAGATTTTTAAAAATTACCAAGCAGTCGGCGCCAATTGTAAAGCTGCAATATAATTTAACGGCACCTTTAGTATTTGATTTGCCGACAATGGTTATATTTCGTCTAACGGTACAAATAAAGGGATTATTTTTTGAAAAATATTCTCCAGGCATTAATTCGATTATGTCGCCATCTCGAGCATTGACGATAGCTGAAGAAAGCAGTTCATCAGTGTTATTTTGATTGCCAATTGTGATTTTCATAAAAATCCCTCCTTGATCTACTACTATTGTAAAATAAAAGAGACCAACAACTTAAGTGTTAGTCTCTTTTAAATTATTAAGTGATAATTATACACGAGTAACTTTTCCTGATTTCAATGCTCTAGCTGAAACCCATACACGTTTTGGCTTACCATCAACCATGATACGAACTTTTTGCAAGTTTGGCTTCCAAGAACGTTTTGACTGGTTAAGAGCGTGTGAACGTTTGTTACCGAACACTGTTTTACGGCCTGTAATAATATCTTTTGCCATGGGACCGACCTCCTTTGGCTACATGTTTTTTCTTTAAAATATCACCTGACTAATTTACCATAACTAGAAACCTAAATCAATAGAATAATTAGGGATTAATCTGCTTTTCTGTGGTTTAAATCTTTAATTAGAATTGTTGCTATGATAGAATTTTATTGTTTATGATAGATTTAGGTCCAAAGAATAGGAGGATCCAGAAATGGCAGTTACAATTAAAACAAAACATGGTGAAATTGATGTTTCAACAAATACTGTTGCCACAATCGTTGGTGGCGCTGCATCTGATATCTACGGTATCGTAGGGATGGCAAGCAAGAATCAATTGCGTGATGGCATGAATACAATTTTGAACCGTGAAGATTTTTCTAGAGGTATAGTGATCCATCAAGAAGATGGTAAACTGGCCGTTGATGTCTACATAATCGTTGGATATGGCATTAAAATATCTGAAGTAGCAAAAAATTTAAAAGAAAAAGTAAAATACAACCTAGAAACAATGCTTGGTACACCAGCTGGCACTGTTAATGTTTACGTTCAAGGAATTAAAGTTTTGGACGATATTGAATAGATAAAGCTGGTTGGAGGGGAAACTTTTGAGCAAAGAAACAATTACAAAAAAAGAATTTTCAGATATGGTGCGAGTTGCATCCCATAGACTGGAAAAGAATGCTAAGTTTGTTAACTCATTGAACGTCTTTCCGGTTCCTGATGGCGATACCGGAACTAATATGAGTTTGACAATACAAAGCGGTTTTAAAGCTGTTAATGAATCAGAAAGCGATCACGTCGGTACTTTGGGAAAAGCTCTGGCAAAGGGAGTTTTGATGGGTGCTCGTGGTAATTCTGGAGTTATTACATCACAAATTTTCCGTGGCTTTTCAAAAAGTATCGAGAAAAAGGATAGCTTAACGGCTATGGATTTAGCTAAAGCTTTTGACGATGGGGTCAAGACGGCTTATAAGGCTGTTATGAAACCAGTTGAAGGAACTATCTTAACAGTCGCACGTTTTGGTGCCGAAGCTGGAATGAAAAAAGTTAAAACGACTAACGATTTAGTTGAAGTGATGAAGGCAGTTGTTAAGGGTTCTAAAGCCGGTTTGGAGAAAACTCCATCATTGCTTCCAGTTTTAAAGGAAGTTGGCGTAGTTGATTCAGGTGGACAAGGATTAGTCTTTATCTATGAAGGCTTCTTAGAAGGCTTGAGTGGCGAAAAGGCCAGTGACGAAGAATATATCCCTGATGAAAGAGATATGACTGAGATGGTCAATGCTACGCATCATCAATCAGTTCAAGGTCAATTCAATACCGATGAAATCAAAAATGGTTTCTGTACTGAAATGATGGTTGAATTGGGTAAAGATGCTACGACTGATGAAAAATTCGATAATGATACATTACGCAATTATTTAGATAAAATTGGTGATTCATTAATTGTTGTCTCTGATGATGAAGTCGTCAAAGTCCACGTTCACACTAACTATCCTTATAAAGTTTGGGAAGCTGGTCGAAAATATGGTGCTTTAACTAAAATCAAGATTGATAATATGAGATTGCAACACGAAACAATCGTTGATGAAGATGAGCCAGTAACTCCAGAAACTAATGCACAGCCAATTGATTATGCGGTGATTGCAGTTTCATCTGGTGAAGGTCTAACTAAATTGTTTGAGAGTTTAGGCGTAACTAGCGTTATCAGTGGTGGTCAAACAATGAATCCATCAACGAATGATATTGTTGATGCAATCAATAAATCTAATGCTAAGCGTGCTTTGGTCTTGCCAAATAATGGAAATATCATTATGGCTGCAAAACAAGCGGTTGATTTAGTTGATATTCCAGTTGCTATCGTTGGTTCTAAGACAATTTCACAAGGAATGACAGCTATGCTTTCATTCAATCCTGAAGCTGAACTAGAAGAAAACGAAGAAAACATGGAAGATTCATTGGACACGGTTAAGAGTGGTCAAATCACTCAAGCTATCCGTGATACTGAAATCGACGGTTTGAAGATTACTAAAGGTCATTACATGGGCATCGTTGACGGCAAGATTTTAGTTGATGATGAAGACATCATTGATGGTACTGAAAAAATGCTCGATCAAATGATCGATGAAGACAGTGAAGTTATTACGATTTTGGTGGGTCAAGATGGTGATAAGAAAGATGCACAAAAAGTTGCTGATTACTTAGATGATAAATATTCAGACTTAGAAACTGAAATTCATCAAGGTGACCAACCCGTATACCCATACTTAGTTTCGGTTGAATAATAAGGAGGAGGCTGTGATGAAACGATTCGTTTTGTCATGGTCTTTTTATTTTCTAAGAGCTTTTTAGAGAAAAGGAGGGAAAATGTATGGATCTAAGAAAAGTGTCACTCTCGGTTTTGCCCGGTGTTGGTCCAAAGAGATTAGAATCGCTTCAGTCTCTAGGAATCAATAATGTCTATGATTTGTTGTTCTACTTTCCTTTTCGCTATGAGGACATGGAGGCAAAGTCATTAGACCAAGCCGCTGATCAAGAAAAAATACTCTTAAAAGGAGTCGTTGCTAGTGATCCCGCGGTGTTTAGATTTGGTTATAAGAAAACTCGTTTAAATGTGCGCTTGTTAGTTGAGAACGAATCAATTATGGTGACTTTTTTCAATCAACCTTGGTTGAAAGATAAATTTGAAACTGGCAATGAAGCCGCTGTTTATGGCAAATGGAATGAGAACCGCCGGTCTTTGACGGGGATGAAGGTCATTGATGTCAATTCTGATGACTCGATTGATTCAGTTTATTCAGTCAATAAGAGTATTCATCAAAAAACTTTGGTCAATTTGATTAAAGCAGCTTATGAAAAATATGCTGACGAAATTGAAACCATCATTCCTGATTATTTGCGTGAAAAATATAAATTGTTAGATGATCGTCAAATCGTTTCTGGAGTTCATTTTCCAAAGAGTGAAGAACAAAGCGATGCGGCCAGAAGAAGTGCTAAGTTTCGAGAGTTTTTCTTATTCCAATGCGGTTTACAGAGTATTAAACTAGAAGATGAACAAAAAAATATTGGCATCGAAGAAAAATATGATCAGACCTTTATTGATAAATTTGTTCAAGGGTTACCTTTTGAATTGACTGAAGCTCAAAATCGAGTCGTTCAAGAAATTTTAAATGATATGGCATCAAAACATCATATGAATCGTCTCTTGCAAGGTGATGTTGGTTCTGGTAAAACTATCGTTTCAGTCATTGCCATGCTAGCTTCAGTGACAGCCGGATATCAGGCTGCAATTATGGCGCCGACTGAAATTTTAGCTCAGCAACACTTTGATAAAATTAGTAAATTGTTGACGCCTTTAAAAATGCGAACAGCATTATTGACTGGTTCGCAAACAAAAAAAGAACATGATTTTATTACTGGCGATATTAAAAATGGCAAAACGAATGTTATTGTTGGAACCCACGCTTTGATTCAAGATAGCGTCGATTTTAAGAATCTGGGCTTGATTGTAATTGATGAGCAACATCGATTTGGGGTTAATCAGCGTAAAGCAATGCGTGAAAAGGGCGATAATCCAGATGTTTTAGCGATGACAGCGACACCGATTCCTCGAACCTTGGCTATCACGACTTACGGTGATATGGATGTTTCAAGAATTGACCAATTGCCAGCTGGACGTAAGAAAGTTGAGACATATTGGATTAGAAGTCAAAAAGTCGAACAAATGTATCATTTTGTTGAAAAAGAATTAACGACTGGTGCTCAGGTTTATGTGGTTACACCCTTGATTTCGGAATCTGAAAAAATGGATTTAAAAAATGCTGAGTTGATTTATGACAAATTCACGGAATTATTTGGCGATAAATACCAAATTGGGCTCTTGCATGGACAAATGCCAAATGATCAAAAAGAAAGCGTCATGAACGATTTTAGCGATAAAAAAATTGATATTTTGGTTTCAACCACAGTCATTGAAGTTGGAGTCGATGTTCCCAATGCTTCGGTAATGGTAATTTATGATGCCAATCGATTTGGCTTGTCGCAACTGCATCAATTGCGTGGTCGAGTTGGACGAGGAAAAAAGCAATCGTATTGTATCTTGATAGCAGATCCTAATAATGAAGCCGCGGTGGAACGGATGAAAATTTTGACTTCGACAAATGATGGTTTCGTCTTAGCCGAAGAGGATTTGAAGATGCGTGGTGCTGGAGATCTGTTAGGTAATCGGCAATCAGGTTTGCCTGAATTTAAGGTCGGTAATCCAATCAATGATATTAATATACTAGAAGTTGCTCAAGAAGAGGCCACGAGATTATTTACTGACAAGAAGTTGTTAAATAGTCCAAAGACCAAAGCACTTAAAACGTTTATCGGACAAGAGTTCGATCAATTAAATAACTTTGATTAAATTTAAGAATAATTAAGGAAAAATCTTGCTTTTTGGTATCTCGTTTTGAATTGTAAGGATACACTTAAGATATTGGATTTTTTCAAGCTAAATCTAAATAGGTGAGGAAATAAAATGAAAATAGCAGTTGACGCTATGGGTGGAGATAACGCTCCCCAAGTAGTCGTTGAGGGAATTGAAAAAGCTCGCGATGAATGGTCAGATTTAGAATTTACTTTGTATGGTAAAGAATCAGAAATAAAAAAATATTTAAAAGATGATAAGAATATCAAAATCGTTCATACTGACGAACAAATTTTGGGAACAGATGAACCTGTAAGAGCGATTCGTTCGAAAAAGAATGCTTCAATGGTTTTAGCAGCTAAGTCAGTTAAAGATGGCGAAAATGATGCTTTGTTTTCTTTAGGTAATACAGGTGCTTTATTAGCAGCTGGAATCTTTGTCGTTGGCCGAATCAAACAAGTTGCTAGACCAGCTTTAATGCCAACTTTGCCAGCTACCAATTCAACACGCGGGGTCAATATGTTAGATGTTGGCGCTAATGCTGAAGCTAAGCCCGCCTATTTACAGCAGTGGGCAATCATGGGGTCGATTTATGCACATGATGTTAAAAAAATCGACAATCCACGAGTTGCTTTGTTGAATAATGGGGCTGAATACGACAAGGGCGATAAGTTGCATAAAGAGACTTATCAACTATTAAAAGAGACCAAGGGCATCAATTTTATTGGTAATTTAGAATCGAATAATATCTTAGCTGGAAAAGCTGATGTCATCGTTACTGATGGCTTTACTGGAAATGCGGCTTTGAAGGCAACTGAAGGAACCGCTACGATCTTGTTGAAACAGCTTAAAGATGCCTTGCTAAATAATGGTATCTTTACTAAAATGGGTGCAGCTATCGTTTCTCCATCGCTTAAAGGTATGAAGAAAATGTTTGATACTTCGCAAGCTGGTGGAGCTGTTTTACTCGGTTTAAAGTCACCAGTGATTAAAGCTCACGGTGCGGCTGACAGTAGAACGGTCTATTATACTGTTAAACAAATTTATGATATGTTATCTAACGATACTATTAATAAAGCAAATAAATATTTTGAACAAATGGATCAAGAAGAAAAATAAGGGAGAACCTCTATGACAGAACAAGAAGTTTTTGACAAAATCGTTTCATTGATTGCAGATAAATTTGAAGTAGAACCATCGACAATTACTAAGGAAACATCTTTCACCAAGGATCTTGATGCTGATTCAATCGACCTTGTTGAATTTGTTTTGGAACTTGAAGATGCTTTCGGTTCAGAGATTCCAGATGACGATGCCGAGAAGATTACGACTGTCGGCGAAGCAGTCAGCTATATTTCATCACATCAAAAATAAGGCCATGAGGTCTTATTTTTTTATCCAACGAATTATTTAAGTAAAAAGTTTAGTATAATTAGTATTATTGGAAAGGGGACACGTTATGTTAGATCCAAAATTCTTAGAATTTTTAGATGAAAAATACGGAATTAAATTTGACAATAAAAAATTAGTCGAAAGAGCAATGACTCATTCTTCTTTTGACAATGAACATAAAGAATTAGGTATCGGTGACTATGAAAGATTGGAATTTTTGGGGGATGCTGTCCTAGAAATCAATATCTCACGTTATCTATTTGAAAAATATCCTGACTTGCCCGAAGGTAAATTGACTCGCTTAAGATCAGATATCGTCAGAACGGATAGTTTTGCCCGTTTTGCCAAGGAAATCAATATTGATAAGTATCTATTGATTGGTAAAGGTGAAGAAAAACAAGGCGCTCGTCAAAGACATACTTTACTTGAAGATATCTTTGAAGCCTTCAACGGTGCTCTTTACTTAGATCAAGGCAATCAAGTAGTCAACGATTTCTTGAAAAAGGTCGTTTATCCACATATCGATTCAGGGGAATTTTCTGAAGATACTGACTTTAAGACTCACTTGCAGGAAAGATTGCAACAATCTGGAGAAGTTGAAATTGATTACAAAGTAATCGATGAAGAAGGTCCTGATCACGATAAGAAATTCAAAGTTGAATTAATCGCTAACGGAAAGATTTTATCTAAGGGCTTAGGTTACAGCAAGAAGCACGCCGAACAAATGGCAGCTAAGAGAGTATTAGAAGAATTATAGGAGTTTTGAATTTATGCCATTAAAATCATTAACGATCAATGGGTTCAAATCATTTGCTGATAAAACAAAGATTGATTTTACTAGTGGAATTACTGGTATCGTCGGACCCAACGGGAGTGGAAAATCAAATATTACTGAAGCTATTCGTTGGGTCATGGGCGAACAATCAGCAAAGAGTTTACGTGGAGACAAAATGGTCGATGTGATTTTTGCTGGGAGTGCCACACGTCCGCAAATGAATCGTGCAGAAGTGATTTTAGAATTTGATAATCGTAATAAAGAATTAAAATCAGAACAAGAAAATCTCAATATTTGTCGTCGTCTATTCAGAAATGGCGATACTGAATTTTTAATTAATAATAAACAATGTCGCTTGCGTGATATTACTGAATTATTTATGGATTCAGGAATGGGCAAACAGTCATTCTCAATTATTTCTCAAGGTCGAGTTGAAGAAATCTTTAACAGTAAACCAGTCGAAAGAAGAAGTATCATTGAAGAGTCAGCTGGAGTTTCTTTATTTAAGCAAAAGAAGCAACAAGCTGAAAACAAAATGACCGAAACCACAGATAATTTGCATCGTGTCTCTGATATCGTTTCAGAATTATCGAAGCAAGTTGAACCATTGAAGAAGCAGGCTAGTATTGCTCGAGATTATAAAGATCAAAAGCAAAAATATGACAGTATTTATCAAAAGATTTTGACGATTGAAATCAAAAATTTGTCGGCTCAAAAACGTCAAGTTGAAAAAGATTTGCGTGAAGTTAAGATGAGTTTGCAAAATATCTCTTCAGAAGTTACGAAGTCTAATAAACAAGTTGAAGAGAATAATATTGCTATTCATGAGCTGACGGATAAAATTGATGCCGAACAATCTAAATTGATTGAATCAACTAGGAAATTAGAAGTTTTTAATGGTCAAATTGCCGTTGCAGACCAAAGAACTGACTTTAATTCGACTAATAAACAAACTTTAAGCAATCAATTAGAGACTTTGCAGCAACAAAAAGAAGCCAATCAAAAGAAATTAATTGCTTCAAATCAGAAAATGACCTCATACAAGGAACAAATTGCTGATTTTGAAAAGCAGTTGCGAGAGATTCAACAACTTAAAAAGAAGACTCCGGAAGATATTCAAAAAAATATTGAAGACCTACGGAATTCTTATGTTAATTTGTTGCAAGATCAAGTCTCAAATAATAATGAGCAAAAATTTTCTAATCGCCAATTAACACGAGTTAAGGCTAATTTAGATGAACAAAATTCAAGATTAGCTGGGATTCAAAATGATTTAGCTTCTTCTGAAACTGATAAACAGGGAACTAGTCAAAAAATTCAAGCTTTAATCAATGACAATCAAAGTTTGATTAAGCATGATCGAGAATTGACCAATTCAATTGAAACAATCACTGAAACTGGTAAAAAAGAGAATCAAAATTATTTAAAGATTTTAGAGAATCTGCAGGAAATTAAGGCACGTAAAAAAGTTCTCGAAAATATGGAACAAGAGCATGCTGGTTTCTTTGAAGGTGCTAAGCATGTTTTAAACAACAAAGATAAGATTGCAGGTATCGTTGGAGCCGTAGCTGAATTAATTCGTGTTCCCAAAGAATATCAGCTAGCAATCGAAACGGTAGTCAGCAATCAATTGCAATCCATCGTAACTGAAAATGAAACTGCTGCTAAAAAAGCGATTGCTTTTTTGAGACAAAGTCGTGGCGGTCGCGCAACTTTTCTACCAATCAATATTATTCAACCGCGAAACATTTATACTAATGACTTGAACAAAGCTAAAGCAGTCGCAGGTTTTGTTGGTGTCGCTAGTGAGTTGGTTTCATACGATGATAAGGTTTCAAATATTGTTCGAAATATTTTGGGGAATTTATTGGTAGCAAAAAATATTGATCAAGCTACCAAAATTTCTGCTGCGGTCAGTCGAAAATATCGGGTAGTTACTTTAGATGGTAATGTCGTCAATGCTGGGGGTTCTTTAACTGGTGGTCAACAGCGTCGAGTCAATTCTAGTATTTTGACTAGAAAAGATGAGCTGGCCTCTTTAACTAAAGAATTATCGAAGCAAGAATTGTTGATGGATCAAAAACAAAAAGCTGTGCAAGATTTGCGCAATGAATTGGTTAAAGTTAATGCTGAAAAGAAGACAGTCGATGAAAAATTGGCTAACTTTAATCAGCAAAAGAATCAACTGGAACAAGCTGACTCAACTTATCAAAATGAAGTAAAGCATTATAATGAACAAATTGAAGTTATTAAATATAACTTGTCGCAAAATCAAACTGAACAAACTGAATTAGAAAAGAACTTAAAGCAACAAAATGAAACTGCTGAAAAAATAAAAGCTGAAATTGAGCAGACTCAAAAAGAAATCAATCAAAAGCAAAAACTCTTGACTGACTTTGACGCTGAATTAAGTTCTGTCAATGAAAAGCAACAAGATAAACAAACTAAATTGGCTGTTTTGAAAAATAATTTTGCTAATGAAACAACGCAAAACAATGATTTGACTGATTTATCAAATAAAACTCAAAAACAAATTGCTGATATTAAGAGCAGATTGGAAACTCTGGATTCTGAAAAGAGTCAATTGGATTTAAGCAATGCTGAAGTGAAAACTCAGATTACAAAACTTCAAAAAGAAATTGCCACTTCTAAAGAAAGTTTAGCTTCTTTGAAGGATAAAAGAGCCAAAGAACAAGCTAAGTCGAGTGATTTGAACAATAATGCGCAACGTAGTTTTGATTTGCAAAAAGCTGCTTCTGACCAACAGGAAAGTCTGGCAATCAAGAATACAAAGTTCTCTAACCAAATTGATTCAAGGCTTGATACTTTGTCGCAGGATTATCAAATAACTTATGAGGCATCGTTACAACAGCTGAAACAGGCTGATTATGATGCTGACGAGTTACAAAAAGAGGCTCGGTTGTTGAAGATGGGAATCGATGAGTTAGGAACGGTCAATTTATCATCAATTGAAGAGTATGATAAAGTTAAAGATCGTTATGAATTCTTGACTCAGCAACAAAATGATCTTTTGCAAGCTCGAGCTCAATTATTAGAAACAATGACTGAAATGGACAAGGAAGTAACGACTCGTTTCAAGAAGACTTTTGATCAAGTCAGCGATGCTTTTGAGGATATTTTTCCACAGATGTTTGCTGGTGGACGAGCCAAATTGGTTTTAACTGAACCGAATAACTTGTTAGAATCAGGTATTGAGATTATTGCTCAACCACCTGGGAAGAAATTCCAGCGAATGAGTTTATTATCTGGTGGCGAAAAAGCCTTAACGGCGATTACGCTCTTGTTTGCTATCATAAAAGTTAAACCTGTGCCATTTTGTATCTTAGACGAGGTTGAAGCTTCGCTTGATGACGCCAATGTCTATCGTTTTGCAAATTACCTAAATCAATATGACAATAATACAGAATTTATCGTGATTACTCACCGTAAGGGTACAATGATGAATGTCAATCGTTTATATGGGGTAACGATGGAAGAGTCCGGTGTTTCAAGGATGCTGTCTGTTAAAGTTAAAGAATAGGAGTTAAATATGGGATTATTTGATCGAATTAAAAAAGCCTTTACTGGTAAAGATGATTCAAAAGAAGATTTAGAAAAAAAATCTCAAGAAGAGGAAGCTACAAAAGAATCTGCGGAATCTGAAAATAATCAATCTGACCAAGAAAAGTCTGACCAAAAAGAAGAATCCAGTGATACTGCTTCTAAAAAAGAATTAAATGAAAATAATGCACCAAAAGAATCTGCAGAAGAATCGACCAATGAAACTTCAGATGAATCAAATGATGAAGGTACTAGTAAACCAGCAGATGATAATAAGGAAACTGAACCAGTAAACAAATCTGTCGAAGAGGCATCTGAAGAAAAGACGGTTGAAACTTCTGAAGATACAACTAAAGAGTCAAAACCAGAATCAGAAACAAAAGAGTCTGTTGAACCTAAGTCTCAAGTTGAAGAAGAAGCAAAACCAGAAGCAAAAGCAGAGTCACAAACTCAAACTACAGATGAATCTGAAGAAACAACGAAGACTTCAAAGCAAGCAGAAAACCCAGATAAAAATGAAAATCAGGTTTCTGAATTTGAAACTGAAGCAAAAGAGCAACAAGATGACATCGAAGAATACGATAAGGGTCTCAAAAAGAGTCGTAATTCATTCAGCGCTCGGTTTAATCGTTTCATGGCTAATTTCAGAAGCGTCGATGAGGACTTCTTTGATGACCTTGAAGAATTATTGATTGAATCGGATGTCGGGTATGAAACAGCTATCAAAATTTCTGATGAGTTGCGTGAAGAAGTTAAATTGGAAAATGCCAAGAAACGTTCCGATGTTTCTAATGTCATTGTTAAAAAATTAGTCGATATGTATGGCGAAGAAGGCAAAGAAGAGGATAATTCCTTAAAATTCAGTACCGACAAAACGCCTACAGTCTTCTTGTTCGTTGGAGTTAATGGTGCCGGAAAAACAACGACTGTTGGCAAGTTAGCTCACAGATATCAACAAGAAGGTAAAAAAGTGCTTTTGGCAGCTGCTGATACTTTCAGAGCTGGTGCGATTGAACAGTTGCAAGAATGGGGCAAACGTGTCAATGTACCCGTTCAAGCAAGTAAAGCTCACACTGATCCTGCTTCAGTTGTTTATGATGCCGTTCAACGTGCTCAAAAAGAAGATTTCGATATCCTCTTAGTAGATACAGCTGGTCGTTTACAGAATAAACAAGGCCTGATGAGAGAACTTGAAAAAATCAAACGAGTTATCAGCCGTGAATTGCCACAAGCACCTCAAGAAGTTTTATTAGTCTTAGACGGTTCGACCGGACAAAATGCCTTGAGTCAAGCAAAGCAATTTAAGGACACGACTGACGTAACCGGAATTGTTTTGACTAAACTGGATGGAAGTTCTCAAGGTGGTATCGTTTTAGCCATCAGAAACGAACTGCATTTAGCAGTCAAATTAGTTGGTCTTGGTGAACAAATGGACGATTTACGCGACTTTGATCCTGAAAAATTCATCTATGGATTGTTCAAGGAATTGATTGTCGGGTCATCTGATAAATAGCTATGGATATAGATGAGACGACACGAGTAAATTTGTTGTATAATTTTTATCAATCACTATTGACCAAGAAACAAAGTCGGTACATGGATCTTTATTATGTAGAAGATTTTTCTTTAAGCGAGATAGCAGAGCAACTAGAAGTATCTCGTCAGGCGGTTTTAGACAACTTGCATCGCTCGGTCAATTTGTTAGAATCGTTTGAAAAAGAATTGGGTTTAGTTGAAAAAACTCAAGAAATCGATGATATTTCGGAACAATTGGATCAGTTAGTTCAAAAAAAATATCCACGTGATAAAGAACTATTAAAACTAGTAAAAAGAATTTCTAAAATAAATGAAATGTAGGAGTAGAATATGGCTTTTGAAGGATTAAGCGAACGTTTACAAAAAGTGTTCTCTTCTTTAAAGGGAAAAGGTAAGCTCTCTGAAGAAGATGTTCGTAAAGTAATGCGTGAAGTACGTATGGCTTTACTTGAAGCTGATGTTAACTTCGATGTTGTAAAAACCTTTGTCAAAACAGTTCGAGAACGTGCTCTAGGCGCTGAAGTTATGGAAAGCTTGACGCCTTCGCAACAAGTTATCAAAATCGTTGACGAAGAATTAACCAAATTAATGGGACAAGAAGCTGTTCCGTTGAATAAAGCACCACATATTCCAACAATCATCATGATGGTTGGTCTTCAAGGTGCTGGTAAAACTACCACGGCTGGTAAATTAGCTAACCGTTTAAAGACGACTCAAAAAGCTCGTCCATTATTTATCGCTGGAGATGTTTATCGTCCCGCTGCTGTTGAACAATTGAAAACGATTGGTCAACAATTAGATGTTCCGGTTTATGATGAAGGAACTGAGCACGATCCAGTTGATATTGTTAAAAATGGGCTCAAACAAGCGGCTGAAAATAAGAATGACTATGTCATTATTGATACCGCTGGACGTTTGGAAATCGATGAACAATTGATGAATGAGCTTCAAAGAATCAAAGATTTAGCTCATCCAAATGAAATCCTTTTCGTAGCTGACTCAATGACTGGTCAAGTTGCTGCTAAAGTTGCACAAGGATTTGATGAACAACTCGATATTACTGGTGTCGTCTTAACTAAGTTGGATGGTGATACCCGTGGTGGTGCTGCTCTATCAATTCGTTCTGTCACTGGTAAACCAATCAAGTTCATTGGACAAGGTGAAAAATTAGACCAATTGGATGTCTTCCATCCTGATCGTATGGCTAACCGTATCCTCGGTATGGGTGATATGTTGACCTTGATTGAAAAAGCTCAAACTGATTACGATGAAAAGCAAGCTAAAGAAGTTGCTGAAAAAATTCGTGAGAACAGTTTCGACTTCAATGACTTTATCGACCAAATGGACCAGATTCAAAAAATGGGACCTTTGGATGAAATCATGAAGATGATTCCAGGAATGGCTAATAATAAAGCTTTGGCAAATATCAATATCGGTGAAAAAGATATTGCTCATTTGAAAGCTATCGTTTATTCAATGACGCCTAAAGAACGTGAAGACCCTGACCTTTTGAATCCATCAAGACGACGCAGAATCGCTAAAGGTTCTGGTCAAAGCGTGCAAAATGTTAATCGGATGATTAAACAATTCAAGCAATCACGCGACATGATGAACAAGATGAGTAAAGGTAACATGTCTGGCATGGACCAACTAATGGGTAATGGTGCTTCTGGTCGTTTGGTTAAAATGGCAATGCACTCTATGGTTAGAAAGAGCAAGAAACGTAAGAAGAAGCGCTTAAAGAAGATTAAACGTTTTAAATCATAAAAAAATCCGATGGTGTAAAGAAAAAAACTTTACAGCACCTATTTTTTTGTGTATACTAACGAAGTTAAGTATTTAGGAGGAAACAAACATATGTCAGTTAAAATCAGAATGAAACGTATGGGTAGTAAGTTAAGACCATTTTATAGATTAGTTGTTGCAGATTCACGTTCACCACGTGATGGCCGCTTCATCGAACAAGTTGGTTACTACAACCCAATCTCACAACCAGAAGAAATCAAATTAGACGATGACAAGATCGTTGAATGGTTAAACAAAGGTGCACAACCTTCAGATACTGTTCGTCACTTGTTGAAACAACACGGAATTATGCAAAAGTTCCACGAAAGCAAGTATACTAAATAGTAATTTATGATGGGACCAGACATGTTTGTCGCGGTCCTATTTTTATTCACGGAGGAAAAATGACCGAAAAATTATATCGAGTTGGTACAATCGTCAATACTCATGGTATTAAAGGCGAATTGCGAATAGTCCCCATTACAGATTTTCCAGAAGATCGTTTTAAAGCTGGTGCTAAGCTTTATTTGAAAAATAAAGAACAGATCAGTGAATTTACCGTCGAATCATCACGTCCACATAAAAATTTTGTTTTATTGAAATTTAAAGGCTATGACAATATCAATGACGTTGAAAAATATGTTAAGTCAGAATTATTTGCTAGCGGTGAAGAAACCCCTAATTTAAATGAGGGCGAATTTCTCTACAAACAGATAATTGGTTTAACAGTTATCGACAAAGATTTGGGCGAAGTTGGTAAAGTAACGGAAATTATGGAATTAGGTTCAAACGACGTTTGGGTCGTCAAAGGTCCTAAATATAAAGAGGTTTTATTGCCTTATATTGAAGACGTAATTAAAAAAGTCGACCTTGATAAGGGAATTGTCAAAGTCGAAATACCGGATGGATTGATAGACTAATGGATATTACAATTTTAAGTATTTTTCCAAGAATGTTTAATGCACTAAACGAATCTTTGATTGGCAAGGCGCAAGAAAAAGAGCTTGTGAATATTGATGTCGTGGATTTTCGCAAGTTCACGACTAATAAACAAAATCATGTGGATGATTCGCCATATGGTGGTGGAGCAGGGATGCTCTTGCAAGCTCAACCAATTTACGATGCAATGGATTTTGTTGAAAAAGAAAAGCCAGGTAAAAAACGGGTCGTTTTGTTAGACCCAGCTGGAAAAACTTTTAACACAAAAATGGCACAAGATTTTGCTAAAGAAGACCAATTAGTCTTTATCTGTGGGCATTATGAAGGCTTTGACGAACGGGTCAAAGATTTAGTTACCGATGAAGTTTCCATTGGCGATTACATCCTAACAGGTGGAGAATTGCCTACCATGAGCATGATCGATGCTACTTTGCGCTTTGTGCCCGGAGTATTAGGTAATTCATTTTCGGCAGAGGAAGAATCATTTTCCCATGGACTGTTAGAGTACCCTCAATATTCGCGTCCAGCCGATTTCCGTGGTAAAAAGGTGCCCGAAGTATTAACTAGTGGGGATCACGAAAAAATCCGTCTCTGGCGTTTAACGCAAGCTTTGAAAAAAACCCTAGAGCGTCGTCCTGATTTATTAGAGTCTACAGACCTGACAGATGAGGAACAAAAGCTCTTGCACAAAATTCGTCAGAATTATTAGTTTACAATTAAGTTCAAATAAAGTATCATATTAAGAGTGTTTGAACGCACATATTAACGATATTCCGCTGTATGTCAGAGATATATAAGAGTGTCGGCAGGGAGAAATTATTTATGAATAAATTAATTCAAGATATTACAAAAGAACAATTACGTTCTGATATTCCTGACTTCCGTAGTGGTGACACTGTTCGTGTACATGCTAAGGTTGTTGAAGGATCACGTGAACGTATCCAACTATTCGAAGGTGTCGTAATCAAGAGACATGGTACAGGTATCAGTGCTACTTATACTGTTCGTAAGGTAAGTAATGGTGTTGGTGTTGAAAGAACATTCCCATTGAACACACCTCGTGTAGAACAAATCGAAGTTATCAGACATGGTCGTGTACGTCGTAGCAAGCTTTACTACCTACGTAACCGTACAGGTAAGGCTGCACGTATTAAGGAACTTCGTCGTAACTAATACGTTAGTAAATTAACTTGATAAAAATAAACTGTCATGCTCGTAAAAGAGATGACAGTTTATTTTTTTACGCAAAATATATCAATTTTATATATTAAAATTGATAAAAATTCTCTTAATTTTTCAAAGACTTTGCTTTATTGACTATTAAATGGCAAACTAAATCATGTTAAATAAAAATTTTTAGTATTTTATTTTTCCATTAGTAAATACGTTTGAAGACCTCACACAAACAAGGAATCTCATCATTAAATTCCTTGCCAGATTCTTGGTATTCTTTTCTAAAAAAATCTTCATGGACTTTACGCCAATAAGTTAAGGTTTTGTCACCTTCGCCTTCATGGTAGGCATGTTCAGCACTGACGTATTTAAAAGGAACGACTTCAGTAACGACAGTTTTTGTAATGCAGATAGGATTTTCTTGACCGTCCAAGATGATGTTATAATCTCCAACTTGAGGCAAGTACTCATTAGGCTCATATAAATCGTAAGATGATGTCGTTGCGGTTTTTACGCCATCACAAACTAGATTGGCTAATTTATCTGGTTCAGCACCAAAAGACGAAATATCTCCTAATGGGTAATAGAGTGAATTCTTGTCTTGCAAAAAATTGAACCAATAATCGTGGATTTTTTCTTTGTCCATACTGCGCACCTCATAATATCAATATATTTTTATTAAAACACACCTTAATAAAAAGATAAATTTAATTAGGAATTTTGATTTATGGGTATTTGAGTATCAAACTGAATAATAAATAAATTTAGGATGGATTATATTATGAAGCAAATTATAACCATCGATGTTGGTGGAACTAGCATCAAATATGGTTTATGGAATCATAAGTATCGAAACCTAAGCTCAAAAGGAAAAATTAAAACACCTGATAATCTTGAAGATTTTTATCAAGTGCTAGAAATAATCGTTGCTAATTTCAGCGATGAACAAATTGATGGCGTTGGTCTCAGTATCCCTGGTGCTGTTGACCAAAGACGAGGCATGATATGCGGAATCAGCGCTTTGCCATATATTCATAATTTTCCCATTCAAGCAGCTATTGAAGAACGTTTAGGCTTGCCTGTAACAATGGAAAATGATGCTAATTGTGCAGCTTTAGCGGAGATTTCGATGGGCGTTGCTACGCATATGCAAAATATTATTTTCGTAGTAGTTGGAACTGGTGTTGGCGGGTCAGTAGTAGTCCATCGCCAAATTGTTCATGGAAGCCATCGCTTAGGTGGAGAGTTTGGTATGATATTAGGGCATGGAAATAAGCGTTTGAGTTTTCTTGGAACCGCGGTCCACATGGCACAAGATTATAATCGGGCTAACCAAACTAATTTAACCGGCAAAGAAGTGCTCCAATTAGCTGAAAATGGAGATAAGAAAGCTCAAAAGTATACTAAAAGCATGTTTTATAATCTTGCTAAAGTAATTTATAATTTACAATTTGTGATTGATCCAGAAGCAATCGTCATCGGTGGTGGCGTGTTAGAGAATCAATATTTCCTCGATACTTTGGAATCAACGATCAAAAATTTAGTTGAAAATATTGAAGACATCAAATTGATTCCTCATCTAATTCCCGCAAAGTATCACAATGATTCTAATTTAATAGGTGCAGCTTATAATTATTTTTATGGTTAAGAGTATAACTAGCTTTTGAGTATTAAAACAGATAACTTAAGATAAAGTGTAATATGACGTCCTCCATAGCAAAGCAAATTTGGCTGGAACGAAGTGGGCACGACTTTAAGCCTTTGCCAAGATTAGGCAAAGTCTTAAAGCTCGGCCTTATTCTAAGCAATAAATTGCTAAGAATAATTTCACATCTGAGCCAATTTGCTTTGCTATTCCGGACTAGATAGTGGTTTTGTTTTTAAATCAAATAGCAAAAGCATTCGTTTAGATAAGAGAGTTTATCGACTTTATATTTAAATGAATGCTATTTATGATTTGAAAATATTAGAATAGACGGTAAGTGACATTATCCAATCGGGAGTATCAATGATTCATAAATTTTTAAATACGACCCCTCAAAAAATAAAAGAACTAGGCACAATTAAATGTAAAAAAATCGGTTACCAATAATTATGAGAACATCATGTACAAAATGATGTTGGCAGGATACTCAGATACGATCATTTTCTTGTATGTATTGAGTAAGTGATATGATAAAAATCAAACAACGTTTTGGTCCTGCATGTACACTATTGGTAAAAATAATTTCAAGGGTGAGAAACAGAGGGTTAACACCACTTAGTTCTAGAATCAAGATATCCAAAAGATATCACTATAATTAAATATAAATGTATGATAAACAATTTACTAAAAAATGATCCAATGACTATAAGTACAAAGATATTATTGAATCTAATTTTCCAATAATTAAAAAGTTTTCGGAAATTTATTCTGCAATAATGAGGACCAATGTAAAGGCAATATATAATTTTGTAAAAAAATATAGTAAGTCCGAAATATCTTCATTCATTAACTCTGGTTTCGTTGAAGGCAATAACAACAAAGTCAAACTTATGGGACGAATTGTATACGGTGAAACTAATTTTGACAATTTATTTAAGAAATTTAGGCTAGTCCTTTTGGGAACATCAGATGAATTAAATATAGATGAATTCCTTAATTGAATATGTCCCTTTATTAAAGTAACCAACCTCTTCCATGAATCGATAAATCGCTAAGTACAATTTCAGTACTGATCATTCACAAAGCTGCCACTGCCGATTGGATAACGTCATTCATTATTTATTTCAAGTAATTCCAAATCAAATAAGCATCTATCTAGATAGTCGACAAACTGTTATCTAGACAGGTGCTTTTTGCTTTAAGATATTAAAAATAAAACCACTATCCAGTCCGGAATAGCAAAGCAAATTGGCTCAGATGTGAAATTATTCTTAGCAATTTATTGCTTAGAATAAGGCCGAGCTTTAAGACTTTGCCTGATCTTGGCAAAGGCTTAAAGTCGTGCCCACATCGTTCCAGCCAAATTTGCTTTGCTATGGAGGACGGCATATTACACTAACTAAAATGAAAAATACCTTGATTTTAATTACCTTTTCTTACTCGATTTAAGCAAGAAAAGATATGTTATGTTTCAAAATTTTCAATACAATTGATTATAGTATTCGAGGTAAAATTCGTTTGTCTTAGGTAAGACGGTGATTTTGGAAATACTGGTGTTGCGCGGTTCTGGTAAGGCCATCACATCTTTAGGCTGTAAAATATCTAAAGCTGCCGCCTTAACAGTAAAACCATGCGTAACACAAATTATTTTCTCATTAGGATATTTATTGGCCATTTCTTTAATGAATTCATCGACTCGTTTGATAACATCATCAAAAGTCTCACCATCGGTAGCATATTTAACATACATTGGTAAGACATCATTGAGATAGTCGTTATAAGCATCGGGATGGATTTTTCTAAGATCAGCATTTTTTTGACCATCCCATTGGCCGTAAGAAATCTCCACTAAGCGCTTATCGTAACTGACTGGCAGGTGAGCTGATTGGTTCAAAATAGCTGTCGTTTGCTTAGTTCTCTCTAATGGACTAGAAATTACACGGTCGGCAAAACTGATATCAAAGTTGTCGGCTAATTTTTGAGCTTGCTTTTGACCATTTTCATTAAGATAAGTGATTTCTGTGTTGATAGTTCCTTGTTTCATCTTCATCACGTTGGCTTTAGTCTGTCCGTGACGAATAAAATAAAATTCTGTCATTTTTATTCCTCTTAAGTTGTTTTTACAATGAATACATTAAGCAAATTATACAATATTTACTCCATTGATAGTTGACAATTAAAAATGAAATGTTAAAGTGTCTTTAAGTTAATTGGAGGTATTTTAATATGATAAAATTTAATATTAATAATTTAACAGTCTCCTCCAAGTCTACACGTTATACATGTAGGCTTATTAACTGACACAATAAACCTCATGTATGTAAGACAATTACATCTGTGAGGTTTCTAAAAATTAGAATTAATAATCCTCACAGAATATTGTCTGTGGGGATTTTTATTTTAATTTAAAAGGAGCTTTTGAATATGGAAGTATACAATTTTTCAGCAGGGCCAGCGACTTTGCCCAACTCAGTGATTCAACAAATTAAAGATGATTTGCCATCCTATAAAAATTCTGGAATGAGTGTTATGGAAATCTCTCATCGATCAGAATTGTTTGAAGAAATTATTCAACAAGCTCAACAAGATTTACGAGGTTTATTACAGATTCCTGATAATTATAGTGTGCTCTTTTTTCAGGGTGGCTGTACCTTGCAATTTAGTGCTGCACCATTAAATTTAGCAATAAAATATCATCGAATTGCTCTATTAGATAGTGGTCACTGGGCAATTAGAGCGATGGAAGAAGCTAAGAAAGTCAAAACTACGGTTGATATTTTAGCTTCTACAAAAAAGAACCATTATTCAAGATTGCCAACTTTGAGTGATTTTCCTCAAGATGAGTACGATTATCTACACATTACAACTAATAATACGATTGAAGGGACAGCTTATAAAAAAATTCCCCAAATAGGACAGACTCCTGTGGTAGCTGATATGTCATCTAATTTTCTTGGACAAAAATATCAAATTACGGATTTTGGATTAGTAATGGCAGGAGCTCAAAAAAACCTTGGAATAGCTGGTTTAACCGTTGTAATCGTCAAAAATGATTTATTTGCTCATGCTAAAAATTTGCCAAGTATGTTAGATTATCAACTTTTTTCTCAAAAAAATTCCATGTTCAATACGCCACCAGTTTTTGCAATTTATGTTGCTGGATTAGTTTTACGATGGTTGAAGCAACAAGGTGGAGTTTTGGAAATGCAAAAGCGTAATCAGAAAAAATCTAATTTGTTATACGATTTTTTGGATGAATCAAAACTTTTTACAGCACCTGTGAAAAAAGCAGACCGTTCTTTAACAAATGTTGTTTTTGTAACTGGTGATAAGTCAATCAATAGTCAATTGATAGCCCAAGCAAAAGATTATGGACTTTTAAATATTAAAGGTCATCGATTAGTCGGTGGAATGCGAGCCAGCTTGTACAATGCTATGCCTTATGCAGGAGTTGAAAAGTTGGTCAGCTTTTTAGGAAAATTTGAAAAAGATTATTGGGGGAAACACTAATGTATCAAGTTAAAACTTTTAATGCGATTGCCAAAAGTGGTTTAGAAATTTTTACAGATGATTTTCAAATCAATCAAACAGATAATCCTGATGCTTATTTGATTCGTTCGGTTAACTTATTGAATCAAAATTTGCCTCAGAACTTAAAAGCCATTGTTAGAGCTGGTGCTGGAGTTAACAATGTTCCTTTGAAACAAGCAACTAAAAAAGGAATAGCTGTTTTTAATACACCAGGCAGCAATGCAAATGCAGTTAAAGAATTGGTGATTTCCTTGATGATTGCTACCACTAGAAATCTTTTTTCAGCAAATGAATATTCAATAGCCCATGCTCAAGCGGATATTTCACAAAGAACCGAAAAAGATAAGACCAAATTCAACGGCAGTGAATTGGCTGCAAAAAAGTTAGCTGTGATTGGTCTGGGTCATGTTGGATCATTGGTGGCAAATGCAGCCATGCAATTAGGAATGAAGGTCATTGGTTTTGATCCTTATTTATCTACTAATGGAGCCTGGCGAATTGATAATAAAGTTAGGCGAGTCGATTCGATAAAAAAAGCTGTTCAAAATGCTGATTTTGTGACTGTTCACGTACCCAAAAATGATGCAACAATCGATTTAATTGGGACTAAAGAAATCGATGAAATGAAGGAAAATGTCATTTTATTTAATTATTCAAGATTAGGGATAATTAATAATAAAGCAGTTGTAAAAGCACTTCGTCATCAAAAAATCAGTCATTACTGTACTGATTTTGGAGAACCTTTGATTGCAGGAAATTCTTCGATTACAATCACGCCTCATATTGGAGGTTCAACAATTGAAGCTGAATCTAATGGTGCCACTCAAGGAGCAAAAACGGTAATGGATTATTTGGAATCAGGGGATACTAAACATTGCGTCAACTTGCCGAATCTTGAAGTTCCATTTGAAACAGAATTTAGAATTACGGTGATTCATCAAAATATTCCTAATATGGTTGGTCAGATCAGTACCCAAATCGCCAATAAAAAAATCAATATAGAGAATATGAGTAATGCAGCAAAAGGAGAAATTGCTTATACGATTGTTGATGTTGACAATTTAAAAACAAATGATATCGACGAATTGAAAAATGCTTTAGAGTCGGTTACAGAAGTTTATCGTGTTCGTATAATTAAGCATCAGTAAAAAATACGAAAAAAAAGATTGCTAACTTTTCAATCAGCAATCTTTTGATAGTTTTAAAAAATTTGTGAACGGTATAAGCCAACAACTTTGCCGAGAATTTCAACATTATCCAAAATGATTGGATCCATGGTATCATTTTCTGGTTGAAGGCGATAATGACCGTGTTCTTGATAAAATCTCTTACATGTTGCTTCGATGTCTTCAGTCATTGCAATAATGATTTCGCCGTTATTGGCAAAATTTTGCTCATGGACGATGACGTGATCGCCATCGTAAATTCCAGCATTGATCATACTTTCACCGTGAATCTCAAGCATGAACAATTCGCCAGAATCACGATTCAAGTCAGGTGGAATTGGGAAATAACCGTCAGGGTTTCTTTCAGCGGTAATTGGTTGACCAGCGGCAACAGCACCCAAGATAGGGATTTGTTTTGACTTGATTCCAATAGAGTTTAGACCGGCACCAGTTAACTCGATTGCTCGAGGCTTGGTAGGGTCACGTTGAATGAATCCTTTTTTTTCAAGACGAGATAGGTGACCATGAACCGTTGATGTTGAAGATAAATCTACGGCTTCGCAAATCTCTCTTACAGTTGGCGGATATCCATGTTCATCTAAATAATCATAAATGCATTGTAAAATTTTTGACTGTTTAGAGCCTTCAGCTTTTGACATTAGAACACCTCATTGTTAATATCTTAAATAGATTGTATCAAAATTTGAATACAAGTTCAAACAAGTGTTCGATGTAATGAGGAGAGACAAAGTTATGAACGAACAAGATGAGTTGTTAAAGAAGATTAACGAACTAGCTCACAAGGCTAAAGCTGGTACTATTACTAAAGAAGAAGAGGACCAACAAGCTCAATTGCGTAAGGAATACCTCAAGAATTTCCGTGCAAGTTTTAAGTCTCGATTAGAAATGTTGAGAGTTTATAATAAAGAGGGGGAAGAAGTTACTCCGGAAAAAGTTCGCGAAATTCAACGCAAAAAGGGATTACGTGACGATTAAGGCTTTCAATTAGGGAGTTTTTTTTGTAATATTAATAGATGTATGGAAAGGGTGAAACATAAATGGGAACAACTATAGTCGTTGGTATTTTAGCTCTATTGGTTGGTTTAGTTGGTGGTTTCTTCGCTGCCAGATGGTACATGAAGAAATACTTCCAAGATAACCCACCAATCAGTGCGGATATGATTAAGCAAATGATGGCTCAAATGGGACAAAAACCATCACAGAAGAAACTTAATCAATTGATGAGTACCATGAAGAATTCACAAAAGAAGAACAAGTAAGATATTATTTAGGATAATAGTTTTTGATTATTTTCTTAAATTGAAAAGGACTTAAAAATCGTATAACGATTTTTAAGTCCTTTTTTTTTTTGCATAAATCAAGAGAATATCTTTATATTAAATCATTAATTAATTCCGAACTTTAAACTGTATTATTTAAATTAAATTACAAATGAAACCGATAAGTACGAATAATTATTAAAAATAAAAGTATAAAATTCGTATTTACCGTTGAAACCTAACGCATATCTTGGTAAACTTTGAATACCAAAGCAAGAAAGGTGGAATTTTTAATGAGTGATGTCGCAATCGTAATGGGCTCGATTTCTGATTTAAAAGTTATGCAAAACACGATCGATGTCTTGGATGAGTTGGGTGTAAGTCACCAAACCAAAGTTATTTCAGCACATCGAATGCCTCAAGAAATGTTAGATTTTGCAAAAAAAGCTGTGGATGATTTCCAGGTAATTATTGCTGGTGCTGGTGGGGCAGCGCATTTGCCGGGGATGATTGCTTCTTCGACAGTCTTACCTGTAATTGGAGTTCCGGTTCCTTCTAAATATTTAAAAGGAATGGATTCATTATTATCAATTGTTCAAATGCCAGCTGGAGTTCCAGTAGCAACAGTTTCGATTGGTGAGGCAGGGGCGAAGAATGCCGCGATTCTTGCTACAAAAATTTGTGCTTTGAAAAATGAAGCTTATCAAAAATCCTTAGTTGATTATCAGCAACAAATGCACGATAAGTCACTGGAAAGTGGGAAAAATCTTGACTAAAAGCATATTGCCTAATTCCACGATTGGAATTATCGGTGGCGGTCAATTAGGTCAGATGATGGCTTTTGAAGCTAAAGCTATGGGTTATAAAGTTATTATTCTTGATCCTCAAGAGAATTGTTCCGCTGCCCAAGTTTCTGACGACCAGATTGTCGCCAATTATGACGATTTAGAAAAATTGATTGAACTAGCTAAGCGTTGCGATGTCTTGACATATGAGTTTGAAAACGTTGATGCTAAAGCAATTAATGAAGTTAAAAAATATACTCAAGTTCCTCAAGGTACCAAAGCTTTAAGCGTGACGCAAAACCGTGTTTCTGAGAAAGATTTTATTGAACAAAGCGGCTTTCAAACTGTTCCTCACGTCGTAATTAAAAATATCTTCGAATATCATCGAGGCATCGAAAAATTAACTGCTCCCGTAATCTTAAAGACCATTAGAGGCGGCTATGATGGGAAAGGTCAAATACTAATCGAAGATCCAGATGACGTTTGTTATGCCGATATTGAAGAATTGTTGATGCAAGGTCCATGCATGTTAGAGAAGAAGATCAATTTGAAAAAAGAAGTTTCAGTTGTAGTTTCTGCTAATAGTGATGGTCAAACTTCAATTTTTCCCATTATTGAAAATGTTCATCGTCACAATATTTTGCACCTCAGTACTTGCCCAGCTCAATTGAGCGAACAAGCCAGTCAACACATTTACCAAGTTGGCGAGACTTTGGCTAAGGAATTGGAACTAGTGGGTACGATGTGTATTGAATTTTTTGTTTCAGATGACGATGAAGTGTTTGTTAATGAAATTGCACCGCGACCACATAATTCCGGTCATTTAACGATTGAAGCTTGCAATATTTCACAATTCAATAGCCATATCAGAGGCGTCTGCAACTTACCAATGCCTGAGGTCGAACTATTTAAACCAGCTTTAATGGTTAATTTATTAGGACAGCACTTAGAAAATGCGAAAGCTGAATTGAATTTGCATCCGGAATGGAACTTCCATGATTATGGAAAAGATGCCATTAAAGAAAATCGTAAGATGGGACATATCACAGTTTTAAGCGACAATTTAACACAAGCAAAACAAGCTATCGAAAATAATCCAATTTGGAGAGTGTAAATTATGACTGATGAGAAGTTGCTCTATGAAGGAAAAGCCAAGAACGTCTACCAAGCAAAACAGGCTGATGAAGTTTTGATGGTTTATAAAGACCAAGCTACTGCTTTTAATGGTAAGAAAAAAGAACTTGAACCAGGCAAGGGCGTTTTGAACTGCAAAATATCAAGTTTAGTTTTTGATTATTTAATTAAAAATGGCATCAAAACTCATTTAGTAAGAAATGTTTCAGATCATGAACAATTGGTTAAAAAAACTGAAGTCTTTCCTCTGGAAGTCGTTTTAAGAAATATTACAGCTGGAAGTTTTGCTAAGAAATTCGATGTCGAAACTGGAACGCACTTAGAAGAACCTATCATCGAATTTTATTACAAGAGCGATGCTTTAGATGATCCCTTTATCAATGAATCACAGATTCACGCCTTGAAAATTGCTGACAAACAAGACATTCAATATATCAAAGAATTAACTTTAAAAATCAATCAGTTGTTGATTCCATTTTTTGCTCAAGGCAATTTTGATTTGGTCGATTTTAAATTAGAATTTGGCAAAATTGGTTCAGAAATTATTTTAGTCGATGAATTTTCACCTGACAATTGTCGTCTTTGGGATAAACAAAGTCACGATTCAATGGACAAAGATGTTTTCAGAAAGCATGAAGCAGATTTAGTAACAACTTATCAAAAAGTTTTGGATCGCTTAGTATCGCAAGAAAATTAATTAGGAGAAGAAGATGAAATTAGTTAAAGTTTACGTTACCTTGAAAGAATCTGTTTTGGACGCGCAAGGAGAGGCAATTAAGTCTGCCATTCAAACTATGGGTTACAACCAAATCTCTGATGTCCATATGGGTAAATATTTTGAATTGAAATTTGAAAATGATTACGCAAATTTGGAAAAAGATGTTGATTTGATTTGTGATGATTTACTCGCCAATCCTAACGTGGAAACTTATCGTTATGAGATTTTGGAGGGAGAATAAATGAAGTTTGCGGTCATTAATTTTCCCGGTTCTAATTGCGATATGGATTTATATTATGCCATTCGCGACGGAATCAAAGAAGAAGTTGAATTAGTTGATTACAGAAAGACTAGCCTAGAAGGCTTTGATGGTGTTTTGATTCCAGGTGGCTTTTCTTATGGCGACTATTTAAGAAGCGGTGCAATTGCAGTTCATGCACCAATCGTGAAAGAAATTATTCGTTTTGCAAATGAAGGAAAAGTTGTTTTCGGAGTTTGCAATGGTTTTCAAATTTTAACTGAATTAGGACTTCTTCCTGGGGCTTTGATTAAAAACGAACAAGGACGTTTTATCTGTGAAACAGTCGCTTTGAAAGTTATCAATGATCAGACGCCATTTACGAATCTTTATCAAGCTGGTAAGAAAATCAGAATTCCCGTAGCTCATGGTGAAGGTCGTTATTATTGCGATGAAGCTACTTTAAAAGAATTGAAAGAAAATAATCAAATTGCCTTTCAATATGGCGACAATGTTAATGGCTCCGTCGACCAAATTGCTGGGGTTTTGAATAAGCAAAAGAATGTTTTAGGAATGATGCCTCACCCAGAACGAGCAATCGAAAAAATTCTTGGTTCTGACGATGGCTTAAAACTTTTCCAATCGATTATCAATTATCAAGTAAAGGTGAATAATTAATGGCTGAACCTACTCCAAAACAAATCAAAGACCAAAAATTATATCAACAATGGGGCTTAACAGACTCTGAATATGACTTAATCAGTGAAAAAATCCTTCAAAGATTACCCAATTACACTGAAACTGGTCTCTACTCAGTTATGTGGAGTGAACACTGTTCTTATAAGAACTCGAAAAAGGTTTTACGAAAAATGCCTAATAAGAGCAGCCGCGTTCTAGCAGGTCCTGGTGAGGATGCTGGGATTCTTGATATTGGCGATAACCAAGCGGTCGTTTTCAAGGCTGAAAGTCACAATCACCCATCAGCTGTTGAACCTTATCAAGGTGCAGCGACAGGTGTTGGTGGAATTATCAGAGATATTTTCTCAATGGGCGCTCAACCAATTGCACTTTTGAATAGTTTGAAATTTGGACCAATGAATAATGGTCATACGAAGCACTTGGTCAATGAAGTAGTTGCTGGAATCGGTGGTTACGGAAATTGTATTGGTTTGCCAACAGTGGGTGGCGAAATCTCTTTTGAAGATTGCTATGAACAAAATCCACTTGTTAACGCCATGTGCGTGGGTTTATTGAACAATGTCGATTTCAAACCAGGAACTGCTAGCGGCGATAATAATTTAATCATCTATGTTGGAGCAAAGACTGGACGTGATGGAATTCATGGTGCAACTTTTGCTTCTGACGAATTTACAGATACCAAGAATAAGCAACGTTCTGCCGTTCAAGTTGGTAATCCTTTTATTGAAAAATTATTGATGGATGCCTGTGTCGAAATTATTGCGAAACATCCAAACTGGGTCTTAGGAATTCAAGACATGGGAGCAGCTGGATTAGTTTCTTCAACTGCTGAAATGGCTTCAAAAGCTGGCAGCGGTCTAGTTTTGAATTTAGACAAAGTGCCACAACGTGAAACTGAAATGACGGCTTATGAAATGATGCTTTCAGAATCACAAGAAAGAATGGTCTTGTGCGTTAAGCCAGAATTTGGCGATGAGGTTATTCGTTTCTTTAAAAATTATGAATTAGATGCCGTTATTATTGGTCGAGTAACTAGTGATAAGCAGTATAAGATTTATCATCAAAATATTTTGGTCACTGATATTCCAGTCGATAGTTTGACAGAAGACGTTCCTGAATATGATCGAGCAGAAAAACAACCGGCAAGAATTGATCAAGATAAAGATTATCATTTCATTCCTGAAGTTAATTCACTGGAAGAAACTTGGAACAAGATGTTGCGACGTCCAAATATCGCCAGTAAAAAACACTTCTATCAAACTTATGACTCACAAGTTAAGGCTAATACCTTGATAAGGCCTGGCGGCGACAGTGGCGTCGTTCGAATTCGTGGAACAAAAAAAGCTATTGCGATGACTAACGATAGCAATTCCAAATATGTTTACCTCGATCCATACGTTGGTGGCCAAATCGCCGTAATGGAAGCTGCCCGAAATATTGTTGCCACTGGAGCATTGCCAATCGGAATAACCGATTGCTTGAATTATGGAAATCCCGAAAATCCTGAAGTCTTTTGGGAACTGGACCAAAGCGTTCAAGGAATCGCTAGTGCCTGTGAAGCAATTGATACACCAGTAATTTCAGGTAATGTGTCACTCTATAACGAATACAACGATGTGGCAATTTATCCTAGTCCGATGGTTGGAATGGTCGGCCTATTGACAGATATCGACGATTTAATGACGAGTGATTTCAAATCTGCCGGCGACTTAATTTATCTTTTTGGTAAGACAGAAGATGATTTCAATGGTTCAGAGATTCAAATGGAACAATTGGGTGAACTAAAAGGTGGACTTAGAGATCTTGATTTGAACCGAGAACGACTTCACCAAGACTTAATTAGACGCGCAATCAGTCAAAAATTGGTCAAGAGCGTTCATGATGTTTCGGAAGGTGGATTAGCGATTGCTCTTTCAGAATCTGCTTTTGACAATCATTTGGGCTTTGAAATCTCAACTGGCTTAACATCAGCCCAACTGTTCTCAGAATCACAATCTCGCTTCTTAGTTTCAGTAGCTCCAGAAGACCAATTTAAATTTGAAAAATTAATTCAACAAAATTTTGAATGTTTAGGAAAAGTTACTAACGAACCAATTTTTAACGTTAAAACTGCTAATGAAGCTGTCATGATTGATGGCAAAAAGGCAGCAACTAATTGGAAAGAGGCGATTGCGTGCTCAATGAAGTAAAGAGTTTAAATGAAGAATGTGGGGTTTTTGGCGTCTGGGGCGCTGAAAATGCGAATTACCTAACTTATTTAGGTTTGCACAGTTTGCAACATCGTGGTCAAGAAGGGGCCGGAATCGTTGCTAACGATGGTAAAAAATTGCGAACTTATCGTAATTTAGGATTGTTGACACAAGTTTTTTCTAAGCCTGAATATTTGAATAGTTTAGTGGGGAATTCTGCTATTGGCCACGTTCGTTATTCAACAGCAGGTGAAAACAAGATTGAAAATGTGCAACCTCTACTATTCGATTTTACCGATAGCCAGATTGCTTTAGCTCATAATGGTAATCTAACAAATGCTTTTACTCTAAAAAAAGAACTCGAAGAAAAAGGTCATATCTTTAAATCGAGTTCTGATTCAGAAGTATTGATTCATTTAGTTAAACAATCCAATCAACCAACTTTACACCAGCGCTTGATTGAATCGCTCAATAAGATTCAAGGTGGCTTTGCCTATATCTTGCTTACAAAAGACGCTTTGATCTTAGCTTTAGATTCACATGGATTTCGTCCTTTATCAATTGGAAGATTAGATAATGGCGGTTACGTTGTAGCCAGTGAAACTTGTGCTTTGGATGCCGTTGGAGCAACTTTTGTTAGAGATGTGTTGCCTGGTGAATTGATTACCATTACTGATCAAGGGATGGATATCGACAAGTGGACAGATAAAACACAATTGGCTATCTGCTCTATGGAATTCATCTACTTTGCTCGACCAGATTCCAATATTTTAGGAATCAACGTCCATTCAGCTCGTAAACGTATGGGGGCTAATTTAGCTAAAGAAGCTGATGCACTTGGAGATATCGTTGTCGGCGTTCCTAATTCTTCATTGTCAGCCGCTAGTGGTTACGCTGAAGCAAGCGGTCTGCCTTACGAAATGGGCTTAATCAAAAACCAATATATGGGTCGAGAATTTATTCAACCAACTAAGGAATTACGAGAAAAAAGCGTTCGTCAAAAATTAGCAGCCGTTAAAGGTGTCGTTGAAGGAAAACGCGTAATTTTAGTCGATGACTCAATAGTTCGAGGAACAACCTGTGCTTATATCGTGCAATTATTGCGTGACGCCGGAGCAACTGAAGTTCATCTAAGAATTGCCTCACCAAGATTTATGCATCCTTGTTTTTATGGAATCGACATCCAAGAAAAAAGCGAATTGATTGCGGCTCATAAGAGTATTGCTGAAATGAATGAAATGTTTGGCTCCGATTCCTTAGAATTCTTGAGTGAAAAAGGTTTGATCGATGCTATTGGGATGAATGCCGATGCACCATATACTGGCCTTGACATGTCTTATTTCAATGGTGATTATCCAACTTATCTCTATGATTATGAGTCAAAAAAATAAGGAGGACGAAAAATGTCTAATCCCTATCAAGATGCTGGCGTGAATGTTGAGTCAGGCTATAAGATTTCTAAGTTTGTCAAACAGCACACCAACAATAATGGAAACATCGGAAATTTCGGTGGTATTTATGAAATTCCCGAAGGTTATCAACATCCTGTTCTCGTTTCAAGCGATGATGGCGTAGGAACGAAATTGCTCTTAACTAATCAAGCTAAGAAGTGGGACACGATTGGAATCGACTGTGTCGCAATGTGCGTCAACGATATCTTGTCTCAAGGGGCAACGCCGCAGTATTTTCTTGATTATATTTCTACTGGTAAGGTTGACCAAAAAGTTGAAGAAATCCTTAAAGGCGTGATAGCTGGCTGCAATTTGGCTAATGCTAATTTAATTGGCGGAGAAACAGCTGAAATGCCTGGCGTATATGGCAAAAATGATTATGATATTGCTGGATTCAGCGTCGGTATTTGTGAAAAGGACGACCTTTTGCAAAAAGAAAACCTCAAAGCTAACGATGTTTTGATTGGTTTGAAATCTAGCGGGATTCATTCCAACGGTTATTCGCTTGTGAGAAAGATTTTCTTTGAAGACCATGATTTCACGATGGAAAACATTTTGCCAGAAGCACCTAAGAAAACTCTTGGTGAAATGCTGTTAACCCCAACGAGAATCTATGTTCAAGACATCGTTCCCTTATTAGATGAAAGATTGATTAAGGGAATATCTCATATTACTGGTGGCGGATTTTACGAGAATATTCCTCGGATGTTGCCGGATGACTTAGCAGCAGAAATCAACGTTGATATTTGGCCTGAACTTGAGATATTTAATATCTTGCAAAAATATGGTCAATTAAAACTGGACGATATGTACCATATTTTCAATATGGGTATCGGGATGGTTTTAGCAGTTGATAAATCAAAAGAAATCGAAGTTCTAGATTTATTGAATGAAAATCAAACTGTCGCTTACACGATTGGCGAGTTAGTTCCAAAAACAAAAGCTAGTTTAGTTTTAAAGGGGGAAAAACTGTGAAAGTAGCAATTTTTGCCTCTGGAAATGGCGGCAACTTTGAAGCTATTGCTAGTTCAAAAGAACTGAAAGCTGCGGGACTACAAATTGAAATCTTAGTTTGTGATCAGCCGAATGCACATGTCATTCAACGAGCAGAAAAGTATCAAATTCCGGTCTTTGTTAATAAATTGTCTGATTATGACAACCGGGGCCTTTATGAAAAAGCCATTATTGAAAAGCTTCAGCCTTATCAAGTGGATTATATTTTGTTAGCAGGCTATATGAAAGTAGTTACAAAGGTTTTACTGGGAGCTTATCCTAATAAAATCATCAATATTCATCCATCGCTCTTACCAAAATATTCTGGTTTAGAAGCAATTGAACGTACATTTGCTGCTGGAGAAGATGGGGGCGTGACGATTCATTATATTGATGAAGGAGTCGATACTGGTCCTATCATCAAACAAAATCGCGTGATTCGTTTACAAGGTGATACCGAAGAAAGTTTTGAACAACGAATTCACCAAACGGAACATCAGATGTATCGCAGAGTAATTCTTGATCTATTAAATAAAAAATAATGGAGTAGATAAATAATGAAGAGAGCATTGATCAGTGTTTCAGATAAAACAGGTGTTGTGGAATTTGCTAAGGGCTTAATTGCTAATGGTTATGAAATTATTTCAACTGGTGGTACTTACAAGAAATTGCAAGAAAATGATGTTGATGTAATTGAAATTGACGAAGTAACTAAATTCCCTGAAATCCTCGACGGTCGTGTTAAGACGCTTCATCCAGTAGTACATGCTGGTTTACTTGCTAAGCGCGACAATCCTGAACACATGAAGACTTTGGAAAAATTGAATATTGAAACGATTGATTTAGTTTGCGTTAACTTATATCCATTCAAGGAAACTATTTCTAAAGCTGACGTAACACCAGAACAAGCCATTGAACAAATCGATATCGGTGGTCCCTCTATGATTCGTTCCGCTTCAAAGAATTTCAAGAGCGTTTACGTTGTGATCGATGCTAATGATTATGAAACAGTGCTAGAAAGTATCAAGTCAAATGATGACGATTTAGTTTTGAGACGTCGTTTGGCTGCTAAAGCATTTAGACATACAGCTGAATATGACAGTATCATTGGTCACTACTTGACTGATTTGAATGGCGACGAATTCCCTGATGTAGAAGTTTTAGGTTACGATTATCACCAAGAATTACGTTATGGTGAAAACTCTCATCAAAAAGCTGCCTTTTATAAGAGTGCGATGCCATTTGAATATTCCATCGCTTCAGCTAAACAATTGCACGGTAAAGAATTATCATTCAATAATATTAAAGATGCTGATGCTGCTTTAAGAATCGTGGCTGACTTCAAAGAACCTTGCGTGGCCGCTTTGAAACACATGAACCCTTGTGGCGTTGGTGTCGATGACGAATCAATTTATCAAGCCTGGAGAAAAGCTTATACCGCTGATACGATGTCGATTTTTGGTGGAATCGTAGCTGTTAACCGCGAAGTAACTAAAGAAATTGCTGAAGAAATGCACAAGATTTTCCTTGAAATCGTGATTGCACCAAGTTTCTCAGATGAAGCACTTGAAATCCTTGAGGCTAAGAAAAATATTCGTCTATTAACTTTGGACTTCTCAAAAGCTAAGGATGCTCAAAAGCATGAATACGTTTCAGTTATGGGTGGTTTATTAGTTCAAGAACGTGATACGACCGTTGATCAATTATCAGAATTTAAGGTTGTTACTGAAAAGGCCCCAACTGATGAAGAAATGAAAGCTCTCTTGTTTGGTCAAAGAATCGTTAAGCATGTTAAGAGTAATGCGATTGTTATTTCAACAACTGATAAGACTTTGGGAATTGGCGCCGGTCAAATGAATCGAATCGGTTCCGTTAAGATTGCTATCGAACAAGAAGAACAAGCTACACAGCATTCACCGCTTGTTATGGCTTCTGATGCCTTCTTTCCCATGGATGACTGTGTCCAATATGCAGCTGAACATAATATCACTGCTATTGTCCAACCTGGTGGTTCCATCAAGGATCAAGATTCAATCGACATGGCCAATGAACATGGCATCGCTATGGTCTTCACAGGCAGAAGACACTTCAAACACTAAGAGGTGATTTAATGAAGATACTAGTTATTGGTTCCGGAGGTCGAGAAGATGCAATTTGCAAAACTCTTTTGAAAGAACCAACTAATACAGTTTTTTGTGCTCCAGGAAATGATGGCATGCGCTTATCAGGAATCAAAACTATTTCAATCGATGAAGATGATTTTTCTCATTTGACCAATTTTGTTCAAACTAACAATATTGATTTTACGATTGTGGGTCCAGAAGAGCCATTAGTTAACGGCATTGTTGACTTTTTTAAAGAAAGAAAATTAAAAATTTTTGGCCCCAATAAAAAAGGCGCTCAAATCGAAGGATCCAAGTCGTTTACTAAAAAAATAATGGCTGATGCTAAAATTGCCACAGCCAAATATCAGGAATTTACTAAACTCGAAGATGCGATTGAGTATTTGACAAATGAAGCAGATTTTCCGATTGTCATTAAAGCAGACGGTTTAGCTGCCGGTAAGGGAGTTTATATTTCCCAAAATCTTGCTGATGCTAAAAATACCGTTAGTGAATTATTGGATGGACATAAGTTCAATACGAGAAAAGTTGTTATTGAGGAATTCTTGTTGGGTGAAGAATTTTCATTAATGGCCTTCGTTGACCACAAAAGATTTTATCCCATGCCAATTGCACAAGACTATAAGAAAATCTATAACGATGACCAAGGTCCAAATACTGGTGGTATGGGGGCAATTTGTCCGGTGCCTAATATTTCAACACAAATCACGCAACAAGCAATCGATGAAGTATTAGAACCCTTTGTCAAAGAATTATATCAACAAGGTATTAAATATACCGGGATAGTTTATGCTGGTTTGATTTTGACAAAAAAGGGCATCAAGGTAATTGAATTCAATGCTCGTTTTGGAGATCCGGAAACGGAAGTCGTTTTGCCAAGATTGAAAACTAGTTTGACTGAAATAATCGTTTCTATTTTGAATCACAAAAAGATTTCTCAAATTGATTGGGAAGAAAATAATTTGAATTTAGGAGTCTTTGCTGTCAGTAAAGGTTATCCTCAAAAACCTATCTTTGGTGATTTAGGAAGCGTCGATGATTTTAAAAATTGTCCATTGTCAATCAACTTTGCTGGCGTTAGAAAAGAAAATCACCGTTTAATCAGTAATGGTGGTCGTCTTTATTTAATGCAAACAAAGGCTAAAACTTTAAAAGATGCACAAGATTTAATTTATCAGAATTTAGAAAAAATGAATCAAGAGAATATTTCTTATCGAACCGACATCGGTAAAAATGCTCTTTAAACTAAAAAAGCCGCTAATTCTATTAGAATTAACGGTTTTTTTGATGGTTCAAAAGTTTTTTTATTGTTATATAATAAATTAATGTTTCTTTTTAGGTGGGACATAATCAAAATCAGGATTGATTTCTTGATCAATTTGGTCCCAAGCTTTTTCCATGTCATCATTGACTTGTTTAGTTTGTTTCTCATCTAATTTAGCTTTGAAATCAAAATCGATTTCTGGTCCAATTCCGACGGTAATTTTTTGATGCTTCAATAGGCCGCCGAAAGTTAAGGGTCCTTGATAAACAAAGGGCACCAAAGGTGCTTTTGACAATTTGGCAATTAATGAAGCACCGCCCTTTAATTCTTCCGAGTAGCGGGTACCAGATGGAAACATGATTAAGACTCGACCTTGTTTTTTTAAGGCCTTAACTGGTATTTTGATAGCTGATGGTCCAGGGTGTTTTCGGTCAACCGCAAAAGCGTGAGCGTGAAGTAAAATGAAACGCAAGATTGGATTTTTAAAAAGTTCTTTTTTTGCCATAAATGTGGCATCACGTGGTGCAATTACTAGTGCGAAGAAAATTGGCTCCCACCAAGTTCTATGTGGAGCAACTAAAATATAAGGTTTGTCAGGCAAGTTTTCTTTACCGACAACATCAAAGTGACCGTTTAATAGAAAAATTAGGCCACGGACAAATATACGAATAGCTTTATAAAACATAAAAATATCATTCTCCCAAAAATAATTTTCACTTATTTAAAATACCACAAAGAAGGTGCAGCATGTCGATTAATTCTCAAGATATTATTTCCAATAGCGGAATTATCATTAATCAGGATAAAAAACTTTACTCATTTAATCTTGATACTATTTTACTCTATAATTTTGCTAAACCAGCAAAAAAAGGCAAAATTGTTGATCTATGTTCAGGAAATGGGGCAATTGGTCTCTCACTAGCTTCAAAAACTAAGGCTCAAATTTATTTAGTTGAAATTCAAAGCCAGCTGTCAAAATTAGCCAGTCAAAGTATTGAAGATAATCATTTGCAGGACCAAGTTCATTCGATCAATGATGATTTAAAAAAGTTACCGCAATATTTTGACCATGACACGATTGATACGATTGTCTGCAATCCACCATATTTTAAAGTTTCCAAACAAACAGTCTTAAAAGATAATCAAGTTTTGGCGATTGCTCGACATGAAATTAAAACTAATTTAGAAATTATTCTAACGACAATTAAGATTATGTTGAAAGAAAACTCGCATGCTTATTTAGTTTATCGCCCAGAACGCTTAAGCGAGTTGCTGACTATTATGGCACAACAAAAGATTCAAGCCAAACGGATGCGTTTTGTTCGTTCGAAAAAAGATCAGGATGCCAATTTAGTTTTAATAGATGCTGTTAAAACAGTTAAAGAGGCTTCGTTAAAAGTTGAACCAGATTTAGTGATTTATGATGATAATCATCAATTAAGCAAAGAGGCCAGTTTATTAATCAATGGAAAATAATCAATATTTTGTCTATATATTATTATGTAGCGACCAAACTTTTTATACAGGTACGAGCAATGATGTAAAAAAACGGGTCGCAACTCACAATGCAGGCAAGGGTGCTAAGTATACCAAGACTAGACGACCAGTTAAATTAATGTATCAAGAAAAATTAGCCAATAAGTCGCAAGCATTGAAACGAGAAATTGCTATAAAAAAATTGTCGCGCCAACAAAAGGAAAGCTTGCTAAAAAGTAATGGAATAAATTGGCGTGACTACTTGATTTAACGATAGTCTTCCCTTATAATATTTGTTTGTATTGAATACACACACTTAATGATTCGGTTGACGGTGCGCGAGTCGCGTTTTGATCGAATAAGATTTAAGTGGAGGTAAAAACCAGGAGGAACTTTTTATGTCAGTTATTTCTATGAAACAACTTCTTGAAGCCGGTGTACATTTCGGTCACCAAACAAGAAGATGGAACCCAAAGATGAAGCCATTTATCTTTACACAAAGAAATGGTATTTACATCATTGATTTACAAAAGACTGTACGCATGATTGATGATGCATACAACTATATGAAGGCTGTTGCCGGTGATGATGGTATTTTCCTATTCGTTGGTACTAAAAAACAAGCCCAAGACGCTATTGCTGAAGAAGCAACACGTGCCGGTCAATACTACGTTAACCACCGTTGGTTAGGTGGAACTTTGACTAACTGGAACACAATCCAAAAACGTATCAAGAGATTAAAGGACATCAAGGCTATGTCACAAGATGGTACTTTTGATCGTCTACCTAAGAAGGAAGTTGCTTTGCTTGAAAAGCAAGAAGCTAAGTTAGAGAAATTCCTTGGTGGTATCGAAGATATGCCAAGAATCCCTGATGTTATGTTTATTGTTGACCCTCACAAGGAAAACATTGCTGTTAACGAAGCTAAGAAACTTAATATTCCTATCGTAGCTATGGTTGATACAAACACAGATCCAGATCCTATCGATGTTATCATTCCTTCAAACGATGATGCTATTCGTGCCGTTAGATTAATCACATCTAAGATGGCTGATGCAATCGTTGAAGGTAAGCAAGGTGAAGAAAACATCACTGATGCTGATTTTAAAGATGGTAAGAAGGATGATGCAAAGGATTCAAACGATGATGCTGCTGATGCAAAATCAATCGAAAATCTTGAAGAATCAAAAAACACAAGTAATAATGAAGACAACAAATAATAAATAATATCCGTAAAATAGAGTCATCTGTGCAAGATGGCTTTATTTATACGACTGGAGGATTTACGAATGGCTAAAATTACTGCTGCTCAAGTTAAAGAATTACGTGATAAGACAAGTGTTGGTATGATGGATGCTAAAAAAGCATTGGTTGCTGCTGACGGCGATATGCAAGAAGCTATCGACAAACTTCGTGAAAAAGGTATTGCTAAAGCTGCTAAGAAGAGTGGAAACATCGCTGCTGAAGGTTTAGCACATATCGAAGTTTCAGGTAACAAAGCTGCTATTATTGAAGTTAATTCAGAAACTGACTTTGTTTCAACAAATGATAAGTTTAAAGACCTTGTAAATAAGATTGGTAAAGTTATCGTTGAAAACGAACCAAAGACAATGGACGAAGCTATGGCTTTGAAGCTTGATGATGGAACTGTTAACGATGCTATCACAGGCTTAACAGCTGTTATCGGTGAAAAGATTTCCTTGAGACGCTTCAAGGTTCTTGATAAGACTGACTCACAAGTATTCGGTTCATATCTACACAATGGTGGTTTGATCGGTGCTATCGTTACTCTTGAAGGCTCTGATGAAGATGCTGCTAGAGACGTTGCAATGCACGTTGCTGCCATCAACCCTGAATACATGACTCGTGAACAAGTTCCTAGCGATGTTCTTGATCATCAAAAGAAGATTTTCACTGAAGAAACAAAGTCTGAAGGTAAACCTGAAAAGATTATTCCAAGAATCGTTGAAGGCCGTGTAAACAAGTACTTGTCAGAAATTAGTTTGGCTGACCAAGAATTTGTTAAGGATTCAGATATGACTGTTCAACAATTTGTTGAATCAAAGAATAGTAAATTAGTTTCATTCGTTCGCTTTGAAGTTGGCGAAGGAATCGAAAAGAAACAAGAAGACTTTGCTGAAGAAGTAAAGAACCAAATGAAGTAATAAATCATACATTTTTGAGAAAGGTCGCTTAATTCATTGTGAATTAAACGGCCTTTTCTTGTATAAAGGGTTGTATCTTCGCTTTTTTTATTTAAAAATAGTGATTAGATAAATTTAGTGTAGTGAATATGTTAAAATGTTTAATAGCAAAATTAAAGGAGAGTACTTATGCCTGATATCAAGTATAAAAGAATAATTTTAAAGGTTTCCGGTGAAGCCTTAGCTGGAGAAAAGGGTTTTGGCATTAACCCACCTGTCATCAAGAAAATTGCTGAACAAGTTAAAAGTATCCATGACTTAGGTGTACAAATTGCAATCGTCTGTGGTGGCGGAAATATCTGGCGCGGTGAAACTGGTGCTGAAATGGGAATGGATCGTGCTCAGGCTGACTACATGGGAATGATGGCTACAGTTATGAACGGCTTGGCTTTACAAGATGGTCTTGAACACATTGGCGTTCCAACTCGTGTTCAAACATCAATCGAAATGCGTCAAGTTGCAGAACCATACATTAGAAGAAAAGCTGTTAGACATCTAGAAAAAGGCCGTGTAGTGATTTTTGCTGGTGGTACAGGTAATCCTTACTTCTCAACTGATACTACTTCTGTCTTACGTGCTGCTGAAATTGAAGCTGACGTTATTTTGATGGCTAAGAATAATGTTGATGGCGTTTATTCAGCTGATCCTAAGAAAGATCCAAAAGCTAAGAAGTATTCTGAATTAACACAACTTGATATTATCAATAAGAACTTGGGTGTTATGGATACAACTGCTTCATCGCTATCAATGGATAACAACATTCCATTGATCGTATTCAACTTGAATAAACCTGAAAATATCAAAAAGGTTGTTCAAGGAGAAAATATCGGAACAATTATAAAGGGTGGTAATGATGACAAATAAAGCGATAACAAAAGCTAAAGAAAACATGAACAAATCAATTGATGTTTTAAAGCATGACTTGAGCAATATTCGTGCTGGTAAAGCTAATGCTTCAATTTTGAATAATGTTAGAGTTATGTATTATGGAACTGAAGTACCATTGAATCAAGTTGCTTCAATCAATATTCCTGAAGCACGTGTTCTAATGGTCACTCCTTATGACAAATCATCACTTGATGACATTGAACATGCTATCAATTCAGCTGATCTTGGCTTGAATCCAGCTAACGATGGAACTGTTATTCGTTTGGTCATTCCACAACTCACAGGTGAACGTAGAAAAGAAATTGCTAAAGAAGTAGGTAAAGAGGCTGAAGGTGGCCGTATTGCCGTTAGGAATGTTCGTCGTGAGGCTATGGACGACTTAAAGAAGCAATTAAAGGCTAATGATGTAACTGAGGATGAATTCCATACTTTGGAAAAAGATGTTCAAAAAGTAACTGATGCAGCGATTGCTGATATTGATAAAGTTGCAGCAGATAAAGAAAAAGAAATCACTGAGGGATAATCTCTTCATGACAGAAATTAAAGAACAATTAGATCCAGAAATGTCTATTCCTAAACACGTTGCTATCATTATGGATGGTAATGGTCGTTGGGCTAAAAAAAAGGGTCAACCAAGGATTGCTGGACACAAAGAAGGCATGAATAACGTTAAGACGATTGCTACAGCAGCTAGTCATTTAGGTGTAAAAGTTTTGAGTCTATACGCTTTTTCAACTGAGAATTGGAGTCGCCCTAGTAAAGAAGTAAATTTCTTGATGAAGCTCCCCGTAGATTTTTTTGGAACATTCATGCCGGATCTAATTAAAGAGAATATTAAAGTACTAGTGACTGGATTTACTGATCATTTACCTGATAGAACCAGAAAAGTAGTATTGAAAGCAGTTGAGGACACAAAGGATAATACTGGGATGATCCTCAACTTTGCTTTTAATTATGGTGGTCGTGCCGAAATTATTAATGCTGCAAAAAATTTGGCTCGTAAGGCAGCTGATGGGTCAATAGATCCTGATAAAATAGATGATTCAATGTTTGCTGAACAGTTGTTGACTAAGCAGTTAGGAGAACTCGCAGATCCTGATTTGTTGATTAGAACAAGTGGAGAAGAGAGAATCTCTAATTTTATGCTGTGGCAATTGGCTTATTCAGAAATGATTTTTGATAAGACATACTGGCCAGAATATTCTGTTGATAATTTGATTGCAGATATTAAGGAGTTCGATCGCAGAGATCGTCGCTTTGGGTCAGTTTAGTTAATTTGGGGGAAAATTATGAAACAACGAGTAATTACCGCCGTTATTGCCTTAGCAATTTTTATTCCCATATTGCTGGCAGGCGGAATCTGGCTTGAAGTAGCTGCAGCTGCTTTAGCCTTAGTTGGCGTATTTGAGATTTATATTATGCGTAAGAGAATTATTGTTTCCATTGATTTCTTAGTTACTATTTTGGGAACATTAGCTTTAGTAGTACCAAATGGATTTTACAGTGGCTGGTTGCCAACTCACTTTTCACGATTAGATTTATTTTATATATTTGCCGTAATCTTATTAGTGATTACAGTTTTGAGTAAAAATAAATTTAACTTTGAAGATGCTGGGGTTTCGATTGCTTCAATGCTTTATATCGGAACTGGTTTTCACTATTTAGCAGCAGTGAGAAATTCTGATCCAGGTCTTGGTTTGTTGATGTATGCCTTGATAGTTGTTTGGTCAACTGATATATTTGCTTATACGTTTGGTCGCAAGATTGGTAAGCACAAGTTATGGCCTGCTATCAGTCCAAATAAGACTTGGGAAGGAACAATTGCTGGTATAATTATGGCATTGATTCTTTCTGGAGTTTATATGTATTTCGTCCCACAAGAGTATTCAATGGTTACTATGTTAATGATTGCTTTTGTACTTTCAATCATGGGACAAATGGGCGATTTGATCGAATCAGCCTATAAACGTTTTTACAAAGTAAAAGATTCAGGAAATATCTTACCGGGTCATGGTGGGATTTTGGATCGATTCGATAGTATGTTGATCGTACTACCGTTGCTACACATTTTTGGTTTAGTATAAACAGCTCGTGGAGGTTAAAATGACCGCGATAATTACATTTATAATCGTTTTTGGAATTCTAGTAATTGTTCATGAATTTGGGCACTATTACGCAGCAAAAAAATCCGGAATCTTAGTTCGGGAATTTTCTGTTGGTATGGGGCCTAAAATTGTGGCGTACAGAAAAAATCATACGACATATACTTTGAGACTTTTACCTTTAGGTGGATATGTTCGTATGGCAGGTGCCCAAGAAGATGATTCCGAGATTCAACCAGGAACGATGGCATCTCTAGTTTTAAATGATGACAATAAAGTAACAAAGATAATAACTTCCAGTAAGGTTTATGATGCAAACGCGGTTCCAGTTCAAATCTCCAAGGCTGACCTTGTTGATGATCTAGTAGTCGAAGGCTACGAAAATGGTGATGAGACAGTTACTAAAAAGTATTCTGTCGACCATGATGCAACAATCGTTGAAGAAGATGGAACAGAAGTTCAGATTGCGCCACGGGATGTGCAGCTGCAATCAGTTTCTGTTTGGAAACGAATGATCACAAACTTTGCTGGACCATTTAATAATTTTATTCTGGCAATCGTCGCAGCAATCATTGCTGCTTTTATGATGAACGGCGTAGCAACTAATCAATTAGGTCAAATCCAAAAGAATTCAGTTGCTCAAGAAGCTGGTTTAAAAGTAAATGATACAATCCTAAGCGTTAATGGGAAAAATACTAGTTCATGGACGGCTTTGTCAGAGAATATTCAAAATAATCCTAGTAAAAAGATTACTTTGAAAGTTCAATCTGGTAAAAAAGTCAGAAACGTTAAATTGACGCCAAAAACAGTTAAATCTGGTGGACAAAAGTATGGCTTGATTGGGATTATTCCAAAGCGTGATTCAAGTGCAATGGCAAAAATCAAGTATGGCTTCACTTACAGTTGGGGAACGACCGTAATGATTTTCCAAGCTTTAGGAAAGATGGTATCAGGTGGATTCAATATTAATCAATTGTCGGGTCCAGTCGGAATTTATTCCATGACTTCAAAAGTGGCTTCGCAAGGCTTGCTTAATATTGTTTTATTCACTTCGATGTTGTCGATGAACTTAGGAATCGTTAATTTGATTCCAATTCCTGCCTTAGATGGTGGAAAGATTTTAATGAATATTGTTGAAGCAATCAGAAGAAAACCAATTCCAGAACAGTATGAAAATGTCATCACTCTAATCGGTGTTGGAATTTTAGTTCTGTTGATGATTGCTGTCACTTGGAATGATATTCAGCGTTTCTTTATAAAATAGGGGGATAAAAAGACTTGAAACAATCAAAATTATATATTCCAACGTTGAAACAAACTCCTTCAGATGCTGAGGCTATCAGTCACCAGTTGATGCTGAGAGCCGGTTATGTTAGACAAGTTTCTGCTGGTGTCTACAGTTACTTACCATTAGCTTGGTCAGTAATTCGTAAGATTGAAGATGTTATTCGCAAAGAAATGGAAAAGGTTGATGGTGTTGAAATGCAAATGCCAGCAATCTTGCCTGCTGATTTGTGGAAGGAAAGTGGTCGTTATGAAACATATGGCGATAATCTTTTCAAATTAAAGGATCGTCATGACCGTGAGTTTGTTTTAGGACCTACACATGAAGAAACTTTTACAAGTGTAGTTAAAGAAGGTTTAAATAGTTACAAGAAATTGCCTCTTATTTTGTATCAAATGCAAATGAAATATCGTGATGAAGACCGTCCACGTTACGGATTGCTCCGTGGTCGTGAATTCTTGATGCAAGATGCTTATTCATTTACAGCTAACAAAGAACAATTAGACGTAATTTTCAATCAGATGGAACAAGCTTATCGTAATATCTTTGATATTTGTGGCTTGAATTATCGTGCTATTATTGGTGATGCTGGAGCTATGGGTGGAACAGATTCAAAAGAATTCTCTGCTATTGCTGCTATCGGTGAAGATACGATTGCTTATTCAGACGATTCTGATTATTCTGCTAACCTTGAAATGGCCGCAAGCAAGATGGAAGAAAATCCTAAAGAGGATAAAAAAGAAATTGAAGAGGTTGATACTCCTGACGTTCACACCATCGAAAGTCTTGCTGAATTATTAAAAGTTGAATCAAAACGTATCATGAAAGCTGTTGCTTATATAGCTGACGATGAACCTGTCATGGTTATGATTCGTGGCGATTATGATGTTAACGATGTTAAATTGAAGAACTATTTAGGTTGTGACTTCTTACGTGAAGCAACTCCTGATGAAGTTAAAGATGTTTTCCACAGTGTTCCTGGATTTATTGGTCCTAAGGGCATTGATGAAAATGTTAAAGTTCTTTATGATAGTTCATTAGTTGGCTTGATGAATTTCGTGGTTGGTCCTAACAAAGCGGATCGTCACTTTATCAACGCAAACTTTGAAGATATCACTGCTGAAATGCCAGAATTTAGAGATTTACGTGTCATCAAAGAGGATGAAACTTCACCTGATGGTCACGGCCAAATCAAATTTACTCGTGGTATTGAAATTGGTCATATCTTCAAATTGGGTACAAAGTTCTCCAAAGCTTTAGGTGCTAACTTCCTAGATGAAAATGGAAAATCAAATCCATTGATCATGGGATGCTATGGTATCGGAATTTCTCGTTTGTTGTCAGCTATTATTGAACAACATAGCGACGAAAATGGTATTATTTGGCCTGAAAGTTTGGCTCCATACCAAGTTCACGTTGTGCCAATTAAATACAATAACGATGTTCAAGGAAAACTCAGCGATGAGATTGTTGAATTGTTACAAGATGAAGGTTATGATGTTCTCCTTGATGATCGAAAAGAACGTCCTGGTGTTAAATTTGCCGATTCAGATTTGATTGGTATTCCAATCAGAATCACTGTTGGTAAGAAAGCAGCAGACCAAATTGTGGAACTAAAGATTAGAAGTACTGGTGAAACAATTGAAGTAAGTAAAGATGAATTAGTAAATTCAGTAAAAATATTGCTTAAGAATCAGTAATGAGGCTTAGGCCTTTTTTATTTGTAAAGGATAGAATATGTCAGATACAAAACAACTTTTTGAAATTTTAATTAAGCAAATCAAGCTCAATGACCTTTTAGGTCCTGACAATTCATTTGCTGATGGTAAATTAGATAAATTAGAAGTTCATAAAAATAGTAAACGTTGGACATTCTATTTTGAATTCAAAGACGTGATTCCATTTAAGGAATTTATGATTTTTGTGAAAGCCTTAAAAGCTAGTTTTGAAGGAATCGCTCAAGTTAATTTTGAGATTTCAACGACGCAAGCTCAATTGAAGGAAAACGATATTAAGGATTATTGGAATTATGTTCTCAATGATGCTGATATCGATTCTCCGATGGTAATCGATAAAATCAGTCAAACGCCGCCTCGAATTGAAAATGGACAGGTCTTTTTAGATGTTTCTAATAGTTTCATGGCTGATTTTGTCGATGGCAAACTAATCAATGGCTTGCAGTCAGAATATACTAGCTTGGGTTTTCCAGATTTTAAAATTCGGACGAATATTGATGAAGTCAAGTCGCAAACTAAAGAAGTCGCCTTAAAAGCTGCCAATGCTGAGAAGACCAAGAAATTTCAAGCTAAGGCTAAAGAAGTCAGCGAGAAAAAAGCTGCCAAGCCAGCAGGGAATGTTTCAAAAGTTGGACGCAAGATTTCTGATGACCAGGAAATCACGCAAATGGTTGATATAGTTGAAGAAGACCGCAATAAAGTAGTTGAAGGACATATCTTCGACAAAGAAGTCCGTAAATTAAAATCCGGGCGTTCTTTGTTGATATTAAAAGTGACCGACTATACTTCATCATTTAGTATCAAGAAATTTTCCAACGGCGAAGATGATGAAAAATTCTTTGATAATTTAGATGAGGAAGCCTGGATTCGAGTGCGTGGGAATGTTCAAGAAGACAACTTTTCGCGTGAATTGGTCATTATGGCTAACGATATCAATGTTATTAAACATCAGTCTCGTCAAGATACAGCTGATGAAGATAATAAGCGAATCGAATTGCATGCGCACACTAATATGAGTCAAATGGACGCTATTCCTAGTGCCACGAAACTTATCAAACGAGCTAGCGAATGGGGTCAACCAGCGATTGCTATCACTGACCATCATGCTCTTCAAGCCTTTCCAGAAGCCTATAATGCAGGTAAAAAGTTTGGCGTTAAAATTGGTTACGGCGTTGAAATTGACTTGGTTGACGAGGGCAATCCTATTGCCTTTAATCTTCGTGATCAAGAACTCAAGGGTGCAGAATACGTTATTTTTGATACTGAAACTACTGGACTTTCAGCAGTTTATGATTCAATGATTGAAATTGGTGCTACCAAAATGAAAGATGGCAAAGTAATCGACCGTTTTGATAAGTTTATCAATCCGGGTCATCCGTTATCTGAAGTGACAACTAATTTAACTAGTATCACAACCGATATGGTCAAAGATGCTCCTGATGAAAAAACGATTGTGTCAGAATTCATGGACTTTATCGGTGATGACATTTTGGTTGGTCACAACGTAACCTTTGATATGGGCTTCATGAATGCCGCTTTGACCAGAATGGATCGAGACAGGTTGCAGATGCCCGTAATCGATACTTTGGAAATGTCGCGGACTTTGCACTCTGAATATCGGAATCATAAGTTGGATTCATTGGCTAAACGTTACAATATCGTTTTGGAACATCACCATAGAGCCGATTCCGATGCGGAAACCACTGGTTACTTGATGTACAAACTGTTCGATGAGCTAGAAGATAAGTTTGAAACGACCAATGTCAATCAATTAAATGACCATATTGGTGGAGAGGATGCATATAAACAAGCTCGTCCAAGCCATGCCATCTTGATTGCCAAAACGCAAGCCGGTTTGAAGAATATGTTTAAGATAGTTTCTTATTCAATGACGCAATATTATTATCGAACAGCTCGTGTTCCTCGTCGTTTATTGAATAAATATCGTGAAGGAATCATTGTCGGTTCAGCTTGCGAAAACGGCGAAGTCTTCACAAGTATGATGCAAAAGGGTTATGATGATACTCGAGAATTAGCTGAGTATTACGACTATCTTGAAGTTATGCCACGTTCGCTTTATCAACACTTGATTGATATCAAGATTATTAAAGATGAAGATGCTTTAAAAGAAATTATTAAAAATATTATTAAATTAGGTAAAGAATTGAAGAAACCAGTTGTGGCAACTGGTGATGTTCATTATTTAGATCCTCATGATAAGGTTTATCGAGACATCGTTATTAAAGCAGTTAAAAGTAATGCTTTGGCAAGAAGACCGCAGTTGCCTGATGTGCAATTTAGAACGACAAATGAAATGTTTGATGAATTTAGTTATTTAGATAAAGCCACTCAACAAGAAATCATCGTTGACAATCCAAAGAAAATTATGGATTCAATTGATGAGATGTCTCCGGTCAAAGACAAGCTCTACACTCCAAAGATGGATGGAGCTGAAGAAGAAATTCGCAATTTGACGATGAACAAAGCTCACGAATTGTACGGCGACCCATTGCCAGAGTTAGTTCAAAAACGAATGGATCGAGAACTGAAGAGTATCATCGGTAATGGATTCTCCGTTATTTACTTGATTGCTCAGCGTTTGGTTTATAAATCAAATAAAGATGGGTATTTGGTAGGATCCCGTGGGTCTGTCGGTTCAAGTTTCGTTGCGACGATGACAGGAATCACTGAAGTTAATCCCTTGCCACCACATTATCGTTGTCCTAAGTGTAAGTATTCCGAATTCTTTACTAAAGGTGAAGTTGGTTCTGGATATGACTTGGAAGACAAAAAATGTCCAAAATGCGGTACCGAATTGAAAAAAGATGGTCAGGATATTCCCTTTGAAACTTTCTTAGGATTCAAAGGTGATAAAGTTCCTGATATCGATTTGAACTTCTCCGGTGATTATCAACCAGTAGCTCACAACTATACCAAAGTTTTGTTTGGTGAAGATCACGTATTCCGCGCTGGTACGATTGGTACGATTGCCGATCGGACAGCTTTTGGTTATGTAAAAAATTATGAAGAATTGACTGGCGAGAATTTGCGCAATGCTGAAGAAGAACGTTTAGCTAAGGGTTCGACTGGTGTCAAGCGAACGACCGGTCAACATCCTGCGGGTATCATTGTTGTGCCCGATTATATGGATATCTTTGACTTTACGCCTATTCAATATCCAGCTGATGACCAAAATGCGGCTTGGAAGACGACCCACTTTGATTTCCACTCGATTCACGATAATATCTTGAAACTCGATATCTTAGGCCATGATGACCCAACGATGATTCGTATGCTGCAAGATTTATCTGGTATCGACCCTAAGACGATTCCGGTTGATGATCCCGATGTGATGGAATTGTTTAGAGGGACGGATTCATTAGGTGTTACGCCAGAACAAATTTTCTCTAAGACTGGAACTTTAGGTGTGCCGGAATTTGGAACGCGTTTCGTTCGCGGAATGTTAGAAAAAACACATCCAACGACGTTTGCGGAATTGTTGCAAATTTCTGGTCTATCTCACGGTACCGATGTTTGGTTAGGTAATGCTGAAGAATTGATCGACAAGGGTATAGTTACCTTAAAAGATGTTATCGGTTGTCGTGATAATATCATGATGGATTTGATTCACTACGGAATGGAATCGCAAATTGCCTTTCAAATTATGGAGCATGTTAGAAAGGGTCGCGGTATTCCTGATGAATGGAAACAGAAGATGAAAGATGCTAATGTTCCTGATTGGTATATCGACTCTTGTTTGAAGATTAAATACATGTTCCCACGGGCCCATGCGACAGCCTATATTTTAATGGCGCTTAGAATTGCTTACTTTAAAGTACACTATCCACTTTATTACTACAGTGCTTATTTCTCTGTTCGTGCTGACGACTTCGATCTTGTTGCAATGACAACTGGAAAAGAAGCTGTTAAATCGGCTATGAAAGCTATCAATGATAAAGGGATGGATGCTTCTACTAAAGAGAAAAACTTATTGACCGTTTTGGAACTAGCTAATGAATGTTTAGAACGTGGTCTAACGATTAAAATGGTCGACTTGGATAAGTCAGATGCCTTTAATTTTAAGATTATCGATGATAAAACATTGTTGGCTCCATTCAATGCTATTCCTGGTTTGGGTGACAACGTTGCTAAACAAATCGTTGCTGCTAGAGAAGAAAAGCCTTTCTTATCTAAGCAAGATTTGGGAACGCGAGGCAAAGTTTCTAAAACAATTATTGAATATATGACAGAAAATCATGTTTTAGATGGCATGCCGGAAGAAAATCAGTTATCATTATTCTAGGTACGGGCATTATAAGTTGCTTTAGTAATTAATATATGTTAAATTAACTACTAGTTAATTATTGATTAATGAGTGAGCAGAGATGCTCACTCTTTTTATTGCCGAATTACTTTGGAGGAATGTCCTTGGATACAAAAGTTGAAGAATTAAAAGCCATTTTACAGCCAATCTTAGATCAACATGATTTCTTTTTAGTTGATTTAGAGTTCGTACACGAACGCGGAGATTGGTATTTAAGAGTGTATGCAGATAAAAAAGGCGGAATCAGTATCGATGATTGTGCCGTCATCAGTGAAGAATACGGTGAAAAATTGGATGAATTGAATCCAATCGAACCAGCGTATTATTTAGAAGTTTCATCTCCAGGTGCTGAACGTCCCTTGAAAAATGATGCTAGTTTAACTGACTATGTTGACGATTATGTTCATGCTTCTCTTTATCAAAAACAAGATGGTCAAAAGGCTTTTGAAGGAACAATGACTGAGGTAACGGATACCAAGATAACTTTGATCGTTAAAGTTAAGAATTTAAAGAAGCAAGTGGAGCTTAGTCGTGACAACATCGCTAAGATTCGTCTTGCAATAGAATTCTAAGGAGAAAATCATGAGTAAAGAAATGGTTGAGGCCCTTGATGCACTTGAAAGCGAAAAGGGTATTAAAAAAGAATACGTAATTGAATCATTAGAAGCTGCTCTAGTTGCCGCTTATAAGAGAAATTATAACCAAGCTCAAAATGTTGATGTTGAATTTGATGCTAAAAAGGGTAATATACATGTTTATGCGGTTAAAGAAGTTGTTGAAGAAGTAGCTGACGACCGTTTAGAAGTTAGTCTTGAAGATGCCCAACAAAAGAGCAAGGGTTATGAAATCGGCGATCATATCAAAGAAGAAGTTACTCCAAAGGATTTTGGTAGAATTGCTGCTCAAACTGCAAAACAAGTAATTATGCAACGAGTACGTGAAGCTGAGCGCGATATCATTTATAATGAATATAGTCAATATGAACATGAAATAATTCAAGGTACTGTTGAACGTAGCGATAATCGCTATGTCTATATTACTTACGGTAAAATTGAAACAGTTATGCCAAAAGCAGACCAAATGCCTGGCGAAACATATAACTCTCGTGATAGAATCAGAGTTTATGTTACTAAGGTAGAAAATGCTACCAAAGGACCACAAGTCTTCGTATCAAGAACAGACCCAGGTTTGGTCAAACGTCTATTTGAACAACAAGTTCCAGAAATATATGATGGAACAGTTGAAATCGTTTCGATTGCCCGTGAAGCTGGCGACAGAACAAAAATTGCTGTTAAGTCAGATAATCCTGACGTTGATCCAGTGGGTACTTGCGTTGGTCCAAAGGGTTCGCGTGTCCAAGCAGTTGTTGATGAATTAAATGGCGAAAACATCGATGTTGTACCTTATGTCGATGATCCAGTTGATTTCATTGCTAATGCTTTGAACCCAGCTGAAGTCATTGCTGTTCAATTTGATGAAAATGATAAGAAACAATGTATCGTAATCGTGCCTGACTACCACTTATCGCTAGCTATTGGTAAGAAGGGTCAAAATGCTCGTTTAGCTGCTAAGTTAACTGGTTATAAGATTGATATCAAACCAGAGTCTCAAGTTGAGTTCGTTGATGATAACGATCAAGACGTTAACCTTGAGGATGTTGAAAGCGGCAAAATCGATATCGACAAGACTCGTGAAAATGCGGCTAATGCTGATGACGCAAAGAATCCAGCTGCTGACGATTCAGATGAAACAACTGATGATTCAACAGATACAACAGCTGATTCAGAAGATACAGATACAGACGACAAAGATTCAGATAACACAGACTCACAAGATTAAGGGGTGATGGATTTGGCAACTCGTAAGATACCAATGCGTAAAGATATTTTGACCAACAAGATGTATCCCAAAAGAGAAATGGTTAGAATTGTCAAAGATAAAGAAGGCAACATTTCAATAGATCCAACTGGCAAAAAGCCCGGTCGCGGTGCTTATGTAGGACTAGATCCAAAAGCCGTTAAGGAAGCTAAATCAAAGAAATCATTAGAAAAAGTTTTTTCACATGCTGTTCCGAGTGATTTTTATGATGAATTGTTTGAATTCGTCGATCATCAAAAAGCTCGTATGGACCTCTTTGGTGATTTAGGCAAGAAACACTAATGAATAACTTTTTAAACCTTTTGGGTCTAGCTGTCAGAGCTCGTAAAGTAGTTAGTGGAACTGAGTTCACAATTGATGGCATTCGTAAGAATGAAGTTAAATTAGTGGTCATGGCAAATAATTGTAGTCCACGAACAAAAAAAGATTTGCACAATAAAGCTAGTTATTATAATGTACCTGTGGTAGATACATTGAATGATGATGAATTAAAAAAGGCTATTGGAAAAGACAGAAAAGTTATGGGAGTAACTGATCAAGGTTTTGCTAAAAGGTTAAAAGAAATTATGGACAATTAAGGAGAGTGATAGGATGGTCAAAAAAAGAATTTATACTATTGCAAAAGAAAATAGTGTTGACAATCAAGTAGTACTCGATGCCGCAGAAAAATTAGGTATCGACGTTAAGAACCATATGTCATCAGTAGATGAAAGTGTTGAAAAGAAAATCGTAAGTAGTTTGAAAGGTAACAAGAAGCCTGCCAAACAAAACATGACTCAACAACACAGTGCACAGCATGCACCTAAATCTTCAGGTGAAAAACACGAAAGTAGTAATCACAACTCAGGTGATCATAAGACTAAGATTAAGATTACTGCTGTAAGAAGAGATGCTAATAAGGGTAAGGGTCACTTTGACCATCGTAACAACAATCACACATCCAACAGTAATCGTCCAAACAGCAATAATAACCACCGTCCAAACAATGGCAATAATAATAATGCCAATAATAATCGTAATGAGCGCAATAATAACAATCGTAACAACAATAACAACAACAGCAACAATAATAATAATCGCAATAATAACAACAATCGCTCAAACGATAATAGAAGAAATGACCACCGTCCATCACAATCACGTGATAACCGCAATCGTAACAATAATAACCGACGTGATCGTTCAACTGTACAAGGACAAGCTCCACGTCCAAGACAAAGTGCAGGTAATAAGTATCTAGAACAATTTAAGACTAATATCCAAGATGCTAGTCACATTCCTAGTCACCCAACTAGAAATAACAATAATCGTTCTAACAATCGTAATAACGATAACAACCATAAGAACAATCACCGTCCTAACAACAATGAGAACCACTTTAATAGAAACAATAACCATAACAACAATAATAACCGTAATAGCAATAATAATAACCAAAACAGAAGACCAGGAAACAATAACAATACAGCTGCTAAGAAGGAAACTCCTAAATCAACTGTCGCTAAGGTAAATGTTCCAAAACCAGAATACAAGAAGCCAAAACCAACGAATAATAATCGTGATTTCGGTCATAAACAAAACTTGGCTAACCCATTTGGTACTCGTAAGAAGAAGAAAGCTCGCAAACGTCAACAACGTCAAAGAACTGAACCAAAGAAGCCAATGCCACAAAGAAAAGATCGTCCATTACCAGATACATTGGTTTACACCGTTGGTATGAACGCTCAAGATATTGGTAAGTTGATTCACAGAGAACCAGCTGAAATTGTTAAGAAGTTGTTCATGCTTGGTATCATGATCAACCAAAACAAGTCCTTGGATAAGGATACAATTGAACTTTTGGCAACTGATTATGGAATCGATGCTAAAGAAAAGGTTCAAGAAGATGTTGCCGATATCGACAAGTACTTCGATGCTGAAGTTAATACAACAGAAAACCTTGAAAGTCGTCCTCCAGTAGTAACAATCATGGGTCACGTTGATCATGGTAAGACAACCTTGCTTGATCACTTGAGACATACTCATGTTACTGCCGGCGAAGCTGGTGGTATCACTCAACATATCGGTGCTTACCAAGTTCGTTTAAAGGACCGCTTGATTACATTCTTGGATACTCCAGGACACGCTGCCTTTACTAACATGCGTGCTCGTGGTGCTGATATCACTGATATCGTTATCCTAGTTGTCGCTGCTGATGATGGCGTTATGCCACAGACAGTTGAAGCTATCAACCATGCTAAGGCCGCAAATGACCCAATTATCGTAGCGATCAATAAGATTGATAAGCCAGGTGCAAATCCTGAACACGTAACTGAAGAATTGATGAAGTATGACTTAGTTCCTGAAAGTTACGGTGGCGATACGATTTTTGTTAATATTTCTGCTAAAGTCGGTACAAACATCGATGAATTGTTGGAAATGATCTTGCTTGAAGCTGATGTTTTGGAATTGAAGGCAAATCCTAAGCAAAAGGCTATCGGTACTGTTATCGAAGCTAAACTTGATAAGGGCCGTGGACCAGTTGCATCACTATTGGTACAACAAGGTACATTGCATGTCGGAGATCCAATCGTTGTTGGTAATACCTTTGGTCGTGTCAGAACCATGACTAATTACAATGGTAAAGAAATCGACAAGGCTAAGCCTTCACAACCAATTGAGGTTACAGGTCTAAATGATGTTCCTGAATCAGCTGATAAGTTCGTTGTCTTCGACGATGAAAAGACAGCTCGTGCAGCTGGTGAAGAACGTGCTAGTCGTGCTCTTCAAAAAGAACGTCAAAATACTAACCCTGTTACACTTGACAACTTATTCGAAACAATGAAAGAAGGAGAACTTAAACAAGTCGACGTTATTATTAAAGCCGATGTTCAAGGTTCTGCTGAAGCCATTGCCGGAAGTTTGAAGAAGATTGAAGTTAAGGGCGTTCGTGTCAATATTATTCACCAAGCCGTTGGTGCTATTACTGAAAGTGATGTTAACTTAGCTTCTGCAAGTAACGCTATCATCATTGGATTTAATGTTCGTCCAACTGCTCAAGCTAAAGTACAAGCTAAGGATGAAAATGTTGATATCCGTCTTCACAGAGTTATCTATAAGGCTATCGATGAAGTTGAAGCTGCCATGAAGGGTATGCTTGAACCTGTTTACGAAGAAAAAGTTATTGGTAATCTTTCAGTTCGTGAAACATACAACGCATCTAAGGTCGGAACTATTGCTGGTTGTTACGTTAACACCGGTAAGATTGAACGTGACAGTGGCGTAAGACTTGTCAGAGATGGTATTGTTATCACCGAAGGCAAGCTTGGTTCACTCAAACGCTTCAAAGATGACGTCAAAGAAGTTCGTGCTGGATTCGAATGTGGTATCACAATCGAAAACTACAACGATATTAAGATTGGTGACGAAATCGAAGCTTACGTAATGGAACAAGTTCCAGTTAAATAAAGCTAATAAATCAAATAAAGCCATTATGTTTTAAAAAACATTTTGACTTTATTTTTTTGAAATCAATTCCAATTTGGAAGAAAAGATTTTCAGCTTGAATGTGATATAATCAAGCAGTGATGAATAAAAAAGCGACAAGTAAACTATTGAGTTTTCAAATAGTAATAAAAAGTATTAATGGAGGTACAACATGGTAAAGCATCGTATTGGTCGTGTTGAACAAGAGATTCAAAAAGAAGTCAACGAGATTCTTTTAAAACGAGTTCGTGATCCACGAGTTCAAGGTGTGACGGTTACTGGTGTTGAGATGACAGGGGACTTGCAACAAGCAACTATCTATTACAGTATCCTTTCTGAAAAAGCTAGCGACGTTGAAAAGACACAAGCAGGTTTAGATAAAGCCACTGGACTTATTAGACGTGAATTAGGTCAAAATCTAACTTTGTTTAAGGTTCCTGAACTTGAATTTAAACAAGATCAATCTGTTCGTTATGGTGAAAAGATTGATAAGTTGATTGCTAAGTTACATCAAGACGAAGCAAATCGTTAATTTCTAAGTCTTAAATTGAACAAAGATACTACTAATTTCCTTAGGGGTTAGTAGTATTTTTAGTATTATGTAGATTTTGGTTAGTGCGTCATGCCGGACTAGATAGTGGTTATGTTTTTGATTGGTAATCGCTTGGAATAAGCAATATGTGACGTTATCTGGTCGGTAGTGACAGTTTTGTGGATGCTCAGTACAAGGTTATGGAATTAATTTTAGGTTGTGTCCAGTACGTTTCAGCGTCCATAAAGTAGAATGGACTAGTATTAACCTAACTTAAGAAAGCACCTAATTTGACATTGCTAGTTTACTTTTAGAGAAGAATATCTTCCTATTGTTAAAAAAGACTAGTAAAATTGTCTATGATATTATCACGAGATGGAGATTTAATATGGACGGAGTAATTCCATTAAATAAAGAAATTGGTCAAACAAGTTCTGATTATGTTTATAAATTAAGAAAAATATTGTATACGAAAAAAATTGGCCACACAGGAACACTGGATCCTTTGGTCGATGGAGTTTTGCCAATTTGTGTCGGACAAGCGACTAAATTAGTGAATACTTTAACGGGGACGCCGAAAGAATACGACGGGGAAATCACTTTAGGTAAGTCAACGACCACTGAAGACCGGGAAGGCGAAACAGTAAAAGAGCATAAGTTGACGCAGCCATTTACAAAGGAACAATTACAAGAGACTTTTGCCAAAATGACAGGTGATATTAAACAGATTCCACCAATGTTTTCGGCCGTCAAAGTCAAGGGTAAGAAACTGTACGAATATGCACGCGCAGGTATTGAAGTTGAACGTCCAGTGCGAGAAATCCATATCTATGATTTTCAAATGGTCGGTGAACCGGAATTCGATGAAGCAACTGGTTATCAAAAAATCAAGTTTCACGTCCGCTGTTCCAAAGGGACTTATGTCCGGACTTTAGCAGTTGAATTCGGCCGAATACTTGATATGCCGGCCTTTATGTCACAATTGACTCGTGTTAAGAGTGCTGGCTTCAAACTATCAGAGACCTTTACCTTAGGCCAAATCAGAGAAATGATGGACAATAATGATCACAGCTTTTTGAAGACAATCGACGAAGTCCTAAAAGACGTTCCTAGTCATGAATTGACAGATGAAGAGTGGGAAGTCCGCGTCTTGCACGGTGGCTTTTTAGAAAAAATTGATTCAGATAAAACAAAGCAGCTACGTGTCACACGTCAAGGTATAACTAAGGCTCTTTACAAGTATGATAAAGTAAGGGATATGTGGATTCCTGATTTAATGTTATTGAACAATAAGTAAAAGAGGGTAAAAATGCAGATTATAAACGTAGAGCATCCGTTGCAAGAAAAGCAACGTCCGCTTGAAGATACAGTTTTAATCATGGGCTTTTTTGATGGCGTTCATCTGGGTCATCAAAAAGTTATTAAAACTGGAGTCGAATTGGCTAAGGAACATAACCTAAAGTCCATCCTCTTAACGTTTGATCGTTCACCAAGAACGGTTTATCAACATGAAAAGAATTTTAAGTATTTATCGACGCCAAAGCGAAAAGCTGAGTTGGTTGAAAAATTAGGAGTCGATTATCTATATTTTGTTAAATTCAGTGAAGCGTTTGCTAAATTAAAACCACAAGAATTCGTTGACCAATATATGATTGATTTAAAGGCCAAATATGTTGTCGCAGGTTTTGATTATACTTATGGGAAAAAAGATATTGCCAATATGGCTAATTTGCCAAATTATGCCCGCAATAGTTTTGAAACTGTGACGGTTCCTGAACAGTTGATCAATAATCAAAAGATTGGTTCAAGTGCCATCAAGAGATTCATTACTAGCGATAAAATTGCAATGGCCAATGAATTTTTAGGTTACAATTACCAAAATCAGGGAACTGTAATTCACGGACTGCAAAGGGGCAGGACCTTAGGCTTTCCGACAGCTAATATTGCTGTTGATGGCGACCAAGTTCTGCCTTCAATTGGGGTTTATGCGACGAGAATCAAGGTTGACGGCGTTTGGTATAAATCGATGACTTCTGTTGGCTACAATGTAACCTTTAAAGAAAATACGGGAATAACTGTTGAAACCAATATTTTTGGCTTTGATCGTGATATTTATGGAAAACACGTGAGTGTAGAGTGGGTCAAATACTTACGTGGTGAAATCAAATTCTCTGGAGCAGAAGGTTTGATTGCACAATTAGAATTAGACAAGAAAAATTCAATTGAAATTCTATAAAAAAAGGAAACAAGGATAAATTATTGATTATCATCCGAGTTTCCTTTTTGATTGTTGTCTGAATTTTTAAAAGTAAGTTTGCCGTAAACGACGGGATGCAGCTGTTCGATTATTCGATCCTGTTTATCGAGCTTTCTTAACAGTGATTTCAGGTTAGGATCGTCTTGTGCCAATTTTTCGATTTCCTTGCGTTTTTTGATTCTTTGATAAGCGTCGTCAAGTTCTTCAGCAATTGTTTCACGCTTTCTAAGTTGCGTATACACTTCTTTAGAATATTCCTCAACTTGGTAAATCTGTTCTTGAGGGATGACGGCTAAAATTGGCTTTTTAGCGAATTCTAATCCAGCTTGATAATCGACATTAGTTACGACTGCGCAGACCACAGGCGTTTGATTATAACCACTATTAGGTACGATTACGAGATCATCAACGTGAACTTTAAAACCGGTACTGATATAGGCATAGGTTTTGCCAGCTGTTAATGAAAGTAAACTTGGTGTTTCAATTAAATCTTGATAATCTGAAGTAGTCAAAAATTTGACGCCAATGATTTGATTTTTCAATATTTTGAACCTCTCTAATCGATTTTTACTTCTGAATATCATTATAAACTCTTGTTTAAAATAAAAATGGAAATAATTTTGAAAAATAAGCTTGCATACTTGACACTAATAGGATAGATTGTTATATTTTACATTGTTAGCACTTAGGTATGAATAGTGCTAAAAAGGAGGACGGTATAATGCTATCACAACGTCAAGATGCAATCTTGAGAGAAGTCGTGCGCATATTTACAGATACCGGCCAGCCGGTTGGTTCGAAGACATTGATGAATGAATTACCGTTCCATGTAAGTTCTGCGACAATCAGAAATGAAATGGCAGTTCTTGAAGAAGTGGGCTATCTCGAGAAAACTCATCTTTCTTCAGGAAGAATTCCTTCAGCGATGGGATACCGCTATTATCTTGATAATTTGGTGCAACCAACTAGTGTACCGCAAGATATTGCACAAAGAATCGATGAGGACTTTGGGAAAACTTATCATCAAATCGGTGATATCATTGAACAATCCGCAAAGATTCTGTCTCATCTTACAAGTTATACAGCAATCACCTTGGGTCCAGAGAGCAGTTCGATTCTCTTAACGGGATTTAGAATCGTGCCTTTGAATCCACACCAACTTATGGCAATCATTGTCACAAGTGATAATAATGTTGAGAATAATATTTATACAATTGATGATGATTTTGATACTTCACTGATTGAAAAAATCGTCAATATCGTTAATGACAAATTGGTTGGACAACCCTTGCCAAAAGTTATTAGGATGTTGCATAACGATGTTCCAGCAATTCTTTCCGAGTACATGTACTCAACTAGCGGTCTGTTAGATATGATGGATCAACTGTTTAAGAAAGCTGGCTCAGAGAAGTATTACGTCGATGGGCAATTGAACCTGTTAAATTACGCTAACAATGATGATCTATCGCAAGTTCAGTCGTTATTCTCGATTATCAATCAAAGTAATGATTTAAGAAAGTTATTGGACCCAAGTATTAGTGATGACGGCATCAAAGTTCGTCTCGGTAGTGAATTAGGTAGCGATGCTTTAAAGAATTATAGTATCATTACAGCGAACTACGATGTTGGTCACCATGGTAAAGGTGTAATTGCGTTACTTGGTCCGACAACAATGCATTATTCACAACTGATTGGATTGTTAGGAGAATTCAGAGTTGAATTAGCCAAACGATTGATTGACTATTACTCAAGGTATGATGATTCTTGAAATTAGGAGGAAGCAATGGCAGATAAAGAAAAAAATCAAGATTTGAAGTCAAAAGAAACTGCAGAAAAGTCTACTGCAAAAGATACAGCAGAAAAAACAGCTGCAAAGGATACTTCAAAGACTGATAAGGCAACTGAGAAATCAGCTAAGAAAGAAAATGCTCATCAAGATCCTAAGGATCAAGAGATAAAAGATCTGAAGGCAAAGAATGGGGATTTGGAAGATAAATTCTTAAGAAGCCAAGCTGAAATTCAAAATATGAATAATCGTCATAAGAAAGAAGTTGCTGGCATTCTGAAGTATGACGGTCAAAAATTGGCAACTGAAATTCTTCCAGTGATCGATAATCTTGAACGTGCCCTAGATGTTAAAGCTGATGATGAATCTAGCAAGCAACTAAAGAAGGGTATCGAAATGGTGCAACAACATATGATGAAAGCTCTCAAAGATAATCATGTGACTGTAATCGATAATGCTGGTGAAAAATTTGACCCAGCATCAAGTCAAGCCGTTCAAACTGTTCCCGCTGATGACAAACATCAAAAGGATACAGTCGTTCAAGTTTTGCAAAAGGGTTATAAATTAGAAGATCGTGTGCTTCGTCCAGCAATGGTCGTTGTAGCACAATAATAAAGTTAATAAATTTAATAATATAAAATTAAAAGAGGTTTAGGTTTATGTCAAAAGTTATTGGTATTGATTTAGGTACTACAAACTCTGCTGTAGCCGTTCTTGAAGGTGGCTCTCCAAAGATTATCACTAATCCAGAAGGCGCAAGAACAACTCCTTCAGTTGTTGCTTTCAAAGATGGTGAAATCCAAGTTGGTGAAGTTGCTAAGAGACAAGCTATCACAAATCCTGATACAATTTCATCTATCAAGCGTCACATGGGTGAAGCAGATTACAAAGTTACTGTAGCTGGTAAATCATATACGCCACAAGAAATTTCAGCATTCATCTTGCAACATATCAAGAAGTTCTCAGAAGATTATCTTGGTGAAAAAGTTACAGATGCTGTTATCACAGTTCCTGCATACTTCAACGATTCACAAAGACAAGCTACTAAGGATGCTGGTAAGATTGCTGGTCTAAACGTTCAACGTATCGTTAACGAACCAACAGCTTCAGCACTTGCTTATGGTCTTGATAATGACAAGGGTGACGAAAAAGTTCTTGTTTATGACCTTGGTGGTGGTACATTTGATGTTTCTATCCTTCAATTAGGTGACGGAGTCTTCGAAGTACTTTCAACAAATGGTGATACACATCTTGGTGGTGATGACTTTGACCAAAAGATCATCGACTGGCTAGTTGCTCAATTCAAGGCTAAGAATGGCGTTGACTTGAGTCAAGACAAGATGGCATTGCAAAGATTAAAGGATGCTGCTGAAAAAGCTAAGAAGGACTTGTCAGGTGTTGCTCAAACATCAATCAGTCTTCCATTTATCTCATCTGGCGACAATGGCCCACTTCACTTGGAAGAAACTTTGACACGTGCTAAGTTCGATGAATTAACATCAGATCTTGTTGAAAGAACTAAGGTCCCAGTTGACAGTGCTCTTAAAGATGCCAACTTAACAAACGCTGATGTCGACAAGGTTATCTTAAACGGTGGTTCAACACGTATTCCTGCTGTTCAAGATGCTGTTGCTAAGTGGACTGGCAAGACACCAGATCACTCAATCAACCCTGATGAAGCTGTTGCTTTAGGTGCTGCTATCCAAGGTGGTGTTATCTCTGGTGATGTTAAAGACGTTGTTCTACTTGATGTCACACCACTTTCATTAGGTATTGAAACAATGGGTGGAGTATTCACTAAGTTAATCGATAGAAATACTACAATTCCAACAAGCAAGTCACAAGTCTTCTCAACTGCTGCTGATAACCAAAATGCTGTTGATATTCACGTCTTACAAGGTGAACGTCCAATGGCTGCAGATAACAAGACCTTAGGTCGTTTCCAATTGACAGATATTCCTGCTGCACCTCGTGGCGTACCACAAATCCAAGTTACATTCGATATTGATAAGAATGGTATCGTTAATGTTTCTGCTAAGGATATGGGTACCAACAAGGAACAAAAGATTACTATCAAGAGTTCATCAGGCTTGAGCGATGAAGAAATCGACAAGATGATGAAAGAAGCTAAGGAAAACGAAGAAGAAGATAACAAGCGTAAGGAAGAAGTCGATGTTAAAAATGATGTTGAACAAACATTGTTCGCAACTGATAAGACTCTAAAAGACGTTAAGGGTAAGGTTTCTGACGATGAAATCAAGAAAGCTCAAGATGCTCGTGACGCTTTGAAGAAAGCTCAAGACTCTGGCGATCTTGAAGACATGAAGAAGAAACGTGACGATTTGAATAAGATCGTTCAAGACTTATCTGTAAAACTTTATCAACAAGCTCAACAAGCACAACAAAAAGCTGGCGGCGACAAAGACGCAACTGGCAAGGACTCAACTGATGGCAAGAAGTCAGGCGACGACAATACCGTTGATGGCGACTTCTCAGAAGTAGATCCTGATAAAGATAAGAAATAATCAAAATTATTAATTATTGTGATAAAGAGCAGTGGTTTAATTACTAAAGCCAGTTATGGTATAGTAAAATAATAACTGCTCTTTTGAGCGTTAAAAAGGAATAGGACAAAAATGTCCTGTCACATAAAGGTGATTTAATGGCAGATAGAAATCCATATGATGTACTAGGCGTTGATAAAAACGCTTCTGATGATGAGATAAGAAAAGCCTTCCGGAAACTTTCTAAGAAGTATCACCCTGATATCAATAAGGCTCCTGATGCTGAAGATAAGTTCAAGGAAGTAAATGCGGCTTATGAGATTTTAAAGGATCCTCAAAAACGTGCTCAATATGATCAATATGGTTCTGCTGGAATAAATGGCAGCCAAGGTGGATTTGGCGGCTTCGGTGGCGGAGCTTCCGGAGATCAGTTCGGCGGTTTCGAAGATATTTTCAGTCAATTCTTTGGCGGCGGCGGCGGTGCTCGTCAAAATCCTAATGCCCCTAGACAAGGTTCTGACTTACAATATCGGATGGATCTAACTTTTGAAGAAGGAGTCTTTGGTAAAAAGACTAATATTTCCTACAATCGTGAAGAAGAATGTTCAACTTGTGGCGGTTCTGGTGCCAAACCTGGAACACATCCACAAACTTGTTCAAAATGTCACGGTTCAGGTTATGTTGAAGTTGATCGTCAAACTCCACTTGGTCGTATGCGTACTCGAGTTGTCTGTGATGTCTGCAATGGTACTGGTAAGGAAATCAAAGAAAAGTGCAATATTTGCCACGGTTCAGGTAAGGTAAATGAAAAGCATGAACTCAAGGTTACTGTGCCAGCCGGTGTTGAAGACGGACAACAAATGCGCTTAGATGGCCAAGGTGAAGCCGGAACTAACGGTGGACCATACGGTGATTTGTATATCGTTTTCCACGTCGCTCCAAGTAAAGAGTTCAGACGTGACGGCGCTACAATCTACGCCTCAGTAAATATCAGTTTCCCTCAAGCAACTTTGGGAGATAAGATTAAAGTCAATACAGTTCACGGACCAGTTGAATTGAATGTTCCTAGTGGTACTCAAACAGGAACAACATTCAGATTGCGTGGCAAAGGTGCTCCAGTTTTGAATAGCAAGAGTATCGGTGACGAAAAGGTAACAGTTAATATCGTTACACCTCGTAAATTATCCAGCGAACAAAGAAGTGCTTTGAAGAAGTTTGCTGAAGCCGGTGGCGACAAGGTCAAAGAAAAAGATAGCAATTTTTTCAATAAAGTAAAAGATGCCTTTAAAGGCGAATAAGCTCTTAAAAGAAGAAGTGAGAAGCTTCTTCTTTTTTGCTATCTAGAACATCACGGTACAATAGTGTAAAATAGAAAGAATGAGAAAATATCTGATAGAAGGGAATAATTTATGGATTTAGATCTTGATAAGTTAAAAGAAAGACAAAAAAGAATTCGTAATTTTTCTATCGTGGCGCATATCGACCATGGTAAATCAACCATTGCCGATCGAATTTTGGAAAAAACTAAGACTGTATCTAAACGTGAAATGAAAGCACAGATCCTGGATGATATGGATTTGGAACGTGAACGTGGGATTACTATTAAGTTAAACGCGGTAGAACTAGAATATGAAGCAAAGGATGGCAAGACTTATATCTTCCATCTGATCGACACACCGGGACACGTCGACTTCTCTTATGAAGTTTCACGTTCTCTGGCTGCCTGTGAAGGAGCTTTATTAGTTGTCGATGCCGCTCAAGGTGTTGAAGCACAAACGCTAGCTAATGCCTATTTGGCAATTGATAACGATTTGGAAATCGTGCCAGTTATCAATAAAATCGATTTGCCATCAGCTGAACCCGATAAGGTCAAAGAAGAGATTGAAGAAATGATTGGTATCGATGCTGGATCATCAATTTTGATGAGTGCTAAAACTGGTGTTGGCGTTGACGAATTGCTTGAAAGAATCGTTTCTGACGTTCCAGCACCTACCGGCGATTTGGATAAACCATTGAAGGCTTTAATCTTTGATTCTGTTTATGACAGTTACCGTGGCGTCGTCTTAGATGTAAGGGTCCGTGAAGGCGTTGTAAGGGTCGGAGACACGATTGAATTGATGAGCAATAAGAAGACCTTTGAAGTCACAGAAGTTGGTGTTATGTCGCCTAAGGCCGTTAAACGCGACTACTTGATGGCAGGAGATGTTGGCTATATCACCGCTAGTATCAAGTCAGTTCGAGAAACTCAAGTTGGTGATACGGTTACTTTAGCAAGTAATCCAACTGATGAACCTTTGACTGGTTATCGCAAGAGTAAGCCAATGGTCTTTGCTGGTTTATATCCAGTTGATAATGCTAAATATGAAGATTTACACGAAGCTTTGGAAAAGCTGCAATTAAATGATGCAGCGTTAGAGTTCGAGCCAGAAACTTCTGAAGCTTTGGGCTTTGGTTTTCGTTGTGGTTTCTTAGGACTATTACACATGGATGTCGTTCAAGAACGCTTGGAACGTGATTTTAATCTTGAATTGATTACAACTTCGCCCTCAGTTGACTATCATGTCACAACTAACGATGGCAAAGAGATCATCGTCGATAACCCTTCCGAGTTACCAGATGCTTCAGAAATCAAAGAAGTTCGTGAACCTTATGTCCGTGCCGAAATCATGGTACCAGAAGACTTCGTGGGTCCAGTTATGGAGCTTTGTCAAAGAAAACGTGGCGAGTTCGTAACGATGGACTACTTGGATAAATATCGTGTGAACGTTATTTACAAGTTGCCGCTACTCGAAATTATCTTCGATTTCTTCGATGATTTGAAGTCGAATACTAAAGGTTACGCTTCACTTGATTACGAAGTGGAAGATTATTTACCAAGTCAATTGGTCAAAATGGATATCTTGTTGAATGGCGAACCAGTCGATGCTTTGAGTTTTATCGTCCATAAAGACTTTGCGCAAAAGCGTGGTCGTGATATCGTGGCTCGTTTGAAAGAAGTTATTCCACGTCAAATGTTTGAAATTCCAATTCAAGCTGCAGTTGGGAACAAGGTTGTCGCTCGTTCGAACGTGAAAGCTTATCGTAAGGATGTTACTGCTAAACTCTATGGTGGTGACAGAACTCGTCGTGATAAGCTGTTGAACAAGCAAAAAGAAGGTAAGAAACGGATGAAGGAAGTCGGAAAAGTTTCGATTCCTCAGGAAGCCTTCATGTCAGTCTTGAATCTCAATCGAGGCAAAGAAGACAGTAAAAAATAAGAAAACGCTTATAATGTAATTAGTGAATACATTATAAGCGTTTTTTTAATTGGAGGAATTCTTATGGAAAAATTTGATTCGATTATCATTGGTGCCGGCCCTGGCGGACTTGCAGCTGCTTATAAATTGAAGAGCAGCGGCCAAAAAGTAGCCGTGATTGAAAATAACCTCTGGGGTGGAACTTGTCCTAATCGGGGCTGTGATCCTAAAAAAGTCTTCATTGCAGGAGTTGAAGCACGTGATAAAGTACTTCAGTTGCAAAATAAGGGCTTTTCAGACGTTCCTTACTTAAATTGGAAAGAGATAGAAGAATTTAAAGAAACCTTCACAGATCCCGTTTCTCGTGGCAGCCGTGGAGGAATCGTTAAAGCAGGGATTATGGCAATCGATGGCCAGCCCAAGTTCGTTTCTGAAAATGAGTTGACTGTTAATGGCGAAAATTACCAAGCCGACCACTTCATCATTGCGACCGGGCAACGTCCAAGTTATTTGGATATCCCCGGGAAAAACCTCTTGTTATCAAGTACCGACTTCTTGTCATTGAATAAAATGCCAGAAGACATCACGATTATTGGTGCCGGTTATATTGCCTTTGAACTAGCAACAATTGCTAACGCAACTGGTGCTAAAGTGCATGTTGTCCATCATAATGACCATCCATTAAAAGGATTCAATGAAAAATATGCTTTGGAATTAGTTAAGCAATTGGAAAATAAAGGCGTTGATTTCAATTTCAATATCGATACTAAGTCGATTGAAGCAAAAGATGGCAAATATATCATTAAAGCGGATGATTTTGAATTGACGACTGATTTAGTCTTTGGTGCAACAGGACGGATACCTAACGTTGATGCCTTGGATATTGAAAAAGCTAACGTCAAAGTTGATCGTCACGGTGTGATTGTTAATGGTAAATTGCAATCAAGTAACGATAAAATCTTTGCCATTGGGGATGTTGTTTCGACAAAACAGCCTAAATTGACCCCAGTAGCAGGTTTTGAAGCAAATTATGTCGATGACGTTATTTTGGGTAAGACTTCAGATGATATTGAATTTCCATTGATTCCAACAACGGTTTATGGCAGTCCCAAGTTGGCCGAAGTAGGCGCTAAAGATGGTGCTAAAGTCGTTGATCAAGATGTTACTAGTTGGTTTACTTATCACCGGACTAATGAACCTAAAGCTGAAATTAGAATTGTTTTGAATAATGAAGACCAGATCATTGGTGCCACTGTTTTGAGCAGTGAAGCTGATAGCTTGATTAATTTGTTGACTATGGCTATTAAAGATAAGATGACGCATGAGGATGTTACTAAGCAGATTATGGCTTATCCTACTGACGCCAGTGATTTGGAGTATTTGTTTTAAATAATAAAGCTAAATAGTAAGATAATCGTGATGAGTAATCACGATTTTTTTATTAGGAGAAGAAATTATGTATCGTCATGAGCAAGTACTTACGAATAAAATTCCGGTTAAATTGGTTGTCCACACTAAAAATATTGAAGCGCAAACAGTTTTACGTCATTGGCATCTGGCAGTAGAAATCGATTATATTGTTGATGGTGCGGCAAAATTTGTTGTTAGTGGCGAAGAGATAATTGTTCAAAGTGGTGACTTAGTGGTAATTAACTCGAATGAAATCCATTCAGTTCAGCCACTTGGAGTTAAGCAAAATACATTGTCTTTAACCTTTTTATTACCATATGAATTTTTGAAAAAGGAGATTTCACAGCTTGATGGTCTTTGGCTAATTTCACCCAATTCCAAAGAAAAAACAATCGTAGAAAAACATTTATATCAATATTTTAAAGATACTAAATTATCTAAAAATAAAAATTTATTCTTGAAGCGTGATATCTATCAAATTCTATTAGATTTAGTAAATTATTTAGCTACCAAACGTCAAAACAGGCCTAATATTGTAACGCCACCGATTCTAAATAAGCTATCAAAAGTCATTACGTTTATTGACCAGCACAGTAATGAAAAATTAAGTGTTTCTAAAATTGCTCATAATGTTCATTTAAGTGAAGGGTATTTATCGAGAGTATTCAAAAAGCAAATGGGAACTAGCATCATGAAATATGTTAACTTGGTTCGTTTGATTAAAGCATTTGAAATGTTGACGAATACTAATAAAACGATTGATTCCATCTCTGATTTAGTGGGTTTTCCTAATCCTAAAGCCTTTCGAATGTTATTTCAAAAAAGTTACCAAAAAACACCAGGAAAATATCGATTAGATTTAAAAAGGTCAGTAATTGACTGAAAATAGGTTAAGATAAAACGTTTACAGTAAGCGATTACATAATATTATTAACTTGTTCTTTAAAAAGAAGGAGTTGATAATTTTGACAAAAGTCAATTCAAAGTCATTTATTTTTAAAATCGCTTTGTTATCTATTTCAATGTTATTGATGGCTGCACCAAACATTGCAGCTGCAATACCCTTGATGAGTAAAACCTTTGTTGGACAATCGGATTCAGCTATTGAAACTATTTCAACGATTCCTAATGTAGGTATTATTATTGGTATTTTTCTGAGTAGTATTTTAGTTAATTATTTAGGTCAGAAAAAAACAGTTATTTTGGGTTTATTGATTGCACTAATATTTGGTGTTACTCCAGTTTTCTCGAATAATTATTATTTGGTTTTGAGCTCTAGACTTCTTTTTGGGGTCGGGATTGGATTTTTCAATTCTTTAGCTATTAGTATGATTTCAGATTTTTATCATGGAGATGAAATGTCAACAATGATGGGATTTCAAAGTTCTGTCAGTTCTCTAGGAAGTTCGATTTTATCCTTTTTAGTTGGTTATTTGTTGATTTTTGGATGGCACGCTACATTCTGGATTTATGCAATAGCTTTACCAATTTTAATTATTTTTAGTTTAGTAATCCCTGATGTCAAAGTAGAAAAGACATCATCTGCTCAAAAAGTCCATCAAAAAATAAATTGGGAAGTTTTGTTGATTTCTGTTTTGACGTTCTTTGTCTATGTTTTCTTTATGGTTGTAACTGTTAAATTGGCTAATTTGTTGGATTATAAAGGAATTGGCACTGCCAGCCAAGCAGCAACTATTTTAGGAGGGTTCACCTTAGTTTCAATGCTCGTTGGTTTTGTTTATGGATTTGTCCATAAAGTTTTGAAAAATTTAACTTTAATTATTGGTTTCTTTCTAATGTCAGTTGGATTTTTAGTTTTAGCTAGCGCAAGTTCTTTAACTATGATTACAGTTGGTACAGTAATTATCGGCCTTGGATTTGCAATTGTTATTCCCTTTATTTATACAATTATTAATACAGTTGCACCAGCTGGGTCTAAAAATTTAGCATCGTCAATTATGTTGATTTTTACTAATGTTGGAGTTTTCTTATCGCCAACTTTAATTAATTATTTATCAAGTTTGTTTGGATCAACTACTCCAGATGTCAACATGAAAGTTTGTTCATATGGATTTGCTATCTTATTTGTTCTTTCTGGATTGGTTTATGTATACCAAAAATTTGTTCAAGGAGTGAAAAAAGTTGTTAAGTAATAAATTGCAATTAATGAAAAAGGTTAATGTTTTAAATACAGATTATCAAATGAAATTAGTTCCAGGAATGGATTCAGAAGGGTACTTGGATCCTAAGGCAAAAGATGAGCTTGAAGATTCTATTAAACAAACTAACACTGGTTCATTTGGAAGCGAGGTTGAACAAGATGTTAATGTTGACGAAATCAGATCTTCAATGGGATGGAAGAAAGCCAATCACACTTTGATAAACAAGTTAAACATTGAGAATCAAGTCTTTCAAGGAGTCAAGGTTAGAAGTTATGTTCAAGAAGATTTGCAGACAAAAATTTTGCCGACGATTCTATTTATTCATGGTGGTGGTTTCATTGGTGGCAGTTTGGATAATGTCGAGTTTCCCTGCGAAGCTTTAGCTGATTATGGACAGGTTAAGGTGGTTTCGGTCGATTATGGATTGGGTCCTGAAAATCCTTATCCACAAGGATTGATCGATAGTTATAATGTTTTGAATTATCTGGCTACTAACAAGAAAAAACTTAATATTTCAACGATTACTGTCATGGGTGATTCTGCAGGTGGTAATTTGACTTATAGTGTATCTCTGTTGGATCGACAACTTGGAACAAATTATGTTGATAAGGCCATCACTTTGTATCCAGTAACTTATCAAGGAAATGATTCTGCTAGAAGAAAGTATTTTGATTCACCTAAACAATTAGCTGCTAAAAAAGATGCTAAAGAAATCGATACTTTTATTAATAATTTTAATGGTAGTCAAAAAATGATTAACGATTGGTATATTAAGAGTAATGATTCTGAAAGCATGTATTTGTCACCTCTGAATGCACCTGAGAGTCTCTTGAAAAAAATGCCGAAGACTTTATTTATGGTGGGTGAGTTTGATCCATTGCGTTTACAAGGTGAGGCTTTTTACAACAAAATGAAGTTAGCTGGTGGCGATATTACTTACATTAGATATAATGGTATGATTCATGCCTTTATGGATAAGGTAGGCGATTTCTCTCAAGCAGATGATTGCTTGTTAGAAGCCTTGAATTTCATTGAAAAATAATTAATTTATAAATTGATTGGAAGCATCTCATAATTATTATGGGATGCTTTTTTACTTGTTAATTTGTTATTAATGATTATAAAGATCAATTTCAACTATTCCTAATATTGACGGCTTACCAAAGACTTTAGTTACTTTGCTTGACCAAGTCAGGAACAGTTTTTGGATTGATGGCTATGTAAATTCTAATAATCTATAATTTAATTGTTCCAATCATTTAACCTGAATAAAATCAGCTCAAGTGATTTTTATTTAAATAATGATAATATCTGCGTATACTTTACAAAGCATGTACTTTCAAAAAAGAGAGGTATTGAAGATGTTAAAACAAGAAAATTCAGATAAAAGCTTTTTAGATTGTCCAGTCGCTGGAATCAAAGATATTATTAAAGGTAAATGGACAACCGTGATTTTATATTTTCTCAGTCAGTCCACTCTTCGATTTGGCGAACTAAATCGTAAAATGCCGATGGTAACACAGGCTTATTTGACTAAAGAATTACGAATTTTAGAAAATTATGGTTTAATTCACCGGGAAGTTTATCCACAAGTTCCACCTAAGGTTGAATATTCATTAACAGCAATGGGTAAAAAATTTATTCCTGTACTCGATGCTTTAGAAAAATTTGCGATAGAGTACGAACAAGATAATCAAAAATAAATTCAGAATTCACTCAGCCATAAGTACTGATATCGTTCATTACAATCTAAAAAGATAGTAGCTATTAAACTTATTAGTACTATTTAAAATTATTTGTATATTGTATAGTGAACCGATACAAAAGGTTAGGAGAAATATTTTTAATGAAGAAAATTATTGTTGACGCTTATGGTTCTGTAGATGTAATGAAAGAAATTGAAGTTTCAAAACCGAATCTAAAACCTGATCAAATTTTAGTTAAAACGGCTGCTATTGGAGTAAATGATCCCGATGTAGTGATGAGAAAAAGTGGCCCTTTTCCTACTATGCCAAAAGAAATGAGACCAACTTTACCTCACATGTTAGGTCAAGATTTTTCTGGAGTTGTTTCAGAAGTTGGAGCCTCAGTTACTAAGTTTAAAGTTGGTGATCATGTAATTGGTTTTTCAAAAAATGGGACTTATGCTGAATTTTTGGTCTTGAACGAGACTGATTCAGTAGCCAAAGTTCCCGATGATTTGGACCTTGTACCTTTAGGAGCATTTGAACTAGAAGCTGCTACGGCTTGGAGCGCAGTTGTAAATAATGGTGAAATAAAAAAGGGACAAAAAGTCTTGATTCATGGTGGAGCTGGCGGAGTTGGTACGATGGCTATTCAAATAGCCAAAGATTTTGGCGCCTATGTTATTACAACAGCAAAAGCAAAGCATAAAGATTATTTAATGTCTTTAGGAGCAGGCCAAGTAATTGATTATCAAACGCAAGATTTTAGTAAGTTGGTTAATGATTTGGATTTAGTAGTTAATTTAACTGGGCCTAAAACCTTAAAATCTAGCTATCAAATTATTAAAAAGGGTGGTCGACTTGTTTCAGTCAATGGAATGCCAAGTAAAGTAAAGGCTACTGCATATGGAATTACGGCTACTTATGCTTTTGGTGACTTGTCACAAGACACTTTAGAAAAATTGATTGATTTGTATAGTAACGACAAACTTAAAGTAAACATTAGTCAAAAATATCAATTTAATTTAAATGATGTTAAGCAATCTCACTTGGATTTTGAAAAAGGTAGTAATCAAGGCAAAAGAGTAATTGTTTTTTAGAAAATAAAAAGCCGCTTCCTCAGTTTTTTGACTGAAAAATCGGCTTTAATAAATTCATGAGTTCAGTATATCTGAGCTCTTTTTTAATATTTAATTTTCTTCATAACCATTGAGATGCTTTGACTTAAAATTCCAGGCATCAGTGATGACTTTTTGAACATCGTCATACTTTGGTTGCCACTTCAAAACAGTTCTAGCTTTAGTTGAGTCTGCAATCAAAGTACTTGGGTCGCCGGCACGTCTAGGACCAATTTTAGCAGGAATTTCTTTGCCAGTAGCTTTACGAGCAGCTTCCAAGATTTCTTTATTAGAGAAGCCATTGGATGAACCAAGATTGAAGACGTCGCTGTCATTGCCATCACGCAAGTATTCCATCGCTAGACGGTGAGCTTCAGCTAAATCTTCAACGTGGACGTAATCACGAACATTGGTACCATCTTTTGTGTCATAGTCGTCACCAAAAATCGTCAATTCGTCACGTTGTCCTGCAGCTACTTGAAGAACAACTGGAATCAAGTGAGTTTCTGGATTATGGTCTTCACCGACACTCCCATCAGGCTTAGCACCACCGACATTGAAGTATCTTAAGGCAACAAACTTGATGCCGTAAGCAACATCGCACCAGTGCATGATTTTTTCCATTGCTAACTTGCTTTCGCCATAAGGGTTAGTTGGAACTGTTGGATCAGTTTCCTTAATAGGAATTTGTTTTGGCTCTCCATAAGTTGCGGCAGTTGAGGAGAAGACAATATGCTTAGTTCCAAAATTGTGCATAACTTGCAAGAGTGAAATCATTCCATAAGTGTTGTTATCGAAGTATTTCAATGGATCCTTCATTGATTCAGGAACGATAGAAAAGGCCGCAAAATGAATGACATCAGTGATATCTTCATTTTGGAATAATTTAATCAAAAATTCTTTATCACGAACATCGCCTTGATAGAACTTGGCTTTTTCATTTATTGCTTGTTCGTGACCTGTTGATAGGTTATCTGCTACAATGACGTCGTATCCCATTTCACATAAGTGGTCGACAGTATGTGAACCGATATATCCGGCACCACCTAAAACAAGAATGCTCATAAAATTACCTCCAGATTCATTTATAGGTTTATTATAACTTACTTGACGAGTTTTAAAGGGAGTTAAATAATAGAAAAGTCGGAAAAATTTAAAACTTAACTTTTCTTTCGAGATAAGCTAGTATTAATTTATAATGCAAAATTCATTGAAATGGAATGAAAAAAATGAAGAAATTCTTTTCAATTTTTGGAACTGTCCTTTTACTTTTGATTGCATTAGTCTTGATTTTTAATCAGCCGATTAAAGAGTATGCGGTCAAACGAATCGCACAACGTAATTTAACAACTTTAACGGCAAAAAAAGCTAAGGCTAATTCCAAGAAGAGTGGACAGTTTGATTTTAGTAAGGTCAAACCAATTTCAGCTTCACAAGTTGCCAAAGCTTCAGTTAACAACGATGCAGCTGTGATTGGAAAAATGGCCGTTCCTTCAGTTGACCTTAAGCTACCAATCGTGGTTGGTTTAAGCGACAATGCGTTGTCAACTGGTGGTGGCACCATGAAAAAAAATCAAAAGATGGGTAAATCAAATTATGCACTGGCGGGTCATTATATGACTAATAAAGGTGCCTTGTTTTCACCCTTAGAAAATGCTCAAATTGGTGATTTAGCTTATATCACAAATATGAAACGAGTTTATACTTATAAGATTTATTATAAAAAAATTGTTCCCCCAACAGCGGTTTATTTATTGGATGATGTCAAAGATCAAAGTATTTTGACATTGATTACTTGTGCTGATGGAGGGACCAATCGCTGGGCTTTACAGGGGTCGTTAGTAAGCAGTAAACCAGCTAATAAAAAGACTCTAGCAGTATTTTCTTAAAGATAGCTGAAAAGTTTTGAAAATCGATTTACGAAATTAATAGTAAATGATCTTTCAAGGCTTTTTTTTTACGTTTGAAGATTGCTATAATTAGTAAGTTGTTAGTAGGTGATGGATTGACATTAATAAATTGGGAAAAGCGTAAAAATCCCACAAAAGAAGAAATAACTAAATTTGCTCAAGAGAAGAAACTGACACCTTTAGTTTCAGAGTTACTCTTAGAGCGTGATATCACAAAAACAGTCGACATCGAATCGTATTTGCACAGCAATGCGGATGAATTACAAGATCCCTTTGGCTTGCACGATATGGATAAAGCGCTAGATTTAATCGATCAAGCAGTTGAATCGCAAGCTAAAATTGCAATTTATGGCGATTACGATGCTGATGGCGTTACCAGTACCTCAATTATGAAATTGACTTTGCAAAAATTAGGCAACAAGCCGATTTTTTATATTCCTGACCGTTTTAAGGATGGCTACGGGCCTAATTTAGAACGTTATAAGTTTTTAGCTGACCAGGGCATCGATTTATTAATAACGGTCGACAACGGAGTTAGTGGAAAAGATGAAATCAAATACTTGAAGGATCGTGGCGTGAAGGTGATTGTGACGGACCACCATGATTTGCCAGAAGAATTGCCAGAAGCCGATGCAATCGTTCATCCAAGCATTCCAGGTTCTGAATACATCTGTCCATACTTATCAGGGGCTGGTGTGGCTTTTAAGATTGCTGACGCTCTGTTAGGAGACGAAGCATTGGAGCTGATTGACTTGGCTGCCATTGGTACTGTGGCTGATTCTGTGGCTTTAAAGGGCGAGAATCGGGTCATTGTAACTGAAGGTTTGAAACAGATGAAACAAAATCATCACGTCGGTCTCAGTGCAATGTTGAAAAAATGTAAAATTAAGGCTAGTTCTGTTAGTGAAGAAGATATTGGCTTTAAAATTGCTCCACGAATCAATGCTTTAGGACGTTTGGAGAATGCCTCATCTGGCGTTGAATTATTGACGACTGGGGATGCCTCCTTTGCCAAAGAAATCGTTGATGAAACAGAAGAGATTAATTCCAGACGTCAAGAATTAGTTGCCGCAGCTTTTGCTGATGCCCAGTCACAAATTGCTGACCAAAAAGATAACGGCGTCTTAGTATTAAAAGGCAATAATTGGCATCAGGGCGTTTTGGGAATCGTCGCTAGTAAGGCGATGGATCAAGAAAATAAGCCCGTCTTAGCCACGCAATTTGACGAGAACAGTCAAGTTATGAAAGGTTCTGGTCGCAGTCCTGAAGGATTCAATCTTTTTACAGCTCTAAATTCTCATCGAGATTTATTCACGAGTTTTGGGGGACATGCCCAAGCCTGTGGTTTTTCGATTGAAGAGAGTAAATTGGATGAATTAACGAAGCTAGTTCAAGCACAACCAAAGAAACAAGATTTTGATCCAAAGGCACCTATTGTTAAAAAGTATGACTTGGATTTAAAGGTCAGTGACTTGAACTTTGACTTAATAAAAGAGATTCAACAATTAGCTCCCTTTGGGATGGGTAATCCTAAACCCGTTTTGAAATTGAGCAATGTCAGTTTAGAACAAGCACGGTCAATTGGAAAAGATGCCACGCATTTGAAAACGATGGTGGCCGATAATGGTCATCAGGTTGGTGCAATCGGATTTTCGATGTTTAGTCAGTATCAAAATCTTAATTCTGATATTTGCGATGTTTACGGTGAACTGGGAATCAACGAATGGGCTGGACGAAAAAATCTCCAGTTAATGCTAGATGATTTTCAAGTTTCTCCAAAAGCTCAAAAGATTGGCGAATTGAAGAAAGTTTACTTGGATTATCGTAATAAACGTTTATCTGCTAGTGTTTTAGACCACTTCGATGACATTGTTTTCTTCAATGATGTTTACTATGAAGCAGCTAAGCGTTCTAACGTTAAGGCTAAATTGATTCACTACAATGAAAAGTGTGATGGGAATAATGTTTTGATTTATGACCGCCCACATAATTTGGACTTGTTCAAAGAATTTATTAAAAATAATAAGACGCAACACACAGCGCTATTTTTCCACACGGATTTGACGCAAAGATACTTGGAACCTGATATGGCAAAGATGAAAACGTTATTGAAATATTTATACTCCCATCCTGATATCAAAGCTGATGGCATGGATTTGGTCGCGAAATATTTAGAAATGCAAAAAAATGACGTTGATTTCTATTTAAAAGTGTTTTTTGAGTTAAATTTTGTTAAAATGGTAAATGGCTTTGTTGAAAAGGCTAATGCTTCACAACAACGCGAATTGATTGAATCTCCGACTTACTTGAAGAGATTGAAACGCAATGATGTAGAAAAAATATTAATTGAATCCAACTTTGACGATCTCTTGTCTTGGATAAGTGATTATGATTGCCATTGTTAGATTGAATGGGGAATTTAAAAAATGGATATTGATTTTAAGAAATATGTAGCTAATGTTCAAGATTTTCCAGAACCTGGTGTACTATTTCGAGATATTTCACCATTGATGGCTGATGGTAAAGCTTACGCTGCCGCAACTGATGAGATTGTTAAATATGCCAAGAGTCGTGGTGCAGAAATGATTGCTGGACCTGAAGCTCGAGGATTTATCGTAGGCTGCCCAGTTGCTTATAAGATGGGAATCGGTTTTGCACCTGCTCGTAAAAAGGGCAAGTTGCCTCGTGAAACCGTCTCAGTTACTTACGATCTAGAATATGGCCAAGGGTCTTTGTACATGCAAAAAGATGCAATCAAACCAGGTCAAAAAGTTTTAGTTGTTGATGATTTGATGGCAACTGGTGGCACATTGGCTGCAACAATCGATTTGATTGAGAAATTAGGCGGTATCGTAGTAGGTACGGCTTTCTTAATTGAATTAACGGATTTACACGGTCGTGATAAAATAAAAGGGTACGACATGTTTACTCTTATGCAATATTAATTTAAAATAGACTTGAAGCGATTCAAGCCTTATCTATGGAGAGTTGGCAGAGTGGTAATGCATCGGACTCGAAATCCGACGAACCCGTCTTATAACGGGCGCGCAGGTTCAAATCCTGTACTCTCCTTTATTAGAACAAAAGTTTTCATATATATGAATATAGGAATGCTGTTAAATCAGCATTCCTATTTTTGTATGAAATTTAAATTTTTTTAGCAATAAGGGTAGACATGGCCGTATCTTTTACACTTATAGTTTATCTTTCTATTTAGAACAAAGCTAAATATAAACCAACCAGTAGGGCAATGATATACATGCCTAATTTTCCAGATAATATTTTTGTGCCGAATTCTTTAGAATTACTGATAAAACCTACTATTGCTACGATGACTAAGAGTACTAACCCCCAACCTAGTAGTCTGATGATCATAAATAAATCTCCCTTTAATGTGGTTTCAGCTTTTAATGTCTTCAGATGTTGGACGTGTAATTTAAAAATAATACAATTTTGAGCCTTTACTAAATACTTGTTTAGTTTATAGAGAAAGTTTCTTACATATCTAAAATGACCCTTTGAGAGAGTTCGTTAGAACCCATAATCATTTTAGTTTAGGTAGTTTCTCTACCAATCAACTCGGTTTTTAGGAATAGATGGTTTCTTTTATGATTGCTACTTCGCAATAATTCCACAGCTGAATATCCTTCTTGAAACTTTGGCTGATTGATTGTTGTCAAAGATGGACTAATGATTTTGGATATTATTGTGTTGTCAAAACCAATAATAGAAACGTCTTCTGGAATTTTCAATTTGAATTTTCGTGCGGCTGATATAACAGCTGCCCCGAGTGTATCTGAAACACAGAAAAAAGCATTGGGACGATCAGAGGAATTTAACATTTGAGAAACTATTGGGTAGGCAATGTCATAACTTATTGAAGGCAGAGAAATACACCATTTAGGATTGAATAAAATGTTATGTTCTTTTAATGAACTTTTAAATCCTCGTAAACGTTCTTTAGAATACTTGAAGTCCGTTGGACCATTTAAAATGGCAATTTTATTCTTCCCAGAAAAAATCAGCTCATTAGTGGCTTTTTTAGCAGCTTCAAAGTCATCAACAGAAACGGAAGGAATATTCGATTCAATATTATATTCGCAACATTGAATAACTCTCGTATGTTTAGATAGCATATTTAATAAAGAGGTTGGCAATAGGTTTAACAAAATGATTCCATAAACATTTGAGGTATCTAAGAAATTGATGAATCCTTCGATGGTTTCTTTAGAAATTTCAGTTTGGTCGATAAGGATTCTAAAGTTGTTTGCAGTGGCAGAAGCTTTAGATCCTTCAAGTATTTCCGAGTAGAAGATATTTGTCAGCTCAGGAACATTTACAATAATTAAATCTTTTTTCTTATTATTTTTTATTGAATTAAATTTAAGATTATCAATTGCTTCATCAACTTTTTGAGCAGTATCAGTATTTACTTTAGAGCGATGATTTAAGACTCTGGAAACAGTGGAGGGCGAAACATTTGCTTCTTTTGCCACTTGGTAAGCATTAATTTTAGCCATTAATTTGACCTCCAAAAAAATTGCTAATTATTTCAAAAAATTTCATAAATTATAAATATCATAACATTGTGAAAAAACGGTTTCAATATCATATTAATACTGACTTTAACTTAACAATACATTTATAAGCTAAATGAAATATTTCAAGTTTTTCAGTAATTATTGAAATGTAAGCGGTTATAAAATAAGATTAATTTTGTTGAATTAAGAGAAAGTTGAGGAGAAAAATGGAGAAAAAAGTAATTAATGTTGGAATTATCGGGTGTGGTCGTATTGCTCAAACTAGACATATTCCAGAATATGCATCTAATGAGAATGCTAATATTGTTGGATATTTTGATTTTAATGAGGATCGTGCTAAAGAAATTGCAAAAAAATTTGGAGGCAAAGTTTATGCTTCAGTCGATCAAATGCTAGCAGATTCAAATATTGATGCTGTCAGCGTTTGTGTGACTAATTCCGCTCATGCATCTGTTTCTATCAAAGCATTAAATGCTGGGAAAAATGTTCTTTGCGAAAAGCCAATGGCAACAAGTCTTGAAGAAAGCGAGGCCATGGTTAAAGCAGCAGAAGATAATCACAAGACACTGATGATTGATCAAAATCAACGTTTTGCAAAATCGCATGTTTACGCTAAGAAACTCTTAAAAGAAGGTCAAATTGGAAAAGTTTTAACTTTTAAATCAAACTTCGGACATGGTGGCCCAGAAACATGGAGCGTTGATGGTGGTCCCAATACTTGGTTTTTCGATAAAAATAAGTCCAAATACGGTGCTATTTTTGATTTAGGAGTGCATAAGATTGATTTGATTCAATATCTTCTGGAGAGCACAGTCAAAGATGTTACAGCTAAATTGGCAACTTTAGATAAAAAAGATTCCCAAGGTAATTTAATTGGCGTGGACGATAATGCCATCAGTATTTATGAACTTGAAAATGGTGCTTTAGGGACTGTCACATCAAGTTGGACATATTATGGTGAAGAAGACAATTCTACTATTATTTATGGAACTAAAGGGATTATGAAAATTTATGATGACCCCAAATATTCAATCAAAGTAATTTTAAAGGACGGTGGAGAAATTTTATACAACATCGATCAGATTCAAACAAATAATAACCAAACTAAGTCAGGCGTAATGGATGAGTTTATTTCATCGTTAGTTGAAGACAGAGAACCCAGTTCAGATTCTGGCTCAGTAATCAATACAATGCGTGCAATTTTTGCAAGTATTGAATCAAGCAAAACAGGTAAGAATATTGTAATAAATAAAAATAATTAAAAATGAGGGATGAAGAATGGCTATTTTAATCGCATTAATTCCGTCGCTTTGTTGGGGATCCATTGGATTATTTTCTACAAAATTTGGAGGCAATTCGTCGCAACAAACCCTTGGTTTGACATTTGGCGGCTTGATCTTTGGACTTCTGACTTACTTTTTCTGGGTTATTCCACATGGTTACGTAATGAATAGCAAGATTATTATAATTGGTCTTATTTCGGGTATTTTATGGACCGTGGGACAAGGATTTCAATTTGTAGCTATCAAGTCTATGGGAGTCTCAAGAGCAGTTCCATTATCAATGACAAGTCAAATTGTCGGGAATGCATTACTTGGTGCTGCAATTTTAGGAGAATGGCAAACTGTTCAAACTTGGATTGTAGGCATCATCGGAATCATTTTAATTGTTATTGGTGCTTTTTGGATTCAAACAAAAGAAAAAAGTTACTCAGACTCAGAAAAGAGCAGTTCATTGAGCGGATATATTCCATTAATTTTTTCTACATTAGGATTTATGGGCTATTTTATTGCTCCTAAATTGCTTCAGCGTTGGCTCAATGTTTCCAGTGCTGTTATAAATGCGGATAATGGTGTTCAATACATGATTGCTATTATTTTTCCACAATCAATCGGGATGGTAATAGGCGGCTTCTTATTTGTATATTTGATTACGCATGAAACGAAGAACATGTTTGATATTTCGACGCTTAAAAATTGTATTACCGGGTTTATTTGGGCCATTGGTAATGTGGCATTATTTGTTTCTATTGCTAATCCTAATTTGGGCCAGGCTGTTTCATCAACTCTTAGTTCCTTAGGATTTATTGTTGGAGCCTTTGGTGGGATTTTTCTACTGCATGAAACAAAGACGCATCATCAAATGAAATTAATCACCGCTGGTACGGTGGTTGCAGTTTTAGGTGCTGTTGTAATGAGTAATTTAAGTTATTTTGCTCAAATTCTTTAATAGAAAGGAAATAATTATGAAATTTGGATTTTTAACTGGCTGTTTGAAAAATATGACTCTTGAGGAAAAAATGGAATATGCTCATAAGGTGGGTTTTACAGCATTAGATATCTCATGTTGGCCTAAGCAAAATTCCAGAGATTTTTCGGGTAGCGATATTGATGTTGAAAACTTAACAGATAAAGATGTAGAGACTTTAAAAGCAGCTCAAAAGAAATATAATATTAGTTTCTCTAGCTTGGCTTATTATGACAATATGCTAGATCCTAATCCAGATACTAGAAAAAAGTTTTCCAATCATTTAGTGGCTGTGATTAAAGCAGCTTCTCGATTAGGTACCCCTTTGGTCGGATGTTTTGTTGGAAAAGATCAAACCAAGTCTTTAACTGAAAACTTTGATGAATATGGAAAAATCTTTACAAAGTATGTAAAACTTGCTGAAGATAGCAATGTCAAATTAATGATAGAAAATTGTCCAATGCCTGGTTGGCAAGAAGACGGTTTACCAGCAACGATTTCATATTCTCCTGAACTATGGGATGAAATGTTTAGAAGAATTCCAAGCAAAAGTATTGGCTTAAATTTTGATCCATCTCATCTTGACTGGCTTCACATTGATTATCTTCAAGCATTACGAGATTATAAAGATAGAATTTTTCACATTGATGCAAAAGATATGATTGTCGACGAGAATAAATTTTCTTATTATGGAATTTATGGCAAAAAATTAAATAGAACTCAACCAGAAGATTTAGGATTCTGGACACCGGTTATTCCAGGATTAGGTGATATTAATTGGTCTCAATTTTATGATGTTATGAAGGAAATTGGATTTGATGGTTGTTTCAGTATTGAACACGAAGATAGAAGATTTGCAGCAAATAATGCTGAAGTTGAAAAAGGATTAGAATACTCGTTCAATCACCTAAATCCAATAATTCATGATTTTGTTGAAAAGTAGTTTTGAGGATTTGATCTTTTTTTAGATGTACTATTAGATATAAATAAGCACAGATAAGGTAAAAAACTTATCTGTGCTTATTTGAATATACCGATTAAAAAACTTTAGAAAGGCTTATATTTTTCCGATTAATAACCGTATTGATTTGATGGATCACCATTAGAATTTAATGAGCCATTTTCCATTTGCTGTTGAGTCTGTTTTTCTCCAAATGTCTTCATGTTATCAGGAGTACTTTGTAAAGCCTGTAATGTAGACATACCTTGTTGCGTTTTGTAAAGAGCAGGAGATACGCCATATTTGTTAACAAAACCACTCAAAGTGTTTTCATCATAAGAAATATTACTATCATTTGTTTGTTGGGACTGAGATGGTGCAGCACTTTGCTGAGTTTGCTGCTGACTTTGTTGGGTGCTGTTATTTGATGAGTACGATGATTGTGAAGATTGGTTAGGTACTTGTCCTTGTGACTGCTGATTGTTATTTATTGGCTGTTTGCTAGCCGTTTGATTCGTATTTTGAGAATCGTTTTTAGATTGATTTTTGTCCGTAGATTCCTTTGATGTTTTTTCTTTGGTAGGAGAAACTTTCTTTTTATTATTGGTTTTCTTCTTTTTTGAAATTAAAGAAGATTTATTTTCCTTTTTGTTAGAAGAAGCAGTTGATTTATTATTTGAACATGCTCCAAGTGATAAGACAGTAGTTATCAGAATCAGTGAACTAATTAATCGTTTCATTTTCTTCTCTCCATTTCTTCCTAAAATATATTGTTTTTATTTTTAAGAATTGGAATTAAATGATTATAAATTAAGTATTTCTTTCTTTTTATCGTCAAATTCTTCTTGAGTAATAGCACCGTCATCAAGAAGTTTTTTTAATTTGTCGATACTATTAATATCGTTATTGTTCATTGAACTGTTTTGAAATGGCTTGATATTATTATTTACATATTGTTTTGAAAGTAAAATATTTTTATCCGATTCACTTTGTGGTCTAAATCCCTTTTCGATTAAATCTTTTGTATACCATTGATTATAGAAAAAAGCGATTGCAATATGAGCAATTAGAGTACCAAATCCCAATGTAAAAGATGTTAGCAAAATATTTACGATAAACAAAATTGCAAACCATTTAAAATCCCCTCTAAACAATGGAGACAAACTTCCAAAAAAGAATTCTGTCCAAGAGAAACCAACTTTTACTTGCTTAGTCTGGTGAGTTAATTGGTTTGTTAAGAGTGCATGCATAATATAAAATCCCCCTATAAGTCAGCTTTTAGTGTCAATCAGATTTTGGACATTATATAAACAATTTAAATGAAGCATTATTTACATGACAACGTTTTATTAAAAAGTATAAAAAGAACCCATTAGTTACTAAAACAAAACATTCATTGATTTAGAAATGGGTTAGATCAATTAGTGATATAAATCATCAAGAATTAAAGAATAATTTCAAATTGATTTTTATATAATATCGGAAAAAGTTGCCAATACAGTAATTTATTACAATTATGATAACAAAAAATAAGCATATCATGTGAAAAAATTATAATAAAAAGTCAAAAAAACGTTTACAAAATATGAATAAAAAAGGTTTTAATATAAATTTATTTATTAATAAAAAGTGGATACATTAATTGACAATAATTAATGTATCCACTTTTTTTATATTATGATTTGAACTGTACTTTAGCTACTCTGATGATCCAGTTACTGCCATATGTGAAGCCATTAGCATCTATTGTTAGGAACCCATTTGATTTATCATGCATAAATTTTAAATCTTGATTATTATCCAGCCAAGTGATTTTGGAAATTGGTTTATAAATATTCGTGAAAGATCTTAAATTTGTACCTTCACCACCAAGTACAACATTATCGTTTCCAACATTACCTAGACCATCTATAAAAAGATATAACGAATTATTTTTATCTTTTACCATATTCAAAGTATGATTGAAATTGTTCAATCCAAAAGGTTTTACACTATAAATTGCTGATGAATTGGTTTTCAACCATTTACCGATTATCATCATGTAATCTTGACTAAATCTAGGTATACTTCCGTCTCCATTTAAACCTATATTAATCAGGATATTTGCGCCTACGCATCTGGCTTGAACAATTGACTTGATTATTTCAGCCGGTGATTTGTAATTTATATCATCTGTCGCAAGGCCCCAATGTTTATTTAAGGTTAGTGATATTTCGCCAGCAACATATTTCTTACCGTTTCCGATATGATTTATTGATTTAGGATTTCCTCTTTCATAAGTTAAAACATCAACATTTTCATTTTCAAGAATGCCACGTTTTTTAAGACCAGTGTTATTGATGATAATAGCTTCAGGTTGTTTCTTGCGTATTATTTCATAAAGTTTATCCATTTCCCAGTTTGCTTCTTTCTTATTCCAATTACCATCAAACCAAAATCCTCCAATTTTTCCATAATTTGAACAAAGAATATCAACTGACTTTCTTAAATATTTTAGATAATCTTCAAAATTTTTCTCATAGTTATCAGTGTGCCAATCATAAGTGGCCATATAAATAAATGGTTTGATATTTTCCTTGTGGCACGCATTTACAAATTCTTTAATAAAATCACGTTTTGCCGCACTATGAATTGAGTCAAAGTTGCTTAAGCCTTTGGAATCATATAAAAAGAAGCCTTCATGATGTTTAGATGTTAATACAATATATTTTGCTCCCATTTTCTTTGCTGATTGCACTATCTTATTTGCATCAAAATGAGTGGCAGTGAATTTTTGTATTAACTTTTCATAATTTTTTTTATCTCTATTATGAATTAATTCTGTCCATTCACCTTTACCAAGTAAAGAATATAATCCCCAGTGAATAAACAAACCAACACCCATATTTTCATAGTTTCGTATTCTTTTGATTGGTATGATTTTTGGATAGCTATTCATAATTAACACTCTTTTCATGATATTTAAAAAATAATTTAAAATTGTATATTAACTATTAAAATTGCCTCTGGATAGTATTTGATAAAAGAATTCTGTGTTTTTATAATCTTTTATAAACTCTAAAATAGATCCGTCATTTAAGTATGTTGTTCTTTCTTGAAGGAAACAGTAATTTGATTTCTTTGATTTGTCAAAAGAATTTATTAAAAAATGTGATGGTAGTGTTGTAATAGTGTTTCGTTGTGTAAAAGGAAGAACATATGCATTAATATTGAAATCACTTTTATAGAGTTCATAGATAGAATAAAAATCTTGAATTTTATTTAAATGCTTTTTATTTACATAATATTCAGGTATATAGGATAAATTAACATCTGAAATTATGTCATCACCAACAAAATAGATTCGTATTATTTCATAATAAAAACCTGTTATGTTTAATTTTTTTTGAATCTCTGAGTCTGATTTCTTTTTTACTGAGAGTACTTTAATATTTCTTATTAATTTATTTCTTAGAGGAATATCGGAAACTTGTAATAGTTCATTGTGGTTTAATTTATTGACATACGTTCCTTTTCCTTGAAATCTTTCAATTTTACCAAGGTTAACCAATGTTTCCATTACTTTTACTGCGGTAGTTGAACTGACATTATAGATAGATTTAAGTTGAGATTCACTATAAAATTTATCGCCCTTTTTAAAAATACCAGAATTAATTTTCTCTATTAAATCGTTAGAAATTATTTTATATTTGGGTTCCATAAAATCACCTCCACCTCTTTAAGTAATGATAAGGATATTAAGGTGTTAAGTCAATAATTAGTGAAAGCGCTTGCAACTATTTATTCATGGGGTTATCCTATAGTTGTTTATAAGTTAACACGTTAAGTCAGAGGGTGATAGAAATGAATTATATAATTAGTTCTCACGGGGGATATGCGATTGCTGCTTTACATAGCTGTGAGATGATTACTGGTGATTTACCAAACTTTTATACTTATTCATTTAAAGGTCAAAATAATATAAATGATGTTAAAAAAGATTATGAAGATATCATAGATAGAAATAATTTGAATTATAAAAGTACAATCATTTTAACGGACATTAATTCTGGCACACCAAATAATGCAGCAATAATGTTGGCAGCAGAAAAAAAGATTAAATCCATTTATACAGGTTTTTCCCTTAGTGATTTGGTCTTTATTGCTATGGGGGAAGAAATAGATAAAGTTTTTGAATCAAAACTTGAAAATTCAGGAAAAATTAAGATACCCGAAATTGATGAAAATGAAGAAGAGGAAGAAGACTAATGTCAGAAATTGAAGATCTTGGGATAAAGAACATTAGAATAGATGAACGTCTGATTCATGGTCAAGTGGCTACTATGTGGACCAATAGTTTGAAAGCTAGTCGGATTATGGTAGTGGGTGATGATGTCGTTCATGATAGTATTCAAAAAATGGCACTTAAAACAGCTGTTCCTGCCGGAGTTAAGTTGAGTATTTTAAAAGCACAAAGTGCTGCGGAAAAAATATTAAGTGGTAAATATAAAGGTCAAAGAGTCTTTATGTTAGTAAAGTCTCCGAAATGGCTAAGAATTCTTGTTGATAATGGACTTCCTATTGAAAAAGTAAATGTAGGAAATATGTCATCACGAGAGGGAAGTAAACAAGTGAAGAAATCAGTTGCTGTTACACAAACTGATATTGATGATTTTAATTATCTTAATGATCATGGTATTGAATTAATAGCACAAATGGTTCCTTCAGAAGATCCTGTGAAATTTATGAAGTTATTGGAGGATAGATAAATGCATATAGCAATTTGGCAAATTATAGTACTAACACTTTTAGCTGGCTGGATGATTATTGATCAATTAACTTTAGCAATTATTGGAAATTATCCTCTTTTGGTTGGTCTTGTAACTGGAATTATTATGGGAGATTATAAGACAGGTTTAGCCGTTGGAGGAACATTACAATTAATGGTTTTAGGAGTTGGAACATATGGAGGAGCAAGTGTTCCAGATTTTATGACAGGTTCAATTATTGGTACGGCTTTCGCTGTTGCATCAGGTAAAGGTCTAAGTTTTGCAATTGGACTTGCAGTTCCAGTTGGATTACTTATGGTTCAGCTAGATGTCTTAGCAAGATTTACAAACACGTTTTTTCAACATCGAGTTGATAAAAAAATTGACGAAATGGATGTTAAGGGTGTTCAAAGAAATATTTTATACGGTGCTATACCATGGTCATTTTCAAGAGCAATTCCAGTTTTGATAATGCTTACATTAGGTAACAGTATTATTAAAGTCATTTTGAAAGATATGCCAAAGTGGTTAACTAATGGATTAAGTGTTGCTGGAGGAGTTTTACCAGTTGTTGGTATTGCAATTTTATTGAGATATTTACCAACAAAACAATTCGTTACGTATTTGATTGTTGGTTTCGTTCTCGCAGCTTATATTAAAGTTCCTATGCTTGGAGTTGCCTTGGTTGGATTAGCAATTGCAATAGCATATTACAAAAATATGGAAAAATTAAATGAAAAAAACGTTGTAGAAACTGGAAATAATGTAGATACCAAATCTAATGAGGTGGATGACGATGACGAAGAGTATGAAGATTGATAAACAAAAGGCTAAAGAATTACATCAGGCAAATCGTAGATGGCTATGGGGAAGCCAAATAGGTTGGAATTATGAAAGAATGATGGCTTCTGGATTTCTATTTGCAATCCTGCCTACATTAAAACGTCTTTACAAAGACCCTGATGATTTAAAAGAAATGATGAAAATCCATAATCAGTTTTATAATACTAATCCGTTTGTGGGACCTTTAATTGTTGGTATGGATATAGCTATTGAAGAGGACAAAGGTGTCAAGTCTAAAGATGCTGTTATGGGGTTAAAAACAGGATTGATGGGTCCATTTGCTGGAGTTGGAGATACCATTTTTGGTGTTATCATACCTACAATTTTTGGATCAATTGGTGCATATATGGGATTACAAGGAAATGTATTTGGCGCTTTCCTTTGGATTCTAATGAATTTAGTGGTTTTATTTATGCGTTATCCATTACTTAGATTAGGATATGTACAAGGTGCAAAATTAGTTGGAGAATTTGGTGATAAATTAAATATGTTAACAAATGCAGCCATTTTGTTAGGTGTTACCGTGGTTGGTGCATTAATACCAACTGTTGTTAAAGCAAACGTACCATTCATATATAAATCCGGAAAAGTTACTTTGAAAATGCAAAGTATGCTTAATCAAATCATGCCTAGTTTAGTTCCTGTAGCTTTGGTTGCTTTGGTATATTGGCTATTAGGAAAGAAAAATATTACATCTACTAAGATGATCATTTTTGTTTTGATTTTATCCATCGTATTAGGTGCATTTAAAATCTTGGGTTAATAATAAGGAGAAAAGCGATGCTAGAATTTTTTGATGAGGTAAGTAGACTTGCTCAAGTTTTAGAAAAAGATGAATCTGATCACATTCATCAAGCTGCACAAATTGTTGCTAAAAGTATAATGAGTGGTGGCATAACTCAAGCATTTGGTAGTGGCCATTCTTATGCAGCAGCTATAGAAGTTAGCGGTAGAGCAGGTGGTTTAATACCTTCTAAGATTATTCAAGACCCTGCAGGAGGATATTATGAGACTTGCGAAGGGGTTGGAAAGCATTTAATGCATAGAGTTGATTTGAAAAAGAATGATGTCTTATTTTTGATTTCAAATTCAGGTCGTAATCCAGAAATCCTTGAAATTGCTGATGAAGCAAAAAAAATAGGAACGAGCATAATCGTTGTTACTGCTTTAAAATCTTCTAAGATGTCTACATCAAGGTCGTCATTAGGAACTTTATTATATCAATATGGTGATGTAGTTCTTGATAATCATTCAAAATTTGGTGATGCAGCTTTAAATGTTCCAGGATTTGATTCTAAAGTATGTGGAACATCAACTGTATCCGCTACATTATTACTTCAGCAAGTAATTTTTGAAGCGATTAAATTAATGGTGAAAAAGGGATTTAATCCGCCAGTTTATAAAAGTGCGAATATTGATGGAGGACCTGAATACAACGAGAATTTGGAAAATAAATATGCAGATAGGATTTTTCATAGTTGATGAATTGTTTGATTCATTAACTATGATTATCTTAAGTGATTATTCACGTTATATTATTGAAAAATAAAAGAGGTGGTTCTTTAGAACTACCTCTTTTTGAAAAGGATTGATTTTAAATGATTAGGAATATTATTCCAATAGAATGCTTAATAAAAGATTCTGTTAATAAAGGCGAAATACCTGGAGCTTCATATTCACTAATATCCTCGGATGAGATTGAAAACCATTATATTGGTTATAAGACTTTAGATACAACTGGAGAAGCTCTTAGACCAGATATGTTATATGATTTAGCATCATTAACTAAAGTCGTGGGAACAACGACTAGAATTTTCCAATTATTGGATAGTAAAACTATCTTGTTAAATGATCCAATATCTAAATTCATTTCAGGTACATTATATCCAGATGTAACGGTGGAACAATTATTAATGCATAGTAGTGGATTGCCAGGTGATGTAGAAGGAAAACATTCAATGAATGAATCTCAGTTAATTTCCAAAATAAAGAATGAAAAATTAATTACAGAACCTGGTAGTGAAATTAGATATTCTGATCTTGGATACATATTACTTGGAAAAATTATTGAAAAAATTGACGGAGGACTTCAAAAAAGTTTTGAGAAAAATATTTTTGAGCCATTAAAAATGTTTCATACAATGTATAATCCCTTTCGTCTAAATCCTTCTAAAATCATTCCAACAGAGATTCAATCAAGTAGGGGTGGTGTCATTCAAGGAACTGTGAATGATTATAAAGCCTATTTAATGAATGGCATTAGTGGTCATGCTGGTTTGTTTTCTACACTTAATGACTTAAATAAATTTGTGATTATGTATTTAAATAATGGAATATATAATGGAAAACAAATTATTCCAAATTCGGCTTTTGATTTGATTGAAAATAATTATCAAGATGGTAGAACGTTAGGATGGAAATCATGGACTTCTAATAATTTTTATTTATGGCATACAGGTTTTACTGGAACATCAATAGCCCTTGATTTAAAGAATAAACGAGGCTTCGTGTGTCTAACAAATAGAATTTACCCTGATAGAAGTAAAAAAGATTGGATTAATACTAGAAGATTGGCAATTGGATTATTTTTTAATAAACAGGAAGCGATAATAAATGAACGTAATTAGTAAAATTAAGTGTGAGGTTATTCGTAAAAAATTAAAAAGTCCTTTTATAACTGCTCTTCATGAAGTAGACGAAATGCAAGCAGTAAAGGTCTATATTAAACTAAATAATGGTTTGATTGGCATCGGGACAGCAACACCGAATGAGAAAGTAACAGGTGACACTTTAAAAAGCACTTATTGTATTATGGAGGATATTATAAAACCCCAATTGCTAAAAAAATCAATTGACGAATGGAATAAACTATTATATTTATTACAAAACATAATTGCAAATAATACACCAGCTAAAGCCGCTTATGAAATTGCCTTGTATGATTTAAGAAGTAAGTTAGAAGGCGTATCTTTAACTTATATGCTCGGTAATGGGAAATATGAACCGATAACTACGGATTATACAATTAGCATTAAATCACATGATCAAGTTATAAGTGACGCTAAAAATAAAGTTAAAGAAGGATTTCATTTTCTAAAAATTAAACTAGGAAATGGTAATTTCAATAAGGATGTTCAAATACCAATGGATTTAGCAATCGATTTGCCAAATGATGTCTCATTTAGAATTGACATAAATCAGGCTTGGACTGTAAAGGAGACTTTGTATGCAATAAAAGAATGGACTAAATTTGGTTTAAATATTGATTTTGTTGAACAACCGGTTAATAAATTGGATGTATATGGAATGAAATTGATTACAGAGAAATCTTCTTATAATATCATGGCTGATGAAAGTGTATTTAGCCCTAGTGATGCTTTGTTAATGATACGTAATCATGCATGTGATTTGATAAATATCAAACTTATGAAAACAGGCGGTATAAGCCAAGCCCAAAAGATAAACGATATAGCTGAAGCTTCAGGAATTAAGTGTATGATTGGCTGTATGATTGAATGTCCTGAAAGTATATCTGCAGCCATATCATTTGCTTCTTCAAATGAAAATGTAATATATGCAGATTTAGATTCTGTAAATATGATTGATGAAAAAGAAGACTTTGGCTTTAGTATTAATAAAGATAAATTAATACCCTCAAAAAAAATTGGATTAGGTGGTACCAATGAGAAATAGTAATTATTTGGTAAAAGAAATTAATGATTTAAAAAGACCACGAGAAATTGATTATGCCATAAAAATTCAAAATTCTAATTCAAAAATTATCTTTGAATATAATAGTGATTTAACATTTAATGCTGCTAGTTTAATAAAAATCGTAATTGTTGATTATTTATTAAACAACAAGATAAATAAATCAAGTTTTTTTAATAAGGTACTGCCGATAACATCTCAGGATATTGTTGGTGGAGCCGGAGTACTTAGAGGATTGAGTATTGATAAATTAAAGGTAAGAGATCTTATTTATCTTATGTTAAGTATTTCAGATAATACTGCTACTAATGTGTTATTAAAACAATTACAATTGCAAAATCTTTCTGAATGGTCAAAAAATAAATTTAAAAATATCAGAATTGAAAGATTTATGATGAATAATTCCGTCGAGAATAACATTATTAATTTAAAAGAATTTATGAATGTTTGGACTGAAATATTGAATAGTAATGATGAATTAGGTTCAATTGTAAGAGATGCTCTTAGTCATTCACTAACAAGGAGTAAATTACCAGCTTTGATTTCTAAAAGTGGATTTATTGGTGAAATATATACTAAAACTGGAGAATTAACTCATGAGGAACATGATGTATCAAGGTTTGAATATGATGATGAATTTATTGATTGTGCAGTTCTAACGCATTTTAATTATGAAAGTCAAAGAATAGATTGTATACGTTTTATTCAAGAAATTGGTCTTATTATAAGTGAAATTTTTTGACCAATAATAAAAGGCATTCCAATGATGGAATGCCTTTTATTATGTAATTTATTTTGTACTTAACAATTTTTTTCCTAATGCTCCTCCTGGATGGAATGTAGCAAAATCGTCTTTTGAAAAACCTTTTAATTCTGACAATGTACAGGCAATTGCATCTCCTACAACTAATACTGCTGTGGAACTATTGGTAGGAGCTAAATTAAGCTTGTCAGCTTCTTTATTAACATGAATCGTAAGAGTTAAATCACATAATTTAGCTAATGTGGATTCCGGATTTCCTGTAAAGGCAATGGTCTTTGAACCAATAGTATTTAGTGATTTTATCGGAGCAATGATTTCTTTAGTTTCACCACTATTAGAAATTAGAATAACCGTGTCATTTTCTTCAATCATGCCAAGATCCCCGTGAACACTTTCAGTTGCATGAACAAAAAATGATGGAGTTCCTGTGCTTGAAAAAGTTGCTGCTAATTTTCTACCTATTAATCCGGATTTTCCAACTCCCATAAATATTAATTTTCCCTTTATATTTAAAAGTTCATCCACTATGGGGTCAAATTCGTTTTCGGATTTTTCATTAACATTGTTTAATGCTGCAATTTCTTCACCTATAAAATTATGTATTAATGATGAATATGAATTAGTCATTATTGTTCCTCCTTAGTTGAGTATCTAAGGTTATTATTATTTCATAATGATTTTTAAACAATAACAATTGATTCCTATTTGTGTAAAGAAATCAACAAACATTAAAAGTAAGCGGTTTCATAAAATCTACTTGTCTACAGCAAGAGGAGTTTTGGAAGTAAAATGTTGATTTACAATTGTATTATTTGTTGAAGCAATAACAAAATATGATAGCAATAGCAATTGAAGCGCTTACATAAATAAACATATAATAATTCATGTAAAAGAGATTAGGTGGTGTTGTCAATGATTGAAAAAATTATAAAACAAGATTTGATAAAATTGCATGTTAAAGCTGATGATTGGAAAGATGCAATAAGGTTATCGGCACAGCCATTATTAGATGATGATATTGTTACATCTAATTATGTAGATGAAATTATTAATTCCGTAAAAGAATATGGTCCATATTTTGTAATAGCACCACATGTAGCATTGGCACATGCACCTGGTAAAGCTGGGGCTAAAGAATTAGCAATGGGAATTACAGTTTTAGAACCCGCGATTAAATTCCATAATGAGGATAATGATCCGGTTTCTTATGTATTCACATTGAGTGCACCTGATAATAATTCTCATCTCAAAGCAATGCAAGAATTGGTTGGTTTATTAACAGATGAAAAATTTTATCAAGTATTATCTGATTCTAATGAATCCAGTGAGATTTTACAGTTTATTCAGGATTCGGTATTAAAAAATAAAGTCGAAAAATAAAGAGAGGAAGTATTTATTATGATTAAAGCTTTAGTAGCATGTCGTGCAGGAGTAGGTTCAAGTTTAATGTTAAAAATTAAGTTGAATGAAGTTATTGATGAACATAAATTGCCTGTTCAAGTTGAACACTCATCTTTGGATGGATTACCAAGTTTTAATGGACCAATTGTTATTGCCTTGAGTGACGTGGCACAAGAATTAAAGGATCAGGGAATCGACAAGGTTGTCGTTGGTATCAAGAACATTCTTGATAAAGATGAGATTTATACAAAATTATCCGAAGCATTAAAGCAAGTACAATCTTAATTTTTTAAATATTACAAAATTTGAGGGGAGTAAATTAATATGCACTTTATAGTTAGTTTATTATCAAATCCCGCTATTCTATTGGCAATAGTTTCTTTTATAGGATTGGTGGCACAGCATAAAAAAGCAACAGATGTTTTAAAAGGAACATTTAGAACTGCTATCGGTTTTCTGATTTTTGGTGTCGGAGCTAGTACCATGACAACGGCTCTTCAAAATTTTAACGTGATGTTTCAAAAAGGCTTTCATTTAACAGGTGTTATCGCTTCGCCTGAAGCAGCAACTGCTTTAGCACAAGGAAAATATGGATTCGTAGTTTCAGTTACTCTTATCGCTGGATTCATTATGAACCTTGTCTTTGCAAGAATTACACCATTTAAGAACGTATTCTTTACTGGTGGTCACAGTTTATTCTTTGCCTGTGTTTTAGCCTTAATTTTAAAGGCTCACGGTATTGGAAATACTTGGGCAATTATTGTTGGTGGAACAATCTTAGGATTTGTTTCTGCTGCTTTGCCTCAATTGTGTCAGCCATTTATGAGAAAAATTACTGGTGGAGATTTTCAGGCCATTGGTCACTTTAACATGATTGGTTATGCTCTATCAGGTTTATTAGGCAATACATTTAGTAAACATAAGGATGAAACAACAGAAAATATTAAGTTCCCAGAATGGTTGTCATTTTTTAAAGACTTCCTAATGGGTGTAGCGGTCGTTATGATTGTAATCTTCTATATTGCTGCCCTAGCCGCTGGTAAAGTAGTTGTTACAAAATTGGCCGGAACAACTGATTGGCTAGTTTATCCAATGATTCAAGCTTTGACATTTACAGCTGGAATTTCAATATTGATGACAGGTGTTCGTATGTTTCTTGCTGAAATCACTGCAGCCTTTGTTGCAATTTCAGAGAAGTTTATTCCAGGATCACGTCCAGCTTTGGATGTACCAACAATTTTTCCATTTGCTCCAACAGCCGTTTTAGTTGGATTTTTAAGTTCATATGCAGCAGGATTGTTAGCAATTGTAGTTATGGTTTTACTCAAATTTCCGATTGTAATTATTCCAGCCGCTCATATTTGTTTCTTCTCAGGTGGCACAGCAGGTATATTTGGTAACTCTACAGGTGGTTGGAGAGGAGCAATCCTTGGATCCTTTGTAGTTGGATTATTATTAGCGTTCTTACCAATATTACTTTATCCAGAATTCTCATCATTAGGTATCACAGGTTCTACATTCCCTAACGTCGATTATAACGTTGTTGGATCATTATTAAATTGGTTCTTAGGAATCTTTCATTAATCATTAGAAAGGAGATTGTATTTTGGCAGATGTTTCAGGGATTATTGTTGCAATGGTTACACCATTGGATGATGAACAGAAAATTAGTTATTCAAAAACAGATAAATTATTAAATAAACTTTTATCATATGATATAAATGGAATATTTATATTAGGAACAAATGGGGAAGCATATTCATTCACAGAAGATGAGAAATATGGTTTCGCAAAGCATGTCATTGATTATGTGGGTAATAAAACTCAAATTTTCGTTGGTACTGGTTTGAATAGTACTTCTGAAACTATTAGTTTTAGTCAAAAAATTTCTCAATTGCATCCTGATGCATTATCAGTTGTTACTCCATATTTTGTTCCAAATACACAGGATGAATTAATAAACCATTTTAATGATTTAGCTAATTCAGTAGATGTACCAATTATTCTTTATAATATGCCCGGTAAAACAGGAGTAAATATTGATCCCAAAACTGTCGCGGAATTATCTAAAAATCCGAATATTGTTGGAGTAAAAGATAGTTCAGGTGACATTGAAAATATGCGTGGATACTTGAAGTTAAGGAATAATAATAATTTTGGAGTTTTATCAGGCTCTGACTCTAAAATCCTAGAATTATTGGAAGCGGGTGGTGATGGTGCAATCGCTGCTACAGCGAATCTCTTAACTCAAAATGATGTTAATATTTATAAATACTTTAAAGATGGAAATATAGAGAAGGCAAAAAAGAATCAACAGAATATTGAACCTCTAAGGAAAATTCTTCATACCGGAACTACACCATCATCTTTGAAAGCTTCTGTAACATTGAGTGGAATCGATGTTGGCTCAGCTAAAAAACCAGTTATTATGCCAGATAAAGAAGAATTAAAAGAAATAAATAAAATGATTGAATATTACAGAACTAATAAAATCATTGAGGGGTAGTTTATGAAAAAATTAGATTACATGAATAGAATTTACGATAGTGGTGCTTTAGCGGTAGTTCGAGCTGATACGAAAAGGGTACTTGAAATTGCTGAAGGAATTGTAAAAGGTGGAGTTGACGTTATGGAGGTCAGTTACACAATTGATAGCGCAGCTGATTCTATAATAATTCTCAGGAAAAAATTTGGAGATAAGTTACTTGTAGGAGCTGGAACAGTTTTGGATGGTGAAACCGCTAAAGATGCTATTAAATCAGGTGCACAATTTATATATTCTCCAATGTTTGATAAGGAAGTTGCAAGACTTTGTAATCAGTATCAAATACCATATGCTCCAGGTTGTACATCAGTAACTGAAGCCGTTAATGCATTACGAGAGGGTGCGACGTTTATCAAAATTTTCCCTTACGGAGGAATAGTTGGCCCAGATTTAATTAAAACGATTAAAACTCCAATCCCTTATTTACCACTTATTGAGTCCGGTGGTGTCAATACTGAAAATATCATAGACTGGTTAAAGGCTGGAACTGATATTGTAGGTATAGGTGGAGCGTTATCAAAAGGAAATATTGATGATATTGCTGATAATGCAAAACAGTTTAGAAATAAAATTGATGAGTATCGTAAACAAAAGTAAAATAAGATTGAAAAGGTTGATAGTCAGAAGGCTAGCAACTTTTTTGGCTTTATTTTATAAAATGGACTTTCTGGGGGGGAAAAATAATGTTAGATAGAAAACAGCTTATTATTATAGATAGATTGATTCAGAATCCGATTTTAACCAAGGATGAACTAACCGAGAGATATTCATTGTCAGATCGACAAATTGATTATTCTATAGATAAGCTTAATCAGTATTTGGAGTCAAACAATAAGGAAAAGATAGATGCTGATGGTGTCTATATTAGTGTTCCTAGTAATACATATGAATACTTGTTAAAAACTAGAGTATCTAAAAATTTAACATCGTTAAAAAGCTATGTCTTAAGTACAAAGGAACGACAACTTTTTTTGATTTTACTTTTGTCTACGAGTAATAAATATTTATCATTAATTCATTTACAGGAATTATTGCAAGTCAGCCAATCTACAGCATCAAAGGATTTAAAACGATTAGAGTATTTCTTATTATCTAAAAAGTTAAGAGTAAGTTATGACCGAAAAACAGGATACCGGATTGTTGGAAGGGAAGATGCAATAAGAGGATGTCTGATAAAAAGTATATCTGATGAATTAATTGAAAATAAATCAGAGCTGCTAAATGACTTTATAGATTCAAATTGTAAATATGGTCTTAAAGAAGTTATCAATTTAGTAACCGGTTTAAAAGAGAAGTTTCATATAGATTTCGTTGAGAATAGGCTTAGAGAATTTTGCTATATTTTGACTATTGTTATTAATAGAGTTTCGAAAAGGCCGAATTATGTTCCAACAAATGTCAAAAAATTTTCAATAAAGGAAACAAACGAGTACAAGTTTACGGAAGAATTATTAAAGGATTTAGGTTATACAAATTCAAAGACCATTTTATATTTTTCAACCGTTGTTTTGTGTTTGAGTATTGGTGATAATAAAGATCTTCAAGTTGACGATCATATCTATAAAATAACTGAGCAGCTAGTTAATAGATTCTCTATTATTTCCGGTGTTAATTTCTCGGATAATAAAAAAGTTATTAGTCAGATATTTACACACTTTAGATCAATGTATTTTAGACTTCAATTTAAATTTCCAATCACAAATCCATTAACAAAGCAGGTAATTAAAGAATATAATGCAATATTTAAATTGTTATCGCAAACGATTGATTCTTTTAGTAAAGAATTAGGAAAAGTTCCTGATGAGGAAATAGCATATTTAACAATCCATTTAATAGGATTTATTTATGAAGCTAATCAAACTAAAAAAAATTATCTAACTGCCGCAATAGTTTGTCCTAATGGAATAGGTAGTTCAGCGTTAGCTTACTTACAATTAACCAGTATTTTCCCTAATATTAAATTTTTAATGCCTTTTCCTTATACAGATTTAAATGAACATTTGGATGAAATAGATATGATTTTTTCAACTTTTTATCGCAGTGATCTTTTTACATTAAATAAACCTTGCTTTGTGATAAATCCGGTTCTATCAAGTGAAGAAAGATATTCAATCATCCAAAAAGTGAATAGCAAATTTTCAGCAAATAACTTTGTTTCACCAACATTAGATGCTGTAATGAAAGTTGTTAATAATAATGTTCACAATGAGATTACACTTAAACGAATTAGAAAGAGCCTTTCTGAAGAAGTTTTTCAAACACATCCAGTTTTCGATGTAAAAAAGCTTTCCTTAAAGGATATTATTGTTCCAGAATTTGTTCAATTAAATTTGAATTGTAATAATTATAATGAAGCTATAAATAAAAGTTTTCAACCTTTTTTGAATGATAAGATTATTTCTTCAAAATATCTATCAGCAATTATTCATGAAGTGGAACATGGGGCGAGTTTTTTAATTGCACCTGAAATCTCATTACCACATGCTAATCCTAAAAATGGAGCAAAAAAGATTGGAATTGGAATTACAACATTAGCAAATCCAATTAAATTAATGAATCAGGATGAAAAAGTTAAATATATCTTTTCGTTAAGTGCCATTAACTCTACTGATCATCTAAATGCTTTAAATGATTTAATGAATTTTATTTAAGATGCAAAATTTATTAAGTTACTTGATGATAAATCAACTGAGGTTGAAGATGTTTTAAAATTTATTAAACAAAATAGTAAATGATGTTAAAAATATGACTTGAATAAATTAAATGTTTTTAGAACAATTAAAGGCCCAACATAAATAATTAACCGAGTAATAATTATGTTGAGCCTTTTTGAGTAAATAAAATTTTAAATATCTTTTTAGGAGCAGCTAATCGTGCCAAATCAAGTCTTTATGATTCAAAAATTCAGTTCGTCCTAATGCAGTCCCATCACAAAAAATATGAGCGAATAAGCCTTCAAGATGTTCTTCTCGTGTGACAGCCCGATAACTTTCTAAGCAGTCTAAGGTTAAATGCTGTGCCATTGCTATCACTTCACGTCGACTATTTTGCGACAGTTCTTTAAAATTAGATGTTACATAAATTTCTAATTGAGAATTCTTCAAATAATTAATTTTCTTAACAAACTGAGACCAATACTGTTGAATATTAGAGAGCTTCTTTTTGGAGAGGCTCTTTTCCTCGTCAAGAACTTTTGTGACAGCATTGACATTTTTGTATAATCGGCGATTGATAGTTTGATTGATCTTCTTCGTTTGATTAGAAATTTGTGCTGATTTTTTCATGTTAGTGGCGGTTAAATAATTTTCAATCGGATTATTAGCCGCAGAAACCGAGGTTGTTTTACAATTTACAATTACAATTAAGGCTAATGTGACAGTTAAAAAGAGCATTTTCTTTTTCATTGAGACTCCCAAAATATTTTTTCTAATTATATCTGAGATGTCTCAAAGAATTCCACTCGGATTTGATATAGATTAGAATTTAAAAAGCTTTATTAGTTTGCTTTCAAAATTTTTACTACATTATTAAAAATTTATTTAAATTTTTGGTGAGCTTTCAAATCATTAATTTCTTGACGCAGTTGTTTATTTTCCGACTCGATTTTATCTAACTTGACTAAAATTTTATCCAATTTATCTTCACTTTCGACGTTATTTTCTTGCGTGAAATAACTCGTTATGGTACTAGTTAAAGTTCCAATAAATCCAATGCCAATAATCATCAAAGAAATGGCAGCTAAACGTCCAACGAGAGTTTTTGGAGCAACATCGCCATAACCAACCGTTGAGGCGGTGACGATAGCCCACCAAAATGAATCGCTCAAAGAAACGTTTTCGGCCAAAGAATACATGATAGTGGCAGTAACTAAAACGATGCCACAGATGATTATTAAATAGAAGAAACCGTTTATTTTGAGAATTTTTTTGGCATTTTTTTGTAGTTTTCCAGCTGTCCCAATAAAACGGATGAGCGTAAATATTTTGGTAAGGCTGATAATATTGACTACCCGAAAGATTCGAAAAGCATTGAAGATGGTATTGAAAGGCAAAATTGCTAATAAATCGACAATGTTTTTGCGTAAGAATTTGACCTTATTAGGTGCTAAAAATAATCTTACAAAATAATCGAATGAAAAAATTACTAAGGTCAAAATATCGATTTGCAAATAGGGGAATCTGGAGACATCAAATCCCGGCAAATAACTTAAGACAAGGACGACTAGAGATGCTAGTCCAGTCACGACAATAAGTATGTAATAACCATTTGAGTGTAAAAGCCTTTTGATTTTTTTCATTATATTATTAATCTCTATTCATTAATAATCTTACTGATTTGTAATGCCGTACTAACACTTATGTCAGGTATATTTACAGTTGATTTCTTTTCCTAGATAATCAATTCATAACAGTAAAGGAGAAGAAAAAATGCAACAATTCACACCCAATCTTACATCGAAATCGATTAATCGGGAAACGTTTAAAATCATCTTAATGCTCTTAATGGTCCTAGATCATATTGACGTTTTTATTTCACCATATTTAGCAGATTTCTTTCACATTATTACTCGTGTTGTGGCGGTCGGATTTGCCTATTTAGTAGTTGAAGGTTTGCATTATACCCACAGTCGGAAAAATTATTTAAGTCGATTATTACTTTGGGGAGTGGGGATGTCAGTTGGTAACTGGTTACTTAATTTATTTGTTTTACGAAAACATAACGTGATGTCTATCCTTGGAGACAATATTTTCCTAACTCTTTTTTTAGGTGCGATAGTTTTGATATCTTGGAATAATCAAAATAATAATCCATCTTTAAAAAAAGTTTTGAAAAGTTTGGCAATAGTTTTATTGATTGCAAGTTTAATAATCCCTTTGGAAGGAAGTTTCGTGGTTGTTCCCTTCATGTTTATTACACAATTGACTTATGGAGACGTCAAACGAAGAAATCGAGCATATCTAATTTTGATGATGGTATTTGCTTTGATTGAATTACCAATGGCTTTAACAATTCCTAATTTAAATGGCATTATGATTTTTGATACGATTGCGATGAATGCGAGTGATATCTTTTTTATTTTGATTATTCCATTGCTACACTATTATAATGGCAAGATTGGATCTCTTAATCAAAAATTAAAATATGGATTTTATTTATTTTATCCCTTGCATTTGTGGGTGATACATCTGATTGCTAATGTCCTTTAAATTTCAACTGCTTTATTTTGATGATAATCCTTTCCAGCATAGTCGAGCATTTCCTGCCATGAAGAGAAAATAGTAGTTTTGTGGACTTGTTTTTCCAAAATTGCCTGACCAATTCTTTCTAATGAATTTCGATTGATTATCCCTAATGACTTTAAAAAATCTTCAATGCAAAAAAATTGTGTATATTTTTCCATAAATCGGTTGCTGAAATAGTGCGTGAATTCTATTTTTTTAAGATTATTTCTTATTTGACATTCATGTTGAATCAAAGCTGAACGTTCCTGACTTGACATAATAATCCCTCTTAACAAAAATAATCATTTCTACCGATTAGTATATCAAATGTATAGTCTTTTGATAGCATATAAATGTCTTATTTTTTCCTAAGTTGCTAGAATTTGGCTAAAGCTATTAGGAGGTGCATTCACGATGTATGAAAAAATTTTAGTTGCTATCGATGGCAGTCAAAGTTCGTATAATGCTTTGAATTCCGCTATTTCATTAGCTAAGCACTTTCAATCAGAATTATATTTAGTTTCGGTTGTCAATACAGCCAATTTACCAATGAACGTGGGAGTCTCATTTGCACCTGGTCTGACTAAGGATTTGGAAGATGGTGCTAGGCATGATTTGAAAAAAGCTGAAGATATCGTTAAAGAAAGCAAGTTAGATTACCATGTGAGTTTGTTGAATGGCGAACCTAGGGAACAATTGACGAAATATCCATACGAATATCAATGTTTTACTAGTAGTATAAAAAAAATTCAAAAGTCTTAATAACTGATATTTCAGTCAAAGATTTTTGAATCCTTTTTATTTATTTTCTTTTTTCAATAACTCTTGAACTTCGCGTTCATTATGAGCTAACCAACCACAAGCAGCTGCAGCGATGGCACCGACTAAATCGTCCAAGAAGACATTGATTTTTCCAGTTGACTTGTCGTTTAACTTGCCTAAAACGCCATATTTGATTTTATCGACATAACCATAATTAGTTACGGAAACTGAACCATAAAGACTTGCTAAAGTGATAGCAATATTTTCGTCAATTCCATATGTTGACTCGTCAGTTTCCATGATTCGTTGCATAGGCTTTGACAAAAGACCCTTTTCGGCCAAAATATCGAGGTCGATTCCAGTCATAATAGCATTTTGGGCCTCACGCTTGTGCAAAACTTTATTGATAGCGTGAATAGAAATCTCCTTATCAAGCCCAGGAACATAATCTTTTTCCAAAAAAATCACGATGTCCGCAATATCGGTTAACTTAACGCCACGTTCATTTAAATTTCTGATGATGTGATCATAATATTGTTTATCTTGTTCTTCAAATGAAACCAAAATTTATTACTCCCTTTATGATTATTTTTTTGCATCCCATTCCGCTTTAAACTCCGCTAAGAAGCCCAACATATATTGATTTCGACTTTGAGCAATTTTCTTAGCAGATGACGTATTCATCATATCAGTTAATTTCAATAATTTCTCGTAAAAATGATTGATGATCGTCTCATTATTCAAATTACGATATTCTTTCTTATTCATCTTTTCTCTTGGCAAAATTTTAGGGTCGTAGATAGTATCTGAATTAGCGCCACCATAGTAAATTGCACGAGTAATACCAATAGCACCAATCGCATCCAGTCGATCAGAGTCTTGAACGATTTGACCAGCGAGTGAAAGTTTAGGAGGATTGGATCCCAAAGACTTGCTAAATGACAGATTGTGAGTAATAAAAATGATTTCTTCAATTTGTGTGTTGCTGAATTGATTATCTTTGAGAAAATCTCTAATTTCTTTTTCGAGTTCAGCAGGATCACTGACTAATTTATCATCTGCCACATCGTGCAAATAGGCTGCACTTAAAGTGATAAGTGGGTCGGCAGCTTCAGTCACCAAAATTTTTTTAGCAGTTTTGACGACCCTTTGGATGTGATCGAAGTTATGTCCGGTAGCGTCGCCGCTCATTTTTTGATAAGAAAAATCTTTTACAGCTTTTAGTTGTTCATCATGTGTCATAATTTCAAGCCTTTCCTAATCGAATAGTTATATTGTCACATAAAGGGCTTTATTTTTAAATTAAAACTAAATTTCTGTTAAGATATAAATGTTTAAACAAATATTATGAAATGTTGACGTTTCATATGTTTTAGAATTATAATTAAGACATAATTTAGGGAGGCCTAAGAATGAACTATATTAATAAAGAAATACCAGAGTTCAATGTTAATGCATATCAAAAGGGTGAATTAAAGACCTTTAACAAAGCTGATTTGTTAGGAAAATGGTCAGTAATGTTTTTCTACCCAGCAGATTTTTCTTTCGTATGTCCAACCGAATTAAGCGATTTTGAAGATTCCTATAAAGACTTCAAAGAAAGTAATGCCGAAGTCTATTCCGTTTCAGTCGATAGCCAATTTTCGCACATGGCATGGGCTCAAGCAACTGATACCATTGGAAAGGTTGAATATCCAATGTTGTCAGATCAAAAGCATCAATTGACTGATTTCTTCAATATTTTAGATGAGAAGAGTGGTCAAGCTTACCGTGGCGTCTTCATCATTGATCCTAAGGGTATTATCAAGTCATATACTATTAATGACATGGGAATAGGTAGAAATGCTAAGGAAATTCTCAGAACGCTCCAAGCAGCCCAATTCGTCGAAGCACATGGTGACAATGTTTGTCCAGCCGATTGGCACAAGGGTGAAAAGACTATCAAACCTAGTGGCGATTTAGTTGGTAAGATTTAACTAATAACTTTAAAGTATAAAAACATAAAGACTCAGTAATCGAAAAATGATTGCTGAGTTTTTTGTTTTGAAGCTTAAATATATTAATGTGCCAAAAATTATTTTTATCCTGAAACTATCTTTTATAAATATCTATATTATGACGATATCTAGTGGTGCATTTCGTCCGTTATAACAATATATAGTGATATGAATTCAAAAAAATCTATATCTTGTATCAGATGATAAACTTCCCATTTGACAGGAGGGGTAAGCGTTTTACACCGATATGGCTTCCGTATACTTGAAATCATCATTAACAAATCTATCAAAAAAGGTGGTATGATTTTAGCTGTCGGTTAAATTGATATTTTAATTAATACAATTTGAGGGATAAATAAAATTTGATTAATTATCAATATAATGAACTACAATCGTATATTGATGGTTAGTCCAGAGGAGAAGAAACAATGAGTATTTTCAACCCAAAATGGTATGTTGAACAAATGAAACATTGGAGTTTCAGAAGTTACATGCTATTAATGTTTGGTTTAGGGGCCATAACAGCTTCAACACTTTCACATTCAATTAACGCTATCGCTATTTGGACATGGCTAGCCGCAATTTTAGGATTCACATGTACTGTCGCTATTACCAATGCCAAGCCTTTAAATGGTGTTTTAGGATTAGTTTCCGCACTTATTTATATTTACGTCGCTATCAATGCTAAGAACTTCTCAGATGTTGTTCTTCAGTTAAGTTACATCGTCTTACTAGATATTCCTGTTTTGATCAGTCCACAATGGGCTAAGGATGCTGAAAAGCATATTCATGGTTTAACAGGTCTTAAATGGCTTCTAACAGCTGTTTTCTTCTTCGTTGCTTGGGGATTGTTGTATTTGATGGATACAAACCTATTCATCAGTCCACGTCCTGTAATTGATTCAGTTTCAGCTGCTATTGGTTTCACAGGTGCATTATTATGTACTTTGCGTTTCCGTGAACAATATTATTTCTGGACAGCTCAAGGTATTATGTCTATCGTTCTTTGGGGCGTTACAGCTACTCAAGGAGATGCTAGTCCAGTCTTGTTCTTGACATACATTATGTACTTCATGAACGATATGATTGCCTTTTTCGATTCACATATTCACTGGTTCCACAGCAATGCTACTGAGAACCGTGTGCGTGACGAAAAGCTTTCAAACCAAGAAATATAAAAATTTTAATTTGCAATTAGTTTACCCGGAAGCTTATGATTATTTAGCGACACTAATTTTTAAGTTCTAAGTAGGGTAGATTATGAGAGTAAAAAAGTATATTAAAGTAATTCTTTTGGTAGTGGTCAGTTTAGCTTTAGTGGCTGATATTGCTGCCAGTGGCTACATGTTTAATTTTGCTTTTAGCAAGAGCGGATATGGGAGTCAGCTCGGTGGACCAATGACCAAAGATGATCATTGGTTTGCTAATCAAAAGACACAGATTTGGCAACAAAAAAGTAAAGACAACTTGAAATTGAAAGCTCGCTATTTACCCGCTGCACATAAAACAGCCAAGACGGTTGTTGTAATACACGGTTACGGAAGTGCAAGTAAGTACATGGGTTCTTATGCTAAGATGTTTCATAAAGCAGGCTATAACGTTTTAACACCTGACAATCGATCATTTGGAATGAGTCAAGGTGAGTATTCAGGTTATGGTTGGAAAGACCGTAACGATATTGCCAAGTGGATTCAAAGAGTTAATCAAAAGAATGGTTCGAAATCTGAGGTTGGATTATTCGGTGTCAGCATGGGGGCTGCCACAGTAATGTATACCTTAGGGAAGCAGTTGAAGAATGTTAAATTTGCGATTGCTGATTGTGGATATTCAACGATTGCCGGAGAATTGAAGTATGAATTGAAGGAAAAATTCAATTTGCCAAGTTTCCCAATCGTGCCAACAGCTAGTTTGTTCGCCGATGTACTTGCAAAATATAACTTCTATCAAGCAGATACTAAGGATACTCTGAAGAATAATAAAGTTCCGCTCTTTATCATTCAGGGATCAATAGATCACTTTGTTCCGACTTCCAATGCATATAAGAATTATAGCTACGACCACGGTCCTAAGAAATTATGGATTGTTAAGGGCGCAGCGCATGCTGAGTCAATGAAAGTTGCTGGCCAAAAGTATATTAATAAGACAATTAATTTTGCCGAAACTTACTTTAAATAGAAAAGATTGCAGAGGTCGTTGGTTCGATCCTCTAGTATAAAAAATCCGATGATGAAATTTTTGATTTCATTCATCGGATTTTTTTGTATCATATAAATGACAATATAACGGCGTTATTATAAAAAAATGGTAAAAAGCCTTGCTAACGACCTAACGTAATAGTCTATAAAAGAAGTATCAAAGGAAGTGAAATCTATGTCAGAATACACAACTGGTGAACTTGCAAAAATTGCTGAAGTATCTGTTCGGACGTTACAGTACTACGACAGAAAAGAATTACTTAAACCGAGCCAAGTTTTAGATAATGGCAAGAGAATTTATGATGATAATGATTTACAACGTTTAAAGATGATTTTGTTATTAAAGGCGTTAGGAATTTCTTTAAAAGCAATTGCCGAGATTCTTGAAAGTCCTAATTCAGTGACAATTTTGAATCTTTTGTTGGAACAGCGACAAAAAGAATTGAAGGCTACTATCAAAGATTCTAAATCCAAATTGAAGACGGTCGAAGATCTGCAACGTAATTTACCACAAATCAGTCAAATCCAAATCGAGACGATCGATGACATAGAAAAGATTATGGACAATAAGAAAAAATTGCGTAAGGTACATTTAATGATGATTTTATACGGTATTCCCTTGGACATTTTGGAATGGGGCAGCTTATTTTGGGGTGTTTTTAAAGGAGTCTGGTGGCCATTTATTGTAGCAATTGTAATTGCAATCATTGTAGCTAGTGCTTTGACCTATTTTTACTACAAAAATAATGCTTACATTTGTCCCAATTGCAATTCTCAAATCAAGCCAAGTTTTAAAGAGATCATTTTTGCCAAACATAATTTAAAAACGCGTAAATTAACCTGTCTCGTTTGTGGTAAAAAAGATTACTGCGTTGAAGTTTATGATGATAGAAATTTTTCAAAACAAGCGTAAAAAAATATCTTGAAACCTCAATTGATTTCAAGACATTTTATATTTATTTTATTAAATTATTAACTAATGACATAAGTTGAAGCGACCCATTCGTTAGTAGCAACACGATAATAAGTTACGCCATCAACAGTTTTAGTTTGATCAGTAACCCAAGAAGTATTGTTACCTAAAGCACGGTTAGAAACAGTCTTCATTGTGCCATCGTCTTGTAAAGCCATCAATGTGACATATGCAGAAGATGAATCACTGACTTTGATTACGTCAGTATCACTTGAAGCTGAATCAGTCGAACTGCCTGAATTGCCACTAAGATATTTAGCATTGACCCATTCATTAGTAGCAACACGATAATAAGTTACGCCATCAACGGTCTTTGTTTGATCAGTAGCCCAGGAAGTATTGTTACCCAAGGCACGATTAGAAACAGTAGCCATTGAACCATCATTTTGCAAGGCAACTAGTGGAACGTAACTGCCGGATGAATTTGAAACGGTGATTGAACCTGTACCAGAGTTTGAGCCACTGTCAGTTGTAGCAGAAGAATCTGAGGAACTAGAATCTGAACTATTATCACCAGTTGTTGTAGTAGTTGATCCAGTAGGTGATTCATAACTAGTAAAGTAATCGTCATAAAGTTCAGAAACATCGAAGTTACCGTAACTGCCACTAAATTGATAAGTACTTGACCATTGCCATGCGTGATAGCCGGTATACCATTCTTGACCAGCTGGATTGTAAGGATAAGATGCAATCCAACCGTCATCGACGGTCATTTTTGAACCGACCCATGAGCCCATAGTGTAGATACATGAACGGTACCCGTATTTAGCAATTTCTGTCATAAAGGCTTTATTATTAGCGTCATTTTGAGCTGTTGTTAAAGAACTCTGTTCAGAACTCTCCACATCAGTAGCTAAGACAGCTCCTGTTGGCAATCCATCAGCCTGAGCTGTCTTACCAGCAAAATCAGCTTCAGCAATGGCACCACTGACAGTACTATATCTAGCGTAGTGATAGCCATTGACATAAAGTCCAGCTGCTTGTGCATTCTTGATTGCAGTTGCAGCATCAGCATCTTTATAAGAAGACCCTTCACTAATTTTAGTAACCATTGACTTTACGCCGTAGTTACTATACATATCTTGAAAATTTGCGAGTGTCATAGAACCATTGTTGTTAGAGACATCGACCATATCTGTACGTGCAGCGTCAACATTGGTTGCACAAAAGAACAACGTGATCATTGACATCATCATAGCAAGAGCTACGACAAATTTTTTCTTAAAAACCATAAACCCTTTCTCCCTTTTGTTGCTTTAGCAACATAAGAAAGTATAGTCATTATTTAGATCAAATATAATGAAAGTTACACAATTGTTCTCAGAAATTAACATCGTAATAAACGTGTAATCAAAAAGTAAAAAAATCTATTGAAATTTGTAACTAATTTGTGGCATTATTTATAAGTCTGTCTAAAGTTTTCCGAGGTACTTGATTTTTTTTGACCTTCTCCCAAGACAAGACGCGCTTGCGATGATCATTATAAGAGATTTTTATATAATTATTTGGTTTAATCGGACGACCAATGGCACTATCAAATTTTAGTAATTTTTTGGTTCCGTTTCTATTGAAAGAATCCTGGTTGTAATAATAAGTTGGAAGTTCATTACCTGAATCATCTTTTTCAATAACTTCTTTATAAGATTTACCAATATAGGTGTAATAGTCATCCCCAGTGTAGTTAGGAACATACCACAATTGATAAATTAAAATAGGAATTAATAAAACAATTATGATACTTAATCCGCTTAATAATTTTTTACTCATAAAATAATCCTCCATGATTCTTAAAAAGGATATCATGCACCTTAATGACTTGATACTAACGTTTTTGTAAGGTTTGTAAGATATCGTAAGAAAAACTGTTTACAGAGGGTTAAGTAATGTTAGTTATAAAGGAAAATTGTTTTCGTATTGTCCAATATCATCATGATATTTGATTAGAGCATTTATGGCAGAATTTGGACCTATATTATAGAAGAAAGATTGTCCAATTGGAATAATTTTTCCGTCTAAAGGAATAGTTTCTTGATCGATAATGAGTTGGTCTAATTTGATTGGAATTTGACCAATATTTCTAATTTCCAATTGTTGCTGATTTCTCAAACAAACTAAATAAGGGCGACTGGATTGAAAAAGCATTTTATTTCGCAATTTAACAGCCTTGGCCATTTGAAAGAGCGTGATGCTGACTAAGATAGTACCAACAATTAATGTTATTGCCATAATGATTCCAGAAATTATCAGAAGAATCTGGGTGGAGTGATCCATGATTTTGTTCCTTTCACATTTAGTCTTACGTTTTTGTCACATTTTGCTAACAATTTAGTCATAGAACTAAAAAGATATTTACAACTAATATTTTAGCATTGATAATGAAATTCGATAGATGTTAACAGCATCTACCTAATAAAAAACACACCAATAGTTACTGGCTCCGTAACTGTTAAATCATCCATTTTATAATGGGTGATTTTTTTTCTTCCAAAAAATAATAAAAATAGCGTTGAAAGGGGTTTAAATTGTTATAATTAAATTGTGATATATGGGGGGAAAGAACATGACTACTTTACTTGATGTAGCTAAAAAGACCAATGTTTCTAAAATGACAGTATCACGCGTTATCAATCATCCAGAAAAGGTCACAGATGAACTGAAAAAGTTAGTTTATCAAGCGATGCATGATTTGGACTACCATCCAAACATGATTGCTAAGGCCTTGGTCAATAAAAATACGCGGATTGTCAAACTCTGCATTTTGGAAGATATTGATACAACAGAACCATATTATATGAATTTAATGATTGGAATTGCGAAAACTTTGGATCTACATCAATATTCTTTGCAGTTAGTCACACGTCGGAATTTCGATATTGGTAATTGCGATGGCTATATCATCACAGGTATGCGTGAACATGATGTCGACTGGATTAAGAAATTAGAAAAGCCAGTGATTATGTTTGGTGAGAACCGCTATGGGTTAGATTATGTTGATACTAACAATAAAGCGGGAACTTATTTATTATCGCAATTAGCTTTAAAAAAGGGTTATGACAAATTAGTTTATATTGGCATCGATAGTAAGGAATCGTTTGAATATTCTCGTGAAGCTGGTTATTTGCAACAGGTTCAGGAAAAAAGAATGATGCCCGAATTGCATCGATTTGAGAATCATAGTCATTTGGCTTCAGATTTCATCAAGGATAATTGGCAAAAGATTGAAAAGAATACTGCTTTTATCTGTGCTTCAGATCGATTGGCAATCGGAGTTGAACGGGGAATCATGCGCTGTGGAGGTGATATCCCCAAAGATTTTGGCGTTACTGGTTTTGATGGAGTATTTTTGAATCAGGTCGCTTCGCCTAAAATCACGACTATTAAACAATCAATCATTGAGATGGGCAGTGCTTGTGGTGAGAATCTGTTAGACAAGATTGATGGCAACGAAACTCAAGGTTCCTTAATTTTTCAGCCTAAGTTGAGCTTAGGCGGTACGCTTCGAAAGTAAACTGTTACCGATAACATCAGTTAAAACCTTGCTAGTGTGAGGTTTACTTTTTTATACTGAGGTGTAAGGGCTTACAAAGAGGGGGAATGTATTGTGAATTGGTACGACAAAGCAATCATTTATCAAATCTACCCCAAAAGTTTCCAAGACACCAACAATGATGGTATCGGAGATCTCAAAGGGATAATCAAGCGTTTAAATTATGTAAAGGATATGGGTTTCAACACGATTTGGCTCAATCCTATCTTCGTTTCACCACAAGTCGACAATGGATATGACGTTTCAAATTATTTTGCGATTGATCCTATTCTCGGGGATACGAATGATTTTTCAGAAATGATAGAAAAGGCTCATCGTTTGGGTTTGCATATCATTTTAGACTTGCCGATCAATCACACATCTGATCAGCATCCTTGGTTTCAAGATGCTGTAGAAAAAGATAATAGTATTTTTAAGGATTATTATATTTGGCATAAAGAAGTAAATGGCCATGAACCTAATAATTGGGGCTCTTTTTTCGGCGGCAGCGTCTGGGAAAAGAATCCTCACAATCCTAAAGAATATTATTTCCACTTATTTGATAAGAGAATGCCTGATTTGAATTGGAAGAATCCAGAGGCGCAAAAGTCAATCGCTGATATTGCTAAGTTCTGGATTGAAAAGGGCGTCGATGGTTTTAGATTAGATGCCTTTATTCATGTTGCGAAGGCAAATTTTGCTCAAAATTCACTCGATAACTCGACCAAGTTTCCAATCGATGATCAATTTTATGCAAAATTACCGAAAGTTAAGAACTATATGGCAGGTTTTGTTAAAGAAATCAAGCAAATAAAGCCGGACGTCTTCTTATTTGGGGAAGCATCTTCAGCCACTGCTCGCGATGCCGCTGAATATACTCGACCAAACGAACATGTCTGCGATGTGGTTGTTAATTCAGATAACTATGGAGAAATTTTTGACGATAGTAATGCCGATATACCTAGATTTTTCCAATCACGAAAATTATCGCTTGATTCTTTGAAGAAAACCTATGTAACTTGGGAAAGCGTCTTAGATCAAGTTAGTTTGCCAACGTTGACTTGGGGCAATCATGATATCAGTCGGGTATTGGATCGCTTGAATTTACCAGTTAATGATTCGAGAGTAACTAAGTTATTAGCTACCTTATTATTCCTTCAAAGGGGCATCCCTGTAATTTACTACGGCGAAGAAATTGGGATGCATGGATTAAAATATGAACATATTAGTAATTTTCATGACCAAAGAGCTCTTGATTTAATTAAGACATTACGTCAAAAGGGATATAAAGATTCAAATATTTTGCAATTATTGAACAATCAAGATGAGATGACGGCACGTGGTCCAATGCAATGGGATACCTCGAAATATTACGGCTTCTCGAAAAAACAACCATGGAATTGGGCAAAAACTGAACCAATTTGTGTTGATGAGGAGATAAAAAATTCCAATAGTATTATGATGTTCTATAGAGAACTGTTGAAAATCAAACAGCATGACTGTTTTACAAATGGGAACTTTCAATTATTGATTACTAAACCGCAATTTTATGCTTATTTGAGAAAGACTCCGCAACAAAGTGGATTAGTTGTCGTTAATTTTTCAGATCAAGAGAGTAATTTCAATTTGCCAGTTGGCAAGTGGCATACAGTTCTGGCCAACTCTGACGTCCAAGTAGTCGATGGCGTTTTGAAAATTCAACCATGGGGAAGTTGTGCTTTTGAAACTAAATCATAGAGGGGTGTAAAAATGGCAAGTCAGACAGATATAAAATTAAGAAAAATGCAAATTTATAGTATTTTTGTCAGAAATCATACAAAAGAAGGAACTTTAAAAGCAATTGAACCAGATTTACAACGAATCAAGGATTTAGGGACAGATTGTATTTGGCTGTTGCCTATCTATCCGATCGGTCGCAAAGACAGAAAGGGTAAATTAGGCTCACCATACTCAGTTAAAGATTATCGTGCTGTCGATCCTAAATTGGGAACATGGCAAGATTTTCTGGAATTAGTTAAGAAGATTCATGAATTAGGGATGAAAGTGATGCTTGATATCGTCTATAATCACACATCACGCGATTCAGTCTTGCTACAAGTTCATCCAGAATGGTTTTTACACGATCACAATGGAAATTTGATCAATAAGAATCCCGATTGGACTGATGTGGCTGAATTAGATTATTCTCACAAAGCACTTTGGAATTATCAAATTGAGACGTTAAAACGTTATGCCAAAATCGTCGATGGCTTCAGATGCGACGTTGCTCCCCAAGTGCCAATCGAATTTTGGAAAGAGGCTCGTAAAGAAGTTGCTAAGGTTAACCCCAAGACGATTTGGCTAGCAGAATCAACAAGTAAAGACTATATAAAAGAACTTGGCCAAAAGGGCTATCACGTCTCATCAGATAGCGAATTATACAGTGCTTTTGATATGACGTATGATTACGATATCGATTCAATTTGGAGAAGCTATGTGAAAGGCGACATCACCTTAAAGAAGTACGTTGATGCTTTGAATACTCAAGGTGTTATTTATCCTGCTAATTATATCAAGATGCGGGGCTTAGAGAATCACGATCAGCCAAGAGTTCACAGTATTTTCATTAACGAAAACGATATGTACAATTGGACAGCTTTTTCAGCTTTCCAAAAGGGTTCAACTTTAGTTTATGCTGGGCAAGAATATGGCTTCAAGCATACGCCAGATTTGTTCAACAGCGATAAATTAGATTGGGATTCACCTAAGATGGATTTAACAAATCTGATTAAGACGATGCATGAATTAAGTCAAAGCGACATTCAAACATCTGGTTTCTATCGGATTACCGCACTTTTTGACGATATTGTGGAAGTTACTTATCGTTTAGGGAATATTTTGAGAGTTGGTCTCTTTTCACTTAAGGGTGGTTCAGGTGAAGTACCTGTTAATCTACCAAGTGACAACTATACCAATATGATAAATGATTCCTTAGTTCAGGTCCAAGATGGTATTTTACAGATTGACTATGACCCAATTATTATTCAAGGAGAACCATTAAGGTAAGACTAAAACAGCAATCCATTAGGATTTAGCTGTTTTTTTTTGCTCAAAATTGGGCAATTTTAAATTGTGTTATCGGTAACATTCTGAAAACGGTTGCAAATAAACCATTTGGGACCAATAATAAAAAGTGTAGTAAAGATATAATAATTTTTATAGGGGGCTTTGGAAATGAAGAAGAACTTCTGGAAGCGTTTAGGAAAACGCCTAGGAATTGTTGCTTTAGCTGCTGGGGCAGCGTTTATGTTAGCCGGTTGCGGAAACAGTTCGTCTTCGGGCAAGAACGTTAAGATTACGATCCTTCAAGGGAAGGTCGAGAATAACAAGCAATTCAAACAAATTGCTAAACAGTACGAGAAGAGCCATCCAAATGTAACTATTGAAGTCACATCTATCGGTGGTGGTACTCAATACGATCCTGTTTTAAAGACCAGAATTTCATCTGGTAATGCACCAACAATTTTCAGTTTGGCTGGTCCTGCTGATGTCAAGCAATTCAAGGCACATGAAGCAGATTTGTCAGATACAAAAGCTGCTAAAGCAGCTCAACCTGGAACATTGGATGCCGTCAAGAACGACCAAGGTAAGGCCGTTGGACTACCATTCAACGTTGAAGGTTATGGATTCGTTTATAATAAGAAGGTCTTTGAAAAGGCTGGTATCGATCCAGAAAGCTTGACAACAGTTGACAAACTTGAAGCTGCTGTTAAACAATTGGATGCTCAAAAGAGTGAATTAGGCATTAAAGGCGTCTTTGCTTTACCTGGTAAAGAAGCTTGGATCATGTCTGATCACTTGGCAAATCTTTATATTGCACAAGATTATAATGGCAATGCACAAAAACTTTACAAATCAAAGAAAATGCCATTTACAAAAAATGCTGATATGAAGACAATGCTTGATCTTCAAAAGAACTACTCAATCAAGCCAGTTATGCAATTGGATTATTCTGCACAAGTTAACCAATACTTCTCACAAGGTAAGACAGCCATGATTCAACAAGGTGACTGGATTTATCCAACAGTTGAAGGTATTGATAAGAACTTCGCACAAAATGACATCGGTATGATTCCTATTCCTGTACCTGGTGAAGAAGGCAAATTGCCAGTTGGTACATCATTGTACTGGGCTGTTAATAGTCAAAAGTCAAAGACAGAACAAAAAGCTGCTAAAGACTTCTTAGATTGGCTATACACATCTAAAGCTGGTAAGAAAGATGTTGTTAATAAATTGCACTTCGTACCTGCTTACAAAGGTTTCAGCAACTACAAGATGAGTGATCCATTAACATCTGTAGTCTTCAAATATACTCAAGAACACAAGACAACAGGCTGGGCATTCCCAGGATACACTGGTACTTCATGGGATCCAGACGTTGCACAACCAAATCTACAAAAGTACTTATCTGGCAAACAAAGCTGGGATAAGACAGTACAAAATATGACTGATGGTTGGGCTAAACAACAAAAATCATCTAATTAACTAAGAGTTACAAAAGAGGGCAATGAATATGAAAAATAGAAGTCTTTCGTTTTGGCTATTTTTAACGCCAACCCTCGTTGCGTTAGCTTTGGTAGTATTTATTCCGGTAATTGAAGGGCTGTTCTATTCATTTACCGACTGGGACGGTTTAACTTTTACCAAAATGGTAGGATTTCAAAATTACATTACATTGCTTCACGATAAGGCGTTTGTTAACGCCTTTTGGTTTACAGTGGGGTTTGTAATTGTCACTGTCATAATGCTGAACGTAATAGGCTTGGGATTAGCACTATTAGTTACACAAAAGTTTAAGGGAAACAACTTTTTACGTACGATTTTCTTCATGCCAAATATTATTGGTGGTTTAATTTTAGGTTTCATCTGGCAATTCATTTTTACTCAAGGCTTCCAGGCTTTAGGTAATGCTTTGCATATGGATTGGCTACAAAATTGGTTGACTAATGAGGTCACTGGTTTTTGGGGCTTAGTAATTGTTACGGTATGGCAAATGAGTGGTTATATCATGATCATTTATATCGCCTATCTACAAAATATTCCTGGTGAAATCATTGAAGCTGCAAAGATTGATGGAGCTTCTGCATGGCAACGTTTCACAAAGATTACGTTCCCAATGATCGCTCCAGCATTTACAGTTTGCATGTTTTTAACATTATCAAACGGTTTTAAGATTTATGATCAAAACTTGTCATTGACAAATGGTGGTCCATACAATTCAACACAAATGTTAGCGATGGATATCGTTAATACCGCTTATAATTCAGCTAACTTCTCCTTGTCAGAAGCTAAAGCTATCGTGTTCTTTGTCATTGTTGCCGCAATTTCGCTTTTGCAAGTTGCTTATAACCGTAAGAGGGAGGCTGATCTCTAATGACTAAGAAAGGTAGAACTATCATTGGAATCATCGGACTCTTAATAGGTATCTTATGGCTGTTCCCATTTTATTTAATCGTGACGAACTCATTTAAGACACCTAAAGGGATTTTCGCTTCAGTACTATCGTTACCACATCCTAGTACCGGCGATAACTACGTCAATTCATTTCAGGCTTTGCACTTTATCGCTTCATTGACGAATTCGCTAATTATTACCGTTTGCAGTGTATTGGTCCTCATTTTATGTTCTTCGATGGCTGCATACGCACTTCAAAGAAATCACAGTAAATTGAGCAGTGGATTGCTTCTATTGTTTATTTCCGCAATGTTGATTCCATTTCAATCAGTTATGATTCCTTTAACAGCAAACTTCGGTGCTGTACATTTTCTAAATATGTGGGGCCTAGTTATTATGTATCTCGGATTTGACTGCAGTTTGTCAGTCTTCTTGTATCAAGGTACATTATCAAGTATCCCTATCGCAATGGATGAATCAGCTGAAATGGAAGGGGCAAGTCGTTGGCAGATCTTTACCAAGGTAATCTTCCCAATGCTTAGTCCCATCACAGTTACAGTTGCAATCTTGAACATCATTGCTATCTGGAATGATTATCTATTGCCATCACTAGTATTGCCACAAGCACAATACACGATTCCACTTCAGATGTTCAATTTTTTTGGTGAATACACAAAGCAATGGCATTTGGCCCTAGCTGGTATCACCATCTCCATCATCCCAGTTATCATCTTCTATCTATTTGCTCAAAAATGGATTATCAAAGGTGTTACTGATGGTGCTGTTAAGTAATTAAAGAAAGGACGAAATTATTGTGATCAATTTAAAATCTAAGAATGGTCAAAAATTAATGGCGAGTGGGAATTGGCTTTGGTCGTTGTTTACGATTAATTTCTCATTCTTCATTCTGAACTTTTCGTTAATTTTAACCGCAATAGTTTTGTTCAATTTAAAATTATCAGTCATGTTTTACATGATGTTATTCATTCTTTGGTTAATGTTTTCTGTTTTCACGATGCCCGGTCTGACTGCAAGTTTTGCGACAGTTCAAGAGTGGCAAGTGAACGGCAGCGTAAGTTTCTTCAAGTATTTTTTTAAAAAATGGTTTGATTTTCAGAAAAACTATCGAATCAATTTTGGATTAGGATTAGTTGCTAGTATCTTCATTGTGTTGAATAAGATTACTTTTGGAAATACTCAGTGGCACACAGTTGTTTTAACTTTTACCTTTGTATATTTCATGGTATTGGTAGCGACAAACTTTCAACTGGCGACCCACAAATTTAACAACATTTTGACTTTACTAGTTTCTAAACCCCTACCAATCATAGTTTCCGTAATTGTATTTTTAATCTTGATCTTGATGAATTTTGTTTTGCAACTGGCTTTTCTAAGCGCGGTCTGCAGCGTATCGCTTGCAACATACATATCTTACAGATTGCTTGGTGGTCAAATAGCTAAAAAGGATTGACTTTGGGTGTGGGTTACACATCTAGATTGATTAGTAAGATTAAACTTATTAGTTAACTGGAAGTCAAAAAATAAAAGGAGCGTTAGAAATGGTAAAAATAAATTTGGAACACATTTATAAACGCTATCAAGGTAATACTGACTATTCAGTTAGTGATTTCAACCTAGACATTAAAGATGGTGAATTTATTGTCTTCGTTGGACCTTCCGGGTGTGGTAAATCCACCACATTGCGCATGATAGCGGGTTTGGAGGATATTACAAAAGGCGACTTCAAGATGGACGGCAAAGTCATGAATGAAGTCCAACCAAAAGATCGTGATATCGCGATGGTTTTCCAAAATTATGCTTTGTATCCACATATGACCGTTTACGATAATATGGCCTTTGGTTTGAATATCCGTAAAAACGATAAAGCAGATACTAAAAAACGTGTTGATGATGCTGCTAATATTTTAGGCTTGACACCTTATCTAAAACGTAAACCTGCTGCTCTTTCAGGTGGTCAAAGACAACGTGTTGCCTTAGGACGTGCGATTGTCCGTGATGCAAATTTATTCTTGCTCGATGAACCATTGTCAAACTTGGATGCTAAATTGAGAGTTCAGATGCGTACTGAATTGGCTCAATTGCACCAACGTTTGGGACGTAACTTTATCTATGTTACTCACGACCAAGTTGAAGCTATGACTATGGCGGATCGAATCGTCATTATGAATGATGGTAAGATGCAACAAGTCGGAACACCTGCTGAATTGTACAGCAAGCCAGCTAACAAGTTCGTTGCTGGGTTCATTGGTTCACCTGCAACTAACTTCTTTGATGTCAAAATTCAAGACGGCAAAATTGTCAATAATGGCGGTTTAAACATTGCTGTTCCTGAAGGTCAATATAAAGTTCTCGAAAAGAAAGGCTATGTTGGTAAGGAAGTTACTTTCGGTATTCGTCCAGAAGACGTTCATGCTGAAGAAGTTGCTATTCAAGCTTTCCCTGATGCCTTAATAAATGCTAAGATCCAAGTTTCAGAATTACTAGGTGCTGAATCAATTCTTTATTCAAAAGTCGGCGGAACTGACTTTGTTGCAAAAGTTGATTCACGTGATCATCACAAACCTGGCGATGACGTTCAAATGGCTTTTGAAATGACAAAAGCACATTACTTTGACAAAGATACAGACGAAACGATTCTTTAAGGATTTTTAAAAGGTAATTGGGTATTGTTTACCTGATTACCTTTTTTAGTAGGAAGGTGTAAATTAATGCAAAGAATTTTTGAGGTCGATCCTTGGAATATTGTGACCCACAAATTAGATAAGAAAAATAAACGACTCCAAGAGAGTATGACCAGCCTTGGAAATGGCTACATGGGCATGCGTGGTAATTTTGAAGAAGATTATTCTGGTGATAGTCTTCCTGGAACTTACCTTGCTGGTATTTGGTATCCAGATAAAACCCGTGTCGGCTGGTGGAAAAATGGCTATCCAAAGTATTTTGGAAAAGTTATCAATGCTGTCAACTTCATAAAAATGAATTTTTTAATTAATGATTCAAAATTAGATTTAAATAAAGATACGATCAGTGATTTTAAATTAGATTTAAATATGCAAAACGCCACCTTGACGCGTAGTTTTGTCGTTGAAAAAGGCGATGCCAAAGTTAAGTTTAATTTTAGAAGATTTTTAAGCAGCGCTCAAAGAGAGTTATCGATTCAAAAAGTTAGTTTTGAAAATTTATCTAAAGACCCAGTCGATATTAAAGTTATTTCTGCTTTAGATGCTGATGTCAGAAATGAAGATGCTAATTATGATGAACGCTTCTGGCAAGTATTAGAAATTACTGACGACAGTATCATTGCAGAAACCAAACCAAACGATTTTGGAACGCCTAGATTTACTTCTGGCATGCAAGCAAGTTATGTTACTGACCTCACGCAAGTTGGACATGAAACAACCGATTTAGAAACCAGTCAAATCTTTTTAGATACCTTGCAGCCTAACGAGACTAAAACTATTGAAAAGCGTGTCGTTGTGGTAACTTCTCGTGATTATGACTCGGTCGACGATCTGCGGGATGCAATGGAAGGCATTTCTGCAAAAATTTCCAAAGTTTCATATGATGATTTATTTGCATCTCATCAAAACGTTTGGGAACAACGTTGGAATCAATCAGATATTAAAATTGATGGCGATGTTGATGCTCAACAAGGGATGCGGTTTAATCTCTTCGGATTATTCACCACATACTCTGGAGCCGATTCACGTTTGAATATTGGCCCTAAAGGATTTACTGGCGAGAAGTATGGCGGTGCAACTTATTGGGATACTGAAGCATTCTGTATTCCAGTTTATCTAGGAATCACTAATCCGGAAGTATCGCGTAATTTGTTGATGTATCGTTATAATCAATTGGATGGAGCCTTTGTTAACGCCAAGCAACAAGGCTTAAAGGGTGCTCTATTTCCAATGGTCACCTTCAATGGTATCGAATGTCATAACGAATGGGAGATTACCTTTGAGGAAATCCACCGTAACGGCGATATAGCTTTTGCAATTTATAATTACACACGTTATACCGGCGACAAGTCTTTCGTATTAAAGGAAGGCAGCAAGATTTTGACAGAGATATCACGCTTTTGGGCTGACCGGGTCCACTTTAGCAAACGTAAGGGCATGTACATGATTTATGGCGTTACAGGTCCTGACGAGTATGAAAATAATGTCGACAACAACTGGTACACGAATTTCTTAGCTAAATGGACTTTGAAATATACCTTAAAAGTTCTTGGCGAAGTTTCTGCAGAACAAGCTAAAAAGTTAAATGTCTCTGATGAAGAAAAAGCTCAATGGCAAGATATTATCGAGAAAATGTATTTGCCATTTGACGAAGATCTCGGAATTTTCGTTCAACAGGATGGCTTCTTGGATAAAGATATCAAACCTGTTAGCTCCATTCCTAAGGATCAATTGCCAATCAATCAACATTGGTCCTGGGATAAGATTTTACGTTCGCCTTATATCAAACAAGGAGATGTTCTTCAAGGCATTTGGGACTTTATTGATAAGTTTACTGAACGTGAGAAGAAACGTAACTTCGATTTCTATGAACCATTGACAGTCCATGAATCCAGTCTTTCACCTGCAATTCATTCTGTTTTGGCATCTGATTTGCACTATGAGCAGAAAGCGGTTGCATTATATGAGAGAACCGCTAGACTAGACTTAGACAATTATAATAATGACACCGCAGATGGTTTGCACATTACTTCAATGACCGGTGGATGGCTCGCAATGGTTCAAGGGTTCGCTGGAATGCGTGTTCATGATGATGGAACCTTGAGTTATAAACCATTTTTACCAGAAAAATGGAATGGTTATTCATTTAGACAAGTCTTCAGAGGACGTGTAATTGAAGTTTGTGTTCAAAAGGATGGATCTCACTTCAAACTTATTTCTGGAGAACCACTTCAAATTGAAGTGCATGATAAGCCACTTTTGCTTAAATAATTGTAAAATAAGAGTGTCTGGATAGATATATTCAGGCACTCTTTTATCAAAGGAGCTAATATAAAATATGGGAAAATTCGAACAGATCAAGGGATTTATCTTCGATTTAGATGGTGTGATTGCTAATACATCAGTCTACCACGCCAAAGCTTGGCACCAATTAGCTGATAAAGTAGGAGTTAGTTGGACAACAGATTTGGCAAACCAACTTAAGGGTGTTGGCAGAATGGATTCATTGAATCTTATTTTAAAATCAGGCAATAAGGAAAATGACTATTCTGACGAGCAAAAGGCAAGTCTAGCTGAAGAAAAAAACGACAACTACTTGCAGCTTTTGAAGTCACTAGACAAATCTGAAATTTTGCCTGGTATGGAGAAGTTCATTGAAGATTTGTCGGCTCATAATTATTTGATTTCTTTAGCTTCATCTTCAAAGAACTCGCCTCGAGTTTTGGAAGCTTTAGATTTGAATAAATATTTTGATGCGCGTGTCGATCCTGCTACTTTGAAACATGGCAAGCCAGATCCAGAAATTTATGTTCGTGGAGCTCAAGTTCTTAATCTTAAGCCAGAAGAATGTATTGGTTTAGAGGATGCTGTTGCCGGTATTACTTCGATTAATGGTGCTGGTGAAATTTCAGTTGGTATTGGCGATCCTGAAATTTTGAATGAAGCTGATATTAACTTCAAAGACACATCAGAAGTAACTCTAGAGAATATTGAGTCAGCAATGAAACGTAAATTAAATGTCTGATTCAATAGAAGATATTAGATAATTGTAGAGAAGCGAGGGTAAATATGTCAGTAACGAAAACAACTTTTGGAAAAATAGGTACAGAACCAGTCTACCTTTATAAAATAACGAATCAGAATCAAACTAGTATCAGCGTTTTAAGTTATGCTGCAACCTGGCAAAATTTTGAAGTTGTTGAAGATGGTGAGAAGCATTCACTGATTGAACACTTCGATAATTTGACCGATTACATCAAGACGCCTTATCAAGTAGGTAAGACGATTGGACGAGTTGCTGGTCGAATCAAAAATGCTGAATTCTCGATTGATGGTATTGATTATCAAATGAAACCTAATGAAGGTCAAAACTTGCTGCATGGTGGAGAAAATGGTTTACAATATCAAAACTTTAATGAAGCAGCAGTTGATGATAATTCGGTCTTTTTAAGTCATACTGTTAAAGGAGAGGATGGTTTTTCAGGTACTCTAAAAGTTGAGGTTCGTTATAGTCTCAGTGAAGATGACGAAGTTTCTATTACTTATCATGCTAAGACTGATCACGATACATTATTTAATCCAACTTGCCACGTTTATTTTGATGTTGGTTCAGAAAATATTCGTCAGCAACAATTACAAATTAATTCCAAGCATTTCTTGGATGTTGATGAAGGCAAGGTGCCAACTGGGAAACTATTAACAACAACTAATGCTTATGATTTCAACGATTTTAAGACAATTGGTCAAGGCTTGAAACAACTGAAGCCATTGCGTAAATATGAATTCGATGACGTTTTTGTAGTTAGTGATAAAGCAGCAACAATTAAATCTGATAAACGCGCCGTTGACCTTTATACAGATCGAAACGGCATGGTTATTTTTACAGCCAATCCAAAAGATGAGGCAAAGAACAAAAATTATGATTATAGTTCTTTAGCTATGGAGTTACAGACCTTACCTGACGCTATCAATCACGATGATTTCGGCAATACTGTTTTGAAAAAGGGTGCAGAAGTAAGTTACACTAATAAATATCAATATCGTAAATTATAATCGGTAATTAAGAATGAAATAGAGGGGTTTTATGCAAATCGAACATGTAGGTTTATTCGTTCACGATTTAAAAAAGACAGTCGACTTTTATGAGACATTTTTTAAAGCTACTGCCTCAGCTAAATATCACAATCCGGTAACGACCTTTTCGTCACAATTTTTGACTTTTCCTGATGGAGCAAGACTAGAAGTCGGGACTCGGGAAGATCTAAATAAGCATCGGGTTTCTGGTTATCCAGTTGGCTACATGCACATTGCCATGTCACTAGGCTCTAAGGAAGAAGTTGACAGCTTGACTAAAGAAATTGAGGCTGCTGGCTATAAACACCTTAGTGGTCCACGTGTCACCGGGGATGGCTATTATGAAAGCGTAGTTTGTGACCCTGAGGGAAATCAAATTGAATTAACAGTTTAAACGAAAGCAGGATATAATCTGGTCAGCTTTCGAGCATTAAGGAAAATAAGCTAAGGTAATCGATTTTGATTGCCTCGGCTTATTTTGTTTTAAGTGGGAAAAAAGTTAATTTCCATTCGCTTTTTATCATATTCATTAATTGAATAACTGCCAATGTGATATAAGTATTAGACAAGTCCAACAGATGCGATTAGTCTTGGAATATAGGAAGTGTTAAAAAATGGATGAGTCAAAAAATTCTACGCTGGAAAAAGCTCTCAAAGGTGGGAAACTAGATTATACGCAAACGGATTTTGAAATAATCGATCGAATTGTTGAAGAGAATTCCAAAATTATTACTAAAATCAATCAAACCTATCATTCTAAAAATGAAAGAAGACAATTATTCAGTCATTTGTTTGGTTATCAAATTCCTAGCACAACCGATATTAAAGCACCATTTAATGCCGATTTAGGTTGTCATACTTTCGTTAAGGATAATGTTTTTATTAATAAGGATTGTTTCTTTATTGATTTGGGTGGAATTTGGATTGATTCTAACGTCAAATTAGGACCAAGAGTAAATCTAATAACAGCTAATCATGATGAGAATCCTAGTAAACGGCAGAATTTAATCACTCATGCTATTCACATTAAAAATAATGCTTGGTTGGGCGCTAATGTAACCGTCCTACCGGGTGTAACGATTGGCGAGAATTCTATTGTTGGAGCTTCTTCAGTTGTGACCAAAAATGTTGAACCCAATAGTATTGTTGTTGGAAGTCCAGCTAAAAAGATTCGCCAAATTAATTTTGAAAAATAACTTTTTAAGGGAGCATCTAGTATGTCAATGACTGAACACGAAAAACTATTAGCAGGAAAAGATTATGATTATCGCGATAAGGAGTTGCAACAGATGATTGCTAAAGGTAAACGATTAGTTCAAGCAATCAATACAGAAACAGATCAAGCAACTCGAGAAAAAGATATTAAAGATTTGTTTGGTAAAGTTGGGCAACGTTTGACAATTAATGGAACTTTTGGAGCTGTCTATGGTGCACATATCAGTTTTGGGGATGACGACTTTATCAATGGCAACTGTTACTTTCAAGATTCTAATCGAATTACTTTTGGCGACCGCGTAATCGTTGCTCCAGATGTAAAATTTTATTGCGGCGAACATAATATGGACGCTACTAAACGTTTTGGGACTAGAGAAGATGGCAGCCATTATTTGATTAGTTATACGCAACCCATTTCAATTGGCAATGATGTGTGGATTGGTGGCAATGTCACTATTATTGGTGGAGTTCATATTGGCAATAACGTCATTATTGGAGCAGGAGCTGTTGTGGTAAAAGATGTACCTGATAATACAGTTGTCGGTGGCGTTCCAGCCAAGGTTATTGAAAAATTGCCAGCTTTAAAAAGTGAAGGTGATTAAGATGGAATTACAAAAGATACCAATTTTTCGAATGTATCGTCTGATAACTAATGAAAAAGATCGTGATGATTTTGTTGCAGAAGGCGTCAATAATTTACTCACTTCACATCAAAATGAAGCAGGAACTTTGGCTATGTATGCTACCCATGCTGATAAAAGTGGCACCATCAATTACATTTTTGAAATGTACCAAGATCAAGCACATTATCAAATCCATGCTGAGTCGCCGCAATTTAAGCATTTTGCTAAAGTTGCTCAAAAAATCGTTACTGGACGTGATGTGACAGAATTACAGCCGGAAAGCTTGTTAAGTGGAAATAAGGGCTTTTCCGTTAGTGGGGAAAATCCCTATTTGGCCCGATTGGTTGAATTCTCAACTGATTCAGCAAATAAATCAAAAATTAAAACGGAATTATCAAAGTTAAATAGTCAAATAACCAGCTATAAAGCTACTATCAAAGATCAGCCTAATCAGTTTGTTTTATTCGATATTTATAAGAATCAAAACGATTTAAATGAAAGCCTTGATCAACTTAAGAAAATCCTAATCGGAGTTTCTGATTTGGAAATCAAGACTTTAAAAGTTGATACAATGGTCAGTCAAAAAAATATTAATTTAAATTAAAATAATAGACCCCTACTACCTAAAACAATAATAGATAGTAGAGGTCCTTTTTGTTGTTCCATAATTATGCCAAAATACTTTGCATAAGATGCTCTTTGAGATAATCAAATTCACCGAAACCGCTATAAATAAAGGAATATTGCTCTTTGTTATAAGTAAATTTAATACGATTCCAACTGTAATAATTATCTTCTGAAATATCAGAAATTTGTGATATTGGAATCTTTATAACAGGTGAATGTTTCATACCTTTTAATGTAGTAATGGATAAGACGTCGTTGGAGAAAGCAAAATTGACATATCCATAAGAAACTTTATTTTGACTATCAATAATTTGAATATATGCAAACACGTTTTCCACGCACCTTTCTTAATTCATCTTTATAGTAGTTTATCGAACGCGTTTCACAGCAAGTGTAAATGCTCAAAAATATGAAAAAATGTAAAATAACTGGCCCAATTCCTAGAATCTGAAAATATTACAGGCAATTAATTGTTTAAAAGAATTGAATCAGCATTTAAAAAAGTTTAAAAACGCTGCTACATAAGCATTCATTGAATAAAATTGAGCTAATGCTTATTTAAAATAAGCGTTAAATTCTTCAAATGCTAAAAAGTACTGAAACAGTTTTCAGAAATACAATCGTTTTAAGTATCTTGGCGATGAATCATGCTAGTATAGAAATTGTTAATTAACGAATGAAAACATGTACATTGAAATTTTACTTGGTTATCGATAACCGTCTTAAATAAGAGGGTTTGAATATGTCAAAAAATAAAGGTGGAAGTAAAACTTTTGCAGCGTTGCAAAACGTTGGTAAAACATTTATGCTTCCGATTGCTTTATTGCCAATCGCTGGATTGTTCCTAGGGGTTGGTGCTTCATTTACAGGTGCTTCGTTTATTAAAATGTATCATTTACAAGCAATTTTAGGACCAGGTACCTTTTTAAATAGTTTATTAACAATCTTCAATGATTGTTGAAGTTTTATTTTTAATAATTTAGGTCTACTTTTTGCTGTTTCAGTTGCATTAGGTCTAGCTAAAAGTGAAAAGGGTGTTGCTGCTCTTTCAGCATTAGTTGGTTACTTTATGATGTATGCCACAATGACTAGTGCCATTACTAACTTTGGTGAATTGGAACGTTTGAAGAAGATTGGTGGACTCTTAACTAATATGCTCGGTTTCACCAATACTATGGATACAGGTGTTTTCGGTGGTATCTTTATCGGATTGATCTGTGTTTGGTTACACAATAAGTATTACAAGATTAAATTTCCTGATGCCATTTCATTCTTTGGTGGGACACACTTTAGTCCTATTGCCGGAGCTTTAGCTGGTATCGTTGGTGGATTTTTGATGGCTTGGTTATGGCCATATATCGCCATGGGGATTTCTGGTTTAGGATATTTGATTGGTAAAGCTGGCTATGTAGGAACATTCTTCTATGCTTACGTTTACCGTGCACTGATTCCATTTGGTTTGCACCACGTCTTTTATCTACCATTTTGGCAAACAGCCGTCGGTGGAACAGCACATATTGCTGGTAAAACAGTTGTTGGAGCTCAAAACATTGTCTTTGCACAATTGGCTGCCGGACAACATATCTCATGGCAAGCTGCTAGATACTTTGCCTTTGAATTCCCAGTTATGATTTGTGGTTTCCCAGCTGCAGCTTTAGCAATGTATCACTGTGCTAAAAAGAACAAGCGTAAGGATGTTAAAGGATTGTTGCTTTCATCATCTTTGACATCAATTTTAACTGGTATTACTGAACCACTAGAATTCACTATTTTGTTTGCTTCACCATTCTTATTCTGGGGCATTCACTGTGTACTCTTTGCATTTTCTGCAGTCTTTGTTTCACTATTAAAAGTTGGTGTTGGATTCACATTCTCTGGTGGCTTGCTAGATATGATTCTTTACGGAATTTTACCTGGTCAAGCACGGACTAATTGGATGGCTTTGATTCCAATTATGATTTTCTATTTTGCTTTGTATTACTTTGTATTCAGATTTGCGATTCAAAAATTCAATCTCAAGACTCCTGGTCGTGAAGATGATGATGAAGAAGCAACTCTACACACAAAACAAGAATATGTTGATGACAAAAAGTCAGACAACGCAGTTTCAACTGGTTCAAATAACTCTGATGATGCTATTTCAGCAACTATCGTTGAAGGCTTAGGTGGAAAGACGAATATCAGTACACTGGAAGCTTGTGCCACACGTTTACGTGTAAGCGTAAAGGATCCATCGAGCGTTAAGAAGAATTTACTTAAGTCAACTGGAGCTGTCGGAACAGTAATTCACGGCACTGGTGTCCAAGTTATCTATGGAACGAAAGTTTCGACTATTGGACCCGAAGTCGAAGATTATTTAGGAATTGAGGACGAATAATGGGATTGTTTAATTTTAAAGGAAAAACTGATTTCTATGCACCTGTCACTGGTGAATTAGTGGATTTAAAGGATGTTAGCGACGAAGTTTTTGCAAGCGGTGCCATGGGTGAAGGCTATGGCGTTAATCCTAAAGACTCAACGATTTATAGTCCAGTAAAAGGGCAAATCAGCCAATTATTTCCAACTAAGCATGCTGTTGGTTTGCAATGCGGAAAAATGGAAGTGTTAGTTCATATTGGGATTGACACTGTTGATTTGAAAGGAAAACCTTTTGAAACTTTAGTCAAGGTCGGCGATAAAGTTGATAACAGTACTCCTTTAGTAAAAGTCGATTTTGACCAAATCAAACAGGCTAAAAAAGATCCAGTGACTTTAGTGATGATTACTAATTCAAAGGATGTCATTAAAAACTTTCAATCTCTAGTTGCTGCTAAAACTGAGGTTAATCACGATACCAAAGTTGCTGAAACGAAATAATATCTTAAGGTAGTAGATATTTGAGGTAATCCTCCCGTAATCAAAAGAGATTATAGGAGGCGTTACTTTGACAAAATTTAATTTAGATTTGAAATTAAAAGTTGTACATGAATATTTGAATGGTGAAGGGTCAGTCGTTTTGGGCCGAAAATATCAAATCAGCAGCTTCAGTATTTTCAATTGGGCGCAACGTTATCAAAAGTATGGTGTCGCTGGATTGAAAAAAAGAACCTCTGGATACGATTATGATGGCGATTATAAGCTAAAGGTTTTAAAATGGAAGAGTAAGCATAATGCTAGTTATTCCAAAACTGCTTTGAATTTTGATATCAGTAATCCTGGTACGATTGCCAATTGGCAAAAGAAACTGAATATTGGTGGAGTCAGTGCACTGTATAGTCAGCGGGATAAAAAGAGCAAGAATAAATTTGAATTCGACAAATTAGATAAATTAGAGCAAGAAAATCGTAATTTACACATTGAGAATGCTTATTTAAAAAAACTTCACGCCTTAATTCAGCAATGAAAAATACTGAATTAGAAATTAATGCCGTCAAAGAATTAAGGCGTGAATCAGACTTCAAGGTATACGAGATTTTGCCATTTACATCTATTAATAGTGAGATTTATTACGCTGATAATTTAAATGACCATGTCGAAGAAAAAGTCGAGTTTGATGAAGAGATTTTAAAACAAATCAGAAGAATCAAAACTAAACACCCTGAATACGGCTACCGGACTGTCACCAATGAGCTTCATAAATCTGGCTATCAAGTTAATCACAAACGAGTTTTTAGACTTATGAAAAAAGATAATTTAACTGTTAAGAAAAATGAATATCAAGTTGATTACTAGTTAGGATTACTTCAAAAATACTACTTTTTATTAATGAACTGGAAGGAGAATCGTCCATGATTCCAAGAGAAAAACGAGAAGCCCAAATCATGGAAAAATTAGAAAGCGATGGATGGTTGTCGACTAAACAAATAGCTGATTACTTTAATGTTGCTTTTGATACGGCTAGAAGAGATATTTTACATTTAACCTCTACTGGTCAAGCTTTAAGAGTCCATGGTGGCATCATGGTCAATACTGAAAATGAGGTCCCTGAATTTTTAAACCGGAAACACATTCTTTCTCCAGTCAAATCCGAAATGGCAAAAATTGCTGCTTCATATATTCTCCCAGGAAGATTATATTTCATCGGTTCATCGACAACCTTGGTTCAATTGTGTGATTTGTTAGGACAAGTTGACACAACTATTGTTACTCATGGCATTGACAATGCTGAACATTTGATGGCTAATAAATTTCCTAAAATTGAACTTTTAGGTGGTGTCGTTGATCGAATCAATCGTTATGCTTCTTCATTAGATACCTTAGTAAGACTAAACGATTTTGTCTTTGATGGAGTCTTTATCGGTGCTTCAAGGATTACCGATGAAGGCGATATTACGGTGATGGGTAAAGCTGATGCGGCAATTTTAAGAAAAGCTATTCAACGGGGTAAAAAAATAGTATTAGTAACCCAGGAATACAAGTTTACTACCACTAAAACTTCGCCTTATGTTGTAACTAACTGTCAACAAGTTGATGTTTTAATAACGGATAAAGAATTGAATCCTAAATTTAAAACTTATTTTCGTGACAGCGCCGTTTTTCGTGTGATTAAAAATTCTAAATAAGATAAGAAATAAGGATACTCCCTAGTAAATGGAAGTATCCTTTTTGAGTTAAAAAAATTAAAGTAAGTTCATTAAAATTGATACGGCTGTAAGTGCAAATATGTACTTATGTTAAAATTGATTCAGGATTATTAGAATTTTAAGGAGGATGAATTTTATGAAAAAGGGCAAAAATATAAAAGCATCAGACCTAAAAGATGATTTGGAAATTATTTTTTACATCGTAGGAAGTATAATTGGCTTAATAGTTTTGATTGGTCAATGGACTCACCATACCGATTAGAGTATTATTCTCAAAATAAAAAGTAATCGGTTTCAATAATTTGCTACAATAGAAGGTATAATTATCTAATATATTATGAGGAAGATAGCTATGCCAAAATATTTAGTTTTTATGGATCTTGATGGAACGCTGTTGTCAGCTGACCATAAACATATTTCTAAGCGAACGAAATCGGTCATTGAAAAGTTACAAAAACAAGATGTGCAATTTTATATTGCCACTGGCAGAATGTATGAATTGGCAAGGATTACTCAGGAATTGTTGAATCCCAAAGTCAAGATGATTACTTCTAATGGAGCAGTCTTTGACGGTAGGAATGGTCAAGAAATTACTAAATTGGGTGGAAAAGTTGTTGAAATGGCCTATAAGATTACTCAGGTCAATAAGTTGCCAATGATGTTGTTTACACCTAAAAAGGCCTACTTTACTGAAAGAATCCCTGATTTTATTGCTCAAAATGCTGGTAATTTTGACGATTCATTTGGTTATAGGGAAATCAATAATTTGTCAGAACTTAAAGAGATTGAGGATGAAATTACCAATGGCGTCGTATTGAGTCGTGGGAAAGATTCTGAATTAAAAGAAGCGCACGACAATTTGTTGAAAACAAAGATGTTGCGAATCTCATCGTCAAATCCTCGTAATTTAGAAATGATTCCACTTAAAACTGACAAAGGAACAGCTGTTAGACAAATTCAATTGGAGCAAAATGTAGATTCCAATCACACCTTCGTTTTTGGCGATGGCATGAATGATGTTGGGATGATGCAAGAGGCTAAATTATCAGTCGCCATGGGTAACGGCCTAAAAGAAGTTAAAAAACAAGCTAATTATGTGACGGAAGCTAATGTAAATGACGGATTGGCTATCTTTTTGGAAAATTATTTTAAATTATAATTAAAAGTTATCAATTACCATAGAATATAAGTATTTAACTATTTTTGAAAGGGCTCTTACAATTAATGTGAAAACAAAATTGGAGGGCTTTTTTATATGATTAAAGATAAAGTTGTTATTATTACAGGCGCATCCTCTGGTATTGGTGAGGCTACGGCTAAAAAGTTGGCTCACGAAGGTGCGAAAGTTGTTTTGGGTGCTAGAAGCACTGATAAATTAAGTAAAATTGTTAGTGAAATCAAGGATGCTGGCGGTCAAGCAGTTTATCAAAAAACGGATGTGACCAAACGTGAAGACAGTCAAAAGCTGGTCGATTTTGCTAAAGAAAAATTTGGTCATGTCGATGTCATCTATCTAAATGCTGGCGTGATGCCAAATTCTCCATTATCAGAACTTCGTGTTGAAGATTGGGATTTGATGATTGACGTCAATTTGAAAGGCGTTCTTTACGGAATTGCTGCTATCTTGCCAGAATTTCGTAAACAACATTCTGGACAAATCATTGCCACATCTTCAGTTGCTGGCATAAAGGCCTATCCAGGCGGTGCCGTTTATGGTGCCACTAAATGGGGCGTCAAAGATTTGATGGAAGTTTTGAGAATGGAATGTGCCCAAAATAATGAACACATTCGGACTTCAGTTATTTACCCAGCTGCCGTTCATTCAGAATTAACTAGTCACATTCCTGATAAAGCAGTTGCTAAAGGTGAAGCTGAAGTGAGAGCTCAAACTGAACTCTCAGCTGATAAAGTGGCTAATGTCGTTGCTTTTTCTATCGATACGCCAGAAGACACAACTGTCAATGAATTTACTGTTGGTCCTGTTGATCAAGCTTGGTAAAATAAAAAATTTATCAAAAAATCATCTATTTTGTGAATTTTCACAGAATAGATGATTTTTTTGATTATTTGATTAAATGATTGAAACGATGGTTAAGAAAGCAAAGACGACTAAGAATAGTACCAACATTGGCTTCCAAACCCATTTATACCAAGTAATTAAACTAACATGAGCTAGTGCAAGGGATGCCATGAGCACAGCTGAAGTTGGAGTCAAACCGGTGACAATACCAGTTGCAGCTTGAAATGCAGAAACTACGACACTGGAATGGACATGAGAGAAGACCGCTAGTGAACCCATTATTCCCATAGTTGCAGCAGCTAATCCTGAACTAGATGGTATCAGGATTGAGAGCACACAGAAGAATATGAAAGCAAGAATCGCAAATAATGGTTTGGGCATCCCTGTTAGAGTGGATTCTCCAAAGTGAAGAATTGTACCAGTGATTAGACCACTATTCATGGTTACTTGAATACCACGGGCAACGGCTACGATAATAGCAACGCTTAATAAGTCGGACATTCCCTTAACAAAAGCATCAATAAAATCGCTTTCTTTCATCTTAGCCACAAACATTACAACGACTGACATAAAGATGAATAGCATGGAAATCTCATTAAAATACCAAGATCCTAGTGGCACGATATCTGTCCCAAAAATTGTTCCTAAGATTGAATTACCAGTTAACCACTTAGTAAATGTTTCAAAAAAAGTCCAGTTCTTATTGATACTGGTCCAAGGGACCAAACCAACAATCATGATTCCAAAAGTTAATCCAAAAATCCACATTACAACGGTTTGACGTGTAGTCATTTTTTCAGGAACTGTTTGTTTAGAATCAACGTTGAATTCTTTCTTCATTTTTTCACGTTGATCGTAAATCAAAGATTTCGTAGGATCCTTTTTAACCGTTTCAGCATAATGGATAACGAAAAGGATAATAATTGTAGTAGTAATAATTAATAGAATAATTCTAGAAAATAATCCAACTCCTGGTGAGATATTGACAATAGCTGAAGCAACGCCGGTTGAAAATGGATTGACGGTTGAAGCCAAATCACCAATCCGCGTGCTTAGCAAAATAATTCCAACAGGAACTAAAGCATCATAGCCAACGCCCATCATAATTGGAATCAGCAGTGGGAAAAAGGCCATGGTTTCTTCACCCATACCATAAGTCGACCCGCCGATTGCAAAGATAACCATTAAAATAACGATTAACCTTTTTTCTTTACCAGTGTAACGAGTAACGATTGACTGAATACCAGTATTTAAGGCGCCAGTTTTGTTGACAACACCTAAGAAACCACCAATGACGAGAATGAAAACTGATATTTCAATGGCACCAGTAGTTTGCTTGTTACCAATCATCCCAAGGATAGGAGCCATAAAGACGTCCCAAATACCTTGAGGATTTTTGGCGACTTCACGATAAGTTCCGGCAATGATATTGCCAGCCTTATCGGTTGAATAAGTACCAGCAGGAATAATCCAAGTCAAAAGGGCAATGACGATAATACAGAAGAAAAGAATCGTAAAAGCAGAGGGTAGAGTGAAGTGATGTTTTTTAGGTTCGTTTATTTTTTCCATTTTATAACAACCTCACTTTATTTAAAGAAATCAAAAGCAGCCTGTTTGTAGAAATCAACTGATTTCAAAAAGACATCGACATCACAATTTTCATTGCTTTGATGCATAGTGTCATTTCCAGGACCAACTATAACGATGTCAAAGTCATTTTTGGCATGCAAGAATTCAGAGGCATCGCTTGCCCCAGCTTGTCCAGCAACACTTAATTCCTTTGAATAAACTGTTTGATACGAATTTTTCAAAAGTTTAACGAAATCTGAATTAGGATTACCAGGAACGGCTTCTTCAGGATAGACGTATTCAATCTTTAAATCATAACCTGGTTTTTTATTTAAACGTGCTATCAAATCATTAATTGCATCAAAAATCATTTGATTATTATAAGCTGGAATGCTGCGAATATTTCCCTTGATGATGGCTTTATCTGGAACGCTATTTGTTTGTTCTCCGCCTTGGAAAACACTTTGAACATGTGTTAATTTACCAAGAACTGGATCAACTTTGTCAAAGGTAGCCATTAATTTTCTGACTTCATCGGCAAAATCAATTAAGTGGTCAATTGCATTGATGCCTTTCTCGGGAGTGGAACTGTGAGCACCCTTGCCGACAGAGGTGACGACATAGTCGATGACACCCTTGCCAGTGTAAATGAGATTTTGCATTTCTTCAGTAGGTTCAGCAATGATTAATCCTGAGAGGTCATCTGCATAGCCTTTTTTCGTCAATTGAGCAGCGCCGTATTCACCGGTTTCTTCGCCAACTGTGGCCAAAAGCTTGATTCGACCAGGGACTGCATCATTTTCTAACATTTCAAGCATTGTGATGATGATTGCGGCTAATCCGGACTTCATATCACTGGCACCGCGGCCATAAATCTTGTTGTTTCTAATTTCAGCTTTAAAAGGATCACTGTCCCAAGAATCAAGATCACCAGTAGAAACGACATCTTCATGACCAGTGAATCCCAAGGTCTTTTTGCTATCACCAATTGTGACGACTAAATTGTCGCGACCAGGAGAGTAGGAGACTCGATCGATTGAAACTCCCTTATTTTTGTAAGGTGCAAAGAGTGAACTAATATAATCTGCTACCTTTGCTTCATTATCATTGACTGTATCAATCGCAATCAAATTTGAAAGAATTTCAAGCTTTTCTTCCCGTTTCATAAAATATCATCCTTTCCCTAAAACTATTGTTATGGCCAATTGTAAACCATTTCAACTAATATTTGTGGATGAGATATGAAAATAAAAATAAAAAGTCTTCACATGGACAAGTAGGAAGAAAACTTCTGCAGACCACATGAAGACTTTTTTTATTACATTATTTTAAAAATTTAATTAGCAAATTTTATCGCCAAGTGAAAGCATTTTTTCACGACGTTGTGCAGCTGTTTCTGGTTTTACATTTCTCCAGTCAACAACTGATAAAGCACCGTCAAGAATTCCACTATTGTCCTTTAGAGCAAGGGCATTGTGCCAAAGATCAATATTTAGACCATTTGTAAGTAAGTCCTCATCTTGAGGTGAAGTGCTTAATTCATAACCGGCGTTGTTTTCTAAAGGAACGGTATATTTAGGGTCAGCGTCTTTTAGGATTACCAATTGGAATTTATCACCAATAGAACAGCTACCGCCTAAACTAGAATACTTATTTGAACCATCATCAGTTGTAAGAATGATTCTGCTTCCTGCTGGGATTTTCTTGGATAGATATGCTTGTGCTGCTTCTTTAATATTGATTTTCATAATTGACATCCTTTCTGTTACTAAAATAAGATTTGTACAAAATTAATTTGTGTACAACTCTTTATTACAGTTATAACTATAACCGGTATTGATAAAGTAATCAAGTACATTGCTTAAAAAATAGAATAATTTTTTACATTTGTTTTTACTGAAAATTTACTTATTATTTACCGAAAATTTACACAAATTAAACAATCTTTACATTCTGTTCCGATATACTGATTGAGCGTTTAAATATAAAGGAAATATGAGGATTTTTCTATGTGTGGAATTGTTGGCTTCGTTGATAAAAATATTGCAGAAAAACAAACTGTAATAACGGATATGATGGATACGATTAAACATCGAGGACCCAATAGTTCTGGAGAGTTATTCGGTAATGATACAGCAATAGGGTTTAGAAGATTAAGTATTATTGATGTTAGTAAAGGTATGCAGCCAATTTATAACGAAGATAAATCAAAAGCGATTATCTTCAATGGTGAAATTTATAATTATCAAGATTTAAGAATTGATTTGTTAAAAGCTGAACATAAATTTTTAACTGAGACTGATACAGAAGTTTTATTGCATGGTTTTGAAGAATGGGGGATTGAGAAACTGCTCAAGATGGTCCGAGGGATGTTTGTTTTCGTTATCTATGATTTCAAAACCGGCGATATTACTGGGGCAAGGGATTTTTTTGGAATCAAACCACTCTATTATTATCAAAATGAAGGAACATTTATTTTTGGTTCTGAAATAAAGGCTTTTTTGAAAGAGCCTAATTTTAAAAAAGAGTTGAATAAGAGAGCGTTAAAACCTTATTTGACTTTCCAATATTCTGCAATGAATGAAACCTTCTTTAAAAATGTCTATCGAATTCCTGAGGGGCATTATTTTACTTATAAAAATAATAAATTAACTATTAAAAAATATTGGGATATGGAATTTAAAGAAAATCATCTTTCTTTTGAAGAAACTGTTAAAAGGATTGACGATGCCATGCACGATTCTGTTAAAAAGCATGAAATCAGTGATGTTCCGGTGGGTTCACTCTTATCTAGTGGTGTCGATTCTAGTTATGTGACTGCTATCTTTAAGCCACAACATACTTATTCAATTGATTTTGACACTAGTACCTATGAAGAAGGTAAAGCTGCTAAACAGTTAGCTGATCAGTTGGGTTTAGATAATACTCGAGGAATAGTAAACAAAGAAGAAGCAATGAAAGCTATTCCTTTGATTCAATACTATATGGACGAACCGGAAGCTAATCCATCGTGCGTTCCACTATATTTTTTGACTAAATTGGCTAGTCGTGACGTGACAGTGATTCTTTCTGGAGAAGGTGCAGATGAACTATTTGCTGGTTATGCTAACTATGGATTCCATTCTCATTCAAAAATTATTCGTATGGTGGCTGAAGATTTAAAGAAATTACCCCAGGGAGTGAAATATAGTTTGGCACATGGTTTAAAGAAAATGCCCAATTTCCCGGGAAGATTACACTTATATGAATCAACAGCAAAAGCTGAAGAGTTCTTTATTGGACAAGCAAAAGTCTTTAGTGAAGTTGAGGCTAGTAATTTAGTGAAACCTGAATTCAACCACTCCCAATCAGTTGAAGAAATTGTTATGGAGAATTACCAAAAGGTTAGTGGTTATGATGATGAGGTCAAAAAGATGCAGTATTTGGATTTACACCAATTCATGGCTAAAGATATTCTTCTGAAAGCTGATCGCATGAGTATGGCTAACTCGATGGAATTACGGGTACCATTTTTAGATAAAGAAATGGCACAAGTGGCTAGTGGCATTCCTACGAAATATTTGTTGAATAGTAAAGACAGTAAATATGCTTTACGTGTAGCAGCTCAAAGAGCTTTGCCAAAAGAATGGGCTAAACGAGAAAAATTGGGATTTCCCGTTCCTATTCGCGATTGGATTAGAACTAAAGAAGTTTATGAAGATTTCCGCAAATTATTTTGCGCCGATTTTGTAAGTGAATTCTTTGATCAGGACGCTATTTTAAACATGCTAGATGGTTGTTATCGTGGTGAAAATGATGATCGACGTAAAGTTTGGACGATTTACACATTTTTAATTTGGTATCAAGTATTTTTTATCAATAATGGTGAAAAGCCAGAAGTCGACCCACAGGTTATTACATCTCAAAATGGAGGAGAATTATGAGAAGGATATATTTAGTAGCTCCCATTGCTGTTTTATAATTTTGCTTATATATGGAATATGTCAAAAATACTTTTTGGGTGGAAGTTGGATTAATTATTTTGTTATTGGTTTAACTGGTTTATCAGCATATCCACCTGTTCTACTTTTTATTGATGGGATGGCAATTGGATTTAGAGAAGATAATTCTAAGAAAAAGCAAAATAAATTATTTTATGGGATTATTATTGGCCTTTGGGTTATTTCAGTTTCATTTTTTATTTTCTTAATGGGTCATAATTGACAAATCACAATAAAAAAGTCCTTCAGAATACAGAAGGACTTTACGATAAAACTATTAATCAATCTATGTTTGCTGGAGATTTATAAATTGAAATCACTAACAAATTTGGTCGCCGATTTTTTGCATTTTTTTGCGAAGCTGTTCCTCAGTTTCTGGTTTGACATTTCTCCAATCGACCACAGCTAAAGCACTATCAAGAGCTCCACCGTTGTCGCTCAAAACTAGAGCATCGTGGCTGAAATCAATGTTTAGACCTGATCCAAATAGGTAATCTTCAAAAGGTAGGATATTCATCTGATATCCGGCATTGTTTTGTAGTGGTTCATTAAAATCTTTATCTGGCTTATTCAAAATAATTAGTTGAAACTTATCAGCTAATTCACAGGTAGCACCAATACTTGAATAATTGTTCGAACCATCATCAGTCGTCAAAATAACTTGACTGCCGACAGGGATTTTATCAGCTAAATATTTTTTAGCAGGTGCTTTGATATCAATTTTCATAATAAAATACCTCCTGATTAAAATTGTGGAAAATTGATTTGCATAAAACCAATTACATTATTAATTTACAATGTGATTGGTTACCTTACAAGCGATTTGCTTATATTTTTTAATAAACAAAAATTTACTTTGGTTATAGTTATTCAAAAATTAAGCAAAAAAACAATTTCTTTAAAAATTGATAAAGTTCTAAACACAAATAATTTTCATTAATCAAATAAGATATAATATCAAGAAGTTATGATAAAAAGGGGAGTATATTTTTTATGAATTATGGGAAGAGAATAGTTGCATTTGTCGCAACAATATTATCACTGCTGGTATTATTTTTTACAGCAACTAACGTCGATGCAGCCAGAATGGATATGGTTGATGTTTCAAATCATAATGGTTCAATGACAGTTGCTAATTTTACTGACATGCGTGATAACTATGGGGTCAAGGCTGTTGTAACAAAAATTAGTGAGGGAAGCTCTTATAAGGATGCCTATGCAGCTAATAATATTAAAACTGCACAAGCTGCAGGACTTTATATCAGCGGCTATCATTTTGCTAGATATAACACAGTTGCACAAGCAAAAGCAGAAGCTGACTTTGCAGCTCAAACAGCTAAAGCAGATGGTTTGCCAGCAGGTGCAGTTTTAGTTGCTGATGTTGAGAGCACAGAGCAACAATTTATTTCAAAAGATAAGAATGATGCTAATAATACAGCCTTTATGAATGAGGTTGCCAAATATGGCTATCGCTCTGATATTTATACGATGGGTTCTTGGGTTGGAGCCGTTATGACCGTTGATAAAGGTTGGGTAGCTGAATATCCAAACGATGCGACTGATTTATACTTGCATCCCAATGCTCATGGTTGGCAATGGACTAGTTCATATAATTTTGGTGGTAGCTATGGTAATTTTGACGTTTCCCAATTATATGATAATTTCTTTACCAGCTATCAAACACCACAAACATTTAATCCAGGAAATACTAATAGTAATTCCACAACTAATAATGTTAGTAAGGGTGTAATTAAGGTTGCTGATTCTTCTTCGTCTTATGTACCTTTAATGGCATTGCAAAGTGACGGCAGCATGTCACGAGTAACTAATCGTGCATTAGCAAATAATACGCCATGGGTAACGGATCAAACCAGAACTGTTAATGGGATTACTTACCATCGAGTGGCCACAAATGAATGGGTCGATGCTAAATATATTATTGGATAAAAATAAGAATCGAAAATTCCTTTAAAATTGGAATTTCGGTTCTTTTTTGTTTCTGAAAAATTAAAGCTAATTTTAGATTGAGATACTGACTTGTTGAAGTAATTGTATGAAAAAAGAGGAATTAAATTTGATATCTTGCCAATAAAATTCGTAAAACATAGTAAAATCTTTTTATTTATTGACAACGCATACATAAATGACTACAATATTTTTATGTCGCGTGCAGGATAAGATAATATCAACATTAGCGATATTTAAAGTAAGATTAAAAATATTAAGGTAATGTATTAATGATAAGGTGTTATCGATTTAAGTAATTGAGCATGACTTATTTGTTCCTAGATATCTAATATTATTAAGTCTTTTTTGATAGAGGTGACTATTTGAAGGTCAAACGGACACTTAATAATAATGCGGCTATTGCTACAAATCATAATGGAATCGATGTTTTAGTCATGGGTCCAGGGGTTGCATTCGGTAAACAGCCCAATGATTCGCTCGACATGAAAAAAGTTGAAAAAACATTATTTTTAAAGAACGAAAGTACTATGAATAAATTTACTGATTTAGTAATTGACGTACCAATGGAACAAATTAATATTGCCGAAAGAATTATCAATTTTGCAAAAATGAAGATTGGTAAAAAATTTAATGAAATAATTTATGTTAATTTGACCGACCATATCCATATGGCTATTCAACGTGCAAAAGATGGAATTTTATTAAATAATCCTATGAAATGGGATATAGCTCGATTTTATCCAGATGAATTTGCAGTAGGGAAAAAAGCCGTCGAGGTAATTAATAATTCTGAACAAGTAACTTTAGGTGACGATGAGGCTGCATTTATAGCAATTCATTTTATCAATGCTGAGAGTGAAGATAGTGCACAACAAAACCAAGCATATGAAATAACCAAGATAATCAAGAAGTGTGAAAGCATCGTCAAGGACTTCTTTAATACTGAATTTGATGAAGAATCCTTGAATTATTATCGCTTTATTACGCATTTAAAATTTTTTGCACAACGTGTTTTGGAGAATAAGCATTATGATGATGAAGAGGATGCAGATTTATTGAATACCTTGGAGCACCGCTATGCAGAACCATATAAATGCGCAAAAAAAATAAAGGATTTCATTTTTGAAAAGTATAATTTTACGATTACTAGTTCTGAATTATTGTATTTGACAGTTCATATTAGAAGATTAGTAAAGAATCTTTAGTATTATTTTAATAGGGTGCGATCACAGATGTGAGCATGACTTAATTTACTTCAACTGATTGAAGCGGATTAGGTCTTTTTTTGTTCAAAATAATAGTAATTTTCTTTTATTAATGAAATATTTTTAATACTAAAAAGATAAGCATTTTTTGGAATTGCTTAAATAACAAAAAAATTGGGAGATGTGAAGATGAGTGTAAAAGATTCTGCCAAACAGATTTATGATGCTGTTGGTACAGATGCCAATATCAATTATTTAACTCATTGTGTAACAAGATTAAGATTTCGATTAAAAGACGAAAATAAAGTTGATGATGGAAAGGTAAAGCAAATACCAGGCGTAATGGGGATAAATCATCAGAATGGTCAGTATCAAGTTATTATTGGAAATGGTGTGTCCGATTACTATAGCGAAATCGTTAAGTTAGGAAATTTTCCAACTGATGAAAGTGGCGATAATACTGACGAAAATGCTAATGAGGAGAAGGGAAATTTATTCGATCAATTTACCAGTTTTATTTCTTCATGTATGTCTCCTCTAATTCCGGCATTGATTGGTGGCGGAATGATCAAGGTTGTTTTGATTCTTTTGACTACTTTGAATCTTATGAGTACTAAGAGCCAAACTTATACAATTATCAGTGTATTCGGTGATGCACCATTTTACTTTTTGCCAATTGAATTAGCCATTACGGCTTCGAAATATCATAAGGTTAATCAAATGATGGCCATAATTGCAGGTGCAATTTTGATACATCCAGATTTTATTTCACTAGTAAATTCTGGAAAGGCCATCCACTTAATGGGATTGCCAGTGACTGCTGCTAGTTATTCTAGTTCAGTTATTCCAATCTTATTGATCGTTTGGGCTATGAAGTATTTGGAAGCATTTTTGGACAAAGTGGTTCCATCTAGTTTTAAGAGTATTTTGAAACCATTATTAGAAATATTTATCGTAGGTGTCGTATCTTTAGTTATTATTGGACCAATCGGAACTTGGGCTGGAGAATTACTTTCAAGCATCGTGTTATTGATTCAAAAGCATGCCGCTTGGTTAGCAATGCCAATCATGGCAGCGTTTATGCCATTGATTGTTATGACAGGTATGCACTGGGCATTTTCACCAATCTTTTTAGCCGCATCAGTTGCAAGTCCAGATAGTTTGATATTACCTGCAATGTTGGCTGCTAATATTGGCCAAGGTGCTGCTTGTTTGGCTGTTGCCGTAAAGACTAAAAATAAAAATACCCGTCAAATTGCTTCAGCTGCATCTATTTCGGCTTTTCTTGCCGGAGTAACCGAACCAGCACTATATGGTGTAACTTTGAAGTATAAGAAGCCATTGTATGCTGTAATGATTTCTGGTGCAATTTCTGGATTATTTATGGGAATCGTTAATTTGAAATCATTTGCCTTTGCAATACCATCCCTTCTTTCAATTCCACAATTTGTTAACCACAACATACCTAATAACTTTATCTATGCAGTCATCGTTGTTGTTATTTCATTAGTTTTGACTTTCGTTTTGACATTGATTTTTGGATTTGATGAAGGAACTACAGCAACAACAGCTAGTGAAACAAGTTCAACAACTGCTGCCACACCTAAAATTGATGCTGGTACTAAGGAAACTAAAAAAGTTTTCAGTCCAGTCAAGGGTGAGCAGATTACATTAGACAGTGTTAACGATCCAACTTTTGCCCAAAAGATGTTGGGTGATGGTGTCGCAATTATTCCTGAAGAAGGCAAATTCTATGCACCTTTTGATGGCGTAGTTGAAACTGTCTTTCCAACAAAGCATGCGATTGGTTTGAAGAGTGATACGGGAATTGAAGTTTTGATTCATATTGGATTGGATACTGTAGAATTGAAGGGTGCACCATATAAAGTACACGTTGAGAATAATCAAAAAGTTAAACAAGGCGATTTATTGGTCGAGGCTGATTTGGAAGCCATTAAAAAGGCCGGATATGATACAGTAACACCAGTAATTGTAACTAATACCAAGGATTTTGTTGAAATAGTACCAAATGAAAAAACGACGGTCGATAAAGATACTGTATCGTTTTACGTTGTTTAACTGAAGGGAGAAATTATGAGTAAGTTTCCAAAGAACTTTCTATGGGGTGGCGCTACTGCTGCCAATCAACTCGAAGGAGGATATGACCAGGATGGTAAAGGATTGTCCATTGCCGATGTTTTGCCTGGCGGTCCTAAGAGATTTGAAATCGTCAATCAACCTGATTTTGATTGGAAAATTGATAATGATAAATATCGCTATCCAAATCATTTAGGAATTGATCACTATCATCGTTATCAAGAAGACATTAAGTTATTTGCTGAAATGGGTTTCAAATGTTATCGATTTTCAATTGCTTGGAGCCGAATTTTTCCCCAGGGTGATGAAAGTCAGCCTAATGAAGCAGGACTTAAATTTTATGACAAGTTAATAAAAGAATGCTTAAAGTATGGTATCGAACCGGTTATTACTATCAGTCACTATGAGATGCCTTTGAATTTGGTAACTAAGTATGGTGGTTGGAAGAATCGTGAACTGATTAAATTCTATGAGCGTTATGCTTCGGTTGTTTTGCATCGCTATGCCAAGGACGTTAAGTATTGGATGACATTTAATGAAATCAATTCTGCATTACATTTCCCAGTAATGGGTCAGGGATTGGTTAAATCAAATGGTGCAGATGATAAGAAGAATATTTATCAAGCTTGGCATAATCAATTTGTTGCTGGAGCTAAGGCAGTTAAAATTGCCCATTCCATTAGACCAGATTTGATGATTGGTTGCATGTTGTTATATGCTACAACTTATGCTTATGACTCCAACCCTGCTAATCAACTGGCAGCTTTAAAAGAGAATCAAGCATTCAATCAATTCTGTGGCGATGTCCAAGTACGAGGGACTTATCCTGTATATACTGAATCGGTAATGAATCGTTATGGATTTAGTTTTAAAGATTTGGATGTTACGGCAGATGATTTGAAGATTCTCAAAGAGAATCCTGTGGATTATATAGGCTTTTCATATTACATGTCTACAGCTATCAACGTCACTGATAAAAGTTTAGCTACAGCTAATGGCAATTTGGTCGGCGGCGTTAAGAATCCATTTTTGAAAGCTTCTGATTGGGGATGGCAAATTGATCCAACAGGATTAAGAATTGCTCTCAATGAGTTATATAATCGCTATCAAAAACCAGTCTTTGTTGTAGAAAACGGTTTGGGAGCAAAGGATGAACCTGATGAAAATAACTTCGTGCAAGATGATTATCGGATTGATTATTTGCGTAAACATATTGAAGCTATTTCAGGAGCAATCGATGACGGCGTTCCTGTAATGGGCTATACTCCTTGGGGCTGTATTGATTTAGTCAGTGCATCTACTGGACAAATGAGCAAGCGTTATGGATTTATTTACGTTGACTTAGATGATGATGGAAAAGGTAGTCTTAACCGTTATAAAAAAGCATCATTTAGCTGGTATAAAAAAGTAATTGAAACTAATGGCGAAAGTCTCTAAAAAACAAATTGTTTTTAGAATACTAAGTTTATTTCTACGATTAAATTCATATAATTCAATAGTAAAAATAATTGAAGAATATAAAAATACTTAATATGAATAAATCGCTATCAAGTTAGCACAATCCTAATTTGTAATGGAGAAAACGGTCATTTAAAATTGAATATAGGAAAAGAAAAGTCTGAACTTAATAAAAATTTTTAAGTTCAGACTTTTTTGCTCACAAAATAATTGAATATTGAGGATTATTTAGATGAAGAAATTTATTTTTCTATTGATGCTTTTTCCCTTAATGCTAACGGGATGTTCTGCAGAATCAAATGCCAAAGGCACTACAGCAACAGATTTGAAACAGAATGAAAAATTAAATCAAGGCCAAAATAATCAATCAAAAAATCCCTTAACGACTGAGGATATGAGTCATTGGATTTATAAATCGGGTGATAATCCTGTAAAAATTTTGAATAATGATACTCCGACTACTCTAGCAATTAAAAATTTTGAAAAGCCACATATCGACTATTCAGGACTGGATGATCTGAATCGCACGAAGTCAGTTACAGCGTATTTAACTAAAAATAATCTTGGTCGTTCAAAAACCAGAACAGAACAAATTTTTAAGCCCACTGGCTGGCATAATCAACCTAAAATAATTGATGGAAGTCGTGTGATTCCTCAAAATAGAGGACATTTAATTGCCTATACAGTTACATTTAATTTAAATGACGATGGTCAAGAGGAAGAAGGACATTTAGGAAGTCTGAATAATCCTAAAAATCTCTTTACACAGACTGCTTTTTCTAATCAAAAAACAATGACTGAAGTAGAACAAAAGGTTAGAACTGCCTTAACAAGGAATAAGAAGGTAATTTATCAGGTCACGCCAATATTTCGTGACAATGAGTTGATGGCTCGTGGCGTTTGGGTCCAAGCTATTTCAACGGATAAGACGCTGAAATTTAATCGTTATATTTGGAATGTTCAAGGGAAAATTCAATTTGATTATGCTACTGGGAGATCCAAAATAGATAAAGATTTTCAAGTTCCAGGCGATGATGGGAAAACCCAAGAATTGAAAGCAAATTATAAAAATTATCGTAATCATCATAAATTTCATAGGCAATATCATCACAAATACCATTGATGTAATTATTGAAAGCGCTATAATTATAAGTATATTAATAAATATATGAATTTGGGGAAATTTTGATGAATCTAAGAGGGAAAAGAAAAAAGATAATTATTGCTGCCTTAGTTTCAATTGTGTGTCTTTTGGGCATTGGCTTATTTTTGGGGAATAAGCATATTGGAGATGACCAAATTAATGTTTCTGCGGAAAAGAAAGTTGATCAGAAAAAGCCTGAAGTTACATCTAAGGTAAAAGTTATCGAGACTCCTGAAACAGTTCAGGATGAAAAATCGATGGTTAGTCTAGAAGACTTTAAATATGATCAAGCTTCCGAGAAGAAAGACTATCCTGATTTAACAAAGCATTCTAATATTTGGATTGACGTGAATATTGCGACTCAACGGACTTATATTATGGATGGTAAAGAGAAACTATATACTATGTACGCTTCAACTGGTAAAAATGACACAACTCCAAGGGGCACTTATCATATTCAAAATGAACGGGGACATTACTTTTATACTGCACCGTTAAAATTAGGCGCTTATTACTACGTTTCTTTTCTAAATCATGGCGAGTATCTTTTCCACACTACGCCAACTAACGATAAAGGCGAGTATGTTAAATCGATAGCAAAAACTTTAGGGAAAGAGCCATCATCACATGGCTGCGTTCATTTGTCAGTTCCTGATTGCAAGTGGATTTTTGACAATATTCCATCTGGCACAAAAGTCGTTATTCATGGAGAATTTCAAGATAAATAAATTGATATAAAAATAAACTAAATACTTAATCTTTTTGATGTTTTGTTTTGCTTTAATTTTCGGTATCAATTATAATGAAACCGTAATCAAGGGAGTAACTTGCAGAGAGGGTTGCCTGTGACAAAGCCATCAACAAGACGTAGTTCTGGTTTTGTCTTAATTAGTGAGACTTGTACGTGTTTTTTGCGTACAAGTCTTTTTTTCCCGAAATTAAAAGGAGATGTTAATTTTGAAGAGTATGGACGATAAGAAACGCTCCCGTTTTTATGCACTGGATAAAGCTGATATTTTAAAGCAATTTGGTACTAGTGAAGATGGGTTGAGTGATCAACAAGCGAAAGAGCGATTGGAAAAAAATGGCCCCAACGCCTTAGCGCAAGGTAAGAAAAAGGGCTTAGTACAACGTTTCTTTGACCAGTTCAAGGATTTTATGATTATTGTTTTGTTAGTTGCTGCATTTATTTCTGGTGTCGTTGCCAAAGAATGGTCCGATGCGGCATTGATCTTAGCGGTTGTCATTATCAATGCAATTTTTGGTATCTTTCAAGAATCAAAAGCTGAAGAAGCCATCGATGCTTTACGAGAAATGTCAACTCCTGATGCGCACGTTAAACGTGGTGGAAAGTTAGAAACCATCAGTAGTGAAGCCTTAGTCAAGGGTGATTTGGTTTTACTGGAAGCTGGAGACATTGTGCCAGCTGATATCCGTCTGTTGGATTCAGCATCAATGAAAATTGAGGAATCAGCTTTGACTGGTGAATCAGTGCCAGTCGAAAAAGAATCAGAAGTCTTAGCAGATGAAGATATTCCGTTAGGCGATCGTAAGAACATGGCTTATATGAACAGTAACGTAACTTATGGTCGTGGAACTGGGGTCGTCGTTGGGACTGGTATGGAAACACAGGTCGGTCAAATTGCTGGCATGATCAATAAAGCTGAAGAAACTGGAACGCCGTTACAAGATAATCTCAACTCTTTGGGAAAAACTTTGACATGGCTAATTTTGGCAATTGCGGCTATTATCTTTGCGGTTGGTATCTTCAATAATCACTCTGGACAGCCGATGAATGAATTGATTATCAATATGTTGTTAGTTGCGATTTCCTTGGCAGTTGCCGCGATTCCTGAGGGTTTGCCAGCAATCGTTACAATCATTTTGGCTTTAGGAACGACCAGAATGGCCAAGAGAAAAGTCTTAGTTAGAAAGTTGCCAGCCGTTGAAACTTTAGGAAGTACCGATATCGTTGCTTCTGATAAAACTGGTACTCTGACCCAAAACAAAATGACGGTTGAAAAAGTTTATCAATATGGTCAATTAAAAGATGCTTCAGAAGATATCACTTCAGATGACAAAGTTTTGCAAGTGATGACTTTTAGTAATGATACGAAAATTCAAAATGATGGAACGCTCTTGGGTGATCCAACAGAAACAGCTTTGGTTCAATTTGGTTTCGACCATGATTATCACGTAGAAGATGAATTGAAAAAAGAACCTCGAGTTGCTGAAGTTCCTTTTGATTCAGACCGTAAATTAATGTCGACGATTCACAAATTGCCCGATGGCAAATTCTTTGTCGCGGTTAAAGGTGCCCCCGATATGTTGCTTCAAAGAGTGACACGCATTCAGGCTTCTCCTACCGATGTTAAAAATTTCACCGAAGAAGACCAAGCAGCTATTCTCAAACAAAATAAGAATATGGCGGTTAAGGCATTGCGTGTCTTGGCAATGGGATACAAAATTATTGATGAAATCCCTGGAATTGTTGACACACAAACTATTGAGCAAGATTTGATTTTTGCTGGACTGGTCGGGATGATTGATCCTGAACGTCCGGAAGCTGCTAAAGCGGTTGCCGATGCTAAAAGCGCTGGGATTCGTCCAATCATGATTACTGGCGACCACCAAGATACTGCTGAAGCAATTGCTGGTCGTTTGGGTATTATTAAGTCTGGCGATGATGCTGCAGTTATTACCGGTGCCCAGTTGGACCAAATGAGCGATAAGGAATTTGACAAGAAAGTTAAAAAATATTCTGTTTATGCACGTGTATCACCTGAACATAAAGTTAGAATTGTGAAGGCTTGGCAAGATAAAGGCAAAGTCGTTGCGATGACAGGTGATGGGGTTAATGATGCTCCTGCTTTGAAGTCAGCTGATATCGGTATCGGTATGGGAATCACCGGAACTGAGGTTTCAAAGGGAGCTTCAGATATGGTTCTAGCCGATGATAATTTTGCGACAATTATTGTGGCTGTTGAAGAGGGACGGAAAGTCTTCTCCAATATTCAAAAGTCGATTCAGTATCTCTTGTCAGCCAATTTAGGTGAGGTTTTGACTTTATTCATGATGACCTTATTAGGTTGGGATATTTTGATGCCCGTGCAATTGCTTTGGATTAACCTCGCAACTGATACTTTCCCAGCAATCGCATTAGGAGTGGAACCAACAGAATCAGGTATTATGAAGCGCAAGCCTCGTGGTCGCAAATCAAGTTTCCTAAGTGGCGGCATTGGGACTTCTATTATTTATCAAGGAATTTTGGAAGGTATCATTACGCTAGGGGTCTATGGTTTAGCAATCATGTTCCCAGTTCATGCAGGGAATGCTGCTATGCACGCCGATGCCCTAACAATGGCTTATGCAACTTTAGCCTTGATTCAATTATTCCATGCCTTCAACGTTAAATCGACTTACCAATCAATCTTTAAAGTACATCCTTTCAAGAATAAAATGTTTAATATTGGCGTTGCAACATCGTTTATCATGGTTGCAGCTACAATCATTATCCCTGGCTTCAACAGTCTGTTCCACGTAACTGAATTGAACCTATTGCAATGGTCAATTGTTTTAGGTGCTGGTGTCTTGATGATTGTGATTGTTGAAATTGTTAAGTTGTTTCAACGTCGTAATGAAAAATAATGCTTAATCGGTAAAAAAGAGATGTTAATCGTATTTTGATTAACATCTCTTTTTAGTTGAGAATTTTTTCTAATTGAGGCAAATTTTTGATTTCAAAAGTAGGTTTAAAATCGGTTTTATTATTATTCTCTGTAGGATTGAACCAAACGCTGTCGATATTAGATAGATTGGCTCCTGAAATATCTGCAGTTAAAGAATCACCAATGACTAGTGTTTCTGATTTATCAACGTCAAGGTCATCAAGTACTACTTTAAAAAAGTTAGGGTCCGGTTTTTGATAGCCAATATCTTCAGATAAGAAGAGCTTTTCGAAATTATCGATCAAATGGGCTTGGCTAAGTTGAGAAAACTGTTTTTCCTTAGTTCCATTTGAAACTGCAAAAATACGTCTAGTTTGACTGAGGTTGGATATAACTTCTTTAGCAGAAGGAATCAAAGTGATTTCCTCTTTGAGTAAACGTAGGTAAGTTTGATTAAACTTTTTTGCATCGACTTTCTTATTAAAGTGGTCGAAGTATAATTTGAAACGCAAAATTAGTAATTCATCACGAGTTAATTCTTTTTTTTCAAATTTTTCCCAGAGTTTGTCATTTAATTGATGCCAATATAATAATTGTTGTTGATTAAAAGGGAAGTCAACTATTGAAGACATCTTTTTTAAGGCCTTTTCAGCGTTAGTTTTGGTATCAAGGATCGTGTCATCTAAATCAAATAATAAAATAGGATATTTCATAAATACGCCTCCAATAATTAATAATTTCTATTATACAATAGGAACAATTACAAAATGTCAAATCAGTTTGAAAGATTTTTCAAAATTTATTAGTGGTTTTTCGTGGATAAAAATTAATAAGAAGTAAATAATGTGCATGTAGTGAAGAATCGAATTGTTCGATAATTGTGAGGCTTAAAATGATTAATCGATTATTATATTTTTCTGCTCGAGTACGCAATACAAAAATTGCAAGTGCTGTACGCCAAACTTTGATTTTATTATTTCCAATTATGTTATTGGGAAGTTTTCAACTTTGCTTTTTTAAATAAAAATGGTTATGTGGCGCAGATGTTTGGAGTGACGAACTGGCTGCCATTTGATTCAGAACTCAAATGGGTCATGGAAGTTATTTTCCACTGTACGATTGATATGATGGCTATTTATGCGGTTTTTGGCATGGCTTATTTCACTGCCAAAGAGTATCGAAAAGATGGCATTATTTCTGGTGCTGTGGGATTACTGTCTTTTTTGATAATTTCTTTTCAAACAGTCGATAATACGATTCCAATTTTCAGCCAATTCTTGATGTCGCAAGGAATGTTGATTGCTTTAATCATCGGTTATTTAGTGGCTCGTGTTTTAATATTTTTTGATAATTCAAGATTAGACGGCCGTTATAAAATTATTATTCCAATTCTAATTGTAATGGTCCTGGCATCTTTACTGAACATGTTGAGCTTTTTCGTGCTCAAACTGGAAATACCAACTTATGTTGCTAGTTTTGTCATGCGGAACACGCAAATCAATGCTTTATTGTACGTTCTTTCAATGGGATTTTTAACGAACCTTTTATCATGGATGGCAATTGGAGGTCCATTTAGCGATAGTCCAACCTTTACTGATGCGCCTTCGATGGCAAATATGAATGAAGCATTAAAAAATGGTTCTTCGTGGAATGTTCCTTATAAATTCACTGATACGACGCTATTTCATAGTTTTGCTAACTTTGGTGGCAGTGGCGTGATGATTGCTTTGATAATCGCTATTTTGATTTTTTCAAAGAAAGAGCAAAATAGAAATGTTTCAAAATGGTCCATTTTCCCAGCCATCTTCAATAGTCACTATTCAATGATGTTGGGGATTCCTGTCTTATTCAATCCTGTTTTTTTGATTCCTTTTGTCATGGCGCCATTATTTAATATGATAATTGCAGCTTTATTTATTGTCTTACATTGGATTCCAGTAGCAGCTTATCCGGTACCTTCGGGAACTCCAGGTCCGTTGATTGGCTTTATTGGGACTAACGGAAGCTGGTTGTCCCTTATTTTAGGTGCTGCATTACTAATAATTGATGTATTGATTTATTTACCATTCGTAAAATTATCTGATCGTATTAGTCAGGAAGCTGGTGAAATCGATGAGAATTAAATTGTGGATTGGAACTTTTTTTGGAGTTCTATTAGCAGCTGTTTTAATCATGGTTTCATTAAATTGGTCGAGGCAAAATGTTTCAGAGCTTTCTAAATTGCATAATTCTAAATTATCGCCGGTAATTATGATTCCAGGTTCTTCAGCGACTGAAAATCGATTTGATACCTTGGTGAAAAAATTGAATAAAAATAATAAGAAGCCACATTCGTTGATTAAGATTTATGTTACAACAAATGATAAGTTGCATTTTTCAGGCCAACTTCGCAAAGGAGACAATGAACCAATTGTCGTGGTCGGCTTTCAAAATAATCACGATGGCTACAGCAATATCAAAAAGCAAGCACGATGGTTCAATACGGCTTTTAAGGCTTTAGCACGTCAATATAACTTTAATAATTTTAAAGCTATCGGGCATTCAAATGGGGGCTTGATTTATACAGCCTTTTTGGAAAAATATTATTCAGAGTATTCTGATCAAATTAAAATCAAGCAATTGATGACGATTGGCTCGCCTTATAATTTTAATGAAAAGTCGGTTCAACATAAAACTCAAATGTTATCTGATTTTATTGAAGACCGAAAAGAGATACCGAAAAGTTTAAGCGTCTATTCAGTTGCAGGAACGCAAACTTACAATTCAGATGGTTTAGTCCCATTGGGAAGCGTGACAGCTGGAAAGTATATTTATCAGGGTCAAGTTAAACATTTTACAACGATTTCTGTCTCTGGCTCTGATGCGCAGCATTCTGATTTGCCTCAAAATGACCAGATCATCGATTTGATCAATCGTTATATTCTTGACCCTAAACCATCGCCAAGTAGACGGCAGGGAGCAATTTCTTTAGATGGTCAATAAAATGGAATCTTTTAAATGCTTCTCATTATAGTAGAATGGTAAGCATTGGGAGATGAGCTTATTGAGTTGGATATTTATTATCATTTTTGCGGCATTAATGGCAGGATTTGTTCAGGGTGTGACCGGATTTGGTTCCGGAATTGTCATGATGATTTTTTTGCCTCATTTATTACCGATTAATCAAAGTGCTGGGGTTTCAACTTTAACAATGGTCATAGCTAATGTAATGCTTGTTTGGAAATATCGAAAGCATCTGGATTGGCAAAAAATTATCGCACCATTTTTAATTTATGCTTGTATGGCACTTTCCTCGCTTTATTTGAGCAGTTTTTTTGCCAGCAATCATTTGAAAATTTTATTAGGTCTGTTATTAATTGTTTTGTCGATATATTATGCAGTAATGAATATTCGCTCAATTTCTATTAAAGCAATACCACTTTGGATTATGGTGATTTTTTCATTGATATCTGGATTCTTTAACGGGATGTTTGGTATAGGTGGTCCCTTGATGGCACTATACTTTTTGACAAATTCTAAATCCAAAGAGAATTATTTAAGTAACATTCAGACGTTTTTCTTGATGGATACTTTTTTAATGACAACAGTGCGTTTTTCAAGCGGTATTTTGACTTTTAGCAATTTGAAATATATTGCCGTTGGAATTGTCGGGGCCGTCCTGGACACTATTTTAGCTAATCATCTGGTTGGACATTTGAATATAAAATTGATGAAGTTATTTATCTATATTTTTATTGGATTGAGTGGTCTGTACTATTTGATAAGTTCGATATGAAAAGTCTCATAATTGGTTGTTGATAAGCCAGTTATGAGACTATTTATTTACGATAAAATGATGATAAGTATTGATACTTGCTATAACTAATTAGGCTCTTTATATTATGGTCGTAAGAAAATCTTGGAATGGGTGGGGACCTTATTATGGAGAAATATTTGGAAATAGAAGCTATCAAAAATGATGTTATTGAGAGACTAAAGAAAATTTCGGTTTCAGCAGAACTTGCAAAACAACCTCAGTTGAAGAAATTAGTTTTACATTATCTTAAGGAATTTCAAACTGACAATAATTTTGACCAAACTATTGAAGCATTTTTTAATGCTATTGGGATTGATTATTTGAATAATAAAACAGATTTTCCAAAATCTTTGATTGAGTTGTATTTTTATTTACGAATCAAAAAGTCACAATTCGATGGCTTAGATTGGAGTGCCACTCAAGCAGGATTAGTTTGGCTGGCAAAATAAAAAGTCTGTACTGCTTGCACCACAGTCAAATAGCCCGTATAATGCAATCTAGACTACATTTAAGAAATGAGGATTATATATTTGATTACTGTTAGTGATGTAAGTTTGCACTTTGCTGATCGAAAGTTATTTGAGGATGTAAATATCAAGTTTGCACCAGGCAATTGTTACGGTTTGATTGGTGCCAATGGTGCCGGTAAATCAACTTTCCTAAAAGTTTTATCAGGCGATATCAAGCCATCGACAGGTTCTGTTAAATTGGGACCTAATGAACGTTTGGCAACTTTGAAACAAAACCATTTTGATTTTGACGATTATACAGTTATGGAAACAGTCATTATGGGGCATGACGAATTGTACAAAATCATGCAAGAAAAAGATGCCATTTATATGAAACCAGACTTCAATGAAGAAGATGGTTTAAAAGCCGCTGAATTAGAATCAAAATTTGGTGAAATGGGTGGCTGGGAAGCTGAAGGTGAAGCTTCACAAATGCTTCAAGGTTTGAATATCCCTGAAGAACTTCATCAAGAAAAGATGTCCACTTTGACAGCTGGACAAAAGATCAAGGTCTTGTTAGCCCAAGCACTCTTTGGCAAGCCGGACGTTCTCTTGCTCGATGAGCCTACTAATGGTCTCGATGTGGATTCGATCGATTGGTTAGAAGAGTTCTTGATCAATTTTGAAAATACCGTTATTGTCGTATCCCATGACCGTTACTTTTTGAACAAGGTCTGCACTTATATGGCTGACCTTGATTACGGTAAGATTCAACTTTACGCTGGTAATTACGATTTCTGGCAACAATCATCTGAATTAGCTCAACAAATGAAACAAGATCAAAATGCCAAAAAAGAAGAAAAAATCAAGGAACTGCAAGACTTTATTGCTCGTTTCTCGGCTAATGCTTCTAAATCAAAACAGGCTACTTCACGTAAGAAGATGCTTGATAAGATTACTTTAGACGACATTCAGCCAAGTTCTCGCCGTTATCCATTTATTAAATTTGTCCCTAATCGTGATATTGGAAATGATTTATTGCAAGTTAAGGATTTATCAGTTTCAATTGATGGCAAACAAATTTTTAAGAATGTTAACTTCATTTTGAAGAAGGATGATAAAGTTGCCTTTTTGGCTAAAAATGATACTGTTACGACAGCACTCTTTAGAGTCTTGTCAGGTGATTTGGTTCCAGATTCTGGAACTATTACATGGGGTGTCACAACAAGCCAAGCATATTTGCCAAAAGATTTCAGTACAATGTTCAATGAAGAGACGCCAATTATTGATTGGCTACGTCAATTTGCGGAAAAAGGTGAAGATGATGATACCTTCTTGCGTGGTTTCTTAGGAAGAATGCTCTTCTCTGGAGATGACGTAACGAAAATGGTCAACGTTCTTTCCGGTGGTGAAAAAGTTCGTGTAATGCTTTCTAAGATGATGTTATTAAAAACTAATGTCTTGATGATGGATGATCCTACTAACCATCTTGATTTGGAATCAATTACTTCATTAAATGATGGCTTAATCGATTATAAAGGGTCAATCCTTTTTGCCTCACATGATCACCAGTTTATTCAAACTATTGCCAACCGTTTGATTTACTTGACGGAAAATGGCGTGGTCGATCGTGCTGATACAACTTATGATGAGTTCCGCAGCAATGATCAAGTTGAAAAACAAATTGCTGAATTAGATAAATAAATTAATTTAAAACTAGAATTCATTTTTGATTTCTAGTTTTTTTATATGGTAATCATATTAACTTCACAATTTCATCAATCTATTTTAAGATTATTTAAAAGATTCTTAGGTAAGATATAGTTATTAAAATTAAATGACAATAAAATCAAGAAAGGAGAGGATGCTATGAGATTTATACCATTGTTGTTTATCTTGATTATTTCAATTTTTGCTGGTCTATATATTATCAAAAATATTTCTAAATTTACTGACCGTCATTTTGATTTGATCAGTTTAGTTTATTTAATATTTTTGGGCATGATTCTTTTTAGCCCAATCTCATTTGATGGTTTGTCAGTTTATTTGATGCCAGCAGGAATCGGACATGTTAATTTACATGAATTAGATATTTTTGAAATTGGATTCATGGAAAATATTATTTTGACGGTGCCTCTTGGTTTATTGATTAAACGTTCTTTTCCACAAATATCAATTATTTCAATGGCAATTTTAGGATTTTTTATCGGAGGTGGAATTGAAACTACTCAATATTACCTATCACATATCTTTTTAATCAATCGGACGAGCGATATCAATGATGTTATTGCGAATGGAATTGGTATTGTTATCGGAGCAATTTTAATGATAACGTATGAATTATTGACGAATAGAAAAGTCTTTAGTGAATCAAGACAAAGATAAAAACAACCAATAATCAATTTTGATTATTGGTTGTTTTCTTGTACCATCGCATAATTGAGTCAATATCATTTTCTGCTTGATAAGTAACAGCAAAGGTCTTTTGGGAGACCCCTGAACGAATATTTAAAGCAATATTAGCAATATTTTTTCTTTTTAGCCAAAGGCTTTGACTTTTTTTAGTAAATTGAAGACTTGCCTTAGGGATTAGTGCAATTTGTTTAGTTAATAGATGATTATTTTGAAGTTGCAAATATTTATCGTTTAAAAATTGAATATTGGATCTTTTAGCTGATAAATAAGCTGGCAAATACCAAATCAATAATCCTAAAATACTTAAAATTGTCGTTAGTAAAACAAATCTATGCAGTAATAAAACTATCAGACCGATAGTTATTGCCATTCCAATTGTCGCATTTCTAAATTTGTAAAAGTAAGTAGCGGTTAATGGGTTAAAGTGAATAGTTTCTTCAACAGGAATATTTGGAAAGAATTGATTCAAGAAATCAGTAACTTTTTCATAATTGATAACAGGCATGATAATGACATTTTCTTCAGTATCATCTTCAGTAGAATTAGAGACAATGACAAGTTGAACTGTGGCAATACTGAAAAGTCTTTTTAAAAAATTTTGTTTTATCAAAATTGCTTGAACACGATTCAAGTTAATATTAGTTTTGCGAGTTTTGAAGAGCCCACGCATCGTTTCTAAGTGGCCTTTTGCTTCAGTAAGTTTAAAATCGTAATACTTTGAAAATAAGATAAAGCTTAAAAGCAGATAAAAAAACAAAGAAAATTGCAATTGGTAGAAGTATCATTAAGACTATTTGAAGGTTAATAACTTTATCAGCAATTGTTTTCAGTTCTCTTTCATCTATAAAATCATGAATTTTCCCAAAGAGGGCAAATGCCACAATAAGAGCATTGATGATTGCCGTTGATGTCAGTGAAAATTTAATTAAATCTCTAAAGCTGATATGATAAGAATTTTCAGATGCTTGTTTTGATTTTGAGTGTTCTTGGTGATTTCGTAAATTAGCAATTTTTGGACGTAATGAATCGGGAACGGCTTTTAAAGAGACTTCAGGTTTATCTGATTGACCAGCAGTTTCAATTTTTAATTCTTCTAATTTAAAAGGTTTAAGAAAGAACCATTGGTTTGAAGTAATATTTTGAATTCGCTCATAAGGAATGTGATTGAGCTTTTTAACGAAGATACCTGATTTTATAAAAATTTCATCATTTGATAGTTGATAAGTGAACGAAAATTACAAGAACAAGTTAGCCACTTGTCCAAAAATAAATACGAAATATATCAGTACCAGAAAAGTACATTTCTAAACTCCACAGAAACTAGTGAATAGTTCCCGTGGAGTTTTGTAGTTTAAC
>NZ_VDFP01000020.1 GCF_009600985.1 Companilactobacillus halodurans
CTTACCAAAGCATTCAAGAAGCGATAAGACATCATGACATAGATATACTTAGGGAAACCACCTACAGGTATAAAAGAAATGGAACCGCAATGGATACAGCCATTACAACGTTACGAAAAAATATAAACTATGTAAAAAACAGTTGCTTATTGCCATATTCCAATGGCCCTCTTGAGGGCACCATTGGAAAAATAAAGAAATTGAAAAGAAATTCTTATGGATTTAGAAATCTTAACCATTTTATTAAGAGAATAAGATTGATTTGTGCATAAAAAAAGTACCCTCAATGAGAGTACTTAATAAGCTCAAAAATCATTCATCAATACGATTTGACAAAGAGCCGATAAAGTACTGTATAAAAACAGTGCTTTATCTCTCTTTTTTTCATATTCCAAATTTATAAATACTTTTCATTTAATTTTTTAGTTAACTTAAAAATATTGGGATTACTATTTCGGTTCTCTTTTTGATAAAAAGCCGGATTATTTAATTTAAAGCGACCATGCTTTTTAATCCAATATGTCACTTCTGGATTATTAATAGTAAAGAAATTTTCCTTCGTTAAACCGTATTTCTTGTACAACTTCTCGTGATACTTATCATCCGGTCTAAATTTCTCAAGTCCTAAAATAACTGTTGAACCGATTTTTGGCATCGGTTCAGTCTGATTTTTCATATATATAACCGTCTTAGGATCATCAATGCCAAAGTCTTCACCAAGATACCGCCCTTCTATATCATTAAAGCAATATTCAGCTGTTGAAAGACCTCCGGAAAATTCAGTTTTAATAGTAGAATTCTGAATTGATTTATCGCCACTAATGACTTTTTCTACAAAAATACTAGCTTTCGTTTCAGGTGTAAAAGGACGCTTCCATTCAGGCTGTAAATTCATTACCTTAGCTTTGACTAAATATTGATTGCCATTTTTTAAACGCGACAGTGACATATTCGTATCATCGTAACCGCTGGGAACAGAAACAATATCATCATTAGGAGCATTCAACTGAACTTTTTTAGAAGATTTTACTTTCTTATTCCAAACTTCCCGGTTCTTCTTAACCAATTGTGCTTGTTCAGTTTGATTGATCTCTCTTTTATTCTGATGCTGACATCCTGCTGCCAAAGCAAAAATGACAAATAGGAAAACAAGTAAGATTTTTTTGATTTTCATTTTTAACTCCCAGTTAAAATATCAATCCCCTTAATTGTTTATTTTAAGCTATCTCCCTTTTTAAATTGGCTTCCAATGAAGTAAGTAACCGCTGACATAAATATAGCTGAGATGGCAAATATAACCAATGAGCTCCAATTGTAATAGCCACCAACAAGTAACATATAAATATAAAAGACTACGAAATAAATCCCCCAGATAGCTCGCTTACTCAAATTTGAAACTACTTGAATCAACGATAAAGCAAATATTAATAATATTTCCCATGGAAAATTATAAAAAAGTGGTTGATGATTGTGTAGGTTTAATCCCAAAACAATCAGGAGCCAAAAAATAATAAATACTATGAAATTTTTAATGACCTTGTTCTTCATATATTCCCTTTCTATTAATCTCTTTTAATAGGGTAACATACTTTTTACTTTTCCATGAGAGACAAAAAGAGCCCGCCAACGCGGACTCTTTTTGAATTCATTAATATAGATTATTACTTGTTTAAGTATTCTTCAACAAGTTTCTTGTTATCTTCATTAGTAATTGATTCGTTAACAGCACGATCTGCTAATGTAGCCAAGTCTTTTGTACTCAACTTCTTCATCAAACTTCTTACACGAAGTACTGATGTAGCACTCATTGAGTATTCATCAAGACCCATGCTCAATAGCAATGGAAGCATAGTGTTGTCACCAGCGGCTTCACCACACATGCCGGCCCACTTGCCTTCTTTATGAGCTGATTCAATAACATGCTTAATCAATCTCAAAATTGAAGGATTATATGGTTGGTAGAGGTATGAAACGTGTTCGTTACCACGATCTGCAGCCATTGTGTATTGGATCAAATCGTTAGTACCAATACTGAAGAAGTCAACTTCTTTAGCAAATTGGTCAGCAAGAACAGCAGCAGCTGGAACTTCCATCATCATTCCTAATTGAATGTCGTCAGAAACTTTAACGCCGTCTTTAACTAACTTAGCCTTTTCTTCTTCAAAGACCTTCTTAGCATCTCTAAATTCTTGTAAAGTACCAATCATTGGGAACATGATACGTAAGTTACCATAAGCAGATGCACGTAGCAATGCTCTTAGTTGAGTTCTGAAGATTTCTTGTCTATCCAAACTAATACGGATAGCACGGTAGCCCAAGAATGGGTTCATTTCTTCAGGAAGTGGCAAGTATGGTAAATGCTTATCACCACCGATGTCCATTGTACGGACAACAACTGCCTTACCTTTCATGCCTTCAAGAACTTTCTTATAAGCCTTAAATTGATCTTCTTCAGTTGGGAGACTGTCTGATTGCATGTACAAGAATTCTGTACGATACAAACCAACACCCTCGGCACCATTATCAATAACACCTTGTAAATCATCAGGTGTACCGATATTAGCAGCAATATCAAAGTGTTTGCCATCAGCTGTAACTGAAGGTTGATCCTTTAATTTTTCCCATTCTGCTTTTTCTGCAGCAAAATTCTTAGCTAATTCACTGTAATGTTTGATATCGTCATCGGAAGGTTCAACGATTGCAGAACCGTTTAAGCCATCAACGATGACTTTATCGCCCTTCTTAACATCTTTGGTAATCGTATCTGTACCAACAACAGCTGGCAATTCAAGAGAACGTGCCATAATGGCTGAGTGAGCTGTACGACCACCAATATCAGTAACGAAACCTTTAACATACTTCTTATTTAATTGAGCTGTATCACTAGGTGTTAAATCGTGAGCAACAATAACGACCTCATGGTCAATTAATGCTGGGTTAGGTAATGCAACGCCTAGTAGATGTGCCATGACACGTTTCGTAACATCGCGAACATCGGCTGCTCTTTCTTGCATGTATGGGTTATCTGTCATTCCTTCAAATATTGAAATGAAGTTTTCAGAAACATCGTGAAGTGCTTGTTCAGCATTAACACTCTTATCTGAAACTTCCTTTTCAACTGCACCCGTAAATTCAGGATCAGCCAAAATCATCTTGTGAGCATCAAAAACTTGAGCTTCCTCTTCACCTAGAGATTCCTTAGCGGTATCTCTGATTTTTGTTAGCTCATCATCTGATGTTGAAATAGCATCCTTTAGACGACCGATTTCTCCATCAGCATCTGAAATACTTTTCTTAGTGAAAGACAAATCTGGTTGAACTAAAAGGTATGCTTCAGCAGTAGCGATACCATCACTTGCTGCAATTCCCTTAATAGTTTTAACCATTATTCTGCCAATCCTTCCTTTGTCATTGTGTCACCAATAGCAACGATAGCATCAGCAGCATCGTCACCATCAGCTGAAATTGTAACATCAGCACCTTGGCCAACACCGAGTGACATAACACCCATGATTGACTTCAAGTTTACTGATTTGCCTGAGAATTCAATATTAATATCTGAGCTAAACTTGCTAGCTGTTTGTACTAGCATAGTTGCTGGACGTGCGTGGATTCCTGTTTCTGCAATAATGTGAAATTCTTTCTTTTCCATAATAAATACCTCACCATATAATTATAAAATTCTGTAGTAGACCTACAAATATTCACTAATTAATTTACCATTATCTTCAATTTTTCACAAGGGCTTTGGCCAAAAAAAGTCGTTATAAACCAAGCACGATAAGACGTTTAGCGCTTACAACACTAGAGCCTGAAAGCGTTTATATTATTTACATTTTTCAATAAAAATTGAAAAAAAGATATATTTCTTCTATTAGATAAAGAAATTTATCATTTCCAAGACTTAGCACTTGCATTCGTCGAGTGCTAATTATATACTACCGTTGTATCCTGTGATAAAGGAAAGGTGGGGTGCGAATGTTATGTCAAAATTGTCACAAAAATGAAGCGACAATTCATCTGTACACAAGTGTTAATGGTCAACGGACAGAAGTTAATCTCTGCCAAGACTGTTATCAAAAATTAAGAAATCAAGCTAATGAAGGTATGAATAATATGGCACAAAATCCAGGCGGATTTTCTAGTTTCGAAGACTTGTTCAACGCCTTAAATGGTGGTCAGCAACCAAACAATGCTTTCGAGCAACAAGGTCCTCAACCTCAAACGGGCAACGGCAATAGAAATAATGGCCGTCGTTCAGGAGGCAACGGAGTCCTAGATAAGTATGGTGTTGATTTAACTGATCTCGCCAAAAAAGGTCAAATTGATCCAGTCATCGGTCGGGACAAGGAAATCGATCGTGTAATTGAAATATTAAATAGAAGAACAAAAAATAATCCAGTTCTAATTGGTGAAGCTGGTGTTGGTAAGACGGCTGTTGTCGAAGGTTTGGCTCAAAAAATCGTCGATGGCGATGTTCCTGAAAAATTGCAACATAAACATGTCGTTAGACTAGACGTAGTTTCACTAGTTCAAGGTACTGGCGTTCGTGGTCAATTCGAGCAAAGAATGCAACAATTGATCAATGAATTACAAAAGAACAAAGAAATTATCCTCTTTATCGATGAAATTCATGAAATTGTCGGTGCAGGTAATGCTGAAGGCGGAATGGATGCAGGTAACGTTTTGAAACCTGCCCTAGCCCGTGGCGATTTGCAACTAGTCGGTGCAACAACCCTTAACGAATATCGGACAATCGAAAAAGATTCTGCCCTTGAACGTCGTTTACAACCAGTTCAAGTTGACGAACCTTCTGTTGACGAAACTGTCCAAATCCTCAAGGGATTGCAACCTAAATATGAAGATTATCACCATGTAAAATTCTCTAAAGAAGCTATCAAATCAGCGGCAGAACTATCAGCTCGTTATATTCAAGATAGATTTCTACCTGATAAGGCTATCGATTTAATCGATGAAGCTGGTTCAAAGAAGAACTTGCAAATCAATCATGTTGATGTGGCTGACTTAGATAACAAGATTTCAGATGCTGAAGTTCAAAAGCAAGCTGCCCTCCGCAATGAAGATTACGAAAAGGCTGCTTACTATCGTGATCAAGTTACTAAATTCCAAGATATGAAGAATAGTAATAAGGATGAACCAGCAGATAAAAATATTGTAACTGAAAGAGACATTCAAAAGATTGTTGAAGAGAAGACCAACATTCCTGTTGGAGAATTGCAATCAAACGAACAAGCTCAATTAAAGAACTTAGAAACTGATTTGAAAGGTCATATCATTGGCCAAGATAAAGCTGTTGGCGAAGTTGCTAGAGCTATTCGTCGTAACAGAGTTGGTTTCAATAAATCAGGTCGTCCAATTGGATCATTCCTATTTGTTGGGCCTACTGGTGTTGGTAAGACAGAGTTAGCTAAGCAATTAGCTCGTCAACTCTTTGGTTCAGAAGATTCGATGATTAGATTCGATATGTCTGAATACATGGAGAAACAAAGCGTGTCAAAGCTTATCGGTTCGCCTCCAGGGTATGTTGGTTACGAAGAAGCTGGTCAATTAACTGAACAAGTTCGTCGTAATCCATACAGTTTGATTTTGCTTGATGAAATTGAAAAGGCTCATCCAGATGTTATGCACATGTTCTTGCAAATCCTAGATGATGGTCGTTTGACTGATTCACAAGGCAGAACTGTTAGTTTCAAAGATACAATTATTATCATGACTTCAAATGCTGGACAAGGTTTGCAAGAAGCAAATGTTGGTTTCGGTGCTGAAGCTTCTGGTAAAACAAATTCAATCATGAATCGCTTATCAGAATTCTTTAAACCAGAATTCTTGAATAGATTCGATGGCATCGTTGAATTTAATTCCTTGACCAAGGACAACTTGCTCAAGATCGTTGATTTAATGTTAGACGATACTAACAAGATGATTGCTGATCAAGGTCTAAGCATTCATGTTACAAAAGATGCTAAGGATAAATTAGTTGATTTAGGCTTCAATCCTAAGATGGGTGCTCGTCCACTTCGTCGTGTAATTGAAGAACAAATCGAAGACAAGGTTGCCGATTACTTCCTAGATAACTCTAAGGATAAGGAATTGGAAGCCCACCTTGATAAGGGTGAAATTAAAATTTCAAAGTATAGTGCACCTGATACTACAAAATAATTAGTGGTGCTTATGAAAAAGGCTGAAACGTTAAGTTTCAGCCTTTTTTTATACACTATCTTCATTTGACCAGTTTAAAATCGTTTTATAAGTTTCTACAGCACTCCAATTAGATTGAATAAACAATAAAATTTCATTGTCCTTATTCCAAGTTAATTTGTCTCTTTGTCAACGGCTGTTGATGAGGAGTTTTCTGAGGAAACCAATTCATTTTCGAACAGCTTCTTTAATAACTCTTGATAACCTCCATTATTATTGAAAAGTCTCAAATTGCTACCAAAATTTTTGTACCAAAATAATTTGAATTATAATTGTGCTCAATCTTTTTTACTCTTATTTTTATTCCATTGTTTAAAATTTTCTTTACTCTTTCTTGTTTTTCCTTTAAATATCTCGCTAACAGCCATCCGTCGGCATTTTCCCTACCTCTTTCATGTTAGAATTACGGTAATTTAAGTTAGAAGGGATTCTTATGGGAAAGAAAATTAAAAATGAGCAATTTTCCCATAACGGGGAAAGAACTATGGAAAATGATGTACTCTCACCTAAAGTAAAAAAAATAGCTCGCGATGATGTCGAAATCAAGGTCCATTATGTTGATTCTATCGGTAAAGAAATCATCCAACCTACCACGATCAAGGGACACTATCTGGACAAATTAGATATTCCTTGGAAAGAGATACCGGGATATATTTTGTCATCAGTTACCAATTTTCAACAAACATTTATCCCCAATTCTGACGGAATTTATTTAGTTTATGCGAGTCAATTATCGGCACCAGTTATCGTTTACCATCGAAACACCGAGGGTAATCTAATATCTGATCCACAATATTTGATTGGCGATTTGAATCGAAAATTTGATACTAAGCCATTAGAAGAAGCCAACCTTTTCTTGATACATGGTCCAAAAAAACCAACTGGTCAATTTACCCAGCAGGTTCAAGAACAAGAATATACTTACAATCTTTTGCCAGTTAGAAATTATCAAATCAGTAAAGATTTATTTATCCAGACTTCAAACAACGTCCGAGTTTTTGATCAACCATTAAGTAAAAAGCCATTAGAGAAAGTCCTGCCATATGGGACAACTTGGAAAGTTTATCGAGCAGTTCAAGAATCATACAATAATATCATTTGGTACAATCTCGGTGGAAATACTTGGATACCAAGTACAGAAAATATCACGCCAAAAGAAATCAAAAAGGAAAGCTCTCGTCAAGAAATGTTAGACAGCCCCTTAGCAGAGACAGCCAGTAACATCAGTTACACCTACTCCGTAATCGACAGCATGAACATCAACCGTTCAGTTGAAATAATGTATTACAAAGACCAATACATAACAGCTTGGCAAACGCCTTATGGAGATATGGATAACCAAAGATACCGTGGCGGAGAAAAAGTCTTAGTTAAGAAATTAGTGCAATTGGATAATTACAGCGTTTGGGCAGAACTTAGCGATGGATTTTATATTGAAAGCAAGTATCTAAATATTTAGAGAGTGGAGATGGGCGGTTAGCTCCTGGAACCTAAGACAATATGGGAAATAGACTTAGGCGTAGTGAGTTGCTCCATCGCAACTCGTTTTCAATCAGAGAGTGAAGATGGGGGGTTAGCTCACGAGGACTAAGACAATTTCATGAATTGCTCGCGCTTTTTGCGAGTGATTTAGGAAATAGGCTTAGCCGCAATGAGTTGCCCATCGTAACTCGTTTTCAATCAGAGAGTGGAGTTAGGTTGCCCTCATCTCAAAACATACAAATCAAAACAAAAACCCTTAACCAACAAAAAAGTCGGTTAAGGGTTTTTACTATCTAAATTCAAAATATCAAATCAATCCACCGATTCCAAATACTAAAGGAATAGTAATCAAACTTAAAATAGTAGACAAGCTCATCAAAGAAATTGCCGGTGCTGCATCCCCTTTTGCTTGCAAAGTGAACAATACTACTAAACCTGCGGCTGGACAAGCTGACATAACAATCGTTGTATAAAAAGCAATGCCAGTTACACCCATTAATTTCAAAATGAATATCCCGATAATTGGGAATAACAAATTACGCAAGACTATCGTCAGCCCAATTTCTTTATTCAACATGTCCTTAGTAAATTTGATATTAGCTAAACTATTACCAATAACAATCATTGACAACGGCGTGTTGACAGAACCAACATATTTAACTACTTGATTAGGAATATCTGGAATTTTGATAGAAAAAACAAATAAAATCGCTCCAACAATAATTGCAATAATATTAGGATTCAACAAAATTTCCCACCAATTATTTTTTTCAACTGATACTTCTTCATTTTTAAACAAGGACACGCCTTGAGTCCAGCTAAAAATATTGAATGCAGCTAAAGAAACGACCGCAAAGAATACTCCCTGAGACCCAAATAAAGAACTGATCAAGGGAATACCCATGAATCCTGCATTGGAATAAATACTCCCGTATTGCGTAATCCGACTCAAATTTTTATCATTCAACCGTCCAAAAACTAATTTAGCAATAATAATTTCTAAAACATATAAAACTATCACACTGGCTGCGGCTAAAAGAAACTGGTGAATCCTATCTCCAGAATAAGGTTGCTCAAAAGCGTTGATAATTAAGCACGGCGACACAATGTACAATAAAACATTCGTTAAATCGCTAGATGTCTGCGAATGCATAAATTTTAATTTATTGATTAAAATCCCAATTAACATTAGGCAAAACATTAGAACTATTTGATTGATCAGTTGTCCAATATTCATATCATCTATTCCCCTTTAGTTAATATATTATACAAATTTTTTATGCCAAAAGGAAAAGAAGATACAAAAAAAAGCCATATTTAACAAAATATGACATTTTTGATTACTCGTTAAATTCTCCGCCGACTAGTGGCAGGAAATCCTAATTGTTCACGATATTTAGCAACAGTTCTTCTTGCAATCTTCAAACCATCATTGACCAGCATATTAGAAATTTTTTGGTCGCTTAAAGGTTTATGACGATTTTCATTTTCCAAAATACTTTTAATTTTAACTTTGACTTGATCAACAGATTTTTCCGTACCGACAGTAACTTTACTACGGCGAGAGAAGAAATCTTTTAATTCATAAATCCCAAAATCAGTTTGAATATATTTTCCATTGATAGTTCTACTTACAGTTGATTCGCTCAGTTGCAATTTCTGTGCGACATCACGTATCAATAATGGCTCGAGAGCTTTCGTGTTTTGCATAAAGAATTGATACTGAGCTTTAACGATACATCGACCAATAATTGAGATAGTTTCAATACGACGCTGCAAATTATATTCCAAAGTCTTGTATTGATGTAGTTTATTGTGAATATACCGTTTGACATCGTCATCAGTCGACTTCTCCAACTTATCATAAGTCTCCTCGGCAAAAATCAATTGCGGCTGACCATACTTGGTGACTGATAAAGTTAATTTGTCGTGATTTTTTCTAACTTGCAATTCCGGAACAACATATTGTTCATCTTCAGAAGTATAACGTTGACCTGGATTAGCTGAAAGCGTCTGGATAAAATCAACATCTTTTTGCAATTCAGCGTTTGAAAGATGTAGAGCATGTCTTAGTTGTTTCCATTCATGTTTGACGAATAATTCAAAATTATCGCTCAACATTGACATAACAGCTTTATTGGAATTATCTGCTTCAGCTTGTAAATAGAGACATTCTTGTAAGTTTTTTGCCCCAATCCCAGGAGGATCGAGTTGATGCAAAAGTGTTTTAGCATCCAACAGCATAATTGGCGTTATATCGTCGACTTCTTGATATATTTCATCATCAGTCACAGTCAAATAGCCATTAGGATCCAATTGTTCAATTAAATAAACTACTAAATCACGTAGTGGCGTCTTACGCATTGTCAATTGAACTTGATCAAGCAAATATTCAAAGAGTGATTGCTGTTCATCTTTGATTTGATACGACGTATTATTTCCACTATCGACAAAAGGCATATCCAAGTTCACATGGACATCGAATAAGGGATTACTCAGACTTTGTTCATTTAAATAATCAGCTAAATCAATCGCATCTGATTGCAAAATCAAAATTGACTGACGCATCCCTTGCGTTAAGGTCAATCCCTGAACTTGTTTCTGATTCAAATTTTGTTTTAGCTCCATTCAATTCACTCCCTTCATCTTTTAGTTATTCAGAGCATAATTTCATTGATGTGAAAAAGTTTTCAATCTAACAACTAATATAATGATAGCGCTTTTTTGACGATTTGTATTTAACCTAAATAAAAATTATTTTCTAACATTACGAGTGGCATCAATAAAGGAACTCAAGCCGCTAGAATTTAAACGCGCCAATTTATCACGAAATTCTGCCTTACTAAGCTTAACTTGCCCGCCATTATAAAGCCGAAAGAGCATCAATGTATTTCTGACCAAGAAATTAGCGCAAATATAAGCATCTACCTTTGAAATATCAAAAGTTTCATATAAAGCAGCTGAAAATCCTTGAGCAAGTTTAACTTCCACTTTACGTGCTAAAAAGCTGTAATCTACTGAAGTCATCATGAAAGCATAAAATTCTCGTGATTCTTGAAAGAAGTCAAAAATTTTATTAAAAATATACCCTGGTTCTAACAACTTATCAGCTAAAGGCTCTTCCGTAATTAATTTCAATAATTTATCGGCGATATCGTTGACAAACGTGTTAGAAAAATCATCGATTGAATCATAGTGTAGATAAAACGTCTTGCGATTAATTTGGGCCATTTGCGTCAAAGACTTAACCGTAATGTCCCGATAACTAGTTGTTCTAGTCATCTTTTGAAATGCCAGTTGTAATGCTTGATTAGTTTTTTGAACTCGACGATCAACTTTTTTCATTTTTTTATTCCTTTTCAAATAATTTCAAGTTATTACACACTTTGTGTATTTATGTTGTGGAATTTAAATAATAATCGTTTATCATTTAATCCACAGTTGAGTATTATTTTTCAAAGCAACTATAACATATTTCACTAAGAGGTAAAGCAATGATTAAACAAGAATGGAAGTATCTTATAAAGCACAAGTTACTGTTGATTTCTTTTATAGTAATGATCTTCATCCCGTCGATTTATTCGGTAACATTTTTAAAATCAATGTGGGATCCATATGGAGAACTAAAAGACCTCCCTGTGGCAGTCGTTAATAATGATAAAGATACCAATTATCAAGGTACCAAGTTAAAAGTTGGTCATGACTTAGCCAAAAGTCTAAAGAAATCGAATGCAATGGATTTTCAACTTGTTTCTTCTAAAGCTAAAGCTAAAAAAGGACTCAGTGATGGTAAATATTATATGACTATCACTATCCCAAAAAACTTCTCCCAAAATGCCACTACCTTATTAAACAAGAAACCTCAAAAAATGGTTCTTAATTACGAGACCAGTGCTGGTCATAATTTCACAGCTTCTAAAATGACTGCTTCATCTGCAAAAGAAGCCGCTGCTTCTGTTTCTGATCAAGTCACTAAAACCTACGCTAAAACTATGTTTGCATCAATCAAGCAAGTTTCAACTGGTATGGATAATGCAGCTAAAGGTAGTCAAAAGCTAGCTAATGGTAATCAAAAAGTTTTTGATGCTAATAAGCAAATCACTCAAGGATTAAATACTTTATCTGCTAGTTCATTAACATTTTCTAACGGTACAAGTACTTTAAATCAAGGTATTGACCAATACTTACAAGGTGTCAATCAATTAGCAAGTGGTTCTAACACCTTGGATAATGGTTTACAAAAACTTAATAACAAATCACGTACCTTATCATCTGGCGTTGACCAATTAACATCTGGAGGTCAAGCTTTGAATTCTGGTTTGCAGAGCTACACTTCAGGTGTGGCAACACTGAACTCTTCAATTCAAACTTTAAATTCTGGTAGCAGCAAGTTAAGCAATGGTACTGATCAACTCGCTAATAGTTCTAATACACTGAATTCTGGTCTGAATCAGATTCACTCGGCTAGTCAAGAATTAACCAGCAATCTTCAAAAAGTTAGCTCTGGTCTAAACGGCAGCAATACGCAACTCAATTCATCCATCGACAGTTTAAAAAATCAATTAGCTAATGATAATAGTCAACAAGCAACAACTATCAAAAATGATTTGACCAAACTTCAACAGGCCGTTTCTAATCAGAACAACTCAGATTTAAGTTCCAAGGTCTCACAAGTTGCTGACGAACAAGGTTTAACTGCAGCTCAAAAAGCTGCCATCATGGACACGGTCAATAATTCTAACGGTGAAAATCTCAGTCAGTTGACCCAATCCTTAAGTACTGATTTGAACAATCTTTTCCAAACCCAAGCAAATGTTTCAACACAAATAAACGCTTTAACTCAACCTTTGACAGCTTCGCAAGACGAATTGTCGACGGCGATTTCCCAATTAGCCAATGGTTCACAAGAGCTGACGACACAGCTAGGTAACGCAACCTCTGGCATGAGCCAACTAAACTCCGGTATCAGTACCGTCAATACTAGTTCGAAAAAGCTTGCTTCAGGAACTAACCAATTGAGTTCTGGTTCCAATCAACTGGCAAATAATAGCAACACTCTGACAGCTGGTCTGAATACTTTGACAGGCGGTATCGACTCGATGGATTCACAGATGCCCAGTTTAACTTCTGGTGTCAATCAACTGGCTAATGGTGCCGACACACTAAATTCCGGTGTCTCGCAGCTTAACTCTAAGGGCCAAGAATTATCATCTGGTTCAGCTCAATTAACTAGTGGTGCCGACCAGATCGCCTCTGGTGCTCAAACTTTGAGTTCTGGTTCATCTCAAATGGGTTCAGGAATCGATCAGGTCACAGACGGTAGCAAACAATTAACTGCTAAATTAGTTGATGGCGCCAAAAAATCAGATATCAAGGCAACTAAACTAACTTATGCTCAATTAGCAAAACCCACGACAACTAAACAAACAGAGCGTGACACAGCTCCAAATAACGGAACTGGTATGGCTCCTTGTATGTTATCTGTTTCACTCTTCGTTGGTGCTTTAGCATTTAATTTAATCTTTGATAGCTACACTCCTCGAAAATTCCCTCACACTGGTTTTTCTTGGTGGTTAAGCAAAAATAGTGTCACTGGCATCTTCGTTCTAGGCGAAAGTATTGCTGCTTTATTATTATTGATAGCTATTAATGGCTTAGCCCCTGTTAAACCATTTGAAACTTTTGCGATGATTTTTTGTACTGGAGCTGCCTTTATGTCAATTGTTCACTGGCTCAACCTAGTTTTAGGAAAAGTTGGAGCATTCTTAAGTATGATTCTCTTAGTTCTTCAATTAGGTGGTTCAGCTGGAACTTATCCAATTCAGCTATCAAATGACTTCTTTAATTCAATCCATCCTTATCTACCAATGACTTATTCTGTCAACGGTCTTCGTCAAACTCTCATGATTGGAGATTCAGCTAAATCTGAAATTTTGATATTGATAAGCATTACAATTATTTTTTCAATTTTGAGTATTCTCTTCTTCGTTAAAAGAAAATCTCATCTCAATGAAATTGATTTTACTAAAGAGTCAGCAGAACATTCACTCGTTTAAGCAAGCAAAGAGCCTTCAAATTTTTAGATATTTCGTCTACTGATTTGAAGGCCTTTTTTGTTTACTTTGTTTGCACATTGGTATACATGATAAATACCATTAGTACAGTATTAAATAATAAATGGTCTAATATATTTGCTTACCGTTTTTAAGGCCATATACTCTAACCGAAATTAGAAAATCAATTTAATTTATCGGAATTGAATTTCTATATTTTTGATTTAAGATTTTAGTTTGTATTTTTGAAAAGGATGAATCATTTAACTCATCCCTTGTATAAAGGAGATAATAATAATGAAAATGAAAAGATCTCTTCTTCTAATAACAATTTTGACTTTCTTTTTAGCCTTCTTGTTCTTATTTATTCCTAGTCGCTCTGTCTTAGCAGCTTCGTCTATTTCAACATCGGCTTCCACCGACACAGCTAGTCCTCCTGGGACCTTATCTGACAACGGAAATGAATCAGTTCTTTCCTTAGCTGGTTTAAGTGCTGGTGATGCGAAAATTACAGATTCTAATGGCAATACTGTTCAAGCACCTGGTAATTTCCCCACCTCATCAAATTACAATGTCAGCTATAACTGGAGTATCCCCAATGGAGTCGTAGTTAAGGCTGGAGATACAGCTAGTTTTGAACTTCCTGATGGTTTAGTTGCTTCTGAAGACTTATCGTTTCCAGTCTACAACTCCAGCAGCGTTGAAGTTGGTACAGCCGTCATCAAAAATGGTGAAGCAAATGGCTCGATAACTTTCAACGATGCGCTAGCTGATACAAGTGCCAGTCGCACTGGAACTCTATCTTTAGCTACAAAAGGTACTGTGTCAGACAGCACTTCTGATAGTGAAAATTGGATGCTCAATAAAAATGGTTGGATATCTGGGTATGGCGCTTATAAATTTCCTAACCAAATAACCTGGAATGTCGCTTTTAATCCCAATGAGCACAATTTAAACAACGTTGTCATCACTGATACTCTAGGCCCCAATCAACAATATATTCCTGGTTCCTTAACTGCAATCGCCGGTTCATATGGTCCAAGCGGATTTGTCAATAATGGACAAGCCCTAACCCCAACTGTCACAACTTCTGGAAATCAAATAACAATTTCCTTCCCCGGTAACGTTACGACAGCTGTCGATATCTTTTATCGTGTTTCACTTCCCTCTCCATTTGATAAAATTACTAACATTCGGACAAATTCAGCCACTATGACATCTAATGAAGGCACTAATACTATTGACGCTTCTGTTTCTTGGTATCAAGGTAGCAGTGGCGGCGGCGGTGGTGACGCTAGTGGTAGCCTCGTTACATTAACTAAAGTTGATGCTTCTTCTGGAGTTGCACTTCCAGGTGCCGAATTTGAATTGACTGATAGCACTGGGAAAGTTCTTATTTCCAATGCTGAAACTGACGAAGACGGCGAATTAGAAATTTATGACCTCCCTGACGGAGACTATACATTTACAGAAGTTAAAGCTCCAGATGGTTATCAACTAAACTCTACTCCAATCAACTTTACAATATCCGGTTCTGAAAATAGTCCTGTTGAAAAATCTTATTCACAACCTGATGTTTCAAAGACAGGAGCAGTTGTTCTTAAAAAAGTTGATCCTGACACTAAGGACACAATTTCTGGTGCAACTTTCAATTTATTAGATAGCACTGGAAAAGTTATCAAAGAAGGATTGGTTACAGATACATCTGGCGAATTTGACGTCGACAACTTAGACCCTGGCGAATATTCATTTGTTGAAACAGAACCAGCTTCTGGATATATCTTGAACACATCACCAATCGAGTTTTCTATTGTTGCTGGTCAAACAACTCCTGTCAATGTAGAAAAATTCGACGTTGCTGAAGCTACTGTTTCTAATACTGGCGACGTAGTTTTGACAAAAGTTGATTCTTCCGCTAACACACCTCTTGCTGGAGCTATTTACAACTTATTAGATGCCAACGGAAAGATAATCGAAAGCAATCTAACAACTGATGAAAAAGGTCAGATTACAGTTCCTAACCTTGAAGCTGGTGAATACTCCTTTGTTGAAGTTACAGCTCCTAGTGGCTATCAACTTAATGCAACACCTATCAGTTTCACAGTTGTCAAAGGCTTGAGCAATAGCTTAAATGCTTCTGATGACAAAGTGCCATCCGCACCAGAAACACCTAAAAATCCAAGTAATCCTGGACAACCAAGCAATCCTGGCACAGTTACACCAAATCCTGGTACACCTGGACAACCAAGCAATCCTGGTACAGTTACACCAAATCCTGGTGCTCCTGAACAACCAAATAGCCCTGGCGTAGTTACACCAAATCCTGGTACACCTGGACAACCTAACAAACCTGGTACAACAACTCCAAGTGAACCAAGTCTTCCAAATAAACCTTCAAAACCTAATAACCCTGACACAAGTAATCCTTCTGTAAAACCAAATTCTCCAAGCACTAACCCTGAGAAACCTGGCAAACCTAGTGCAACAATTCCAAGTAAACCAGAAGCTCCAGTCTTTAATCCTGAAGAATCAGTAATACCTGGCGAAACAAATCCTATTACAAAGCCAAATATTGCAGTACCTGAAAACTCAAATGCAATAAATCCAGCACCAAGTCTCGATGAAGCATTATCACCAAATAACACTGGTAACAGTGCATCAGCAATACCTGCATCATCTTCAGATTATGGCAAAGGTAAATTCCCACAAACTGGCAATAAGAGTGGTTGGATTTTGATGGTAATTGGTTTGATCTTAGCGATTGGAATCATCATTCAAAAGAAAAGAGAATGATACTTGAGACAGTTAACATAACTCATCGTCTCTTGTGTAACTCAATTCTACAATCTCTTATCAAAAAACTGATCAGCCCCAATCGACCGACCAGCTTTTTTATGCAATCTTTTCTAACCAAATTAACCATTTGTCTATCGATTTGAAGGCCTTTTTCCTTGCATTTTCGTAATTGGTATACACTTATAAATACTATTGGTATAGTCATTAACAATTAATGGTATATTATATTCGCTTACTCATTTTTGTCATATAATTTAATTGCAATTAGGAAATCCATTCGTAGTTCAAATTGATTTTCTATATTGATTGTTCCAATTAGTACAAAAGCGGGCTAACTGAAACAAGCTTAACCTTAAATTTATTTCTTGCTTTAGTATTATGAAACAAAATCCAGAGATCTATTTAAACCAAAAAAATCCCCGTTAGCCCCCTTTTTTAAGAAAGGAGATAAGAATTTATGAAAATGAAAAAATCACTTCTTCTCATAACTTTTCTGACTTTCTTTCTAACTTTCTTGTTCCTAGTTATGCCTAACAATTCTGTTTATGCTGCAACCACTTCTCCACCCGCTTCGACAACTGTTGCTCCTGCAGACACTTCAAAATCAATTCTTGAAATCAATGGCCTGAACGGCAATGAAGCTCAGGTTACTGATATGAATGGCAACGCTGTTCAATCTTCAGATAATCTTTATACTTGGCTGAATTTCAACGTCAAATATAATTGGAGTATTGCTGATGATGTTTCAATCAACGCTGGCGATACAGCAGAATTTACATTACCTGAAGGTATAGTTGCTGCCGGCGATACATCATTTCCCGTTTATAATGGCAGTGGCGTTGAAATCGGTACTGTTGACATTAAAAATGGTGAATCTTTTGGTACTATTACTTTCAATGATGCCATTTCAGACATTAACGCTAATCGAAAAGGAACCTTATCTTTGATTGGTAAAGGAACCAATCCAGGTAATGGCACCCAAGGCGAAAATTGGATGTTTAACAAATTAGGCTGGATTGCAAGTTATAGTTCTACCGGCATCCCTAACCAATTGACTTGGAATATTGCCTTTAATCCTAATGAACACAATTTAAACAGTGTTGTTATCACTGATACATTAGCCAATGGTCAAGAATATATTCCTGGTTCTCTAACCGCAATTGCTGGTTCATATAATTCAAACGGATTTGTCAGCAATGGACAGGAACTGAATCCAACTGTTACAACTTCAGGAAATACCGTAACAATTACTTTTCCTGGAAATGTCACAACAGCCGTTGATATTTACTATCGTGTCTCAGTAACCCCTAATGCTAACGATACTAATACTTGGACCAATAACGCTACCATGACTTCAAACGAGGGCACATTTAATGTTAGTGGATCAGTTTCATGGGGTGGTTCTGCAACCGGTACTGGCGAGCAAAAGGTTGGTACCGTGACCCTACAAAAAACCGACACTAATAGTGGCAATGGTTTAAGCGGTGCTGAATATGAATTAAAAGATAGTAAAGGCAAAGTAATTATTTCTAATGCCACAACTGATTCCGATGGCAAATTGGTCATCCAAAATCTCCCTTATGGAAATTATACTTTAACTGAAGTTAAGGCTCCTGATGGATATGAACTCAACCAAACACCAATCAATATTGTTTTACCTTTAAACGGCAGTATTGATTTAAACTTTAATCAAAAAGATACCCCTGATCCCGGTGGAGTCATTTTGACAAAGCTTGATCCTGATAGCCAAGCAACAATTGCTGGTGCAACCTTTAATCTGTTAGATAGTACTGGAAAAGTTATCAAAGAAAACTTGGTTACAGATGGCAATGGCGAAATTGCTGTCGACGACTTAGCTGTAGGCCAATACACATTTATAGAAACTAAACCGGCAGCCGGATATGAATTGAATGCTACTCCAACCAATTTTACTGTTGTATCAAATCAAATAACTCCAGTCGTTTTGGAAAAATTCAACATCGACAAAACTACTATTTCAAATTCTGGTGAAGTTGTTTTGACAAAAGTCGACGCTACTACCAATGCAGCACTACCTGGCGCTATCTACAATTTGGTTGATAGCAATGGCAAAATCATCGAAAGCGGTTTGACAACTGACAAAAATGGCCAAATTGAAATTTCTGACCTTGAAGCTGGAAATTACTCTTTCATTGAAGTCACATCTCCAAATGGTTATGAACTTAACAAAGAACCCATTAGTTTCACTGTTACTAAGGATTTGACTAACACTTTGGAAGCTAAAGATGAAAAGACTCCATCTTCACCTGGCACAACTACACCGCCGGAAAATCCTAGCAATCCACAACAACCAAATAATCCTGGCACAACCAATCCTCCTGTAAAACCAAATAATCCCGGTAATCCAGATGCTCCAATTGTTAAGCCTGAAAAACCTGGTGTAACAAATCCCCCTGCAAAACCAAGCAAGCCAAATTCTCCAAACGTTAAACCTGAAAAACCTGGTGTAACAAATCCAAGTAAACCAGAAGCTCCAATTGTTAAGCCGGAAAATCCTAATATAACAAATCCAAGTAAACCAGAAACTCCAATTATTAATCCAGAAAACCCTAATGAACCTGAAGCAAGTGTTCCAAATGTAACTGCTCCGGAAAATCCTAATGCGATAAATCCAGCACCAAATCCTGATGAAATATTGTCACCAAATAATAATAGCGATAATACAACACCAGTACCTGAAACATCATCGGATTATGGCAAAGGTAAATTCCCACAAACTGGTAATAAGAGTGGTTGGATCTTAATGGTCATTGGTTTGGTATTAGGAATAACAATAATTATCAAAAAGAGAGTAAAACATGAAATTTAGATAATAAAAGCTGATCAATCTAATTAGACTGACCAGTTTTTTTGTAATTTATTTTAAATAAAGGTCAAATTATCTATCGTATCCATAATAAGAAATGGTTTCTAACTATAATAAAAATAAAAATTTCTCAAATATTTAGATATTATACCTTTTAATTTGAAAAAATTTTATTTGCTTTATTTATATTGGTATACATTAAGAATACTAATGGTACACATATGAATAATAAATGGTCTATTATATTTACTTACAATTACCTAGACAATATACTTTAATCGAAATTAAGATGTTGATTCGTTTACAGATTAATTTTCGAAGTTTTTGTTTCATGGGTTTCATATATTTATTTTTAAAATCAAGCATTTCAATAAATATTATAAAAAGGGTGATGTTGGGGCAACTCATCCTCTATCAATAAAGGAGATAAAAATTATGAAAATGAAAAGATCATTTCTTTTAATAACCATTTTGACTTTCTTTTTAACTTTTCTATTACTTTTTATTCCTAATCATCCAGTTTTAGCTGAAACAGTTTCTTCATCAGCCTCTACCGCCACAACCAGTCCTCCTGGGGGAACTGATGATACAGCTACAACCAATGTTAGTTCAGTAATTCCCGTAACTGGACTCACTGTTAACGATGGTACAATTACTGATCTCAATGGAAAATCTGTTAAACCATCTGATAACCTTTATTTTTGGCTAAATTACCATGTCAATTACAACTGGAGTATTCCTGATGGTATTCAAGTTAAAAGTGGAGATACAGCAAATTTTAAACTACCTAATAGTTTAGTCGCTTACGAGGATTCATCATTACCAATTTATAACTCTCAAGGAGTTGTTGTCGGTAATGCTACTATTAAGAGTGATGCATCGAATGGTACTATAACTTTCAATGATGCTTTTTCAACTGCCAATACTAGTCGTCTTGGAACTCTTTCCATACTTACTAAAGGTACTTCTGAGGGTGATGAGGACGGTAACAGTGACACTGACGATTGGATGATCAATGAAACCGGCGAAATACCAAAAACTGATCCCTCTCAAACTTATAAAAAAATAACTTGGAATATTATTGTTAACCCTAATGACCATGATTTGAATAATGTTGTTATTACGGATACATTAGGGAGTTTAGTGGGAAATCCACCAGAAGATCATCAAACATATATACCTGATTCTCTAACCATAACTACTGGTTCATACAAATCAGGCCAATTTATTAGTGACGGACAATCAATTACTCCAACTGTAACGACTTCAGGAGATCAATTTACAATTTCCTTACCTAATAATATTTCTAAAACCTTTAATATTATTTTTAGTACTTCGATAACTTCAAATAAAGATAACTTTGTATCTTGGATGAATCGTGACTCAATGTCATCTAACGAAGGAACTTTTAATGTGGATTCAACTGCATATGATTGGATAAGCATTGATTCCGGTGGTAACAGTGGTGGTGGTGGTATTAATTATGATGGCTCAATCACCCTAAATAAAACTGATCCAATCACTGGAAATGGCCTTCAAGGAGCTGAATACAAAATTACTAACAATAGTGGAGAAACTATTATGCCTGATGTTATAACTGATACTAATGGCAAGTTAGTTATTGACAATGCTATATATGGAGATTATACATTAACTGAAGTCAAAGCACCTGATGGTTATCAGCTAAATCCTTCTCCAATCCAAGTCACGATACCTTCAAATGGAATGGAAGATATAACAGTTAATCAAACGGATAGTGCTGAACCTGGTGCAGTCATCTTAGAAAAACTTGATTCAAACACTAACGCAGCGGTTGCAGGTGCAACTTTCAAGCTTTTAGATAATAATGGCAACATCGTCAAAGAAAACTTAGTAACAGATGATAATGGCAAAATTGCTGTTGACAACTTAGCAGCCGGGGACTACTCATTTGTTGAAACACAACCAGCTACTGGATACGAATTAAATTCAACGCCAGTCAATTTTACCGTTGTTGCAGGTCAAACGACTCCAGTAGAAGTTGAAAAATTTAATGTTAATGTTAATGAAGCTACTATTTCAAATTCTGGTCAAGTAATTCTGACAAAAGTTGACACTACAAATACGCCACTTGCTGGTGCCGTTTATAATCTATTAGACAGTAATGGCAAAGTAATCGAAAGCAACCTGACTACTGATGAAAATGGTCAAATAAAGATCACTGATATTGACGCTGGAGATTACTCATTTGTTGAAGTAACTCCCCCAAGTGGATATGAACTTAACAAAGATCCTATCAATTTCACAGTAGTAAAAGATAGTACTAATAATCTACAGGCTAAAGATGAGAAAATATCATCTACACCTAGTACCGTAACACCACCTACAAATAATTCAGATGTTAACCCTGAACAACCTAATGACTCTGATACAGGCAATTCATCGGTAAATCCTAATAATCCGGATAATTCAAACGTTAACCCTGAACAACCTAATGACTCTGATACAGGCAATTCATCGGTAAATCCTAATAATCCGGATAATTCAAACGTTAACCCTGGACAACCTAATGACTCCGGTACAGGCAATTCATCGATAAATCCTAATAATCCTAATAATTCAGATGTTAATCCTGAACAGCCTAATAACTCCGGTACAGGCAATTCATCGATAAATCCTAATAATCCAAATAATTCAGATGTTAACCCTGAACAACCTAATAACTCTGGTACAGGCAATTCATCGATAAATCCTAATAATCCTAATAATTCAGATGTTAATCCTGAACAGCCTAATAACTCCGGTACAGGCAATTCATCGATAAATCCTAATAATCCTAATAATTCAGATGTTAACCCTGAACAGCCTAATAACTCTGGTACAGGCAATTCATCGGTAAATCCTAATAATCCAAATAATTCAGATGTTAACCCTGAACAACCTAATAACTCTGGTACAGGCAATTCATCGATAAATCCTAATAATCCGGATAATTCAAACGTTAACCCTGGACAACCTAATAACTCCGGTACAGGTCATTCATCAACAAATCCTAATAATCCAGATAATTCAAATGTTAACCCTGAACAACCTAATGACTCTGGCACAGGCAATTCATCGACAAATCCTAGCAAGCCAAATTCTCCAGTGATTAATCCAGAGAGTCCTAATGAACCTAGTGCTACTTATCCATCTGGAAAACCTAGCAAACCAAGTTCTTCAAATACTGTCCAATTAATACCTGGAAAACCTGGTATAACTTCCCTTTCTAAAAACCCAAGTTACCCAGCAAGCCCAGTGATTAATCCGGAAAATTCTACATTATCCAATCTAACAACTCCTACTACCAAAAAAAATGCAATTGAATCTGAAAATTCCAATGCAATCACTCAATCACTATTATCAGGTGTAGCAACTTCAAATAGCATAATACCTGCATCTCAAGCAGCAAGTTATGGCAAAGGTAAATTCCCACAAACTGGTAATAAGAATAGTTGGGTTTTGATAGTAATCGGTTTTATCTTAGGAATTGCAGTAATTATAAAAAAGAGAACGAAACATGAGAATTAGTTAAAAAAGCTGATCAGCCTAAATTAGGCCGACCAGTTTTTTTATATTTTCGAGACTATTATTTCATACAAGATTATCCCTATACCACTTGGCTACACCGTAAAATATACTTCTCACTTTTAATAAGTTATTATCTTTTTTGATAAAGGATTAGCAAATTTATCAAGTTTCTCAAAGAAGGTAAAAACTATGAAATTACTTCAAAAGAGTCTTTTATTAGCATCCCTCGTTGCCATTGGTACTGGCATAAGTACTGTTCCTGCAATTAATCAAACCACCATCCACGCAACTACTACCACCAGCAATTTAAAATCTGATGGTTTCTATTATCACATCGGTAAAGATAAATTTATTAAAGCAAGTGATGTTAAAATCATTACCAATGATTCTCAATATGACGAAAATATGATTGAAACCATGGTTGCCGATGATTTCCGTCTTCAAGTAACTGTTCCAAAAGCACATTTTTACAATAAAGACGGTAAAAAATTATCCCATTACGTAACCAAAGACACGATTTATAAGATTGGCAATCAAGACGAATTCAATCAAAGCACTTATTACCAAGCTTCTAAAAAAGATAAACTGACTTCTGTCAATGATAGTAGCTGGCTTTAATCACTAAAAAGGAGTTGACCATTTGATCAACTCCTTTTAATTTCAATTCATATCAAGAATAAGAAGACAGTAATAATCAATAAATCAGCACTGCCACCTAAACTAAGATTATTTTCATTACAATAACTATTCATATCATCTAGAATTTCACGACCATCAGGATTGCTGCATCCCCCAGCCTCTAAAATATCTTGAGCGTATTTTTGAACATTCTTCAAAGATTCCAAATTGCCACGTTTAACAACGTTAGAATCGTATGATTCAGAAACTATTACCATCAATGTATCCAATAAAACATTATTGAAATCATTGCCAAAATGTGCTTTTAAGAAAGGTAACGATTTTTCAAACACGATTGGATAGCCACGCTCAGCCTCACCACGAATACCAGTCACGCCATATTGAAGAAACATCTTCTCACCATTGGTTAGATTCTTCTTTTTATCCAAATCTTTAAAATCATTTTCAGTCAAACCGCGAAGCATTCGTTCAGTAATCACGCGAGTATTATCTTGGTCATATCCAGTTGCTGCTAAAAGGATTCCCAAAGAAAATATTGCTCCTTTGTGAGTATTGATTTCTCCAGTTGCCTCAAACATAGCTTTCTCAGCCTTGACTCCGATTTTTCTGATAGAAGCAAATAACTTAGTTAAATCTTCACCCTCAAAATCAACTCCAGCTTGGGCGAATTGTTCTAAATATGGTCGTAATGAAACAGCACTGTCAATAAAAGTAAAAACGTCCATATCCAAATGAGTCGAGTGATCGACTGGATCAACTAAACCCGGTTTAGGTTGAACGTCTACTTCATATAACAGGGCTTTTAGGGCGGCATCTGCCAAATGTGTACTTAATTTCATAAAAGCTCCAAATTATCATTTATTAGTTTATTATATAATTCTGCATTTCTACTACCGTTTTATTACTCACAATAAATACTAGTAGCTTAATTGATACAAGCAACTCTTATATAATAAAACATTAAATTTGAATAATCTACCAAAAATGGGTAAGGAAGATGTTTTTGGATACGTTTACTTAAAAATTCTTATGATTATTTGAAGGATGCTATTAGAAATTTACCGACATTTCTTTTCACAGCAGTTCTGGTCTCTTTTTTCAAATACACTTATCAGATGCTTAACCAAATTATATTCAGTATTAACGGTCATCATTGTATCTTGAGCGTGAGTGAATAAAACTGAATATTCCAAGGTTTCTCCATCAGCTTCGTCTCGCAAACGGTCAGTCTGCAATTGATGAGCCTTAACTAATTTTTCATGAGCTTGTTTCATCAAATCCTGGGCCTTTTGATAATCACAATCCCCCAATAAGTCCATCGATTGCATAATCAAGGTTCTGGCATCACCTGAAAAAAGGATGATATCCATGGTATTTTTAATTGTTGCATCATTATCAGTCATTTAGTTTACTCCACTTCTTCAATTTCTTTTTCCATCAAATCACGGTCATACAATTTGAAGAATGGATACCAAATCATAGCAGCCACGATGAACACCAATAAAACTAGAATAATTGAACCAAATGTTTTCCCTGTCAACCAAGTTGAAATTGGAAATGGCACATACCACAATTGGAAAACAGATGATGGAATTTGACCCAATTTGCTCTTCAATCCTACCCAAACGATGATTGGTAAAATAATTCCTTGCAACCACATTGGCACCATCAAATATGGATTCCAAACGATCGCACCAAAGACCGTTGGTTCATTAATATTAAAAATACTAGGCACGATAAAGGCCTTCCCCAAAGTCTTTAAACGTTTCGATTTAGCAAAAAATAGCATCATCAAAACTAATGGCATCGTGCAACCTACACCACCAATCCACAAGTAGGCTGAATAAAGCGTCTCACTAGTAACAATTTTTGATGCACCATTCATTTGGTTGGCTTGGATGGCGGCTAAGAAAACTGGCGTTGTGATTGGCGTCATTACCCAAGTAGAAATTCCCATTGAGAAAATGAAGCAAAAGATAAACATTACCAAAACAAAACCAGGCAAAGTTTCGACAATTCCTCCTAATGGCGAGAACAATTGAATAATTAATTTATAAACATCAATTTTTAAAACATCGACAAACAGCCATCCTGAAGCAATGACTGTTCCAATTGGCAACATTGAATCAAACCACGCAGTCACAAAGTCAGGAATAACGCTGTCTTCACTGAAAAATGAAAAACTACCAAATCTCTCCATCACAAAAGCTGTGAAGATACCGCATAAAATAGCAACAAACATCCCACCAGCTCCAAAGAAACTGAATTGGAAAATAGCTTCGCCATTTTTTGTTAAATTAGGATTAGTCAGTAATAAGAATAATCCGATACTTGTTAAACCAGAGATTAGACGTTGCTTAGACAATTTCTTCTTTTCCATCATATTGAAAGGAATCAAAAATGATACAAAGATAGAAATTATCCCAAAAGTAAAATTGCTGATACCTGAAAGATCAGGCCACCATTTAAATATATTGGAAAACAAACCCAATAATGTAATAAATGAACTTACCAAGATAAATGGCAAGACTTGTAGAATTGAATCCTTTAAAACACTAATCCAGATATTACGATTAACTTTATTGATTTTCGGTGCCAATTTAGTACTTAAAACATTCATAAATTCATTCATAAAAATTCCCCTTACTTATCCCCAATTACATTTAATAAATGATCCACCGCTTTTGAACCATCTAAAATTGAATAATAATCAGCATTCATTAAAATGACTTTTACTTTGTCGCTGACTAAATCCTTCATCTCATCTTCTAAATAAGCTAAATGAGGTCCTATCATTAAAACATCGATTTCATTTAAATAATTCTCTAGTTCTGATTCGCTACGTGCTTGAATCTTCAAATCCAAATCACGTTTCTTGGCGGCTTTTCGCATATTAGCAGCCATAAAACCTGATGATGCTCCTGAACCACAAACTAATAAAACTCTTGTCGTCATAATTTTCTCCAAATATTTTTATTTTTCTCTACATCAATTTAATATGAAAAATTACAGAAATAAAAAAGGAAACGTTAGCAATTCAATCTTGCCAACGTTTCCTTTTCTGATAGAAATTAATTTTCAAATTCAAATAATTATTTAGTAGAGTTGATACTTCCAATTCACAATACCCCCTGCAATCTTATATATAACCTTAGACAATTTGGCAAGCAAAAACAAGCTAAATGCCCATAAATAAAGGGATATAGAGATATTAAAAAATCTGTCATTGACAATCATTTTTTATTTTGATTGTGAATGACAGATTTTTATTTTTCCATATTTCATCTAGTTTCATCGACTACTCGATAGTTCTTAAAACAACTAATCAACCAACCGATAACAAGGCCAATTATTGCTGGCAAGACCCAACCCAAATTCAATTGCGCCATTGGCAAGTACTGATTGACTGTCAAAATTTGTTGGACTAAACCAGTACTTCTCAATGCATCGGGTAAAGCATTCAAACCTGACAAAATTGCAGGTATCAAAGTAAATAAAGTTGCAATTCCAAAAATCCATCTAGATTCACCAATAATCGGCGTTAACACTGCAATGATTATCAAAACGATGGCTAATGGATATAAGAACATCAACACAGGTGTTGAATAATTGATCAATTTAGTTAAGCCAATGTTTGCTACCACAAATGAAAGAATCCCAGCACCAATTAAAACTACTTGATAATTAAACTTTGGAAACATCTCTTGAGCAGTTTCTCCAAAGGCCGATGATAAACCAATTGACGTCTTCAAACATGCAATGATTGCGATTAAAGCTAACAATAAACTGCCAAAAGAACCAAAATAATAATTGAATACTTGCGCTAAAGTTACGCCACCATTAGTTGCCAATGAGAACTGATTGACGCTCATTGTTCCTATCAATGCTAAAAATCCATAAATTATGCCCATCAAAATTACACAAATAAAACCTGATTTGATAGTATCTTTAGCAATTTGTTTCGGATGCGTTATTCCCAAATTTTTAATCGTATCAATTACAACGACTCCAAAAGCTAATGAGGCTAAGGCGTCCATCGTATTATAACCTTCAGTAAAACCACTCAAAGTCGGATTTTTAACGTATTGTCCTTGAGGGTTCGCATTCAAACCACCCATTGGTTTGATAAAAGCTGTTACTACTAGAATTCCTAATAATATTAAAAATATTGGCGTCAACCATTTACCAACATAAGTCATTAATTTACTAGGTTTTCTAGCCAACAAATAAGTCACGATAAAGAAGATTCCCGAAAATATTGCCAAAACTAAAACTTGATGAGATTTGGCGACAAAAGGAACCAACCCTAATTGAAACGAAATCGTCGCTAATCTGGGAATAGCGAACAACGGTCCCATCGTCATATATAACAGAATTGTAAAAACATAGGCAAAAGGACGATTAATGTTACTTGCCAAATCAAAAACACTATTGCTGCCAGTCACGCCCATACTAGCTACCCCTAGTAGTGGCAGACCAACTCCTGTTATCAACAATCCAACAATTGCAAAAAAGACATTATTACCAGCTTGTTGACCTAAAAAGACGGGAAAAATCAGATTACCGGCGCCAAAGAATAAGCCAAACAACATTGATCCGATAAAGAAAAGATTTCTCCAGGTTAATTTTTCATTCATTTATTTCACTCTCTCACATAAAAAGCTCATTTAAATATGATAAGCGATTCAGGAGTTGAGGACAATAAAAAAGTCGAGATAAATTAATATCTCAACTCTTTTTTAAATACTGTCATCGATACTCCAAGTGATTTTTCCTTGATAGTCGCCGGCTTCTGGAACTGAATCAGTCTTCAACAAAATACCTTCATCATGATTCCAATTACCGGAAATATCAAAGACTTGATTGCCACTATTAGTCTGGTCATCACTTGCAATTTGTGGATCATTTAATAAGCTCGTAGCTGAATATTCATCTACATAAAACATATTCAAATCGGTATCCTTATTGCCAATAGTATTTTGGAGTTTGGTACCTGATGCATTCAATTTCCATTTTGAATTGTAACTTCTAACTTTGACGTTCCAATCATTATTTCGCGCTACATAACCAGTTTCAAATGTTTTGGGATCAATTGTCTTAAAGCTAGAATCATCAACCAGTACTTCTGCCCCTTTTAAATTGAAATCTATTTGATAAGTTAATTCATTAGATTTTCTTCCATAAGGATCAGTTACGTAAAGTTTGACTGTATAAGTAGTTTTATCCAATTCTTTAATTCCTAAATCATTCAACTCCACAATTGGATTCCAAGCGTATGGATTCTCGATATCGCCATTCATTGCTGGTTTAGAGCGATAAGTTACTCCGTCAATCGTAGAATTAAGTTCTAAATCATTTGAACTTAACTGATAATTATTTGTTTCAGCGGTCGTTGGATATTCAAAAGTCAATGGAATTTCAATAGGAAACATCCCTAAAGAATACAATTGCGAATCTTTTGTTGTAATCAGTGGTTCCATTTTAGGCACGTTGACAACAAAAGTTACTTTATTCGATGGATTATCAGCTGTATCAGAAACAACCATCGTTATCTCATTTTTACCTTCTTTTAATCCGACATTATTCGTCTTCAAATAATCATCTAATGAAATATCAGTAGCTTTATTTAAGGCTATTGGATCTAATGAGATTTTAGCACTGCCCTTTTTTGCATCAACTTCTTGAGAAATCGTCGTCGTTACGCTCTCTTGAGAATCTTCACCTTCATTTGTGATTTGATAAGTTATCGTTGCAGTATCGTTTTGGAAACCAGAATCATCGGAATAGTTGTAATTTCCAGTAATTGTAACTGGTTTATTATCATTGACCGTAATTTCTTCATCTTGAGGAGTCAATTCTAATTTTCTTTCAATAACTTGAATGTTATAAGTTATCGTATTTGAAATTCTTCTCGATGAATCAGTCAGATAAACATCAATTTTGTGATTTCCAACTCCTAAGTACTTTCCCGTTAATTCCTTTGAAATTATGGCTTCCTTATCGCCTGCAGTTGTTGAAATGTCATTCCAAATCACTTCGTCGCCATCATCAATTTTTGCATGAACTGATAAACCATTTCCATCAAAGGTACTGCCTTTCAAGTAATTAGCTAAACCGCTTAAAGTAGTTGATTGGCTCTCAATGATTTCCTGATTTGTATCGCTTGTAGCTGTGAGATTAAGGCTTTCATTGTCGATTTCAAACTGAGGCGACATCACATCGCCTGTATAATGGTCACTTTGATATGAAGTATGAGCTTGTGGCACCGTTATAACGTTTGCTGTTTCCGAATCAGGTGCCTTAGCGTATCCGTATAATTCAATTTTGATTTTTTTATTAGTTAAATCCATTGAATTTAACGTTAAATTCAGAGTCGTTTTATCGCTAGTTAAGGCTGAATCAGGGATATCATTGGAAATCTCATTGCCATCTTCATCTGTATAAATAATTTTGCCAATACCATCATCATTTTGAGTGAAATCTACATACGTTGGCAAATTAAGTTCAGTTGTGATATTCCCAGTTTTTGAAAGTCCTGAATCATAGTTCAAATCGTAATCAAATCTCAATTGGTCATTATTATTGACCTTGGAATCAGCTGTTGGATTTTGATCTAAATCCAAAATCTCTCTATTTTGCGTGATATCAAATAAACTTGTTGCTGACAAAACATTGGCAACGGCAGGGATTTTTTCCAAAATAATCGAATTATCTGCTACCTTAGAATCCGGTGAACCGGTACCGCCAGTGAATCCCCAACGAATTTTTGTTTGTCCTGAATTTAAATTGAACTTGTTCAAATCTATTGAGATATTCTCTCTTTTATCCCATTTTGAAAAAGGTCTCACTGAACCGTCATAATTTTTATCATTAAAAATATAAGACATCTTGGCAGTCGTTCCACCGCTAGTCTCTGGTTTAGTGTATTTAAAAGTAAAATGATGCCAAGCCCGATCAATTTCAGGGGTGCCATCGTAACCAGCTATCGTTAAATTATGAATTGAATCTTTATGATGCATTCCAAAATAAGAACCCAGAGAATAACTAAATCTTTCATATGTACTGGCTTCTCCAGGATAATTCCAGGCGATATGCTCTCCCTTAGCTTCTAAAACGTTAGTAGAATCAGTCAGCGCATCAAAGTAATTATCTTGAGAAGATAAAATTGCAGATTTAGTTTCATTTCTATAAGAATCGAATTCAATAGCCAAGCTATTTTGAATGGCTCCTTGAGCAAACTTAGTTGTATTGGAAATATCGGTAGGACTATCTACACCACCCCAAACTCCTAAAGTTTCCCCTCCAACAGCTTTGCTTTTATTTTGAAACAGAACCGACCAATTATAAGTAGAAATGGCATTGATTCCTCGAGCGTCATTTTGAAGGACCAAAGCTAATCCATCCCCGGTTTTTCCATAGGCATCAGAATCTCCGATATAAATCCAACCAGAAATTTCCTGATCCTTTGATAAATCTAAATAATTATAATTGTAATTAGTATCAGTCGTTGACGTACTGTTAGCTTTTCCCCAAACTGAACCGACCTGATTGTTACCATTCGTCAAACGGATAATATCAGAAGGGTATCCTGAATCAGTTGCTTTTAATATTTGAACACTGTTTGAAACTGCAGTAGTACCTTGATAAGTATCGACTTTTTCAAAATAATCCTCCAGTTTAAGACATGGAGGAGCTCCTTGAAAAACTTCTTGTGTTGTTGGATGTGTTGCTTTTGTATCTGAATCGGCAGCTTGAACAGTAGTGATTTTGCTAAGAAAAATAAAAACTGGCAATAATAAAATTGCAAATAGACTTAGTCCTCTCCTTTTCATGATGTCCACCTCATAAATTGCAACATATTTTTTATAATAAATATTTATCCTTGTATACAAATAATACTAAGTAACCAGTATGATTTGGATTCAATTATTGAAAAGAATTATTATACAATTTGTCTTGAATTTAAAAAGATGGCATGAATCACTTCAAAATTTGCTAAAAAAGGGAACTAAAAAAAGCATAATAACCAAAATTGATTATTATGCTTCATATTTTAAAAGTTTTCTTATTTCATTTTACAAATCAATAATTATGCTAAATATGAATCTTGTACCCATTCATTTGTAGCAACACGATAATAGACATGACCATTGATTGTCTTTGTTTGGTCAGTATACCAAGGTGTGTTATTAGCTAAACCACGGTTAGTGATAGCTTTAGTAGAACCATCGCTATTGACGGCTACTAATGGAACATAGCTGCCATTTGTATTCTTAACAGTGATTGAATTATCGTTCGTTTGTGAACCACCGTTTGTTTCAGGTGTTCCATCATATTGAGTTAAGTTATAAGTTGAAATCAAGTTGTTAAGTGAAGATGCATAGTTTGGAGCGGTTGCATATCTACCTTGTAGCCATGCAGTAGCATCTTTGTAAGAACTAGTATTTTCCTTCCACGTACCCTTGTAATAACTTGAGTCCCATGAAACTCCGTTACGAAGTTTGTCACCATTATCAGCAAATGATTCATAGTAGCTAGGATACTTTCTGAAGTTAGCATTGATTGTATACCAACCTTGTGAAGAACTCCATTCAGAAGTAGGCATTGTTACATAGGCACCATTGTAATCACCTTTAATACCAAATAAGTTATGGCCTTGTGTAGCTAAAGTAGAAGTACCCCAAGCACTTTCCAAAATAGCTTGAGCCAACATTACTGAAGTATAAAGATTATATTTAGCAGCTGCCTTTTGAGCCATTGGTATAGCTTCATTAAGGAAAGCTTGTTGTTGTGAAGTCGTAACCCCTGAAGCGGCTTGAATAATAGCTGTAGTATTTGAAGCTGCGCTGACAGATTCACTGGCAGCTTGAACTGTTGCTGAATTAGCAACTGTCGTATCAACTTTTTTAACACTTGATCCAGCAATTACGTTTGATTTATTATCTTCTGATTTATTACTTACTTGTTCTGTATTTGTTGGTGTTGTTGAATCAACATCATTTGTAGTTGCAGCTGAAACTACGGAAGGTGTAGCAGTTGCAGCCAATGTTCCAAGTACTAGAGCACTAGTTAACAGATTTTTTTTAGACATAAATGGTTTCCCCTTAATAAATAATCTAGTTATAGACTACTATTTAAAAAAAGCACTTTCAATAAAACACGGATTTTGTAACAAGAATTAAACATTTGAAAAATAATTGTAATTTTTTGACGGTTGACTTTAAGATTTTCTTAAGTTCTTTAAAGAATTATTATGAAAAACTCAGGAAATTCCCCGATATTCTAAAAAAAGTCATTTAGAAATTACAAAATTGTTACTGAGTAAAATAAAAAAATTAATCGGTTGTTAGAATTAATCTTTTCAAATTTCTGATTCGACAATTCCAATTATTGCCTCCGCATTCACCTTGTTGTTAAATCCCCCTTTATTTATTTTTTTGCAGTGCCACATAAATTTTATAATAAAAAAAACCGCCTTTCAGCGATTTCTTATAATTTTGAAGTTAACTTAACATCTGGATATTTATTAGTGAACCAGTTTTCCGCAAATCTATTTTCAAACAAGAATAATGGTTTATCATCCAAATCTTTGACCAACATATTTCTAGTTGAAGACATTGATGGGTCTAATTGTTCTGGGTCGACCCAACGAGCAATTCTGGAACCGATTGGCTTCATAACAACATCACAATTATATTCATTCTTCATTCTAAATTGGAAGACTTCAAATTGTAGTTGTCCAACAGCACCTAAGATGTAATCATTCGTCGTATATTTCTTATACAACTGAACGGCACCTTCTTGAACTAGCTGTTGCATCCCTTTGTGGAATGACTTTTGCTTCATAACGTTCTTAGCTTGAACTTCCATAAATATTTCAGGCGTAAATTGTGGCAAGTCTTCAAATTGAACAGATTTTTTACCAGTAAAAATCGTATCGCCAATTTGGAAGTTACCTGTATCATAAAGTCCAACAATATCTCCAGCAACAGCTGTTTTAACTGTTTCCCTTTGATCAGACATAAATTCGGTTGCATTATTCAAACGCATTGTCTTACCAGTTCTTTGAAGCGTAACATCCATTCCTCTAACAAACTCACCCGAACAAATTCTAACGAAGGCGATTCGGTCACGGTGATTAGGATTCATGTTAGCTTGAATTTTAAAGACGAAACCTGAAAATTCTTCATCATCTGGCTTAACGATTTCTTCACTGTCTTTTTGCTTATGAGCACTTGGTGCTGGTGCCAAATCTAAGAATGTATTGAGGAAAGTTTCAACGCCAAAATTAGTCAAAGCTGAACCGAAGAAGACAGGAGTCTGATTACCAGCTTTAATCTTATCAAGGTCAAATTGATTTCCAGCCTCTTTAATCAAATCGACTTCTCCAAGAGCTTGTTCATAGCTGCCCTCTTCTTCGATTGGATTGTGTTCTTCTAATTGACCATCTTTATTCAAAGGCAAGAAACGGTCGTCGCCATCTTTTCGATATAACTCCAAACGATTGTTGGCAATATCATAGAGACCTTTTAATTCCTTACCCATACCGATAGGCCAATTCATTGCGCAGCCTTCGATATTAAGCAATTCCTCTAATTCAGCAATCAAATCAAGTGGGTCGCGTCCATCACGATCCAATTTATTCATAAATGTAAAAATAGGAATACCACGTTGTTTAACGACCTTGAATAATTTCTTAGTTTGAGGCTCGATACCTTTGGCAGAATCAATCACCATGACTGCGGCATCAACTGCCATTAAAGTCCGATAAGTATCTTCAGAGAAATCTTCGTGTCCTGGAGTATCCAAGATATTGATATCTTTATCTCGATAGTGGAATTGCATAACTGAACTTGTTACAGAGATTCCACGTTTCTTTTCGATTTCCATCCAGTCAGATGTCGCAAATTGACCAGATTTTTTAGCCTTAACTGTACCAGCAGAACGAATTACCCCACCGAAATAAAGCATTTGTTCTGTAATAGTAGTTTTACCAGCATCCGGGTGAGAGATGATAGCAAAAGTACGACGTTTATTTACTTCTTGTTCTAGTTGTTTTTGATCCATATTTATCTAAGCGTAAAAACAACTATTGATAACTGCTTTTACGCATTTCCTTCCTCTTCTATCTAACGCTATTTCTAATAACTTCTACCACTATATTCACAACATAATTTTCCTCGAAAAAAAAGAAATACTGCTAGTATTTCCCTTTAAACATGTTTGTAGTAACATTCTTTAGTTTAACATCTGGAACAGTCACAATAACATTTTCAATTCTTGAACCGTTTAACTCGCCAGATGTAATTATGACGCCATCTTTGAGCGTAATTGACTTAGGATGTTTGGCATCCGGAATTTCACCGATTCCCATGATTAAATAACCAGCAATCGTATCAACATCTTCAACTTTGATTTCTTCTTCAAACAGCTCATCGAAATCTTCAATTGTCATCTTACCAACAACTGAGAATTTATTTGGACCCAATCTTTGGAAATTCTTTGTAACTGGATCATATTCATCATCGATTTCACCAACGATTTCTTCCAATATATCCTCAATCGTAGCTAAACCGATAATCCCACCGTATTCATCGACTACCATGGCGATTTGCGTTTGGGTACTTCTCATTCGTAACAATAAAGTATCAATATTAGTTCCTTCCTGAACGAACAAGGGCTCTTTCATAATCGACTTGAAATTGATATTATTAAAACCAACTTCACGTGATTTCTTCAATAAATCCTTGATGTGAATAATACCAATAATATTATCCTTATCTGAACCATAGACCGGAATTCGTGAATATGGTTGATTCAAAATATCATCGATATTTTCATCAACAGGGTTATTGATGTCAATCATGAAATCATCTGTTCTTGGAACCATGATTTCTCTTGCCGTCTTGTCACCAAAACGAATGATGCCTTGTAACATTTGATACTCATCGGAATTTATCGTTCCATTATTTCTTGATTGACGAAGAGTTGCAATCATCTCATTTCGAGTAATTGGCTCATCTTTTTTATTGAAATCAATTGGCGTAATCTTCATCAATAAATTAATTGTCGCATCTAACAACCAGATGAATGGACTAAGAATTTTTCCAAATAATCCAATCATTGGTTGAGTAAATTTGGCCACCTCATATGGGCGTTGTAACGCTATCCTCTTAGGATACAATTCTCCTAAAACCAGTGTGATAAACGATAGAATTACCGTTATAACCACAATAGAAATCTCACGACTACCCGGAAATTGTCCTAAAACTGATTCTAATCTAGTACTTAAGGTAGTTGCCGCACTAGCAGATGATAAGAATCCTGCTAAAGTTATTGCTACTTGAATCGTTGATAGGAACTTATTAGGATCGTTGATCAATTGAAGAATTTTTTTAGCTCGACGATCGTCCCCCTTAGCCTTTGTTTCAACAGACGTCTTATTAACGGAGACAATCGCCATCTCACCGGCCGCGAAAAAAGCATTTAATAGCGTTAAAATAACTATTAAAATCAGCTGTCCGGAAAGCGACGCTCCAGAAGAGTCACCACTCATTTAACTCGCACTCACTTTCATATGTAAACTTAGTATAAACAAAACAATTATAACAGGTGTCATTGTATTCAACAATAAACCTTTTTAATGATAAAATAGGTATATCAGTATATATGGAGTTGTCAAAAATGTCTAATAAAAAAATCGCAGTTATCTACCTTTTCTTCTTTATAATCCCTTACATCCTCTGTTTATCAATCATTGGAGTTTCCTACAATTCGCTTGTACTCCATGCTTTGAGTTGGAGAATTATTGTTGGAGGAATTGTCGGGGCCTTTGGTATGTTCGCGGTCAAAGTGATTGCACAACGTCCTGTTTTAATCATGTATCGCAGTTCAACTCAAAAAGTTCTCAAGGAATTATTGAATTTCTTTATCTTGGAGAGAAGCAAACTGGTCATTGGTGCTAATTTAGCTGTCGATTTCTGTTTGTCGACTCTCAGTATCTATTTAGTTGCTAAGTTTATGCCGCTAACTACGATTCTTGGTACGACACTCGGTTGGTTGGTATTAATTTTAGTAATATCACTAACTTTAGCTTCATATATGGAATTTGAATCACTCTCAATTTACTCGAAGAAAAGTAAATAATGCTTGACTTATTATTTTTTTAATTGTAAATTTGAGACATCTTAATTGCAGGAGGTATTGACATGATGAATTTTAATAACGAACAAGTTAAAGCATGTTGTTGTGTAGTAATGAACGAACATTACTATACTTTTTCAGCATGTCTAATACCACTCAATTGATAATCAAGTAGTGAAAACTAAAACTATCAAGCGGAGTTGACATTAGTCAGCCCCGCTTTTTTGTATTTCTGGCTGCTTAGAAAGGAGTTACTTGTGGAACCTGTTAAAATTGGAATCTTGAATTTAATGCAAAACAAATTAGAAACTATGCAAAATTTTCAAGCTGCTTTAGGAAATGATGTAGAATTAAAATTTTATTATTCTGCTACTCGTTATGTTAATCGTCAGCTCGACTCTCGAATAACTGAAAACATGAAGCCATTAGATTTAAACGAGGTCAAAAACTTAGATGGTTTCATCATCACTGGTAGTCCAGTCGAGAAATTAGATTTCCCAGAAGTTACCTACGCTGATGAAATCAACCAACTAATCGACTTATTAGATCGGTTAAATATTCCTCAACTTTATGTCTGTTGGGGCGCCATGGCTGCCCTTAATCGACTATATAATATTGATAAAAAGATTTTACCGCATAAAGTATTTGGTGTTTTTCAAAATCAAATCATTAATAATTCAAAGCTTTTGAATGACATTAGCGACAATTTTCCAGCCCCACACGCTCGTTACGCAGAGATGAGTCACGAACAAATCGAAAATACCAAGGGACTTGAGGTCAAAGCAATCAGCAAAAATGGTCTTTTTACTTTGATTGAATCTAAAGTTAAACATCAAGCCTTTATCTTTTCACATCTTGAATATCAGCGATATGGTTTAGATGGCGAGTATCAAAGAGAGATTGCTAGTCACAAAGTAAAAGATGCTAGGCCGGCTAGCAACTACTATTCCCCACTTGACCATAAGCCAATGTTTTCATGGAAACAAACACAATTGAGCTTTTATCAAAATTGGCTCGAGACTGTGACTGAACACAAATTAACTACTTGCTAAGGAGAAAATAATTATGACAAAAATTGCTAACAATATTACAGAATTAATTGGAAATACACCAATCGTAAAATTGAATCACGTTGTCCCAGAAGATGCTGGCGACGTTTATGTTAAGTTGGAATTCTTCAATCCTGGCAGTTCCATTAAAGACAGAATCGCCCTTTCAATGATCGAGGCAGCCGAAAAAGCTGGCAAGATCAAACCTGGCGACACTTTAGTTGAACCTACTTCAGGTAATACCGGTATCGGTTTGTCATTGGTGGCTGCAGCAAAGGGTTATCACTTGATTATCATGATGCCAGACACAATGAGTGTTGAACGTCGTAAATTGATGCAAGGCTATGGAACAGAACTTGTTTTGACACCTGGTAAAGAAGGTATGGGCGGTGCCATCAAACGTGCCACTGACTTATCTAAAGAAAAAGGTTACTTCATGCCAATGCAATTTACTAATCCTGCTAACCCAGAAATCCATGAAAAAACTACTGGTAAAGAAATTATCGATGCCTTTGGCGATACCCCAGTAGATGCTTTTGTTGCTGGTGTTGGTACTGGTGGCACTCTTTCAGGCGTTAGCCATGCTTTAACTAAGAAGTATCCAGATGTTAAGGTCTATGCTCTAGAAGCCGCTGAATCCCCTCTATTAAAAGAAGGAAAAACAGGAGCTCACAAGATTCAAGGAATCAGTGCTGGATTCATTCCTGACACGCTTGATAAGAATTCATATTCAGATATTATCGAAGTAACAAGCGACGATGCTATTAAGATGGCTCAAGAAGTCAGTCGCAAGGAAGGTTTCTTACCTGGTATTTCAGCTGGTGCTAATATTTTTGGTGCGATTGAAATTGCTAAGAAGTTAGGAAAAGGCAAGGCAGTTGTAACAGTTGCCCCAGATAATGGTGAAAGATACCTATCAACTGATTTATTTAAGTTTTAAAGTCAAATTCTTTCTAAGAATGATTAATTTATGAGAAAGTGAGAAATGATGAATTTCTATATAGGGGGATACCAAAAAATGAAAAAGCGAATCGCTTTAATTTTAACTACAGTTGTGGCCTTAATCTTGGTCTTAACTGGATGCTCAAGCAACAAGAGTGCTAATTCCGACACTAAGAAAGCAGGCACTCTAACGATTGGTTTGGAAGGAACTTATGCTCCTTACTCATACCGTGAGGACGGTAAATTGAAAGGATTTGAAGTTGACCTTGGTAAAGATATTGCCAAAAAACTTGATTTAAAAGCTAAGTTTGTTCCAACAAAATGGGATTCGCTTATTGCTGGACTAAATTCTAAGACATTCGATGTCGTTTTAAATAATGTGGCAGAAAATGCCTCACGTAAGAAACAATACATTTTCTCAACACCTTATATTTACTCTAAGTCTGTTGTTATCACTAAAGATGGTACAGGAATCACATCAGTTGATGATATCAAGGGTCAAAAGATTGCCGCTGGTACTGGTACTGATAATTACAATCACGCTAAGCATTTCGGTGCTGACGTTGTTCCATCAAGTGATTTCCAAACATCAATGTCTATGATCGATGAAGGACGTGTTAAGGGTGCCTTCAATTCTAGAGAAGCCTTTCTAACATGGAAGAAAGATCACAAGAATACTGATTTGAAATATATCACAATTCCAAATAAGGAATTAGCTCCTTCAAAAATTGCACCTATTTTCAACAAGAACTCTACTCACCTAAGAGGTCGTGTCAACAAAGCTATTAAAGAACTTTATAAAGATGGCACAATGAAAAAACTTTCTATGAAGTACTTCGGTGAAGATATTACTAAAAAATAACTATTAACTCATCAAAGGGGGTTTTTCTTTCATGTGGCACATTATCGTTACTTCATTGCCAGAAATGATTACTGCAATGTTGCAATACACAATTCCATTAGCATTGGTTTCGTTCTTCTTCGGTTTGATTTTGGCCGTTTTAACAGCTCTAATTAAATTTATTAAACCCAGTGAAAATAAACTAATCAAATATCCATGGTTGGTACTTCGGGCAATTGCCGACTTTTATGTTTGGTTATTCCGTTCCACACCATTACTAGTTCAATTATTTATTATCTTCTTCGGTCTTCCAAGTGCTGGGATTCAACTCTCACCATTTATTGCGGCCGTAATTGGATTTTCAATGAATACAGGTGCTTATGCATCTGAAACTATCCGTTCAGCTTTGTTATCTGTACCTCAAGATCAATGGGATGCAGCTTTTACCTTAAACTTTACGACTAGTCAAACTTTGAAAAAAATTGTTCTACCTCAGGCAGTCAGAATTGCGTTGCCTCCACTTTCTAATTCATTTATTGGTTTGGTCAAGGATACATCTTTGGCCAGTTCAATTACGATTTTGGAAATGTTCCAGGTCAGTCAACAAATCACTGCTAAGAATTATCAACCATTATTGATGTACTCATTGGCTGCTTTCCTATATGCTGTAATTTGTACTTTATTGACATTCTTACAACATTATCTCGAACGCAAAACTTCAAAATACGTTAAAGGAAGTGAAGGTTAATGATTTCATTAAAAAACATTGTCAAAAAATATGATGGCAAAGCAGTCTTAAAAGACCTCAGCGTTGATTTTCCCGATAATGAAACAACCGTTATCCTAGGACCATCTGGTTCTGGTAAATCGACTCTCTTGAGATCACTTGACCTTCTAGTTAGACCTGAAAGCGGCACTTTAAGTTTTTCAGACTTAAAATTAGATTACGCAGAACCTGTTTCTAAGAAACTCAGCTTTGATATTAGAAAAAAGACTAGTATGGTTTTCCAAAACTGGAATCTCTTTCCTAACTTGACTGTTTTGAAAAATATCACAACAGCTCCAGAAACTGTTCTTGGTCAACCTAAGAAAGAAACTGAAGAAAAAGCTCGCCAGTTACTAGCTCAAGTTGGTCTAAAGGGATACGCTGACCGTTTTCCAAGCCAATTATCTGGTGGTCAACAACAACGTGTTTCAATCTGTCGTGCACTTGCAATGGATCCTGATTACATCTTGTTGGATGAACCAACCAGTGCCCTAGATCCAGAACTAGAAACTCAAGTTTTGTTGATTCTAGAAGAGTTAAGTAAGATGGACCAAGCAATGGTCATCGTAACTCACAATATGGAATTTGCCCGCTCAGTTGCTGATAAGATAGTTTTCGTTGAAGATGGCAATATCATCTTTGACGGAACTCCTGATGAATTCTTCAATCATCCTACAACGAGAATTAAAGATTTCCTATCTGGTATCACATTTAGTGACGATAATTCACAAAAGTAATAAACCCACAAAAATACTCCAACCAAAAATTTGGCTGGAGTATTTTTTTATTCTGTAACATTAATTGTCTTTTCATAATTAAAAACATCATCAGAAAAGGTGAATTTCAAAACTGAACAATTGTGCAATTCTACATGCTTAACGATTTCTTCTAAAGGAATCCAATTCTTCAGAAATAGATAAATTGCGCCACCATGACTTACGACAAAAACATTTTCATTGTCGGGTTGTTGCATAATATTCGTCAAAGTTTTGACCATTCGTTGTTGAACTTGGTCTGCACCTTCGCCTCCATATTGGACAAAGAAGTCGCCTAATGATCCAATTTTTGGATCAAACTTAGGATTCAACTTTTCACTTTCACCCTCAAATAGTCCAAAGTTCCATTCTTTTAGTCCCTTGACTCTTTGGTAAGGCAAATCAGTTACTAATTCCAATGTATCTGAAGCTCATTCTTGTGTAGAGGAATAAGCGTGATCAAAATTCACATTATTTTGTTTAAAATAAGTTCCAACTTTTTTTGCATCATCGATTCCCTTTTGAGTTAAAGGAGAATCGCAAACACCCTGGATTTTATGAAGCTCATTAAAAAGAGTCTGTCCATGACGCATCAAATAAAGTGTTTTAGTCATTTTCCTCACCATTTTACTTAAATTTATCTTAACGAGTAAACCTATTATCTTATTTAGTAAGTGGTCCAACAACCTTGTGTGGCAAATATAACTCTTCTAGATAATTAATATCTTCTGAAGTTAGTTTCAACTTCAAGGCATCAACTGAACTTGCCAAATGATCGGGCTTAGTAGCACCAATAATTGGAGCTACAACTTGCTTCTTTTGCAACAACCAAGCTAAAGCAACTTGTGCCATTGTGGCATTGTGTTTATCGGCAACTTCACCAACACGTTCGACAATTTTCATATCTTGATCTTCGGCAGCATCGTATTTACCGCGAGCACCCTCATCAGTTTCCGAACGTTTCGTATTAGCGTTCCAAGTCCGACGAGTTAAGTGTCCTGAAGCTAGTGGACTATAAGGTGTAACGGCAATATTTTGGTCTTCGCAAAGGGGCATCATTTCACGCTCTTCTTCACGATATAACAAGTTCAAGTGATTTTGCATTGAAACAAATTCAGTCCAGTTATGTTCTTTAGCGACTGCTTGAGCTTTCTCAAATTGCCATGAATACATAGCAGAAGCACCAATGTATCTAGCCTTCCCAGACTTAACAACATCGTGCAAAGCTTCCATCGTCTCTTCGATAGGAGTGTTGTAATCCCAACGGTGAATAATATAGAGGTCGACATAGTCCATATCTAACCGCTGTAAACTTTTGTCAATTTGACTCAAGATAGCTTTACGTGACAAGCCTTGTTGATTAGGTTTATCTGATTTTGTAAAGAAAACTTTAGTAGCAACAACGACTTCATCACGGTTGGCATTCTCTTTCAAAGCTTTACCTAGTATTCTTTCACTATCACCGTATGAATAAAAATTAGCTGTATCGAAAAAGTTGATTCCTAAATCTAAGGCTTTTTGAACAACTTTTTCACTTTGGTCATATTGAACTGACCAGGGGAAATTTCCTTTTGCAGGATTGCCAAAGCCCATTGTTCCTAAACAAAATCGTGATACATCTAAACCAGTATTTCCTAATTTACGATATTCCAACACAAATACTTCCTTTCAAATAAGGTATGATTTTTACAATCTATACTTACTAATTCCTCTGAGAATTTTTTATCTTATATCTCAAATAATCAATTCTTTCCAATTGTTTTTCTTGAAGATGAATCTGTTGCAGTTTGCTCTTACGTTTATCGGTCAATAAATCGATTATCTGTTGTTGTGAATTATCTGTCTCCAATAATAATCTCATATATTTTTCTATTTCACTATTTTTAAAACCGATATCATGCAAAGCCATAATCATACTCAAACGCTTCAAATCTTCGTCATCGTACTGCCATTCGCCCATCACATATTTCACAACGTTGCACAAACCCCAAGACTCATATTCATCTAAGATTTCAATCGGTATATCATATTTTTTACTTACGTCTGCTTTTTTCATAAATTTCTCTCAAAAAAAATAGATGCTCCTTTGAGGAACATCCTTATTATGAAACCTAGATTATGAAATGTATAATGCTTATTATTAATTAGACAGAATGCCTTAAAGGTATTTCTTGGCAAATTCAACAAAAGTTGTCACGCTTTTTGAAGAGATTTGATCAGCTTTCCAAGCTAATACTGAACTGTAAGTTAAAGCTGGTTGCAAAGGAACAAAGGTCATCCCTTCATAACTAGCCTCTAAATCTAGACATAAAACACTACCAAGGCCTTTTTTAGCTAAAATAACTGAGTTATATAACAAATTATAGTAAGAAACAATTTTAACTTTTTCAAATGAATCACCCAGCCAATGGCGTAATTCACTTTGCATCGAAGGTCCTTTAGATAAAATAATTGACTCATCTTCCAAATCTTGTGGCGTGATTTGTTTCAAAGATGCTAAGTTAGAATCATTTCTTGTTAAAACTCCCCAATGTTCTTGTTGATTTATTCTGACAAATTCGTACTTTTCAGTATTGACTGGTTCCACTAGTAAAGCTAAATCTATCAAGCCTCGTTCGACACCAGATTCAATGTCTTTGGAGTTGCCACTTTGAAAATCGAAGGTCACCAATGGATATTTTTTATGAAATTTTACAATCAATTCCGCTAGCTCATTCATACTTAAAAACTCGCCACTACCGATAGCAATCTGTCCGGTCAATTCTTGATTGTCCTCTGACATTTCATCAAAAATTTTATCGCTCAATTGACGCATTTCTTCTGCTCGGCGACGTAATAATAATCCTGATTCGGTCAAACTTATCTTGTGACTTTGACGAGTAAACAATTTAACGCCTAATTCTTCTTCTAAACGAGCAATTTGGCGTGAAAGCGTTGGCTGACTGACGTGCAACAATTCAGCCGCCCTAGTGATATTTTCTTCTCTTGCAATCATCAAAAAATAATTCAAGACTCGTAATTCCATGATTTTCTCCTTAGATATCAGATATTAAAAAAGACCACCAAATGGCGGTCTCATAGGATATAGCAACCCTAATGGTGTGACAATTCCTTGTAACGCTGCATCCAAAGATCAACATAGGCTTGCGAAAAAGGACCCTTACCTTTATCGATCCAATCAATTAAAACGTCGACATTATCATGTAAAATTGTATCTATCTCTGGTGGATAATTCCACATCTTGCTGTGTGCGGCATATTCATCCACATCCAACAATCTTTTTTCTCCATCCGGAAAAACCTTAACATCTAAATCATAATCAATATACTTGATGGCCTCGTTGTCTAAGGCAAACGGTGTCGCTAAATTGCAGTAATAAGATACGCCGCTGTTTCTTATCATAGTTACAATATTGAACCAATATTTTTTATGAAAGTAAACTAATGCGGGCTCTATAGTTACCCAACGACGTCCGTCAGCTTCGGTGACAAGAGTATTCTCATTACAACCAATAATTTCATTTTCACTTGTCTTTAGCACCATTGTTTCACGCCAAGTACGATGTAAATGACCATCATGCTTATAACTCTGGATTGCTACGTAATCCCCTTCTCTAGGAATCTGCATAACTTACCAGCTTTCTAAAAATCTAAATCTATCCAAAAAAATTATAACAGAGCTGTGAAACTATTGAAAGGTATACCTATTCTATCTCTTCTTCCAAAACTTTTTTGATATCGTCAAAATGATAACCCTTAGTCATTAAATAATGAATCAATTTTTCTGGTTTATCATATCTGTGTTCAACCTTTTTAACCAAAGCACGTAATTTATCTAGTTCTTCATCCTCATCAGGCTCTAAATCTAAGTGATTGATTGTCTCATCAATTATTTCTTTATTAAATCCCTTTTGATACAAACTTTGACGTAATTTATTCAGCATTTGTTTAAATGAAGCTCGTTTTTGTTTACGAACCTGCTTTTTAGCAAATTCAATCGCGTTTTCTACTAAGATGTCCTGGTCAATTTCATCCAGCTTATTTTGAATGACTGCACTTGGCACCCCTTTTTGCAGCATTTTCTGCTCGATTATTTTGGGACCATTGGCAGACATACGTAGTTGAGTATTAATAAAACTTTGTGCATAGTTTTCATCATCTATGTAGTGCAAGTCTTTAAGTCGATCTATCGTTAAATCAACTGCATCGCGATGATATTCTTTCTTATATAAGTACTCTTTAATTTCTTTTTCAGTCCGCAATTGATAACTTAAATAGTTAACCGCATCGCCATAAGCTTTATTAACATTTTCTCGTGATTGGATTTCCTTGATTTGACCATCAGTCAATTCAACGCCATTCATCAAGCGAAATTCAATCAAAGTATTTTCTGCAACAGGGAAAGAATACTTACCATCAAGGTAAATATTGTACCTGCCCTTTCGTTTTTGTGCTTGGATTTTTGTGATTTTTGCCAATATATTATTACCTCACCGTGTTATACTCTCAAGAGTAAGTTTATCTCAAAAACATTCAAAGGAAAAATTATGCATACAAATAACATTACGCAAGAACTATCAGTTGGCGACAGATTTCCGCTAACTATCAAACGTATCGGCATCAACGGCGAAGGTATCGGCTTTTTCAAGCATGTCATCGTCTTTGTACCTAAAGCAGTTCCGCAAGACGTCATCGTCTGCGAAGTAACTGACGTCCACGAACATTTTTTAAACGGTCGCATCCATAAATTAAGAAAAGCTAGTCCAGCAAGAAATCCTGATACTCCTGAACTCGCCAATGAAGTAGGAGGCCTAGAATTTGCCCATATCAAATATGAGGACCAATTAAAATATAAGGCGGATATCCTCCGTGAATCGCTTGAAAAGTATAAGCCTTATGCTCACGATAAATACATGATCAGACCAACCGTCGGCTCTGTTCAACAAGAAAAATATCGTAATAAAGCTCAATTCCCCATTCAAGAAATCGATGGACAAATTCGTTGCGGTCTTTACAAAAATGGCACTCAAGAATTAGTCGACCTAGAAGAAATGCCTACGCAAATGGACTTAACAATGCAAGCCATGCGTAAAATCGTTTCGATGATCAAAGATTTACAGATTCCCGTCTTCAATCCAGAGCAAAAATCAGGAATCCTTAGCATGATTATTATCCGTGAATCAGTCGAATTCAACCAATTACAAGTTACCTTCGTGACACGTTCTACCAAGTTTATCAAAGAGCACCAATTGATTGAAAGAATTCAAAAAGAAATTCCTGAAGTTAGTTCAATCTCTCAAAATATCAATAAAGAAGACCAAGGGGCTGTTTGGGGCGATGAAACGAAATTACTTTGGGGCGACGAATATTTGCAAGAAGATATCAATGGCTATCTCTTCAATCTTTCACCTCGAGCTTTTTTACAATTGAACTCTCTACAAACCGATAAATTATATGACCTAGTTAACAAAGCCTTGGAGCCAAGTCCAAGAGACATCCTACTCGATGCTTATTGCGGTGTTGGGACTATCGGCATCACGATGGCTGATAAAGTTAAACATATCTATGGTATTGAAATTATCCCTGAAGCGATTGAAGATGCCAAAGCCAATGCCAAATTAAATGAAGTTGAAAATGCCGATTACTACGTCGGTTCAGTTGATAAAATTTATCCACAACTACTGAATGACAAAGTAGCTGTTAATTCAGTTATCGTCGATCCTCCTCGTACTGGCTTGGAAAACAATTTAATCAGAACTTTAAACGAGCATCCCGTTGAAAAGCTAGTTTATGTTTCTTGCAACCCATCCACGTTAGCCAAGGATTTGGTTACTTTGACTAAGGAATATCGGGTCGTTTACTTACAACCAGTTGATATGTTTCCACAAACGCCACACGTTGAAACAATCGTTAAATTAGTTAAAAGATAACAAAAAATCTCAAGTCACAAAATGAAGTGAACCCCATTAATTGGAGTTTATTTTAGGCAATCAGTTGGTCGGAAAGATTCCGGTATTCTACCGGTGTCTTTCCGGCCAATTTTGTCCTTATCCTTTTGTTGTTATAGTAATATACAT
>NZ_VDFP01000198.1 GCF_009600985.1 Companilactobacillus halodurans
TTTACCTAAGAAATACTTGAGTGCTGTGGTACTGGAAAAGATAATTTCCATTATCTTAGTTCCCTTTTCGGAAGCAATTTCTTGAGCTGTGATAGTAGTGTAGGTAATCAAAATTATATAAACCATGACGACTGTGATCCAAAAGGAAATAATTTTGGCTGTATGAGCCGTTCCAGTTTTCTTTTGAACATTTTCTGTTAACTTAGGTTGTTGCTGTAAGGCCTGAATCTGAGTTGCTGATAACTGAGCATTAGCCAAATTTAGCCGTTGTTGTTGAGTATTTAGGAAGATATTGATTTTAGACTTCATTGATGAATCTAAAGAACTTGTTCATACGTACTGTGCTGAAATCTTCTGATTATCGCTCTTTAAAGTTAAATAACCAGCAATCTTTCCCTTATTCAATTGTTTTTTTGCCTTAGTTTGATCAGTAATAGCAGTATTAACATCAGTTTTATTAGCCTTTAGATAGCTGTTACGCAATTGTGAATTTTGACTGATTACTGCTATTTCAGAATTATTCTCAGTATTTGAGGCACCTAAATAACCAGCACCAATAGTAATTCCAAACATTAGAAATGGACCAAAGACTAACATGACAAAACTCCAAGATTTAACTTGGCGTAAAAAGGTTTCTAATGTAACGATCCATAGTTTATTCATCTTTTTCACCCGCTTTTCTTCTGAAAATTTCATTCAAAGTCGGTGGTTGTTGACTGAATTCTTCAATATATTGCCCATGTGTCAATTCATCAAAGACATCACGTCCTGCTTCTTCTTTATCTAGATACAAAACATATCGACGTGATTCTAACGGTTTGGCAGCTACAACGTGTGACAAGGTAGCTAGCTTATCAATACTTTGATCTGTTGTTACATAAATCATCGTTTTCCCAAAGGAGTCACGAACTTCTTGAACTGCTCCATTTAAAACAACTTTTCCATTACGCAACATCACAAGTTTATCGCACAATTCTTCAACATTTTCCATATCATGACTGGAAAAAATAATAGCAGCACCTTGTTTTTTAGCAGTTAAAATTGCCTGCTTCAAAAGATCCGCATTAACAGGATCTAAGCCACTAAAAGGTTCATCAAGAATCAACAATTTAGGATTATGAATCAGAGTACAGATCAGCTGAACCTTCCGTTGATCACCTTTGGAAGGATCTTCGATTTTATCTTTCTCTCTCACTTTGACCGCAA
>NZ_VDFP01000199.1 GCF_009600985.1 Companilactobacillus halodurans
ATTATTATATTTTTTCTTTAGTGATTTGATATTTAAAAGGTCCAAATAATCTTGTTCACGTTCTGTCGTAGGAATATTGGCTACAGTATTGTTGACTAAAAATGCTAATTGATTATCTTCCTGAGTGATTGCTAACTGAATTTGACCGTGTTCTTGACGTTTGGTGAAGAGAATGGCGTTATCAATTGCCTGATCCAAAAGGTTAATCAAGTCCAAATCGTTCATCGGTAAATTATTCAACTCATCGGTACAACTGAAAGAACATTTAATGTTTTTTTGATTGATAGTATTGAGTTTATTGATAAAAAGACTTTTTAAGTAAGGATTCTTAACATTATTGAGATCCTGATATAAATCCATTGATAAATTATTTAAATAATCGTCTGAATAATTCTCTAAATTATCCAAGGCCTGATTCATGGCGGTGTAATCTTGTTCAGCAGCAACTGTTTTCAGACTGAAAAGTAAATTTTTATAATCATGTTTAAAATGACGTAATTTTAATTGATCGTGCTCGAGTTGGTCGGTGTACATTTTGAGATTTTTAACTTGTTCTTCAGAAAATCGGTCACGATAAATTTTTAATTGGCGGCGTCGGGTAATCGTGAAAACAACGATAATAAAAAGACACTGTAAAATAATAAATCCGAAGATTCCCATAATTAGTGGAGCATAAGTCCGAAAATTTTGAGTTAATTTCAAAAATAAGAAACAAATGATGTAGATATATCCTAGTACAATGCTGGTCATAGGATTTTGCCGTGATTGGAAGAAGTCATTGAGTTTAAAATAATTGTAAAAATAGACGAATGTGATGGATAAGATGAATTCGACAAGACTAATAATTAGGTTAAATCCGTACGAAACGATGTTGGAATTGGGGAAATAATGCATGAGAAGGGGGCTTGGTAAAATAAAAGCCCAGAATTTTATGAGGAAACTCACTAAGATGATATTAATTAAATAATAATCAAACTTTTGGTCTGGCCAAAGGACTAAATAAATTAAGATGGCGATTAGTAAATTGGCGTATCCGCTTAGCAAAATATTTAAAATAACTGAGAGCAACCACAATAAGGCAAAACTAAACGTTTGCCGCTGAATTGATAACTCTGGCTGATAAATTAACATGAATACGTAGTAAAAGTTTCCCCAAGCCAAGCAAATACGTAATCAATGCCGCCCTGTTATAACTCAATT
>NZ_VDFP01000200.1 GCF_009600985.1 Companilactobacillus halodurans
AACTCAAAAGCCCCAAGTCTTGACTTGAAGATACAGTTAAGTGAAGTTTAACTTTTCCATCGATAATTAAAGGCTCACTTAGAGGTTCAGTTTTATAAGTTAGTTGATTATTGATTAGTTTTTTATCGGTAGATAATAAATCTTTTTCCCAAATGGCGTTATGCTTACTGTAATAATCAAACGTCTTTTCATCGAGTTTATCACTGAAGGATTGAATGGACCCAGCAACGTCTTTAGTGAGTAATTTATCATCTGATAAGTGATAGTTAATCTTATCATTTTTTGCATTAGAACAGTCTTGATAACTGTTCCAAGTTTCTGTTTTAGTATTATCCTGAATGATAACATTAGGAATTATTTCTTTAGCTTGATTGTCAATTCCTAATAATTCATGCGTTAGCCAGAGATTGATAATATCGTTATAGTCAATTGATCTGAAGGCATTGATGTAAATATGTTGTCCTTGATGGAGAATGATCTTTTGTGTAACGCCGTTATGCTTAATCCCGTTCCATAATCTTTCAACATTGCGTGGCTTTACATTCCAATCATTTAAACCATGGACCATAAAGACGTCAGCAGTTATATTAGAAAAGTTTTTGTGATAGTTTCTAGCATCCCAAAAAGTATTATAGGCGCCTGTAATTCGATCTTCCCCTTTTTGGATCTTAGTAATTTGTTCATTCCATTTATCCTTGATATTGTGAAAATCACCAGGTTGCAAACGACGACTGAAAGTTTCCTCTGCTAGTACATCAGCGTCTTCACCGGGAAAGCCATCTGGGGCAATTACTAAGCCACCATCACGGTAGTAGTCGTACCAACTTGAAATGGCAGCCTCACTAATAACTGTCTTTAGACCATAAACACCGGTTGTGGCGGCGGCTGTAGCAAGAGTACCTAAGTAAGAACGTCCTGTCATTGCAATTTTTTTATTGGACCACCATGCTTTAATTTCAATGTTGTCAGTTCGATTTGTGAAGGCGGGCAATTCACCAGTCAGCCATTTGATAATAGAAACAGTTGAAGTAGTTTCTTCTGGGTCACCAGTAGTTCGGAAACCGTCAGAATCTTTAGTCCCAATCCCAGCCACATAAATGACAGCAAAGCCACGTGCTAAGAAGTAATCATTTAAAGTATAAGAATTTTCTCTAGCAAAATCTTGTTCAGCCTTTTTAGTTTGACCATTGATCT
>NZ_VDFP01000201.1 GCF_009600985.1 Companilactobacillus halodurans
TCAAATATATTTGATATATTTCGTGATAGATAAAGAACAACAAGGCAAATAAATATAGCTAGTATATTAAGTATATTTAATATACTAGCTATATTTATTTGCCTTGTCGCATATCATAAATTATTTTTTCAGAGTCGCTAAGAGTATCGCGATAAGCTTCCATGGCGACTTTGACAACCTCGTACATTGGCATATCTTTTGCATAGCTGATATTTCGAACCATATCGGCAACCGGAGGATCGACTTGTATAGGCTGCCTATCTTTGGCCTTATATTGTTTTTCACCGTAAGTAATCTTTGCATCGTCATCAATAATGGTTGGCTTGTTCCGATTATCTTCTGTGTTTTGTTTATTGTTCTTTTTATTCAGCAACGCCATTTATTTCGATCTCCTTGCCAAGTGGTAATGTAATATTTTCAAGTGCATCAAAATATTTTGATTGATAAGTAAAGTTTTCAACATCTCCAGTTTTCTCAAATGAGGAAATTCGAGCCTCTAGTTCACAAAATAGATCGGCAAAGAGCCCAAACATTTTTCGATCATTATAATCTTCGAGTGAGACACCATCTTCGCCAAAATTTTCTAAACGGTCGTGATTTTTGATAATAGTGTGGAACACGTTATCGCGTCCATAAACTTCAACAGTCTCTCTATAGTTTTCGATTTGTCGCTTCTTATGAGAAGTTAAAAGTGCGGGCAATACACCTGCAACTTGAAAGTGTGCTTCTTCAGGAAAATTATCTAACATTGGTTGTAGGTATTTCCCAATGAAATTACTTGTTCCTTCCATCGCCATTTTACGAACTTCTTGTACGGCAATGATATAATCAGAAGCCATAATTATTGCATCAACGACTGTGTCAGTGGAAGGAGCGACGTCAAAAAAAATATAGTCGTAATCGTATTTGATTTCATCTACCATTTTTACCAAATATAAATATCTGTCTCGTTTACTCTTCGAGTTATCGATAATCGTATCAGTAAGCTCGTGTTCGGCAATTGAACCTGCAATGAAATCGAGATTTTTTGTTAGTGGAAAGATTGCATTTTTTAAAGTTCCACTTTGTACTGCCTTTACAAAGGACTGTGGGAAATGACGTTGATTAAAAGTTCTTTTTACATTACTTGTAGTATTAGCTTGCAAATCGACATCAATCAAGAGAACTTTTTGATTGAACAATGGAGGTTT
>NZ_VDFP01000202.1 GCF_009600985.1 Companilactobacillus halodurans
GTTAATAGTACAGACATTATTCCAAGGGAAGTTAATCAAAAATGATAATCCCAAAACGCCTATCCAAAAGTATTTTCCTTTATAAAAATCGTTATTAAAATTCACGCAGACCCCTTCTTTACTCTGTTATTATCTTGATAATACTCCAAAAATTTATTTTTGTGCCAATTTAATCATAAACGTACATTTTCTTATCCTGAATGTAATCTAACGCCTTGTTTCGAAATAATTTTGTAACAAATATATATTAAAAACACTCGTAATAATAATTCCCATAATATCAAATAAGCAAAATTTCAAAAAAGTATTTCTTGGTGATACACCCCAATAAAGAACCATTGTAATGATTGACATTTGCATAAAAGTAAATAGAATAACTCCAACACTTAATGCCAAAATTAATAATCCCACAAAGGCACTAGTGAATCTGCACTTATTTATTCCTAAAAAATCACTTAAATAACTCACAAATAAATGTATCAAAGTACTACTAGTCCAAACCAATATAATGCTTAATATAATAATTAAGTCATTTTCAATAAGTAAGTTCAGCCGCATATCCTTAAAGTTTACGAAAAGATCAAAAAAATGATTGATTGGTCACAGACTAACGAATTTTGGTCTGGTAACGTGCTCTCAGCGGCTAAGTTACGTAAACAATACGACACTATGGCAGTACAAGCTAATCAGGAATCGAAAGCAAGCAGATACCATAAGCCAAATGCACGTAAAGAGGTCGGGACTGACTGGAGTAAGGTCAAAGCACCGGTTGAGAATCCAATACCAAAAGAGGACTTCCAAGAACGTCTTAAAAGGATTCGTGATACGCATAAGAAAGGGGCAGCAAGTGACTAATCAACTGAAATTAGTGATTGACGGTGAACCAGTGCCAGCATCAAGACCAGGTTTCAATTCAAATAGATCCGGAAGTAAGGGCTACACACGTTCTAAATATCGAGTGTATAAGAACGGCATAAAAATATTGTATTGGGACAAATACCGCAACAAGCAGCTGTTTCAAAGAGGCGTGCCGTTAGTTGCACACATACGCTTTTGCAGAAGAATCCAAAAAGGATTATCCAAAGCAGAGTATAAGAGACGTGCTAATCATGAGATAAAGCCGACCGTTAAGCCCGACTTGGACAACTACGAAAAAGCTGTTTTTGACGGCTTAGCAAAGGCTTGGT
>NZ_VDFP01000203.1 GCF_009600985.1 Companilactobacillus halodurans
AGGATTGCCTGCTTTAATCGCTTTGATTTTGGTAGCTGTTTTCTTTAAATAATCCTAAATCTTCTATAATATAAGTAATTTTATAAAGAATGGAAAATAAAATGAAAAAAGATTCATTACTCAAAAGTTCTCTCTGGATTTCTATCAGTGGAATTCTTTCCCGAATTTTATCTGTTATCTACATTATTCCTTGGAATATTTGGATTGGACCCTTAGCTGTTGGTGCAGCTAATGCCTTGTATGGTAAGGTTTATAACATTTATAATTTGTTTTTGATCATTGCCACAGCAGGAATTCCTTCAGCTATTTCTAAAGAGGTGGCTGCTCACAATGCTTTAGGTCGCTACGATCAAAGTGAAAAGCTTTTTAAAAAATACACTATATACATGTCATTAGTCGGCGTCGTTTTGGCCTTGATTATGTTCTTTGGCGCAAAGTACGTCGCTATTGTCTTAGCAGCTGGCGATATGCGTGTCGTAACACCAATTAAATACTTGAGTGTAGCTATGCTAATTATTCCCGCTCTTGGTATTTTACGAGGTTACATTCAAGGCTATGCGTTCATTTCCTATTCAGCCTTTTCACAAGTTATTGAACAAATTGCTCGCGTAGCTTATATGCTTTATGCTACTTATACAATCATGATCCTTCAAAAGGGTAATTACATGACGGCTGTAAATCAGTCTACTCTAGCATCTTTTATTGGTGCTACGCTAGCTTATCTGTTCCTACTTTGGATTAGAATTAAAGTTAGACGTTCTGTCACCGTTACAGATATCAAGACAAGTACTGATTTACCTGAATCAGCTCCAGACATTAACTTCGCTTCAATGTTACGTTCGGCCATTCCGTTTCTTTTGGTTGATACGATCATGACTGTTCTACAGTTATTTGATCAAACCACTTTTACTTGGATCTATGAACTGATTCTTCATGCCAGTCAAAAAACAATCGATGACCTTTATGCTATGTTTGGATTCCAAGCTAATAAATTAATCATGGTCTTAGTATCTCTAGCTATTTCCGTTTCATCGTCTGTCATACCAGCTCTTTCAGCCATGATTAGTCGTAAAGTTGGCAAAGAACCAATTCAAAAATTAATGCAAAACATCGTTCAATTCACGGTATTCATTATTTTACCAGCTACATTAGGAATGATGGCTATTAGTAGACAACTTTGGACTGTT
>NZ_VDFP01000204.1 GCF_009600985.1 Companilactobacillus halodurans
AGAGCTTTTAAAAATATTTGCCGATTACGTTAATACCCATAAACCAAATAAACTCAAAAACGATCAACCTAATAACTAGGCCGATCGTTTTTATTTTCAGGATTATTTTTTGGCTTAACTTCTAGATTGTTTTTAGCAAAGTCTTTGAGATGGTTTTGGGTTCTTTTACTAATCTCGTCTTCAACTAGTTTAAGTTCTAATTTATCCGTTTTTTTAGTTGCTTGTACATCTGGTTTAATTCATTAGCACTTAATTTTTTGTTTGCTCGAATTTGTAATCCTTGAATACCATTATCATATGTCCACTGTTTAATTTTAGTCATGTCATTAGTCTGATAATAATTGGCAATTAGTTCGTTCCATTGATCCCACTTATCTAACGGCACATTGATTAAGCCTGCACCACCGTCAATCATAATTTTATTAGCACTTAAAGTTGCCGTCCTTTTGTTCCCGTCCCAAAAGATTTGTTGGCGCATATTATGATACATGACAGTCAATGCTTTATCAGTAATCGTCGTTCGTGGATCAGCCAAGATTTTTTGTAAAAAGGATTGTTCTTGTTTTTCGTTAATTAAAGGTGGTTCAAAAAAGTCTTCACTACCTAAATCAACTCCTCCTTTCCCTTGCCGTAATTCTCCCGGTACTAAGGCGTCTTCCGCTGCCACAATCTTGTTGATTTGTTTTTCCATGGTTAACGTTAAAGGGGAATTTTGAGCAGTGATATATTGCCACCCACGCTTTAAATTAACAATCGTCAAAACATCTTCAACAGGTACTCCTGCTACGCTCATACCGTCCATAATAGTTTGTGTTTGTGGCAAAGTGGTATTAACGCCTTCAAAGCGAGCATTAGTATGCACTAACTTGGTAAAATTTGCTCGGGCAAACCGATGGTTTTCTGCAGCTGTGAATTTATACTTGTCCATATATGTTCGTGTCTTAGCCATATTTTGTGCCTCCTTTTTATTTCAGTCACTGATTATTTGACCTGTCCATGTTAAATCACAAAATGCTTTTCGTTGATAATTTACTCTTGGCGCTTATCTAAGAGGTAAGTGTGTAACGCGTCAAACAGCTTGCGTTTATCAGGATCTGGATTATGAGCTGCTTGCTCCCAAATGTCTTGAATATCGACTGCCCATGGGTCAGCCAGCAATTGATCAATTGTTTCGACTTCTTTGCT
>NZ_VDFP01000205.1 GCF_009600985.1 Companilactobacillus halodurans
AAAGCTCGTAGTTCATCCAACATTGCTGGGCGTTTATTGTACTTAACTTTTCTATCTGTAATAATTTTTATCGCCATTTCATAACCATTGTCCAAGCTTATTCTTACTCAGAGATATCAAAAATTATAAGCAGAAAAGTTATATTTATGTCGTAAATTATTTAATCGAGTAACAGGAATGTACTTTTCCCGCTGTAACTGACCGACCACAATGCCCGGATTAATCTGATTATCTTGAGAAAATTCTTCAATCGCTTTTTTAGAAAAGTCACCTTTGGTTAAGAATTCATTATATTGAATCTTGTCGATAAGATAATTTTTAGCAAATTCATCAGCATCTTTTTCCAGTGTCTCTAAATCCAACGCACTCTTAAGGCCAACATCTTTCTCAATGGACAAAATTATGTGGCCTTTTTTCTGTTGGAAGACATGTTTTATTTCATGGAAAAAGGCAAACCAGAAGATATCCGTATACTTGCTGCGATCATTCATAGCAAGCAAAACTTTATCTTTCCCCAACCACTTAACGGCTCCGTTGATACCACAGTTTATTAAGTTAGGAAGAACGACAAAAGCCACACCAGATTCCTTTAAAATTTGTTTCAATTTGGGAACGAATACATCAGGAGTTTCAAGTGTCATTTTGCGTATCTCAGGCAACATCTTTTTTAAAGTTTCCAAATTAATTGGCGCAACGTCTTCAATCTCACCCATATTGAGTGCTGTTTGAACCCAAGCATTAGAGTTTATTACATTCTTATCCGTTATTTCTGGAATAGCTGTTTTATATTGGACTAAAAAGTCCCTATTTTCCAGTACCTTTAAACTAGAAACATAAAAAAACTTTCTTAACTCAGAAATCTTTTGTTCTGCATTATTCGTTGGCTGTAAAACACCTAGATTAGTCCAATATTTATAGTCAAGCTGTCGTTGAATAGTCTTCTCATCTTCCAATTGATTTTGCTTTTCAATTTGACTCTTAATTTCAAAATATTTATCATTAAGATTTTTCCAAACAGATTCGGAAGTTCCCAAAACTAAAGCTAAACCAGCAATCAATTTACCATCTAAATCAATTTTTCCATTAATCAACTGACTGACGGTTTTTTATTTTATCGTATGACTCCAAGCATTTCTTCCAATCTCCTTTCATGAATAAATATTCTTTACTACGTTTTGGCA
>NZ_VDFP01000206.1 GCF_009600985.1 Companilactobacillus halodurans
AAGTCGGGTGAAACAAGCTCTAGATTAGTCAATGATACGAGTGTGATCAAAGATTTAATTACTGCTCAGTTCCCTAATTTTATTACCGGAGCTATTCAATTAATTGGTTCCATGATTATCTTATTCTTCATGGATTGGAAAATGGCATCACTTATGTTCGGCATCATCCCTATCTTCGTCTTAATTCTCTTACCGATTGGTCGAATCATGTCAAAACTAGGTCGGAAACTGCAGGCCGCCACTGCTGATTTCAATGCCGATGCTAGCGAAAAATTAGCCGAAGTTCGTTTAATCAAATCAAGTAATGGTGAAAGTTTTGAACGTGCAACAGGTGACAACTTTATCGACAAGATTTTCAAAGTTGGAATTAAAGACGCCCGTGTGGAAGCCGTTTTACAACCAATTATGACAACAGCCATGTTAGGTGTTTTTGTCGGTATCTTAGGTTATGGTGCTGTTAGAATTCAACAAGGTACCCTCTCAAGCGGTTCCTTGGTCGCCTTTCTACTCTACCTATTTAATATCATTACTCCAGTAGCCAGCTTTGCGACCTTCTTCTCCCAAGTTCAAAAAGCAATGGGTTCAACTGAACGCATTCAAGAAATTTTACAAACAAAACCAGAAGTTACTACCGCAGGAAAAACAGTTGATGTGGAAGGACAAACTATTACAGCTACTCATCTTGATTTTAGTTACGACCCTGATAAACCTATTTTGAAAAATGTTTCTTTTGAAGCTAAACCTAATACAGTCATTGCCTTTGCTGGACCTTCTGGTGGTGGTAAATCAACTATTTTCTCTCTACTAGAAAGATTTTATCAACCAGATAGTGGTTCCATTTTAATTGGCGACCACGATATTAAAAATATTGATTTAGCTAATTGGCGTTCCCAAATCGGCTACGTTTCCCAAGATAGTGCCGTTTTTGCTGGTAGCATTCGAGACAACTTGCAATACGGACTAGATAAACAATTGACCGATGAACAACTTTGGCACGGTTTATCATTAGCCTATGCCGACGAGTTCGTTCGTAACTTTCCTGATCAATTGGAAACTCAAATCGGTGAACGCGGCGTCAAACTCTCCGGTGGACAAAAACAACGAATTGCTATTGCTCGGGCCTTTCTCCGTAATCCAAAGATTT
>NZ_VDFP01000207.1 GCF_009600985.1 Companilactobacillus halodurans
CGAACAACAACTTTAGCATCAGATTCATCAACCACGTTCTCATCCCCTACATCTTCGCCTTTAGCCTTCTTCTTTCTTTGTGACCAAACGGTTTCTGGACGAGCTTGAACGATCCAGAGACGGTTAGTATTGGCATCCAAAGCATATTCCATATCCATGTAACATCCGTAGTGACGTTCAATTTCTTTAACATATCCAGCCAATTCAATAACTTGGCTATCGGTTAATGCTTGTTTATCCTGCAATTCTTCTGGTACAGGCTCTTCTTTTGTTCCTCCATCAGGAAGTCTAACTAATTGAATTGATTTCTTAATAATATTCTTTTCAACAATCTTCATTGATTGTTTGTCGATAACAAAATGATCCGGTGTAACCTTTCCCAAAACGATATACTCGCCTAAGCCATAAATTGCATCAATCACGATTTTGGACTCGTCACCATTAGCAACATTAACTGAGAACATAATACCTGAAGCCTTTGAAAAGACCATCATTTGAACAGCGGCTGACAAAGCAACTTTTTCATGTGGGAAGTGTTGCTTATGACGATAGTATGTTGCACGATCAGTAAATAGTGATGAATAACATTGCTGTACTCGGTTAACAACATCATCAGCACCTTTAATATTCAAGTATGATTCTTGTTGACCGGCAAATGATGCATTTGGCAAATCTTCAGCTGTTGCAGAAGATCTAATAGCTACGAATGGATCATCTTGTCCCATCTTTTCAGATAGATCCGCGTATGCTTTCTTAATATCTTCAGCCAAATCGCTTGGCATTGTAGCTCCAACAATCAAATTACGGATTTCCTCACAAGTTTTGTGAAGTTCGTCTGAATTTTCGTAATCCTTTATTCCCTCAAGTAACTCATTTACTTTATCGTTTAAACCTGTTTGGCTCATAAAGTATTGATATGCGCGTGCGGTTGTTACAAAGCCATATGGCACTGGTACTTCCATTGACGAAGTCATCTCTCCCAACGATGAAGACTTGCCACCTACTAAATTAACATCCTTACGATGCAATTCATCAAACCATAGAACATTTGCAGTATCACGACTACTCATAATAATACCTCCTTGTAATTTCAGTTTAAATTCATTCTAGGAACTAA
>NZ_VDFP01000021.1 GCF_009600985.1 Companilactobacillus halodurans
GTTAAAACTTTGTTCAGTTTTCAAAGGTCTACCAGCTGATTAAGCGCTTACGCTCATCAGCGACTTAATTATTTTATCAAGCCGACAAGTTAATGTCAAGAACTTTTTAAAATAATTTTTCTAACAATTTAATGAAATAATCATCAAATTGTTAGGTCGTTGCTCTCAACGAGTCAACTTAATAATCATAACAAGTTATCAACTCAATGTCAACAACTTTTTAAAATTATTTTTTCAATGATTCAGCAGCAAAACTGCCAAACCATTGATACGACTGACTCGTCGTGACAACAGGTAATATATTACCGTTTATGGTAAACCAATGCAAGTACTTTTTCATATTTTTTTGAAAATAATCAATTTTCTTTGATCTTTTCAATATCTAGGACCTTATCGATCCAGTCGCTACTATAGAAATCCTCTTCGTGAGTTACTAGAATCATTGAGCCATCATAGTTTTTCAGCCCTCTACGCAAAGCGGCTTTACTTTCATCATCCAAATGATTAGTTGGCTCATCCATGAATAGGAAGTTAGTATTATCAAACATTAAATCAGCAATCTTGACCTTAGTCTGCTCCCCACCAGAAAGTGAACGCAACGATGACATGATTTGTTGATTAGTCAAACCAGTTCTAGCTAAGACCTGACGAACTTCTTTACCATCCCTATCAGGGTGTTCGCCACTGATATATTGATAAGGTGATTCGAGGTTATTCTTCCATACTAAATCTTGCTTGAAATAGCCAATCTTAACCGTCTCTGAGAAATCAAAGTTACCCTCAATAGGCTTCAATATCCCTAATAGGGTTTTGATCAAGGTAGACTTACCGATACCATTGAATCCTTTGATAACCATTTTCTCGCCACTAACAATCGAGAAGTTCAAAGCTTTATCAAAAAGAGCTTCTCCATCATATCCAACTTTTAGGTTATTTACTTCCAATAGCATCCTGGAACTAGGTACTTCGACATATGGAAAACCAAAGCTAGCGGCTGTCTTATTCCCAGGAGGAGTCAAAACGTCCATATGTGCGAGTTGTTTCTCTCTACTTTTAGCACTCTTAGAACGAGAACCAGCCTTAAATTTCCTAATATAGGCCTTAGTCTTTGAGATTTTCTCCTGTTGCTTAACGTAAGCCTTCATATATGTTTCTTTATTAGCAGCCTTTTGCTTGAGAGCTTGATTCAAAGTCCCAGTATATTTAGTAATCTTACCAAATTCAAAATCAGCCACGCAGTTGATGATGCGGTCCAAGAAAGTATAGTCGTGGGAAATTACGATAAAGGCACCACTAAAATCATTCAAATAATCAGCTAACCAGTCGATATGGTTAGTATCCAAATAATTAGTTGGCTCATCCAGTAAAATCATATCTGGTTCTTCTAACAAAATTTTAGCTAAGATAATCTTCGATCTTTGACCACCACTGAGTTTGGAAACGTCATGATCATATCCAATCGCATCTAATCCTAAACCTGTCGCTACTTGTTGAATTTTAGTATCCAACTCATAGAAATCATTGGCATCCAAGATTTCTTGGAGTTTTCCAGCTCTTTCAAGGTCTTCATCTGAAGGATTATTCATGTAAATATCGTTTAATTTGTCGCTTGTTTCATACAAGTCTGAAAAAGCTGTTTGTAGATACTCATAAATTGATAAACCTGGGGCTAATTTAGCTTGTTGGTCTAAATAACCAACAGTTAGATGCTTCTTCCAGGATATTTTTCCCTCATCTGGTTCGATTTGACCAGTCAATATTTTGATAAAAGTTGATTTACCAACACCGTTTTGACCAATTATTCCTAAATGATCTTCTTTATTAACTTGTAAATCCGCATCATCATACAATTTCTTATCCAAAAATTGTTGTGATAATCCGTGTACTTCTAAAACACTCATATTTATCTCCTTTTATTTCCCATAACATAACAAAAGGCTGAAACCTTTGTCTCAGCCCTTTTATTTAAACTCTATTAAAACATTTTATTTCTTGTATAGCCTGTTGTATTCGAGTTGTTTGTGGTTCCCGTATTGCCAAATGTACTTCCATAAGAACTTGTATTACCAGTATAAATCGTATAATTTTGCTGGCCATTAGTTGAATTAAATGAGAACCCATTCTTCTCATTCAAAGAATTTAGCTTCGTTTCTTTATTATTCAACTGTTCTTTTGAAAGATTCAATTGCTTACGCAATTTATTGGAAACACGTCTTAATTCCTTAGTTGGAATAACTTCATATGACGAACCACTAATCATAGAACTATATCCTTGCAAATGATCTGAATCGATATTCTTAGCTGCTCCACGGTAGTTGAAGAAAACTGATTGCATATCATTGAAACTTAGATTAGTTGTCATAGAACTAGAAATACTATCTAACACTTTTTGATAGTGCGTGAATGTATTGGCACTTGCCGCACTCTTGATGATTGCCGTTATGACCTGACGTTGTCGTAACTGACGTCCATAATCTCCTTGAGGGTCTTCGTAGCGCATTCTGGAATAATCCAAGGCTTGCTTGCCATTTAAATGCATCTTTCCCTTCTTAAAGTGAGATTCTTTTTCACCGGTATCTCCATAAGAGAAGCTAAATGGTACTTTAACATCTACACCGCCAACAGCATTAACAATTTGCTTCAAAGAATTAAAATCAACCTTAACATAATAATCGATTGGTATGTTCAAAAGCTTCTCCGTCGTTGCAACGGCGCCCTCTTCATTTCCGAGATTATAAGCTGAATTTATTTTTTGAATTTTCTTTGTTTTCTTATTATCATTTTTCCAAATTTGTGCCATTGAATCTCTTGGTACTGATACCATTGTCGTCTTGTTTGTCTTTGGATTGACTGTAACTACGATCATCGTATCTGAATTTCCGTGATAATCTTTTTCCATATCACGAATCCCATTATCGGTCGTATCGACTCCTAATAATAAGATAGAAATTGGTTTTTTATTGTTGATTCGTGTTGAAACCTTTTTACCATCCAAAGCCTTATAAGTTTTACCCAACGAGTTTTGTGCTTGAGCATATAATCTAAATCCATATGCACCCGTTACAAATATCACGACTAGAAGCACTAGCCCTAATATCTTAAGAAATGGGCGTTTAATCTTCCCATTATTGCCAGATGCTAAGGCGTTATTACGCGTTCTGCGCCTGCGTTCTCTGGACATATTATTCTTATTGTTATTATCCATAGTAAACTCCGATTAATTTGCTACCTAATATAAAACAAGCTCTCTTTTTGTTCCATTCTGTATTATATCTAGATAGAGTGCAATTATACAGCTTAATTCCATTGATTAAAAATAATTCTTTTTAACAGCCGCATTCCTAAATTATAATTTTTTGATGCAATCTGTCAATTTCATAAAAAATTATTTACTTTAATATAACATTATATATAGTAAAAAAACTATATCATTATTTAGAAGTTTTGTTTGTATATTTCATGTATAATCTCCTTCGTAGGAGGATTTAACTATGTCAGATGCTAGTAATGCAAAGACATTTAGATGGTGGAATATTGCTCTTTTAGGGTTTACCACCGTTTGGGGTCTTAACAACGTTATTAACAACTTCGCTAATCAAGGTTTAGCTGTTATAACATCATGGATTTTAATTATGGTTCTTTATTTTGTTCCATACACTTTAATGGTGGGACAACTTGGATCAGCCTTTCAAGAAGAAGGCGGGGGTGTCAGTTCTTGGATTAAGATGCTCTCAAACAATAAGTTTGCTTATTTTGCCGCTTGGACATATTGGGTAGTTCATGTTCCTTACCTTGCCCAAAAACCACAAATCATTATGGTTAGTTTAAGTTGGTTATTCAAGGGAAACGGTTCATTTATCCAAACTGCTTCACCTTTAGTCGTACAAGGAGCAAGTTTGATTATTTTCTTACTCTTCGTTTGGTTAGCTAGTAAAGGGGCAACCACTTTAAATAATTTAGGTAGTATTGCCGGAATCGCAATGTTTACCATGTCGATGCTCTTTATTATTTTAGGTGTCAGTGCACCATTCATCACTCATGTTCAAATTGCCACACCAGACATGACTGATATTCACACATACATACCGAAATTCGATTTCCAATATTTTACAACTATCTCAATGTTAGTCTTCGCCGTTGGTGGGTCAGAAAAAATCTCGCCATATGTTAACAAGACTAAGAATGCTTCGAAGGAATTCCCACTAGGTATGATTATTTTAGCTGTTATGGTGGCTATTTCAGCTATTCTAGGTTCATTTGCTATTGGTATGATCGTCAATTCAAATCATATCCCAGCTGATTTGATGGCTAATGGTGCTTACCAAGCCTTCCAATTCCTTGGAAATAGCTTCCACGTAGGAAACTTGTTCGTCTGGGCATATGCCATCACGAATACCGTTGCTTCAGCGGCAGCCTTAGCAATTTCTATCGATGCACCACTAAGAATGCTTTTAGGCGATGCTGATAAGAAGTACATCCCTAAGTCGCTTTCGAAGAAAAACAAACGTGGTATTGCCATCAACGGTTATAAGATGACTGCCATTCTTGTTTCCATTCTTATTATTGTGCCTGCACTTGGTATCAATGGGATGAACGATTTATATAATTGGCTCTTGAATCTAAATTCAATCGTCATGCCAATGCGTTATCTCTGGGTCTTCATTGCTTATATGCTTTTGACTAAACAACTAGATAAATATAAATCAGACTATATGTTCGTTAAGAATAAGTACGTTGGCTTTGGATTTGGCCTTTGGACTTTCTTCTTAACAGCATTTGCTTGTGTTTTAGGAATGGTTCCTAAGATGGATATGGCAAAAGATCCATCATCATGGTGGTTCCAATTAGCTTTAAACATCATTACGCCAATTGTCTTGATTGCTCTTGGTTTAATCTTGCCAGCCATTGCTAAACGTACTAATGACCTTGATCCTGAATAATATTTCTTAATAAAAGAGAGCGGAATATAACATGGTCAGCTTTCGAATATTAAGGCAAATAGCTCCTGGTAATCGTACTTTGATTACCAGGAGCTATTTATTTTAAGCATAAAAAGCTATGTTATGTTCTGCGTCTATGCTGCAAGCTTAGAAGAAAAATAGTTATGTTCCAAACCTATTTTTTGTTTATCTTTAATTGCTACTTGAATCATTACTTGAATTCGAAGAACCCGAGCTTGTTGAATCTGAGGAAGATGAATCAGAATCTGAACTGGAACTGCTATTGACTGTAATCTTCACATCTGGCACTGTTCCACCATAACTACGAATCTCATTCATAATATCGACCAATTTTTGCTTTTGGTCTTCTTTATCAGAGTCGTTATTCTTATAAGCGCTCTTGACCTTTTGAAGTTGCGAATTATATTGCGGCATTAGTTTATCAACCATGTCTTGACGCTTTTCTTCTCTTCGAGTCTCGATTTCCTCTTTTTCAGATTCGTACTTGGCCACTTTCTTGTTATCCTTAGCAGTCTGGAACATCGCTTGACTCAAATTGAGATCCTTTTGCAATTCCAGAATTTGCTTATTGAAGTTGACCTTAGCACTTTGACGTTTAACGTTAGCGTTCAGGTACCGAATTTTTTGCAATTCACTCAATTTTTTATTGTATTGAGATTCTTTAGTAATTGGTGAATCAGTGTACTTATCAATTGCTCTTTGGACTTTCTTTTCCCGCTTGAATTCTTCTTTTTTCGTCAAATGATAAATAATCCGATAATCCAAGTTATAAAGTCGATTAGTATTCTTATTTTCTTGATCAGTATTGTACTTAGAAAAGTCAGTATCGATTACATCTTGAATGCTTGGCTTTTCATTACTAGTATTTACCGACAAATTATTGCCGCTGACAGTCACGGTACTTGGTTTTTTGAAGTTCTTATTCTTTTCTTTCATATAATCGACCATGTACTCTCCTTCAGCTTTAAAGGCTTGCATCGTTAGAGCATCTTCACTGCTAGTCAACGTTGATGGCGTATCGTTTCCGGTCCAGTTAGCAATCGTAAAGTCCGGAGTCATCCCTACAAAATAGGAATCCTTAGTATTATCAGTCGTACCAGTTTTACCAGCCGTATATTTGTAATTATCCAAAGCAGCTGCTTTACCCAAGCCGTCAGTGATAACTGACTGCATCGTATTAAGCATCATATAACTGGCATTCTTGGTATAAACGTCTTTTTTCATATGCGTGTTTTGATAAATGTAACGACCATTATCATTATCATAAATGCTGCTCAAATTGCTGGGATGAATGAATTGACCATTGCGAGCAAATGAGCTGTAGGCTGAAGCCATTTCCGTAGTTGTGACGCCATAAGTAAATGACCCGATTGCCAATCGTGGATCGGCCTTTTGATTAGGATCTAACCTTGCAAACTCCATTTTTACCATGTCATCGTAATAACTATGTTTCGTATCGGAAGCGGCCAATTTGTAAGCAATCGTATTGATTGAATTTTCCAAAGCGTGTCTTAAAGAATTACTGCCAGTATATCCGCTATACCAGTTATGAATGACTGGATTACCAACTGCTGAATCGGTGACAGTACTCTGTGGAAAATAGCCTCTTTCAAAAGCTGGTGCATAAGCTACGATTGGCTTAGCCGCTGATCCAGGTTGACGATAACCGCTTATCGCCCGATTAACTTGATCGCCATCTGTCGTCCGACCACCAACGACCGCTATAACGTCGCCAGTCTTATTATCGATAACAGTACTGGAAACTTGTGGCGTCAATTTGCCATTGGCATCGCGTCCTGTATACGATTGATAAGTTTTATCGACTAAAGCTTCAATCTTCTTTTGAAGATTCATATCGATGGTTGTACGAATCGTGTAGCCACCGTCCATCAACTCACCATGAGCCCGTTCGTATTCTTGTTGGTATCTCGTGTTGTAGGCTTTTCGCTGCGCATTATTTTTAAATGAATATTGCATTGTAAATCCTGAAGATTTCATCAATTCTTCAGTCGCATTGAAGACGGCATAACTAAGGGCATAATTATTTGAAACATTGTTATCATATTTACGTTCATTGACTTTTAATCCCAAAGGCTTTTTACGAGCAGCTTGATAAGTCTTTTTAGAGATTAAGCCACGTTGGTTAAAGATATAAAGAATCATGTTGCGGCGTTTCAATGCTCGCTTAGGATAACTGACCGGATCATAATAAACTGGATTATTAGGGATGCCCACTAGCACTGCTAATTTATCAATTGATAAATCCTTTTGTTTTTGGGAAAAGTAATAATCAGAAGCAGCACTGAATCCATAAGAACCGTGTCCCATGTAAACATCATTGATATAGAATTCCAGGATTTGTTTCTTAGTAAATTTCTTTTCCAATTGTTGGGCGATGACCATTTCTTTGAGTTTACGCGTGAGATTTTGCGATTGATCTTTTAAAACAACGTTTTTGACCAGTTGTTGCGTCAAAGTTGAGCCACCTTCAGTTCGATGATGCAACAAAGTTGACACGACTGAACGCGCGATACCGTATAGATCGACCCCATGGTGAATATAAAAGCGTTGATCTTCAACAGCAACTAAACCCTTCTTGATTTTGGGGTTAATTTTATTTATTGAAGTATAATTGGAACTCGACTGTGAGAGTTTCTTAAGTTCTTTACCGTTACGATCATATATAACGGTCGAATTTTTGGGATGAAAGTCAGATTTTTTTAATCCCTGACTATATGAATAGCCATCAGCAATCGTATTACGAATATCATAACCATATTTCCACCAAAAGGCCCCTACGCTCAAGACAATCAAAAGTACAATAGTCAGTAAGACAAAAGGCCATTTTTTTCTTTTTCTAATTAACCTATGTTCCATTTTTTTCTTACGCATAATTAGCTCCTAATTAACATAGAATGTTATTCCAGAAGAGATTTGTGACATCAAATTAGACAAGTCTGACGAACTAATTTGCATACCATTATTGTAGCTAGTGCCACCTGCATAAATAAATCCAATCGTCGAACTATCGCCAAAATAAATCGAACTCGTCAAAGCTGAATTATTCTTGAACCAAAAAACCGGCGTTGCTGAATTGAAATCTTCAGTCGTATTGTCAGGATCAGTCACATTTAATTCCTTAAGGTCATCTTCAGAAGCATTAGAGACGTATTCGCCAAAATTGCTATTAGAACTGTCAGTAATAATTGCATCAGAACTATTAGCATCTACGATTTTCTTGATTGTGTATTTTCCGGAACTGACTTGCGAACTCAAGACAGTACTATAACCATCTTCAGCGACATACTTGCCACTAACTCGAGTCATCAAAGCCAAAGTATTTTTACTTGAATTGTAATAGAGAACATTCTTTGCGGTAATGCCAGCCTGACTCAAGTTATCAGAAGCACCACTAGTTGAATTCATGCTGGAAACAATATCCACATTTGCTGGCGTATAGTCCTGAGTCAACGGCGACTTCTTCAAAGCCTCTAATTCAGCCTTGACTGCCGCAACTCTTGAACTTTCATTTTGATGATTGGCAAAATATTGATCCATTTGTCCAACGGCTGACTTCCAATTGTTCTTAGCCGTTTTGTTCTTGATTAACTTATAATACGTATTGACCATTGAAATCTTCTTAAAACTCAGGCTATCTTTGTCAGAATTAAATTTATTCCAAGTTTTATTCAAATATTTATCAGCATCTTGGGTCTGTTCAAACCAAATTTGAATCGTATCCAACTTATTTCGTTGTTTTTGATAGACATCCTGATTTTTTTCTTTGAGCAAAGTCTTATCCAAGCTGTTGATTTTATCGCTTGTCACACTATCTTTGTAGTAACTCTTGCCATTGTAAAGTCCATTGACATCTTTGGTACGATTTTTTCGTGCTTGAATGTAATCTTCCAACTCCTGATACTTCTTGATATTGCTAGGTGTCACTACATAACCATCGCTTACGTCGATTAATTTCCCAATGAAATCTAGCGATTTATAATTCAAGTTAGTCTTTAAAACTTCTAATTCCTTATCTTGATACTGACTAGATATTTTAGATGTAACCACGGCATTGACTACGCCACGTGAAAGCATCACAAAAAAATGACTGCCGTTAGTACACCGACAACACCAGCACCTATTAGTAAATAATGTTCTGATTTAGTCCGAGTCTTTAAATCTTTCTTATCTTTCATGATTTTCCCCAAATATCTAGTTCATCTTGTTATTATATATAGTAAATTATCCTACAAATAAAGGGTGGAAATTTTGAAAAAATTAAACAAAAAATATATTAAATGGATCATTATTCTTCTCTTAGTTGTAATAATCGTTTCCGCATATGCCCTTAATCTTGGAAAAATCAAAGACAAAACCGTTGATCATATTGCCCAATTAACGATTCCCTTTTCATTGATTGTAAATCCTAAAAATATCGATGAAGATATTGCACCTAAGTCTATCACTTTAAAAAATAGCGACATGGACAAAGATAAGCAAAAAGCGCTTGATTTAATCAATACTCTTAACGATGACTATAATAATACAAAAGACTTGTCATTTTTATCTAATGATCAAGAAAAAGCCCTTTCTAAAAAGGTTCACAAAAAATCTCATCGCTATATTGCTAATTTGACCTTACTTAACTTTGGAAAGGATACTCACGGAAAGTACATCACTATCAGCTGCAATCGTTACGATGACACCAAAAATATCGTTGGCTACCGTTATCGTTTGTACTATCAAGATGATTCCATTACTTCTGCTAAATATCTCAATCAAAAAACCAATAAATACCCTGCCAAATACGTGCTCGATGACATTGCCATGGGAAAAGATGGAACTTCACAAGCAAATGCCTTCATGCAACGTCTCAAAACAGCTATTATCAATTCTAATTTAACAGCGACAAATGCTAATGACCCTGGTAATTTCAACCAGATATCACTCAATTTAGGTCTCAATCCTGACAAAAGCGACGTTGGACTTTTCACTTTAGCTAAGAATTCCAACTCTCGTGTTAGCAATTCAAGTATCGTGGGGTATCAGTTGTCTGATGTGCCTCGTTATACTCGGGTTTATATCAAACAATTGAGTAAGAATGATAGTTACTTTTATACGCTGACTTTTAGTCGTAATAGTGGACGGTTTATTAATTTTCAACGTGGGATTATTTCTACTGATGATTTGAATAAGTGATTAAATACTTTTAGACATAATAAAAAGCAATTTTCTTCTTTAGATTCAAAGGAGAAAATTGCTTTTTTTGTTGTTTGTGTTGAATTTAGTTTTTAGTTTTTTGGTTCGTTTTGGTGCATTTAATTTTTATTGTTTTAGTGCGCTATATATGCTGCATAGCGGAAACGAGCTACACAGGACAGACACTTCCGGTTAGACCTATTTCACGAATCACTCGCAAGGTACGCGAGCAATTTGTGAAATTGCTCTAATCCTCGGTGTCTAAGCGGTCCTGCTTCGCTCTCTAGTTTTTCCAAACGTCATTAACTTCAATAGTCTGTTCTCTATCTGGTCCAACTGATACTGTGGCATATTCCACTCCCAATTGGTCTTTGATAAAGTCCAAATAATCTCTAGCTTCTTTTGGTAGATCTTCTAACTTCTTAGCTTGTGTTATATCTTCTGTCCAGCCTGGCAATGTCTTATATACTGGCTTGCATTTTGCTAGTACGTTTAAGTTAGCTGGATATTCGTCGATAATTTTGCCGTTTAGGTCATAACCGGTACAGATTTTAATTTCTTTTAATCCGGTCAATACGTCTAAACAGTTCAATGATAAATGCGTTACTCCTGATACGTTGCTGGAGTGTTTTAGGACAACTAGATCAATCCAACCAACTCTACGAGGACGGTGCGTTACGGTTCCGTATTCGTGGCCAGCTTCTCTTAAGAAGTCTCCTGTGTCGTTTAATTGTTCTGTTGGGAATGGACCAGCGCCAACTCTTGATGTATAAGCTTTTACAACGCCAATCACGTTGTCGATCAATGGTGCACCGATTCCTGCTCCGGTTGTGACGCCTCCGGCTGGGTTTGAAGAAGTTACGTAAGGATATGTTCCATGGTCGATATCGAGCATGATTCCTTGTGCTCCTTCAAATAATACGTTTTTGCCATTCTTTAATTCTTTATTTAAATAGGCTGATGTATCAATGACACGATCTTTAAGGTCTTGGCCAATTTGATAATATTTTTCAAAAATATCGTCAAATTCCATTGGTTCAACACCATAAATCTTTGTAAATAGTTCATTTTTTTCTTGAAGATTTTCTTTCAATAACTCTTTGAATAACTCTTTGTCCAAAATATCAGCTACTCGAATACCAACACGGGATGCTTTGTCAGTATAGGCAGGTCCGATTCCGCGGTTAGTTGTCCCAACTTTGGCATCGCCTTTAGCCTTTTCTTGGAGTTTATCTAATTCAATATGATATGGAAGGATCAACTGTGCACGATTAGAAATTTTTAGGTTAGTTGTATCTACGCCTTGGTCATGCAGACGCTTCAATTCTTCTTGAAGTGATTCAAGGTTTAAAACAACGCCATTTCCAATAACACTAGTTTTATCTGAATACAAAATGCCTGATGGGACTGATCTTAACTTGTAAACGTGATTATCGATGTTCAAAGTGTGTCCTGCATTATCTCCGCCTTGGTAACGTGCAATAATGTTAGCTTCACCACTGAAATAATCGGTAATCTTACCTTTACCTTCATCGCCCCATTGGGTACCTACTACAACAACTGTTGTCATTTCTTCTACACCTACACTATTTAATTTTCTGGAATATTCGCTATCGATGAAAACTTATTATAAGATTTCACGAACAATAACTTAGCCGTCCCTCTTGGACCAGAACGGTTCTTACTGATAATTACTTCAACTTCCCCAACATCTTGATCCTCAGGTTCGCCTTGGTCATTATCATTGTCATCGCCATCTTCATCACGATAATAATCATCACGATAAAGAAAAGCTACGATATCCGCATCTTGTTCAATTGAACCAGATTCACGGATATCTGACAACATTGGTCTTTTATCCTGACGAGCTTCAACGCCACGGGAAAGCTGTGATAAAGCGATTATTGGTACATGTAGTTCTTTTGCTAATTTTTTCATATTACGAGAAATTACTGAAACTTCTTGTTGTCTATTTTCTTGGCCGGTACCTTCGATCAATTGCAAATAATCGACGATAACGAGATCCAATTTGCCGCTTTCTTTTAAAAGACGACGACATTTTGAACGAATCTCAGCCATCTTGATACCAGGAGTGTCATCAATGTAAACATTAGTCCGAGCTAAGCTACCCATAGCTACGACCAAACTATTCCATTGATTCTCGTCCAATTTACCAGTTCTAAGCGCATTTGCATCGATACTGCCTTCCGAACATAGCATCCGGTTAACTAATTGCTCAGCACCCATTTCTAGAGAAAAAATAGCAACAGTGGCATTGGACTTAGTGGCGGCATTTTGAGCTAAATTAAGTGCAAAGGCTGTTTTTCCGACACCCGGTCTAGCAGCGAGAATAATTAACTCATCCTTGTGCAATCCTGTCGTCATGTCATCAAGGTCTTTGTAGCCTGTTGAAAGTCCAGTAACATCACTATCTTCGTCATATAATTTATCGATTTCTTCAAAAGAAGACTTAACGACATCAGAAATTCTTCGAAATCCTTTGTGGTTCCGATTTTCTGAAACGTCCATGATATCCTTCTCAGACTGATCGATAATACTATCGACATCTTCATCTTCTTCAAAACTGCGGCTTACAATATCAGTTGCAGCATTGATCAGACGTCTTAAAGTCGATTTGTTCTTAACGATTTTGGCATAATAAGTCGTATTAGCAGCTGTCGGCACAGCATTGGCCAATTCTGCTAAATAACTTACCCCACCAATATCTTCAATTTGATTTGCACGATCTAATTCATTTTGAACCGTCACGACATCGACTGGTTCTTCTTCATCGTTTAAATTCATCATTGCTTGGAACACTAGTTGATTGGCGTGTTGATAGAAGTCGTCGGCATCAACGTATTCCATAGCTTCAATTAAAGCATCCTGACTGAGAAAAACCGCTCCTAATACGGCCTGCTCGGCATCCTTATCATTGGGCGGTATTCTTGAAGTTATATCATTATTCATTTATATCCTACTTCTTTTCAGCGACATGAACTCTGATGGTTGCTTCAACACCTTCGAATAATTTAACTGGTACATTAATATATCCAAGGGACTTAATACCATCAGAAAGTACCATCTTGTGTTTATCAACTTTGATATCGTATTGCTTATTGAGTTCTTCAGCAATTTTCTTAGTTGTGACTGAACCAAACAAACGACCATCAGCACCAGATTTGGCTGAGATTTCAACAACTGTCTTATCGTTTTCGATTTGTTTCTTGATTTCCTTAGCTTCTTGTCTTTCAGCTTCGTAATCTTTTTCTTCACGATTTTGTTCAGCCTTCAACTTAGCTACATTAGCTTTAGTAGCTTCAATTGCTTGCTTATTTTTAATCAAAAAGTTTTGAGCGTAACCAGTTGCCACGTTCTTAACTTCGCCTTTTTTACCTTTACCTCTAACATCTTCTAGGAAAATAACTTTCATGCTATATGATCCTCCTCTTAGTTCTTCTTATCCGAATCAGTCAATACCTCAACTAATTGATTCTTGACCTCTTCTACCGTTGAATCAGGAATTTGAGTTGCAGCGTCAGACAAGTGTCCGCCACCGCCAAGTTTTTCCATAATTACTTGGACATTAACGCTTCCTAAACTACGTGCAGAAATACCAACACGACCGTCAGGACGTTTACTAATGACAAATGATGCTTCAACATTATTTAATGATAACAATGTATCCGCTGCTTGAGCAACAATAACTGGATCGTAAGTCTTATCCTCTTCGCCAAAGCAAATCGCCATATTGTCATTGACCATTGTGATTGTTTCAATCAAATGGCTCTTTTGAATAAAGGAATCAACGTTTTCCTTCAAGACATTTTGAATAATAGTCTCATCAGCACCAACTGAACGCAAATAACTAGCTGCATCGAACGTTCTCGTTCCTGTTCTAAGTGAAAATGACTTAGTATCAACAGTAATACCTGCCAACAAGGCTGTAGCTTCAATTTTTTCAATCGCTTTCTTATTCTTAGGTTGATATTCAAGCATTTCAGTAATCAATTCACTAGTTGAAGAAGCGTAAGGCTCGATATAAATCAACATAGGATTTTCAGGGAACTCTTCCCCACGTCTATGGTGATCGATAACAACGACCTTATTGTTGTCTCCTTCAAATAAGTCAGGATTGATTGAAATACTTTGCTTCGAATGGTCGACCATTACGATTAAAGTTTTCGGCGTCTTGATTGAAACCGATTCATCTGGTGAAATGATATCCTTCTTGATTTCAGGATCTTCGTCAATCATGCCTAGCAATCGACTGACATCAGAATGCAAAGTATTTGGATTAATGACAATCTTGCATGGAGTATTGTTCATCATTGAAATTCGTCTAATACCAAGCGATGATCCCAAAACATCCATATCGGGATGCGAGTGTCCCATAACGATTACTTGGTCGCTTTCCTTGAGCAATTCTTGGAGAGCTTCACTGATCATTCTGGCACGGACACGAGTTCTCTTTTCCATTGGGTCGGTATTTCCGCCATAGAAACGAGCTTTTTCGCCAATCTCTTTGACTACGACTTGGTCGCCACCACGTCCTAAGGCCAAATTGAGATTTTTTTGTGCTTCAGTATTCAATTTATTTAAATCATCGACCCCATATGAGAAGCCCATACTTAAGGTCAATGGAACATTTTGCTGTGAAGTGAATTCACGAATGACATCCAAAATCTTGAAGCCATTTTGCTCCATGTTAAAAATCTTTCCAGTATATGCCATGATGAAGAAATGATCATCATCGATCCGCTTCAAAAACATTTGTTGGTCGGAAGCCCAGTTAGATAATTCATTGGTAATGTAATTATCCAAATTAGAGACATCCCGATCACTCATTGATTGCGTGATTTCAGCATAATTATCCAAATAAACTTGTCCAACAACAGAACGGTTGCCTTCATATTTATTTTCAATATTTGAATAATACGTAATATCTAATAAATAGATAACCTTCAATTCCGTTTGGACTTGAACTAAGTAATACTTATTATCTATTTGAATAGTTTTGTTACCAGCATGTTCTTGGTCGTCAATCAAGCTTGATAACTCGCTTGAAATATCGCCGACACTCATACTGTTAGATGGATTAAAGCCCGTCTTCTCAACAAAGTAAGGGTTTACCCACTGAATTCGTTTATCAGCATCATACAAAAGTATTCCTAAAGGATACTCTACGAAACTGTTGTCTGTTCCTCGATCGATTCGATATTGTAAATTGTTCGTATATTTACCTGCTTTTTCTCCTAAAAGCAAGAACAAATATATAAATAGTACTAATGAGATAATTATTAAAACAGCTTGGATGTAACCGGCTGCAGAGCCTCTGACCAATCCAACTATTAAAATAGCCACTAGCATTACAATCAAAGAGACCGCCGTGAGTTGAGTCGAATGGTCAACTCGCGAAAGGAAGAATTTCAGATTAGATTTTATCTTTTTCATATTAGTCCCCTCTTAGATATACCCCTTAATTTTATCACAGCCGACTTCTTCTTTTCGAATTATATTTATGGTAAATAAATCGTCAAAAGTCGTCTTATAAAAAATATTATATAGCATAATTTCTAAGAAATAATAACAATTTTACGAAACAAGAAATTTTAAAAAATCCGATTTAGAGTTTAAAAAAAGACCACCTGAAAGTGGTCTTTAATTAATTTTCAAAAAATTAGTCTTCAGCAACAAATGGTAATAGAGCCATGATTCTTGCACGCTTGATAGCAATTGTAAGTCTTCTTTGGTTCTTAGCACTTGTACCTGTAACACGTCTAGGTAAAATCTTACCACGTTCTGAGATAAATCTCTTAAGTAAGTCTGTATCTTTATAATCGATGTATTCGATGTGGTTAGCAGCGATGAAGTCAACTTTACGTCTTCTACGTCCGCCTCTTCTTTGTTGGGCCATTATCGATTGCTCCCTTCTATATTAAAATGGTAAATCATCGTCAGATATGTCAATCGGTTTACTATTGTCAGCAAAAGGATCGCTCATATTATTGTTAGAATTGTTAGATTGGTTATTATTTGAATTATTACTATCGTTATTATTGTTATGGTAATTATTTCCGTTACCGGAGTTATTACCATAACTGTTGTTATTACTATTATTGTTTCCGAATGGAGACTGATTTGATTGATTTGAATTATTGTAGTTAGAACCTTGGTTAGAGTTATTGTTACCGGCGTTTCTCTTTTCACTTTCGGCACGAGATTCAAGCAATGAGAAGTTTTCAACAACTATCTCAGTTACATAAACTCTTTGACCTTGTTGGTTTTCATAGTTACGTGTTTGAAGACGTCCATCAATTCCAACAAGAGAACCTTTGTTTGTAAAATTAGAAAAATTCTCGGCAGCTTTTCTCCAAATAACACAATTAATAAAATCGGCTTCACGTTCACCTTGAGAATTAGTGAATTGTCGATTTACAGCAACTGTAAAACTGGCAACCGCTGCTCCATTAGCAGTGTATCTCAATTCAGGATCACGTGTCAGGCGTCCAACTATAACTACTCGATTAATCATTTATCTGCCTCCTTAAAATGTTTCACGTGAAACAAGACTAGTCTTCGCGTCTAACGATCATGTGACGAAGAATGTTATCTTCAATCTTTGAAAGACGGTCGAATTCGTTGATTGCTTCATCGTTTTCAGCATCTACATTGATAATGTGGTAGATACCTTCTTTATAATTAGCAATTTCATATGCTAAACGTTTCTTTTCCCAGTCTTTTGAGTCGATTACTTTGGCGCCGTTATCAGTAATGATCTTATCGAAACGATCGATCAATGCCTTCTTTGCGTCTTCTTCCATATCAGGTTTAATGATATATGTGATTTCGTAATGTACTTCAGCCATGACTGTACACCTCCTTATGGTCTAATGGTTCTAATTAAAGAACAAGGAGCATAAATTAACTACATTTTATACTCACGAAATGTAAGTTTATCATAAATTACTCTCAATTACTAGAACCTATTCAATAAAAAATCGTTTCTGCCTGACACGCATCTCTTTTTAGAGATACATTTCAAAATACGCAGAAACGATTATTTTTTATTTATTATCTGAATCTTCATTATCATCAGTTGTTGTAGCATCATTTGAATCAACATTGTTTTGGTCGTCTGTCTCAGAATCAGAGTCAGAATCTGAATTCTCATCATCATCATCTGAACCTGAATCAGCAATTTTAGCCATTGTTGAAACGATTGAATTATCATCGACCTTGATCAATCTGACACCTAGCGTAGCACGACCTGTTTGAGAAACGCTTTGTACCTCAAAACGAATCATGACACCTTTGTCAGTAATCAACATGATATCTTCGTCGCCATCAACGACAGTCAAACCAGCAATTGGTCCATTCTTTTCAGTTACGTTAGCAGTCTTGATACCTTTACCGCCACGTCCCTTGACTGGATATTCACTGACTGAAGTTCTCTTACCATAACCCTTTTCAGAGATAGTCAAGATTTCTTGTCCAGCTTGGGCAATTGATGAACCAACAACGTAGTCTTCTTCACGAAGTTTAATACCACGAACACCAGCAGCAGTTCTTCCCATTGGACGAACGTCGCTTTCTCTAAAGGTTACAGCATAACCCTTGTGAGTTCCGATAACGATAACTTTACTGCCATCTGTTAAGAAGACATTCGTTAACTCATCTTCATCTTTAAGAGTGATTGCTCGTAAGCCAGAATGTCTGATATTAGCAAAGTCATTGACTGGAGTACGTTTAACAGTTCCCTGCTTAGTTACAAAGAACAAGAAGGAATTGTCGCGGTCAACATCTTTATCGACATTGATAATGGTTTGAATCTTTTCGCCTTTTTCAATATTCAAAAGGTTGATTACCGGAATTCCCTTAGCTGTTCTTCCATATTCAGGAACTTCATAACCTTTAAGACGATATACCTTACCAGCATTGGTAAAGAATAATAGTCGGTCATGAGTTGAGGTATAAATCATCTGTTCGATGAAATCATCCCCATGGATGCCCATGCCTTGAACACCACGGCCTCCACGATTTTGAACACGGAATTCGTCAGCTGAAAGACGTTTGATGTAACCATTGTGAGTCAATACGATTAAGATATTTTCCTCTTCGATTAAATCTTCATCTTCGATGTTAGCAATTTCACTAGCACGAATTTCTGTTCTTCTGTCATCGCCGAATTTTTCTTGAATTTCAAGCAATTCATCATAGATGATTTTATCGACACGTTCAGGTTTTGCCAAAATATCTTTGTAGTCGGCAATCTTAACCAACAAATCTTGATATTCGGATTCAACTTTATCACGTTCCAAACCTGTCAAACGAACCAAACGCATATCAAGAATAGCTTGTGATTGCTTGTCAGATAGTTTGTAACTATCCATCAAAGTTTGTTTAGCGATTGCTGAAGTTTGTGAACCACGAATAATCTTGATGATTTCATCGATGTGGTCCAAAGCAATCCGTAATCCTTCAAGGATATGAGCTCTTGCTTGAGCACGTCTTAATTCATATTCAGTTCTACGTCTGATTACGACTTCTTGGTGCTTCAAGTATTCAACTAAGATACCCTTTAGTGAAAAGACATGTGGTGTTTTTCCAACAATCGCAACCATGTTGATACCATAAGAAATTTGTAATTGCGTTAGTTTGTAAAGATTATTCAAGATAACTGAAGCACTGACATCACGACGAACATCAATAACGATTCTCATACCTTCACGGTCTGATTCATCATTCAAGTCAGTGATTCCTTCAATTTTCTTTTCACGAGCTAATTCAGCAATTCTTTCAACTAAACGAGCTTTATTGACCATATAAGGAAGTTCCGTCACGATGATTTGTTCAGCGCCACTCTTCTTTGTATTAACGTCAACTTTAGCACGTAAGATGATTGTTCCCTTACCTGTTTCATAGGCTTTTCTGATTCCAGAGCGACCCATGATGATACCGCCAGTTGGGAAGTCAGGTCCAGGAATTGCTTTCATCAAATCAGCAATCGTAGCATCTTTATTTCTCATCAAAATATGTAGAGCATCGATGACTTCTTTTAAGTTGTGTGATGGGATATTAGTTGTCATACCAACGGCGATACCAGTTGCCCCATTGACCAAAAGGTTAGGGAATCTAGCTGGAAGAACCATTGGTTCTTTTTCTTCGCCATCATAGTTAGGAACAAGATCAACGGTATCTTTATTGATATCGCGCAACATTTCAACTGCCATCTTGCTCATTCTAGCTTCGGTATAACGCATAGCAGCAGGTGGATCACCATCGATTGATCCAAAGTTTCCGTGTCCATCGACTAATGGATAGCGATAACTGAAATCCTGTGCCATTCTGACCATTGATTCATAAATAGCTGAATCCCCGTGGGGGTGATATTTACCCATGATATCACCAACGAAACGAGCACTCTTCTTGTATGGTTTGTCAGGCGTTACACCCAATTCATTCATACCATAAAGAATACGGCGATGAACTGGCTTTAAGCCATCACGGACGTCAGGTAGCGCACGTGAGACGATAACACTAGCAGCGTAGTCAACGAAGGAATTCTTCATGACTTCTGTCAAGTTAACATTTTCTATTCTGTGATCTGCCATTAAATTGTCTTCCTCCCTAGTAATCTACTTCTGCATAACGTGCATTGGCTTCGATGAACTCTCTTCTAGGTTCAACTTTGTCACCCATCAACATTGAGAAAATTTGGTTAGCTTCGATGGCATCATCGAGGTTAACGCGATCCAATCTTCTCTTTTCTGGGTCCATAGTTGTTTCCCACAATTGGTCCGCATCCATTTCACCAAGACCCTTGTAACGTTGAATCTTTGGTTCTGGCTTTGGTGGCAATTGTTCAACAAAGTCGTCTTTTTCCTTATCTGTATCGAAGTATCTCATCATCTTGCCTTGACGAACTTGATACAAAGGTGGCTTAGCGATATAAACATATCCTGCATCAACGACCGGACGCATATATCTGTAAAGCAAAGTCAAAAGCAAGGTTCTAATGTGGGCACCATCGACATCGGCATCGGTCATGATAATGATCTTGTGATATCTAGCTTTAGAAATGTCGAAATCATCCCCAAATCCAGTTCCCATAGCCGTGAACAGTGTTCTGATTTCTTCGTTAGCCAAAATTTTGTCCATCGTGGCTTTTTCAACATTCAAAATTTTACCTCTAATAGGCAAAATTGCTTGTGTCAAACGTGAACGACCGGTCTTAGCAGAACCACCGGCTGAATCACCCTCGACGATAAATAATTCTGAAATTTCTGGGTCTTTGCTGGCATTATCAGCCAACTTACCAGGCAAGTTACTGATTTCTAGTCCGTTTTGCTTTCTCGTTACTTCACGAGCACGCTTAGCAGCTAGACGAGCCTTTGTAGCTAGAGAACCTTTTTCAACGATTTTCTTAGCTGTATCAGGATTTTCCATGAGGAATTTCATGAAATGTTCACTGAATAAGCGATCAGTAATCGTTCGAGCATCAGAGTTACCTAATTTAGTCTTTGTTTGACCTTCAAATTGTGGATCTGGGTGCTTGATCGAAACAACAGCTGTCATTCCTTCACGAACATCTTCACCAGATAATTTTTCAGTATCTTTTAATAATTTATTCTTATGAGCGTAATCATTGATGACACGTGTCAAAGCAGTCTTGAATCCGACTTCGTGAGTACCACCTTCGTAGGTGTGAATGTTGTTAGCAAAAGTCATCAAATTAGTGTGGTATTCATCAGTATATTGAAGTGATACTTCAACTGTAATGCCCTTTTGAACACCTTCAAGATAAATTGGTTCATCAAAGAGAACTTCTTTATCTTTATCCAAGAATTCAACATAACTCTTGATTCCACCTTCATAGTGGAAGACTAACTTCTCAGCTGTATCAGCTCTTTTATCTGTAAAAGTCAATTTCAAACCTTTATTTAAGAAAGCCAATTCACGAATTCTAGTCGTCAAAACTTTGTCATCATAAGTAGTAGTTTCGGTAAAAATATCTGAATCAGGTACGAAATGAACCCGAGTTCCATGATCGAATTCACCAGCGTCGCCTAAAACGTGCATTGAATGATTGACTTTTCCACGTTTGAAGTCGATTCCATAGCGTTTGCCACCACGAACAACTTCAACATCAAGTTCGCTACTCAATGCGTTTACAACGGAAGCACCGACACCGTGAAGACCACCAGATACCTTATAACCGCCACCGCCGAATTTACCTCCGGCATGCAAAATTGTATAAACTGTTTCAAGTGCTGGCTTACCAGTCTTCTTTTGAATATCAACTGGAATACCACGTCCGTCATCAGTAACAGTAATGGAGTTATCTGGCTCAACAGTAACTTCGATCTTTGTAGCGAAACCAGCTAAAGCTTCATCAATACCATTATCAATAATTTCCCAAACAAGATGGTGTAAACCTTGCTTACTAGTAGAACCGATATACATACCGGGACGTTTACGAACAGCCTCTAGTCCTTCAAGAACTTGAATTTGACTTGCATCATATTCTTCGACTTGTTCTTCTCTTTTTTCTAGCTCAGCTTTTCTGTCTTCAGCCATTAAATCTCCTCCTGTTGAACTTTGCCATTAGTAATATTTAAAATATTAGGGTTTTTCACCAATTTTGGATCAACATCATCGATTGATGTGGTCGTAATAAAGGTCTGTATACCATTTTTGATTGACGATAATAAGTGGGTTTGGCGTTTATGATCAAGTTCAGATAAAACGTCATCCAATAAAAGAATTGGGTAATCGCCAACTTGATCCTTAATCAATTCGACCTCAGCTAATTTCAAACTTAAAGCCACCGAACGCTGTTGCCCTTGGGAACCAAAGTCTTGTGCATTTTTTCCATTTACCATAAATTTGATGTCGTCACGATGTGGTCCAAATAGTGTCACGCCGCGCTGAATCTCTTTTTGGTAATTCTTTTTGAAATTTTCTTTGAAAATATTATAAATGTTTTCAAGCGATTTTCCATCAGTATTGAAAAATGTCTTGTAAGCAATTTTTAATTCTTCATTGCCTTCAGTTATATTTGCATGAATCTTTTCAATATGTGTCTGTAATTCTTGTAAGAACTGTAAGCGCGAAAAAACTACTTCCGCACAAAAAGCCGAAAACTGATCCGACAAGACATCCAGATAAATCATATCGTTAGCTTGATGATGCTGAAGTTTTTTCAAATATGCATTTCGCTGTTTCAGAACTGATCGAAATTGACTAGTCGTTTTCAGATAATGACCAGACATCTGACCAAATTCCATATCAATAAATTTTCGCCGAATTCCCGGATTGCCTTTTACAATCGACAAATCTTCTGGAGAAAATAAGACAACGTTCAAATTACCGATATAACTCGACAGTCTTCGTTGTTCTAAGTTATTCAACTTAGCTTTTTTCCCTGATTTGCTGATTACCAAATCTAATTTCAAACGACTGGAATTATCTTTGATAACTGTTCCTGAAATTCTAGCAAAATCATTGCCCCACTTAATTAAATCCTTGTCATTTGAGGTTCGATGACTTCTTGTCAACGCCAAAAAGTACATGGCCTCTAATAAATTGGTCTTGCCTTGAGCATTTTCTCCCAAAAAAACGTTGATATTGGGTGAAAAATTGACCTGTAAGGATTCATAGTTGCGATAATTTTGAAGTCGCAGTTCTTTTACGAACATTTATTCAATTTCAAAAGTTTGATCACCGACAACTATAACGTCCCCTGAGCGCAATTTCTTACCACGACGATCCTCAGGACTGCCATTAAGTAAGACTGAATTTTCTCTCAAGAACCATTTGGCTTGACCACCAGTTGCAATGACTCCTTCATCTTTTAAAAGTTGACCTAAAGTAATAAATTCAGTTTCTAGCTTAATTTTTTCAGACATTGTTAACACCCTATTTATTAGATTTATCCATTAATGACATACCAATATTATAGTTGTTTTCACAATAAAAGACAACTTAGAACGAAATATCAGGCGATATGAGCAATTTTTTAAATAAGGAGTATCTACCCACTAAAATTACTAGAAAAAAGTCCCATCGCTTATCTATTGCTTTTAAATCTATGAAGTCAAAAAAAATAGACCGAACCGAAAGTTCAGTCTATTTTGGTAAATTCACATTAAAAAGTACGTACTGGAGTGATAAGTTGAACGAAATTATCACGATCTTCGACTGGTCTTAAAGTGAATGGGTGCAATGGTGATGTAAAGCTCATTTCAATTGTCGTGTTGCTTCCAAAAGAACGTAAAGCATCTTTTAGATAATCAGGATTGAATGAAATTTCCAAGTCATCGCCCTCGAGACTGTCAAAATCTAAGACTTCTTCAACGGTACCAACTTCAGGAGAGTTTCCGTAAAGAGTAGCTTTTTTGTCGACAGCTTTGATTTCTAATTTAATAACGTTATTTCGACTTTCATGAGAAAGAAGCGAAGCACGTTCGACTGAAGCTAATAATTTTGATGAATCAAATGTTAAAAGCGTGTTCGATTCGTCAGGGATTAGACGATCAGTTTCAGGATATCTTCCATCAAGCAAGCGTGAATAGAACATAATATTGTCAAAGCTGAATAAAACTTGATTTTCAGAAATAGACATTGAAATTTCCTTAACTGAATCATCAATTGTTCTGACAAGTTCTGTCAAACTTTTACCAGGAATGATTAGATTGTAGTCTTCATCGCTTGTGATATTGATTTTTCTTTGTGAAAGACGGTGACTATCAGTCGCAACTGCAGTCAAACCTTCACTAGTAATCAAGAAATTAACACCAGTTAAAACTGGACGACTTTCTTGCGTTGAAACAGCGATAACTGTTTGATTGACAACTTCTTTAAAAACATCAGTTGGCAAAACTAATTGGTTATCAGTTTCAACATCTGGCAAGTGTGGATAATTAACGGCATCTAATCCGTTGATAGTAAATTCTGAAACTCCAGATTTGATTAAAGTTTGATTATTGTCTAAAACTTCGAGTTCAAAATTATCTCCAGGAAGTTTTTTAATAATTTCGTTAAAGAATCTAGCTGGTAAAACAATTGAACCGATGCTATCGATTTTTAAGTCATTGTCTGAATCATCTTTAGAAATAAATGATGTGATAGAGATATCAGAATTACTTCCAGTGATCGTTAGACCTGTTTCTGAAAGGTCTAATTTCATGCCTGTCAAAATTGGAATAGTTGTCTTCGTGGAAATTGCTCTTTGAACGTTACTTGTTTGATTTATGAATTTTGATCGATCAATAGAAAATTTCATAGGTAACTCCTTTTTTAATTAATTAATATAAAGATAGAAGTAGTAGTAGGGACTGTTAAAACTGTGGAAAAGTATCAGAAGACTAATTGTCTAGTGAAAATCCTTGTTATTAACAGCTGTGGATAACTTTGGGAAAACTCAAAAGTTATAAACATGTTAATTTCTGAGGTCGTCTTTCAATTCGTTGACAGAACGTTTTACGTCCTCATCTTTTATGACTAACTCGGATATTTTATCACATGAATGCATAACAGTCGTATGATCTTTTCCGCCAAATTCCATACCAATTTGTGGAAGTGATCGATCTGTTAGTTCTCGGCTCAAATACATTGCAATTTGTCGAGGTAAGACAATATTTTTAACACGCTTCTTCCCTTTTAAATCCTGAACGGAAACGTGATAATATTTGGCAACTTTAGTTTGAATCTTCGCAACTGAAAGACCTTTTTTGTCATTAGAGAGTTTGAATACTTTCAAAGCATCAGCAGCAACTGACTTAGTAATATCAGTATTTTTAGTCGTTGAATAAGCTTGAACGCGAATCAATGCGCCCTCAAGCTCACGGACATTCGTATCGACTTGGGCTGCGATGTAAGACAAAGTATCATTTGGAATTTCAAGATGTTCTGCTTTGGCTTTGTTACGCAAAATTGCAATTCGAGTTTCTAAATCAGGAGCAGTGATGTCAGCTGACAAACCACTGGTAAATCTAGAAACCAATCTGGCCTGTAATTTAGGGATTTCGTTAGGTAAACGATCAGAAGTCATGACGATCTGCTTACCATTTTCATATAGTTCATTAAAAGTATGGAAAAATTCTTCTTGAGTTCCCTCTTTTTCAGCGAAAAATTGAATATCATCTATTAATAGTAGATCGACGTTTCGATATTCCTGTCTGAAATCGTCTTGGGTCCTCATTTGAATTGAATTGATAAAGTCATTAGCGAAAGTTTCGCTTGTAACGTATTTAACTTTTGCCAGTGGGTCTAGTTTGATCATTTGATGTCCAATTGCTTGCATTAAATGAGTCTTTCCAAGACCTACGCCACCGTAGATAAAAAGTGGATTGTATACTCCACCTGGATCTTCTGCCGCAGCAAGGGCTGCAGCATGTGCCATTTGATTACCGCTACCAACAATAAAAGAAGCAAAAGTGTATTTTGGATTCAGATGCGAATTATGAAATACATGCTTTGGCTGAGCTGATTCTTGAGCAGGTTCAATGTGAGGAGCAACTTTTTGCTCCTCTTTTTTTGCGCTGTCTTCATCGTTTTCTATTATTGGGTTAAGTTCAATCCCATTTAATTCATATGAGTAAATAGCAATTTTTTCCGTGTAATTTCTTTCCCAATAATCTTTATGTAGTTTTGTTGGGACAGAAATGTAAATGTTATTTCCATCTATATATAAGGGATTAGCACTTTCAACCCAAGTTGAGTAACTCACAGAAGTTAATTGAGATCTTAGTTTGTTTGTAAAATAGTCCCAAAATTCAATTAGTTTTGGATCAGTTGAGTTACTTATATTTGGCAATTATTTCCCCCCAATCTTGGTTGTGGATAATTTTTTCCCTAAAATGACATTCTATAGTTTATCATTCTATTAAATAGTTTTCCACAGAACACATGTTTAAATTTGAAGAAATAACAACAGGTATTTACTAAATGCACAACCCTGTGGAAAATATATAAGCTGAAAAGTTGTTAACACAGTTATGCACAATCCACAGGCTAAGAAAGTACCTATTTTCAGCTGTTACAAAGAAAAAACAAGATTTGAACAAACCCTGTGGAAAACCAAATCACAGCCAAATTAACAGATGGAAAAGTTTGTTTACTGTCCTGTGGAAAAAATAAGTTATCACAATCGTCCACTTTTTATCCACAATAGAAATTGCGAAAAACTTTTTAAAATAATTAATGTTTATTTGACATTTATAGGAAATTAGCTGTTTAAAAAATTGCCATAACATGATATTATAGTTAAGCAATTGTCTGAAGAAGTGAATAATTTAATATAAGAGTCAGGAGGTTTATTGATGACTACAAAGAGAACATATCAACCAAAGAAGCGTCATCGTGAACGCGTCCATGGTTTCATGAAAAGAATGAGTACAAGTAATGGTCGCAAGGTTCTAGCAAGACGTCGCAAAAAAGGTAGAAAAGTATTATCAGCTTAGTTTTGAAGGATCACTGAACATTTTGGTGGTCTTTTTTTATTACAAAACAAGGGTAGTCTGGTGACATATGAGAAAAAGTTATCGCATAAAAAAAGAAAATGAGTTTCAATATGTCTATTCCAACGGTAATTCTGTCGCAAATCGTAATTTCGTTTTGTATAAGATGCCTAAGAAAGATCAAAAACATTTTAGAGTTGGTCTTTCCGTTGGAAAGAAAGTTTCGCATACGGCTGTGGGGCGTAATCGGATTAAAAGATACGTTCGCCAATCACTTTTGGAATTGAAGCCGGAAATTCCTGCTGAGTTAGATTTCTTAATTATTGCAAGAAAACCAGCGGTCGATTTAGATATGTTTGAAACGAAAAAAAATATTGTACATTTATTGAAATTAGGTAAAGTATTAAATTAGGGTAGAAAAATTTTAACTAAATAGGTGTAAAAGTGAATAAAAAAAGCTTAAAGAAATACGTAGGTATCGCACTGTTACTGAGTGTTGTCTTGGTTCTAGCTGGATGTTCAAACCTAAACGAGCCAATTACTAGTCATAGTACTGGTTTCTGGGATCACTATGTTATATATAGTTTTTCGAGATTCATTCTTTGGTTAGCTTCATTAGTTGGCAATAGTTATGGTTGGGCCATTGTATTCTTTACGTTGATCGTAAGAATTATTTTGTTGCCACTGAACTGGCTCCAGATTAGAAGCATGAATAAGCAAATGAAGATTCAACCTCAAATGCAGGCTCTTCAAAAGAAATATTCAGCTAAAGATGTCGATACACAACAAAAATTACGTGAAGAGACACAAAAACTATATAGTGAAGCTGGAGTTAATCCGGTAGCGGGCTGTTTGCCATTGGTAATTCAATTGCCAGTTATGTTCGCTTTGTATCAAGCTATCTATAAAACAACGCAATTGCGTAATGGTAGTTTCTTATGGATGGAGCTAGGAAAAGCTGATCCATATTACATTATGGCTGTGTTAGCGGCTGTATTTACTTTCTTGAGTACATACATTTCAAGTTACTCACAACCAACGCAAAATTCGACAACCAAGATTATGACATGGGTCATGCCAATCTTTATTTTCGTTCCAGCTTTGACATTCCCATCTGCCATCACTATTTACTGGGTTGTTACTAATGCGTTCCAAGTTCTTCAGACATTGGCTTTCCAAAATCCGTTCAAGTATCGTCGTGAAAAGAGAGAAGCTGAAGAAGCAGAGCGCGAGAAAAAACGTCGACTTAGAAAAGCTAAGAAACGTATCTATAAAAATCGTAAATGATTGACAATTGATAAAAATCTGGTTAAGATGTTTTAGAAATTGCTCATAGTATATAAATAGAAAAGTAGTCAAGGTGCTTTTCCGTCAAACAGGCGGATTATGCACTTTTTTTATGCTCAAAAATAGGAAGGGAGCTTTATTATGCCAAGTGCAGTAACAGAATATGACACAATAGCAGCCATTTCGACGCCTCCTGGGGAAGGTGCCATCTCAATCGTCAGAATGTCAGGAGACCAAGCGGTTGAAGTTGCTAAAAAGGTCTTTAAAGGACGTGACTTAAGTAAAGTTCAAAGTCACACCATAAATTATGGCCACATAATCGATCCTAGTAATGGTCAATTAGTTGATGAAGTTATGGTCTCAGTTATGCGTGCCCCAAAGACTTTCACACGTGAGGATATCATCGAAATAAATACCCATGGGGGTATAGTTGCGACTAATAAAGTACTGCAATTATTACTTGGTTACGGTGCCAGAATGGCTGAACCAGGCGAATTTACCAAACGGGCCTTTTTAAATGGTCGTATCGATTTGACGCAAGCTGAATCTGTTATGGATTTGATTCGTGCTAAAACTGATAAAGCAATGCAAGTAGCTGTCAATCAATTGGATGGTAATTTGCATCATTTGATTTCTAACTTACGTCAAGAAATCTTGGATTCTTTGGCTCAAGTTGAAGTTAATATCGATTATCCAGAATATGATACTGACCAAATGACGACCAAGATGTTGTTGGAAAAAGCTAAAACAGTTGGCAAGAGTATTGATAGTCTCTTGAAAACAGCTGATAGCGGCGAAATTTTGCAACATGGTCTGGCCACGGCAATCGTCGGTAAACCTAACGTTGGTAAATCAAGTTTGTTGAATCGTCTTTTGGATGAAGATAAAGCTATTGTTACTGATGTTGCTGGAACCACTAGGGATGTCGTCGAACAATACGTCAATATCGATGGCGTACCTTTGAAATTGATCGATACAGCTGGAATTCGTGATACACAAGATAAAGTCGAAAAAATCGGTGTCGAACGTTCTCGTCAAGCACTAAAAGGTGCTGACCTAGTTATTGTGGTTTTAGATTCTAGTCGGGAACTTGAAGAAGACGATAAAGAATTATTAGATGCGACAAATGACAAGAAACGAATCATTATCTTTAATAAGAACGATTTGATTCCGGTCATTTCACCAGAATCAGTAGTTCAATTGAAGCCTGATGACACGATTTTGAAGACATCAGCAATTAAAAATGATGGTATTGAAACAATCAAGCAAACCATCAGCAAAATATTCAACGCCGGAATTGAAGATAATAGCAACAACGTGATTATCACTAGTGCTCGTCAAGCAGGCTTGCTTCGTAAAGCCAAAAATAGCTTGAATGACGTTATTTCCGGTATCCAAGCAGGAATGCCTATTGATTTAGTTCAAATCGATATGACAGCTTGCTGGGACACTCTCGGGGAAATTACTGGTGAGAGTTATCAAGATGAATTGATCACGCAACTATTCTCACAATTCTGTTTAGGAAAATAAAATATAGGTGAAAAGATAGATGGAAGTTAAAGAATTTGATTCAGAAACTTATGACGTCATCGTCGTAGGTGCTGGCCATGCTGGTTCAGAGGCGGCCTTAGCTGCTGCTAGAATGGGCCAAAAGACCCTTTTAATTACAATTAATTTGGATATGGTAGCTTTCATGCCATGTAATCCTTCAGTTGGTGGACCTGCTAAAGGAATCGTTGTCCGTGAAATCGATGCTTTAGGTGGCGAAATGGGCCGAAACATTGATAAGACTTATATCCAAATGAGAATGCTCAATACTGGTAAGGGACCTGCCGTTCGTGCTTTACGTGCCCAAGCTGATAAGAACATGTACCACCGTGTTATGAAAGATGTTTTGGAAAATGAAGATAACTTAACTCTTCGCCAAGGTATTGCTGAAAAATTGATTGTTGAAGATGGCGTCTGCAAAGGTATTGTTACTGCTACTGGAGCTAGATATCACGCTAAAACAGTTGTTTTGACAGCCGGAACTTCATCACGAGGCAAGATTATTATTGGTGAATTAACTTATTCATCAGGTCCAAACAACAGTATCCCTTCAATCAAGTTGTCAGAAGATCTTGAAAAGCACGGTTTCAAGTTGACTCGTTTCAAGACTGGTACGCCTCCACGTGTTAACAAGAATACAATTGATTTTGACCAAACAATCGAACAACCAGGTGATAAGGAGCCTAATCATTTCTCCTTTGAAACACCTGATTCTAGTTATTTGCAACATCAAATCTCTTGTTGGATGACATATACCAATGCTGATACTCACAAGATCATTCGTGAAAACTTGAATCGTGCTCCAATGTTTTCTGGCGTTATCAAGGGTGTTGGTCCTAGATACTGTCCTTCAATCGAAGATAAGATTGTTCGTTTTGCTGATAAGCCAAGACACCAAATCTTCTTGGAACCAGAAGGCAAGGATACTCAAGAGTATTATGTTGGTGATTTCTCAACATCTATGCCTGAAGAAGTTCAATTGAAGATGATTCATTCAGTTGCTGGTTTGCAAAATGCTAAGTTGATGCGTCCTGGCTATGCCATTGAATACGACGTTATCGAACCATGGCAGTTGAAGTTGAATTTGGAAACTAAGGTTGTTAAGAACCTCTTTACAGCTGGACAAATGAACGGAACTTCTGGTTATGAAGAGGCTGCTGGCCAAGGTATTATGGCTGGTATCAATGCAGCTCTTCGTGCTCAAGGAAAAGACCCATTCATTTTGCACCGTAATGAAGCTTATATCGGCGTCTTAATCGATGATTTAGTAACTAAGGGAACTAACGAACCATACCGTTTGTTGACGAGTCGTGCTGAATATCGTTTGATTTTACGTCACGATAATGCTGACCTTCGTTTAACAGATTATGGCTATAAATTAGGTCTCATCAGTGACGAACGTTACCAAGCCTTTAATGAAAAGCGTGATACGATCAAAAAGGAATTGGATCGCTTAGCCCACAAGATGATTACGCCTAAGATGGCCTTGCCATTCTTGAAAGCTCACGGTTTGAAGCCATTAAAAGATGGCGTCTTAGCTGACCACTTCTTGAGAAGACCAGAACTTCACTATTCAGATATCGTTGATATGGTAGGAGAAGCTGATTACCCAGTTGATAGACGAGTTGCTGAACAAGTTGAAATTGCAACTAAGTATGCTGGATATATCAAGAAGGAACAAATGAGAATCGATCGATTGAAGAAGATGGAAGCAAAGGTTATTCCTGATCGAATCGACTACACAAAGGTCGACAGTTTGGCAACTGAGGCCGTTCAAAAATTAAGCAAAATCAATCCGCACACGATTGCTCAAGCAAGTCGTATCAGTGGTGTAAATCCAGCTGATATTGGTATTTTGAGTGTTTATATCGAACAAGGAAAGATTGCTAAATTGCCTGAAACAAGTAAGTAAAAAAAAGCAAGACAGAACATGTTCATCTTTCGAAAATTAAGATAAATAGCTTCTGGTAATTGTATTTTGATTACCAGGAGCTATTTTTGTTTATGCTGCAAGTTTAGGAGAAAGAATGGTTATGTCTCCAACTTCTTTTTGCGTCTTTATTTATCGGTTGATAAATTAACAGCATTTATCGTTATAACGTTACAAAAACAATATAAATCGGGTGTACGATTTGTAAATCGAAATAATATTTTTCTAATTTCATATAAATCAAGAGGTTTAGACAAATGTTGAATTACAAGTATTTTTTCTAACATAAGTAGTAGCAATAAAAAAATGTTTATTTTAAAATCCTAATCAATTTTATAAATTACGAACTATTATCGAAAACGATATTGACATCGTTCGTATTTTAATGGTAATTTGTCATTATCAATTGATTAGAAAGGTTGAGCACTTTTGAAGAAATTTGCTACTTTACTCTTATTACCCGGCTTATTGATAATCATAATATTATTGATATATCCAGTATTAAGAATGTTTGTACCGACGTTTACTGATGGCCGTTCACTGTTTAGTAATTATCAATTATTTTTTTCCAGTCAAAATAATATCCAAGTTATTTTCCGAACATTATTCATTGCTGTAGTGACAACATTGATAACTCTCGGGTTGGGATTACCAACGGCTTATTGGATTTCAAGATTAAATGGCAGTTGGCGAAAAGTCGTTAGTATCATCGTATTATTTCCAATTTTGACCAATGCTGTCGTGAGAAATTTTGCTTGGATTATGATTTTGGGCAAAAACGGCGTTATCAATAATTTCCTCATGAAATTGCATATCATCAGCAGTCCTTTGACGCTCTTGTATACCAATTTGGCAATTATTGTTGGTGCAGTTTACTTATTCTTGCCCATCATGATTACATCTCTAGTCAGTTCTTTTAGCCAATTGAATTACGAAGTTGAAGAAGCTGCAGAGGTTTTGGGTGCAAGACCAATGATTGTTTTCTTTAAGGTGATTTTACCGCAAGTTTCAATCGGTATTTTTACAGGATCGATTCTGGTTTTCGTTGGAGCACTAACAGCTTATACGACGCCTCAATTGCTCGGTGGAAATAAAAATATGGTTCTAGCAACATTGCTGCAACAACAGTCTATTACTTTAGGAAATTGGACTAGTGCGAGTGTGATTGCAATTGTCTTAACCGTTATAGCGGTAGTGACGATGTTGATTCTAAATGGATTATCTAAATTGATTGATCGGAGGAATGGTCTTGAAATTAAAAATTAGGTTTTCTTCCGTGGTCGGGTTCCTAGTTTTACTATTGCTGATTTTGCCACTAGTTATTGTCGTGGTGACATCTTTTGGAACGGAACCGGCTATCTCATTTCCCATTAAGGGTTTTACTTTTGAGTGGTATCACAATGTTTTCCAACAACCGGATTTTGTCGATGGAATGAAGATGAGTTTCATCGTTGCTATCTTGGCATCGGGAATTGCTTTAATAGTGGGAATTCCAGCGGTTTATGCGTTGACTAGATTTCAGATTCATCGTAAGAATTGGTTCCAACATATTTTCTTAAGTCCAGCGTTGATACCGGAAATCGTTATTGGCTTCGCACTTTACCAAACTTTAGTAATTAGTTTTGGTTGGCCGTTATTCATCAGTTTGTTGATTGGTCATTTTCTCTTGTGCATGCCTTATGTGATTCGGCTTTTAACTGCCGGCATGATGGATTTAGACAAGCGGATTGAAGAGGCTGCTTGGATGGTTGGCTATAACAAAGTTATAACTTTCTTTAAAGTCGTCATTCCAAACATTAAGCAAAGCATTATGGCAGCATTTATTCTTTCGTTTATCACTTCTTTTAACAATATCCCCATCACGCTATTCATGAATGGTCCGTCATTGAGTATGTTGCCAACTTCAATTTTGAATTACCTGGAAAATAATTATGATCCAACAGTTTCAGCGGTCTCGGTTATTTTAATGATAATTACTGGCGCTTTAATGATGATTGCTGAAAAGTACTTAGGATTGAACAAATTAACTTAGGAGACAAATTTTGGCACAAATTAAAATATCAGATCTATCGCTTTCATATCAAAAAAATAAACAAGTTTTGAAAAACCTTTCATTAGAAATAAAAGATGTCGAATTGCTATCGATTTTAGGACCCAGCGGTTGCGGTAAAACGACGATGTTGCGTCTAATCTCGGGGTTATTGCCAATGCAAACAGGTTCAATCAAAGTTTCAGATAAAGATATTTCCAAAGTGCCCGTTTATAAGAGAAATTTTGGCATGGTCTTTCAAAGTTACGCATTATTTCCTCATATGACCATTTTTCAAAATGTTGCTTTTGGACTAAAACGTAAAAAGTTATCTAAAGCTGAAATTTCTGAAAAGACTTTGAGTATTTTACAAACGACCGGATTAGCTGAATTAAAAGATCGGATGCCAAATGAGTTATCTGGTGGCCAACAGCAACGTGTTTCTCTAGCTCGTGCTTTGGCTATTAATCCAGATGTGCTTTTATTAGATGAACCTTTGAGCAATTTGGATGCGAAGCTAAGAATTGAAATGCGTGAAGAAATCAGTCACTTGCAAAAAAAGCTTAGTATGACAACGATTTTTGTTACTCACGATCAAGAGGAATGTTTTGCAATTTCTGATCGTGTCGCCGTTATGAATCAAGGCAAAATCGAGCAACTGGATACACCACAGACGATTTACCAACACCCAAGAACTAAATTCGTTGCTGAATTCATCGGTTACGAAAACTTTATTCCTAAAAAATGGGCTCAAGAAAATAATTGGAACTATAACGATGTGATTGCGGGGACTTATCTAACAATCAGACCGGAGAACATTACTTTAGGACAGGGTGAGAATAGTCTTTTAGGAAAGGTCATCGCTAAAAACTTCCTAGGTAACTATTACCAATATATTGTTGAAACGCCTTTGGGACGTATGAAAATCGATACTGAAAACGATCAGTATGTCAACGACTCACAAATAGCTTTAAATTTTGAAAAATCATCATTAATTGAATTGGAAGATAAATAGGGGATTAACATCATGAAGAAACAATCAAAAATTTTAATGACCGTTACAGCACTCTTAATCATGTTTTTGGTAGCCGGTTGTAGCGGTAAAAAAGAAAGCAAAAACCTAACTGTTTCAACTTTTGGGTTAGCTACTAAACAAATGACTAGAGATGTTCTTAAACCATTTGGCAAAGACAACAATCTAACCGTTAAGAGTCAATTTGGAGACAGTTCTTCGAGATTTACGCAAGTTTCTCATAATCCAAATTCTGGCATCGATGTGATTGAATTGGCTCAAAATAATGCTGTTGCTGGAAATAATAAAAATGTTTTCAAGAAAATCGATTTTAGCAAGCTCAAGAATTTCAAATATTTAACTAAAGATCAACAAAAATTAGCTAAGGATACTAACAGTGTTCCATACACGGTCAACAGTATTGGTATCATCTACAATCCTAAAAAGACTGGCAAGATTACTTCGTGGGATCAACTTTGGGATAAAGCATTAGAAGGAAAGATTGCTATTCCAGATATTGCAACAACCTTTGGACCAGCAATGGTCTATCTAGCCAATCAACACGCTTTAAACGAAGAACAACCTTCTAATACTTTGCAAAATGGCAAGATTGATCAAGACAAAGCTTTCAAAGCTTTGAAAGAACTCAAACCTAATGTTGTTAAAACTTATTCTAAGTCTTCTGATTTAGCTAATATGTTCAAATCAGGCGAAATCGATGCAGCTGTAGTTGGCGACTTTGCGGTCGGTATGATTAAAAATGCTGCTCCAGATGTTGAATATGTAGTTCCACAAGCTGGTACATATGCCAATTACGATACAGCCTCAATTTTGAAGAATAGCAAGAATACTGATGCTGCTTATAAGTATCTTGATTACCGTATCAGTAAGCAGTCACAAACAAAGGTTGCAGGATCAAACTCTTTGAACAATGCACCAGTCAATAGTTCAGTAACTCTAAGTGACCCACAATATATGACTTACGGTGATACAGCTAAACGTGCTAAGATGCTTGATTTCAACTACGTCAACAAACAATTGCCAACTTGGATTAAGCTTTGGAACAAGACAATGAACTAAAAATTGAACTAAGAGGAAGTAAAAATGCGAGTAGATTTGCTAATTAATAATGGTCAGGTTTTTAATACTTTTTCACAAGAATTTGAAAAAAAAGCTATCGCAATAAAAGACGGTAAAATTTTGATGGTTGGTCCTAATTTGGACTTCTCGGCCGATAAAATTATCGACGCTAAGAATGAATACATCATTCCTGGATTAGTTGATTCACATATGCATATTGAAAGTTCAATGACTGATCCGGCTAATTTTGGAAACGAAGCTGTAAAATTTGGAACGACCACAGTGATTGCTGATGCGCATGAGATTTCAAATGTCGCTGGGATTGCTGGTTTAAAAGAATTTATGGCTCAAAAGAGCGTGATTGATGTTTTCTATGCTTTACCTTCATCAGTTCCATCCACTAAGCCTGAAATGGAGACTACTGGGGGAATTATCGGTTTAGAAGAAGTAAAAGAGCTGCTCAAGAATCCTAAAATCGTCTGTTTAGGCGAGGCCATGAATTTCAAAGGAATCGTATCGCAACCTGATTCTTTGATTAGACAAATAATCGACCTTTGTAAAAAAATGCGTCCTACGATGCCACTTGAAGGCCACTGTCCACAATATTCTGGCTTAGATTTGGCTAAATTTGCTGGTAGTGGCATTACTTCCGATCACACTTTCCAGACTCCAGAAAGCATCATCGAGCGAATCAACGATGGGATGTTCATTCAATTTCAAAATAAGTCTTTATCAAAAGAAAATATGCAAACTATCGTTAAGAATAATCTTTATGAATATGCCGGCTTCGTGACTGATGATGTGATGGCTGACGATTTAGTCAACGGCCATTTGAATTTGATTGTTAAAAGAGCCATATCATTGGGGATGCCAGTGCGCAAAGCAATTTATATGGCAACGTACACTCCAGCAAGACGGATGTCGTTAAATGATCGTGGCGCGATTGCTCCAGGACGAGTGGCTGATTTGATCTTTCTAAATGATTTGGATAATTTTGAAATTGATCGAGTCTTTAAAAATGGTCAAAGTGTTTCTGATTTGCCAACTTTAAAACCTAATTTTTCAAAAGCATTGCAGCATTCAGTTATTGCTAAGCGACTTGGAAAAGAAGACTTGTTACTGAAAAGTTCTCAACAATCTGTCACTGCAAATGTCATTGTTTTAAACGAAAAAGGTACTTTTACCACTTCAAAAAAATTCGAATTGCCTGTTGTCGATGGTGTCATTGATTGGCAAACTAGTGGCTTAGCGTTGTTAATGGTTCAAGAACGCTATGGAAAAAATGGCAATATCAGTTTTGCTCTAGTTAAGAGTGCCATTGACAAAAAAGGTGCTATTGGGGCAACTTGGGCGCATGACCACCATAACTTGATGGTTTTAGGCACCGATATTGATTCGATCTTAAAAGTTCAACATCAAATATTGGATGAACAAGGTGGCTATTTCGTCGTCAATAACGGCGTTATAGTGGCTGATGCACCTTTAAAAATCGGTGGTATCATCAGTGAAAAGCCAATCGAACAATTGGCATTGGAGCTCAAGCAAGTTCGTTTAGAAATGCAAAATCTTGGATACCGTAACTTTAATGAGATTATGTCATTTTCGACGATTTCATTACTTGTTTCACCAGAATTAAAAATATCAGACAAAGGGATGTTCGACGTTAAGACACAGGAACACATTCCATTATTTGATTAAATAAAGATAACTATAAAAGAAAAAGCAGTGCCAATTCATTTTGAATTGGCACTGCTTTTTTTTGTTATCAGATGATAAACGAAGCCACTTAACCGTTATAACGGCTAAAATCGTGTGGCAATTCTCAATGATAAGAATTATAATCGAAGACAATTTATAGTTGGAGGGGTGTTCTTAATGATTAAATCTAAAGCGTTAAAAAAAGGTGATAAAGTCGCTATTGTCAGTCTGTCAGCTGGGACATTAGGCGAAGCTTTTGCTAAACATGAATTGGAAAAAGGGAAAGAAAGATTAGCGGAATTTGGACTCACTCCAGTTTTTATGCCCAATAGTCTAAAAGGCGTTGAGTATTTGAAGAATCATCCGGAAAAAAGAGCTGATGACCTAAAAAAAGCTTTTAGCGATAAAGAAATCAAAGGAATTTTCTCGGCTATTGGCGGCAATGATACTTATCGTTTAGCACCATATTTACTAGATGATGCCGAATTCGTTAAAAACGTTCAAGAACATCCTAAAATATTTAGCGGTTTTTCTGATACCACCGTTGACCACTTGATGCTCTACCAATTGGGATTGACGACTTATTATGGTCCCAACTTTTTAAATGACTGGGCAGAATTAGGACCAGAATTATTGCCCTATACTAAAAACACCTTGCAAAATTACTTTGAGAATCCCAAAAGAACTGAAATAAAAACTAGTCCTGTTTGGTATGAAGAAAGAACTGATTTTTCGACTAAAGCTATTGATAAAACTAGAATAAGCCACAAAGAAACCAAAGGATTTCAAGTCCTTAGAGGATCAGGAATTGTTTCAGGAACCTTGTTAGGAGGGTGTCTAGATAGTCTTAATAGTTTAATCACTGATCGTTATTTTGCAGATGAACCAAAAGTAAATCAAAAATATCACCTTTTGCCAGAAGCTAAAGACTTTCAAGGAAAAATTTTATTCCTTGAAACTAGTGAAGAGAAGCCATCACCCGATCTTTATAGAGAAATGTTAGAACATCTTAAGCAAAAAGGTATTTTAGAAAGTGTTTCTGCGATTATTACCGGAAAACCTCAAGATGAAGTCTACTATGAAGAGTATTGCCAAATACTAAAAGAGGTCACTGAAGATTTACAAACGCCATTGATGACTAATTTAAACTTTGGACATGCTTATCCTAGAACAGCATTGCCATATGGATTAAAAGCCGAAGTTGATTTAGATAAGAATAGCTTAACGATAGTAGAACCTTATTTTGCATAAATAAAAGAACTAAGCCGATTTAATTGGCCTAGTTCTTTTTATCGAGTGATAAATCAAACTATAATGGCGTTATGATTCATAAGTGCAATCCCAATGAAATCAAGGCTTTGAATGTTATAATCAAGCCATTGGAATGAATTGATAAGGTGAGAGGGGAAATTTATGACAATCAGACATAGGAATTATATTCCGGAAAATATTGAAGTCATCGGTGCCAAAGCTAATAACCTCAAAAATATCGATGTGAAGATACCATTGAATTCATTTGTAGCTATCACTGGTGTTTCAGGTTCGGGGAAGTCATCTTTAGCAATGGATACGATTTACGCTGAAGGAGCTAGAAAGTATCTCAATGCTTTATCGACCTATACTCGCAGAAGAATCACGCAAATGGGTCGTTCCGATGTAAAGAACATCAAAAATCTGCCATCAACGATTGCATTGAGACAACGTCCAGTTGTTCCGGGCGTTCGTTCAACCGTTGGAACTATGACGGAAAGTCTAAATATATTGAGACTAATGTTTTCAAGATTGGCTTCAGTCGTTTGTCCCAATGGTCATCGATTAAAACCAACGTTAAAAATATCTGAAGTGATGGATCTGCCATCTTCAGATGAAAAAATGGGCATGATGACTTGTCCTGTCTGCCAAGTAAAATTTATGGCTTTCAGTGCAGAAGATTTTGCCTTCAATTCTGATGGAGCTTGCCCAAGATGTGAGGGAACAGGTTTCTTAAAAGAAATTGAAATCGATAAGATTATCCCTGACAAAAGTTTAACGATTGATGAAGGTGCGGTTCGTTCATGGGGATTGCCTGGTCGGACCTTGCAAAAGGATATCATCAAAGAGCTTGGCGTTAGGACAAATGTTCCATTTAAAGATTTAACCGATAAAGAAAAAGATATTGTCATAAATGGCAAAGAACAAAAAAAGGAAGTTTTGGTCCCAACTAAGACGGGACGTTCCTTTAGATTGAATGCCCTTTATGAAAATGCTATTACTGCCGTAAAAAATAGTTTGAAGAGTACTAAGAATGAAACTACCTTGAAACGTTTGGAAAGATTCTATTCAGAAAAAATTTGTCCTGATTGTCTCGGCAGTCGCTTCAATCCAAAATTGTTCACTAATGAATTAGTCGGCAAGAACATCGCCCAAGTCAGTCAATTTACTATTTCACAACTTCAAGACTTCTGCGATGAGATTATGTCATGGTTGCCAGAAGATATGCAAAAATTAGGAAAAAATTTGACCCATGAATTATTGGATCTCTTGTCACCCATAGTTGATTTAGGCTTAAATTATTTATCCATTTCACGAGCCGGTAATACCTTATCAACTGGTGAATTGCAACGGATTCAATTGGCTCGAACGATTCGCAATCAAATGACTGGCGTTTTGTACGTTCTAGACGAACCCAGTGTCGGATTGCATCCAGCAAATGTGGATGGCTTGATTAAAATTTTGCGTGAATTAGTTAAACTAGGCAATTCATTGATTGTGGTTGACCATGATACTAGCATCATTGCGGCAGCTGATTATGTGATTGAAATCGGACCCGATTCTGGTAATGACGGTGGACGTGTTATAACACAAGGAACGGTTGAACAAATTAAAGAAAATCAGAATTCTGTGATTGAACCTTATTTGACTGGGACAGCGCAAATAATCAAGCATCAGCAACAAAAACCTTTTGAACATGGGGCAATTACGATTGAAGTTGGCGACCGATACAATATCCATGATATGACGGCTAAATTCAGCAAGGAATCGCTCAATGTGGTTTCAGGGATGTCTGGTTCTGGAAAAACTACTTTGATTTTTGACAGTCTCTTGCCAGCTTTGAATGACCAAATTGAGGGTGAAAATTTACCTGATTTCGTTAAATCAATTGATGCGGCGGGAATTAAAAATATCGTTAAGGTGGATTCAGTTCCAATTGGTAAAAATGTTCGTTCAACGGTTGGGACTTATACGAAGATTTTGGATCGTTTGCGCAAGATTTTTTCTGAGACCCCAGCGGCTAAAGCCAAAAAATTTACGCCAACTTACTTCTCATACAACAATAAGCAGGGTGCATGCCCAAATTGCGGAGGAACAGGTGTAATTACCTTGGATATCCAATACTTGCCTGATATGGTACAAATTTGCCCTGTCTGCCATGGTAATCGTTATAAGAAAGAAATTCTTGATATCACTTGGCATGGCAAAAATATCGCTGAAATATTGGATATGTCAGTCAAAGAAGCAGTTGAATTTTTCCACGACGTGCCACGAATTAAAAGCATTCTTGACGTCTTGGTCAGCATCGGTTTGAGTTATCTCAAATTAGGTGAGAGTACGCCGACCTTATCTGGTGGTGAAGCTCAGCGGTTGAAGTTAGTAACTTATATGAAACGCAGTCAAAAAAATCAACTCTTCGTTTTCGATGAACCAAGCGTCGGTTTGCATCCAAGGGATGTTTCAGTGTTAATGGATGTCTTCAATAAATTGTTGAAAAATCATGCTACGATCATCGTTATTGAACACGATTTAGATATTATTGCCAATGCCGACTATATCAACGATTTGGGTCCCGAAGGCGGGGTCAATGGTGGTAAAATTGTAGCAACGGGTAATCCGAAAACGGTTGCAGAAAATCCAGACAGTTTGACTGGAAAATATCTCAAAGACCATTTGGAATTATTTGATGAAAACTAATTGGAGTTGATAATGTGGAAAAAATTGGCGTGATGGGACTTGGAAATATTGCTCAAAAAGCTTATTTACCAGTAATGGCGACCTTACAAAATGAGTATGAATGGCATTTAACGACTAGAAATGAAGCTAAAGGTAAGAAATTGGAGCGGATGTACGGCTTCAAACATTTTCACCAGACTTTAGAAGAATTGATAGCAGAAAAACCGTTGGCAGTCTTCGTTCATACGCCAACGCAGACGCATTTTAAAATCATTAAGCAATTATTGGAAAATGGTATCAATGTTTATGTTGATAAACCGGTGTCTGAAGACTTATCGCAGGTAGAATCTTTATACGATTTAGCAGCGAAAAATAATTTGCTTTTGACATGTGGCTTCAATCGTAGATTCGCACCATTTAATCAAGAATTAAAGCAAATTGAAGATAAGCGGACAATCGTATCTGAAAAGATTCGTGAAAAAGCAATTCAGCCAACAGCCTTTGCAATCTTTGATTTGATGATTCATTCAGTTGATACAGCAGTTTATTTGATGGATGAAAAAATTGCACACGTTGATAACTTTTTGGTAACTGATGATGGAAATTTGCAACAGGGCTATATCACTTTACGAGGTCAAAAATCTCAAGCTCAAATCATTACCAACATGATAGGTGGCAGCAATTTGGAGTTATCGACTGTCCAAGGAATTAGGACCAGAGAGGAAGTAACCAATCTTAATTTGTTGGATACTTTTCAAACTGGCTCTAAAACTCAAACTGCTCGTCCTGATTGGGAAAATACTTTGGTTACTAGAGGATTTGATCCAATTATCAGAGCATTTCTCAAAGCCGTCTCTGAAAAGGGAGACAATCCCGTTTCACCAGATTCTTCAATCCTGAGTCACAAATTATGTTATGACTTGGTCAAAACAATTCAAAATTAATTAATTAGTACCTTTTACTATATGTGGTGGCAAACGCTTGTCTTTATACAAGATGTTCCATGTGAAACAAGTTTGTTGAAGCCTTGTCAGAGTAAGAGTTGCCAATTCAACTTATTGAAAACGGATACTAAAAGCAATTATTTCAATTAATAAAATTGACTTATGAAGGCAAAACATGCGATACTATCAAACGGTGCCAAACCGAGGTAAGGGTACGTGGTTGGCGCGCAAGCGTTTGGAAAATCACCGCACCTTACCACAGAAGAGTCCTGCAGACATGTAGGGCTCTTTTTTTATTATTCATATTTAAATATAAGAAAAGCTCTTAGTTTGAATTTATGTTCAAACTAAGAGCTTTATTTTTATAAAAAGTATTTAATTTTTATTAATCGTGATAAACTCCTTGAGCCCACTTCTTATTTTCACTATCAAAGAAGTCAGGGTTATCAGTTTGATCTGGATTAGGAGTGGCGATTTGATCGATTCTCTTAATGAGATCTTTGTTAGTATCGCTTGGTTGATACTTAGCATTTAAGTAATAATCAACGATATCGAAGACGAAGTCACGTCCAAGAACAATTCCAGCAAAGGCCAAAACATTGGCATTTAATTGTTCCTTAGCATAAACAGCTTGGGCAATATTGCCAACGATAGCACAGCGGATACCGTCATTTTTATCAGCGGCTGTTCCAATACCAATCCCAGTACCGCATAGCACAATAGCGCAATCAGCTCTGCCATCATTAACTGCATCAGCGGCACGTTTGCCGTACATTGGATAGTGAGTTCTTGTGTGATCATAAGTACCGACATCTAAGACCCGATAGCCTTCAGACTTCAAATGGTCGGAAATCAACATTTTCAAATCAGTGACAATGTGGTCATTGGCTAAAGCAACAATTGTATGCTTGTCGATTTTTGGATCGACATATTCAGGTTGAGCTCTATCTTCATCATATTCATATTTATCAGTTGCCATAATTAAATCATCTCCTCAAGCATGTTTAGACGAACTTGGTGTCTACCTGCAGCATATTCAGTCTTTAAGTAACGATTAATAATTGACATGGCCAATTCAGGTCCGACAATACCGGAACCTAAAGCAATAGCTTTAGCACCATTGTGTAAGGCTGTCATATGTCCGGTACGCTCCTCTTCAACGTTAGCTGTAACCATACCCTTAACTTTGTTAGAAGCCATGGTACTGCCGACACCGTATTTATCAAACATAATTGCTTTTTTGATACCGCTTTCTAGAACCTTATGAGTAACTGCCAATGAAGATTCAATAAAGTTCTTGGCTGGGGTAGTTGAGAGATCAACAATCTCATAACCTTGCTCAGTCAAATTCTTTTTAACAAATTCTTTGAGTTCAAAACCATCTTTATCTGATCCTAAAACAACTTGCATATTACTTCCTCTTTTCTATTTGATGTTATTCTCAGATTAGTTGGAAGACTCCTCTTCATCTCCTTATGAATGCTTTCTAATCAAGATAGTGCATGCTAAAATTAGCATGATAAAAATGTTAGAATCATTTAGGGATACCAGGTGTCCCTAATATCGATAGTAGTTTCGTTAAGAAAGTGTGTCAAGTGAAAATCTCATCAGGTTGGGAGCAATCAATTTATGTTTTATTAATCTTATCGCGCTTGCCAAAGGGCAAACATATAAATTCTTTAGCCTTAAGTCAACGATTGCACGTTTCTCATTCCTATCTAAAAAAGACTATCAAGGCTTTGGTAAGAGAAGGCCTAGTCAAATCCGCTACTGGAAAATCAGGTGGCTTTTCTTTAGCTGTGCCTTTAGCGGAAATTGATTTTTATAAAATATTTAAAGCTATCGAAGGTCCTGAAAAAGTTTTTGCCAGCCAACATTTACTCGTTAAATTTTTAAATAAAGATAAAGCTAAACTCGAGCCTTGTGCTGTCAGTACGGCGATGAACAATCTCGAAGATACTTTGATTACGACAATGAATAGCATGACTTTGAATACGATGATGGAACAAATTCAAGAAAATTATGATGTTGAGGATTTAGAGCGTTGGATTCAGACGGTTGCTAAATAACAATTTCAAAAAAAATCTCACTTAGAATTGTAAGTAAATTACATTCTAAGTGAGATTTTTGGTTCTAAACTTTCTGGTGTTGATGAATAAATCAACGCCAGTTTTTTATTCTCTTTTAGATAAAAAAAGAACATCACTGTTCTCGTGTTAAGATTTAAGCAACCAAACCAAATCAAACAGGAGT
>NZ_VDFP01000208.1 GCF_009600985.1 Companilactobacillus halodurans
CAAGTTTTGGATATGAAAGTTAAAGAGGCTTTGGAAGGTTTTGGTTATATACCAAAGATAAAACCAAAGTTACAAACTATTGTTGATGTTGGCTTGGGATATGTTTCTTTGGGACAATCAGCCACACAATTATCTGGTGGTGAAGCACAACGAATGAAATTGGCTTCTGAATTGTATAAGAAGTCGAATGGTAAGAACTTTTATATTCTTGATGAACCAACAACCGGATTGCATACTGACGATATCAAACGTCTTTTAGGAGTTTTGCAACGTTTAGTAGACGAAGGAAATACAGTTTTAGTTATTGAACATAATTTGGATGTTGTAAAATCGGCTGACTGGTTGATTGATCTTGGACCTGAACGTGGAGAAGGCGGTGGTAAGATCGTCGGCACTGGAACACCTGAAGAAATTGCCAAAATCAAAGAAAGTTATACTGGACAATATCTGAAACCAATTTTGGAACGTGATACTAAACGTACTAAAGAAGCAGAAAAGTAATAAGAACTATAGCTTAATTTTAAATTTTAAGTATAAAAAAAGAACAGTATCTATTAGGATATTCAGGTATATTGACCTGAAGAAACTTAATAAACACTGTTCTTTTTATTATTGCTTGCCTTTAAAATAGATAATTAACAAAATAACATATTGGTTCGGAACGACAAGAAAATGGGCTCAGTAATGAAATTCTACTTAGCTCATGCAGTAAGGCTATTAGAAGGTCGAGATTTGAAACAATTACGAATTTCAATTGGTTCAAATTCGTACTCTCTACATTCCAACCCAATTTTCTTGTTGTGGCGAACGGCAATTTTTAACTAACAATTAAAATGCTTGTTTTAGAATGTTCAGAAATATATCTCGTCACTGATCCCGTGAAGAGTCTTTCCAAAGCATGAGTACCTGACTTGCCTATTACAATTAAGTCGATTTGCTTTTCTTTAGCAAAATTGATTATTTCTTCTCGAGGCTCACCACTCAATAAATCAGCTTCATAATCTTGTCCAGAGTCCTTGACGATTTGTTGAGCTTTAGTTAAATCTGTGTGCATATCGTCGGCAATATTCTCTTCCAATTTTGGAGCATAGGATACACCAACATTAGTGGGCAGAACGTATACATTAATGACAGAAACAACATAAATCTTTGCCTTGGATTGTTTAG
>NZ_VDFP01000209.1 GCF_009600985.1 Companilactobacillus halodurans
CTCTTTAAATCTTTCTTATCTTTCATTATTTTCCCCAAATATCTAGTTCATCTTGTTATTATATATAGTAAATTATCCTGCAAATAAAGGGTGGAAATTTTGAAAAAATTAAACAAAAAATATATTAAATGGATCGTTATTCTACTCTTATTCATAATAATCGTATCCTCGTATGCCCTTAACTTAGGAAAAATCAAAGATAAAACAATTAACGGCATTGCTCAGATCACTATCCCTTTTTCTTTGATCGTTAATCCTAAAAACATTGATGAAGATATCGCCCCTAAAGCTATCAGTTTAAATGAAGGCGACATGACCAAAGCCAAGCAAGATGCCATTAACTTAGTCAGTACAATCAATGATGACTATGATAATACGAAAGAACTATCATTTCTATCCAATGAACAAGAGAAATCTTTATTGAAAAAGGTTCACAATAAGCCACACCGTTACATCTCTAAAATGACTCTATTAAATTTTGGTAAGGATATTAATGGTAAATATATTACTATCAGTTGTAATCGTTACGATGACACTAAAACTATTGTCAGTTATCGTTACCGCCTCTATTACAAGGGCGATTCCATTAAGTCTGCCAAATATCTCAACACTAAATCTAATAAATATCCACCAAAATTCGTTCTCGATGATATTGCCATGGGAAAGGCTGGTATTGATCAAGCCAAATCTTTTATGCAACGTCTAAAGACAGCTATCATTAATTCCAACTTGACCGCCACAAATGCTAACGAACCTGGTAATTTTAATCAAATTTCTATTAACTTAGGTTTAAATCCAGATAAAAGCAATATTGGTCTGTTCACTTTAGCTAAAAATTCTAACTCACGTGTCAGCAATTCTAGCATCGTTGGTTATCAAATTTCCGATGTCCCCAGATACACTCGGATCTATATAAAACAATTAAGCAAAGATAATAGTTATTACTATACACTTACCTTTAATCGTAACAGCAGTCGTTTCGTTAATTTCCAAAGAGGTATTATTTCAACAGACGATAATAATTAATATTTTGTTGGTAATTTCATCTTAAATATAAAAAAGAACAGTGACCATTGAAGAGTATTCGAGGTATGTAAAATCTACCTGAATCTCTTAATAGACACTGCTTTTTTTATTGGTAAATTTAGAATCAAAAAATGAATTA
>NZ_VDFP01000210.1 GCF_009600985.1 Companilactobacillus halodurans
AAATACTTCGTTCGCATTTTTCCAATTCAATGTTTTTCTCGGCCGATGATTTATCGCATCGACGGCCATTGAAATGGCATCGTCTGAAACCCGATTAAAGTTCGTCTTCTTAGGAAAGTATTCTCGAAGTAATTTATTATGATATTAATTTGTACCGCGCTCATGAGGCGCGTACGAATGAGCGTAGTAAAATTTCAAACCATACTTATCCTCAAAGTGTCCAATTGATTGGGCACTTGAAAACTCAGTTCCACGATCACAAGTAATAGATTTGACCGAACCATCAAACTCATCCATAAACGTCTCCATGGCGGTATTAAAGTGTTTTGCTGATCTGCCTTTTATTTTGACTGTATATGACTTTCGTTCAACGAAAGTTGCTAAGCATTGAGATGTAGCCCGTGATGAAAGAACTGTATCAATTTCCCAATGACCAAATTCTTTACGTTTATCAATAGATTTAGGACGTTTTTCGATAGAATGAGTCTTAATGAATTTATGTTCAGGCCGCTTTAAAAGTTTACCTTTATAGTGATTTCGATGACGTTTACCATGTTCACGTAAATCCTTAATAGAAAAGTCTAAATCATCGGCATAAATCCAATTATAGACGGTATTAACGCATACATGGACGTCTGTGACGCCATGTACGATTTGTTCAGGAGACCAACGTAAATTAAGATGATAATCAATCAATTCTTTAAGATTTTGATTGATTTTTTTCTTTGTACCGATTTCCATGCGCCGGATATGTGCTAAATTATTAGCACTAGAACCTAAATAACGTACATTTGCTATGGACATAGGGTCGCTAGGCGCGTTTCGCGCAATCTCGCGACCGATAGTGGATCTATCTCTACCAAGCTTTCTAGCTATTTGAGATTTATTGAGACCTTGTTCTAAATAATCTTCAATCTTGATTCGTTCTTCAAAAGAAAGATGGCTATAATTCATAAATATTAAACACTCCAATAAAAAAATATCAATTCTTAAATCATACACTAAGGGTTTTCAACCCCGAACATTGCTTCAATTTACACACTAAACTATTCAGTTATTTTTATTCTTAATAGCTCTAAAATAAATAGATAAATGTCTGGGCATTAAAACCTTTGTTGCACTTTATTTTGATATATAGGAGCTATAACGCATTACAAAAGAAATG
>NZ_VDFP01000211.1 GCF_009600985.1 Companilactobacillus halodurans
GGCAATCGACATGTTAATGACTTCATAGCCTGGAAAGTCTTTCCTGATGGATTTAGCTAAAGTATCACTAGCCTTTCCATCACGAAATCCCATCAAGGTCGAGTCCCCAAATAATACTATTCTCTTCATATATTGTTTCCTTTTTTAAAAAAGTTCTATACTATACTAGAATACCAGATATTTAATAAAAGTTAATTACTATATTAAGCAGGTTTAACAATATGAAGAATTTAGCTAACTATGATGAATTTACTCGAAAGCAATGGGAAAACTTCCACGGTGAATATACCAAGCAAGCCATAACTGATGGAGAGTTGCGTAAGATCAAATCTTTGGATGATGAAATTTCAATTGACGATGTGCGTTCAATCTATGCGCCGATTCGTCACTTACTTCATATTTATCTGAAGAATTATCGCAAATTGACTAAATTAAAAAATGAGTTTACTGACGGATCAACACGTAAGATACCTTTTATCATTGGTGTTTCTGGTTCAGTCGCTGTGGGAAAAAGTACCACTGCTCGATTATTGAAGATAATGTTAGAAAGAGCTTATCCACAATATAAAGTTTCACAGATGACGACAGATGGATTTTTATATCCCAGTAAGATTCTGAAAGAACGTAATTTAATGAGTAAGAAAGGTTTTCCAGAAACTTATGATATGGGAAAACTTTTGAACTTCTTGGGTGAAGTTAAGACCAAGGGTGGACGTATTAAGTATCCACTTTATTCTCACAATATTTATGATATTATCCCAGGTAAATATGAAGAAACAGATAATCCAGATATTTTGATCGTTGAAGGTATAAATGTATTACAATTGCCTCAGAATGAGCAGATCTATGTCAGTGATTTCTTTGATTTTTCAATTTATATTGATGCTGAAGAAAAAGATATTGAGGAATGGTTCTTGAAACGTTTCGAAACACTGTTAGATTTGGCTAGAAACGATCCTAACAGTTATTATTACCAATTTACCCAGATGCCTGAAAAAGACGCTATGAAGATGGCAAGAAACGTTTGGGACACAATCAATTATCCTAATTTGCGTGATTATATCAGACCTACTAGAAACCGAGCAGACTTGATTTTGCACAAATCTGAAGATCATCAAATTGATAAAATTTACCTAAGAAAATATTAAGCGCTAACAATATATG
>NZ_VDFP01000212.1 GCF_009600985.1 Companilactobacillus halodurans
GCCAAAAATGTTGTTTATGTCCAAGGCACTGGTTTGATTTTGCCTGATAAATCATATTATGATGAAAAAAATGAATCTGGTAAGCAATTATTAGCTAAGTATGCTGAAATTGCTGGTCGTTTGTTATCAATGATCGGCTATAAACTAGATGAAGCCAAAGAAATTGTTGAACATGCTTTGGCATTTGATAAGTCGCTTGTCCCAATCGTTAAGAGTTCTGAAGAATGGGCTGATTATACTAAGGTTTATAATCCAATGAAGTTCAGTGAATTTATTAATAAATCTGATAACTTAGACTTGAAGAGCTTAGTAGTTGATTTGATTAATGACACTCCTGAAAAAGTTATTATTGAAGAACCAAGATATTTGGATAATCTTAATCAATTAGTTAATGACGATACCTTTGAAAATATTAAAGCATGGATGATGGTTAAGTTTTTGACTAGTAATGCTTCGATTCTTGATGAAGAGTTCCGTCAAACAATTGGTGAATATAATTTAGCTTTGAGTGGTGCTAAGGAACTTAAGAATAGAACTAAGTATGCTTATAACTTTGCGGCAGGTATTTTTAGTCAAGTTGTTGGTACTTATTATGGTAAGAAGTACTTTGGTGAAAAAGCCAAAGAAGATGTTCGTAGCATGGTTAAGAAGATGATTTCCATTTATGAACAAAGACTTGCTAAGAATACTTGGTTAAGCGAAGATACTAAGAAAAAAGCTATTGTTAAATTAGATAAGATTGTCATCAAAGTCGGCTATCCAGACAAGATTGATGATATTTATAGCAAATTTGATATTAATGAAAATGATTCATTATATGATAACGTTTCTCGTATTAGAAAAATCGTTACTCAAAATTCATTGGATCAATATCATAAGCCAGTTGATCGTACAAAATGGTTAATGCCAGGACATATGGTTAACGCTTGTTATGATCCATCAAGAAATGACATCACTTTCCCAGCTGCTATTTTGCAAGCTCCATTTTATAGTTTAGAGCAAACAAATAGTGAAAATTTCGGTGGTATTGGTGCTGTTATTGCTCATGAAATTTCTCATGCTTTTGATAACAATGGTGCCCAATTCGATGAATACGGTAATATGAATAATTGGTGGACTGAAGAAGATTACGCTAAATTCAAGGAACTTAATATAAAGATGA
>NZ_VDFP01000213.1 GCF_009600985.1 Companilactobacillus halodurans
TTTGAACATCCTTTTGAACCTCTAGAACACTCATGGTTTGAAAAGAGGCCTAATAAGAATTGGTCACTGATCAAAGGAGCAACTGACCCATCCTTAAATATCGACACTAGCAAGGTCGGAACAAGCTACTATCAGATTCACGATTTATACAGCGGTATTTTTAGCGATGATAGTTTTTTCTCTAATTCTGCTGCCGTCCACGTAATTCCTAATGACATTCCAGCAAAATCGATCAAAATAAATGTCGACAATGATTATATTTATAATTCCGATAATAATTTCGACAAGATGACGGCTTATGCTCACACTGAATTAACACCCTCAGATGCCACTGAAAAAGTTGTTTGGTCTATCAGTAACACAAATTTAGCGACTATCGATCAAGACGGAAAAATCACTTCCGTGCCTGGAAAAGAAGGTAGTTTTATTATCAAGGCAACTATTACTAATAAAGATGGTTCTGTATTCAGCGACACCAAATTAATGAATGTTGGTGGTGGACTCTACGATCAAAAAGCCCGAGCTGGCGAAAATGCTACTTTTACAATTCAGGGATTTGATGACGCAATTAGAGATAATACCGATCATTTAACCGTTGAATGGCACAAAAAAGATCCACAGGGTCATGATACTAAATTAATGACCCCAGTAGATCCATTTATTTACGTAACTGGTCCCGTTTCTGAAAAAGATAACGGCGATGAATATTATGCAATTATAAAATTACGAGATAAAACTCTCAAAACTAGTGTTGGAAAGTTATCCGTATTACCAACACTAGATTCAAATGTAGTATTAAATGGTAAACTTCAAAATGTATCTTTTAAAGATGGACAAGATTCTAGTACTGCTTTATTCAATGTCGTTAACGGAGATACTATCAACTATGTAATGAACTTGAACAACAATGGACAGAGAGATTTATTTAATAATAAATTATCTTTTTACCTAAGCTTAAAAACTGAGGTAATGAAAATCATTGTTGACGGCAAACAATTGGATGAACACGAGTATAAAATTAATTCTAATATCGACAATAACAACCAATTAATTGAAATACCTGTCGGTAATTTAAAAATTGGCCAACAAAAAAATGTCCAAATAGAAACTTTGACTCATGGAATAAATAATCAATTAGATTTTCACTCTACCCCTTCTTT
>NZ_VDFP01000214.1 GCF_009600985.1 Companilactobacillus halodurans
AAAATTACTAAATAAACATGGTAGTATACATTAAACACATACTAATGAAATGAGCTTTCCTTAAAGATAAATTTTTTGTACAAAAAAAGCCTTCCATATCGTTTCCAATACAGCAGGCTTCTCCTAAAATTTTAACCTTGACCATCTTTAAAAGCAGGATACAATGTCATACCGCCATCAATGAATAACGTGACACCTGTAACATAACTTGATTCATCAGATGCTAACCAAGCGGCTCCAGCAGCTACTTCTTCAGGTTTTCCAATTCTGTCCATTGGAACCATTGAAACTGTTTGGTCATATTGTTCTTTATCCGCAAACTTCTTTGCATTGATTGGCGTATTGATAGCCCCAGGTCCAATTGCATTAACACGTACGCCGTCTTTGGCATATTCCATCGCAATAGTCTTAGTGAACATCTTTACCCCACCTTTAGCAGCTGCATAGCTTGAGAATGTTGGCCATGGAATTTGTTCATGAACTGATGACATATTAATGATATTGCCCTTTTTGCCATGTTCTTTAAAGTAATTTAAAGCTGTCTTCGAACCTAAGAAAACACCCGTTTGATCAATTGAAATAACACGGTTCCAATCTTCCAATGATAATTCGTGGGTTGGTGATTTTATTTCCATGCCAGCATTGTTAACCCAGACATCCAAATCACCGAAGTTATCGACTGCTGCTTTTAGTAATGCGTTATTACCTTCTTCAGTAGCAACATTGGCTTGAACGATAACTGCTTGTCCACCAGCTTGTTTAACTTCATCAGCCGCATTTTGAGCACCCTTTTCATCACTGTTATAGTTGATAACAACTGACATTTTTTCTTGACCAAAACGTTTTGAAATGGCTGTTCCAATACCTTTAGAACCACCAGTAATAATTGCTACTTTATTATTTAAATCTGTATACATTTATATTTCCTCCAATTTTCAAACATAGTTGTAATAATGGCTCCACCAACAATTAGTACTAAACCAATAATTGTTAACAATAATTCATGATGACTCTTCTTTTCATGTAAGAAGACCATCCCACCGATCGTTGATAAGACAACTGATAATTGTGAAACAACAAAGGCTGAATTTACGCCATTATCATGAACTGACAAAATATAGGTAATTGACGCGACTGAGAAAATGAATCCAGCTAGAAG
>NZ_VDFP01000215.1 GCF_009600985.1 Companilactobacillus halodurans
CGGTGCATAACTAATTGTTTGTTGACTTTGCATAAACTCACCTGCACGCTGCATTTCCACCATGAATTGTCCGAGTTTGTCTTGATTTCCCAAATAGTTTCTAGAGTATTCCGCACTTAATGACGGCCATGTCGTTCCCTTCATCTGTTTGTCAGCATCACTGATACTAATTCCAGTTTGCTTAGCGGCTGCTTTAACGGCGGTAGAATAGCTTGTTTGGCGTAATTTATGAGATTTATTCAAAACCTCAACAAACTTCTTCACATACCCCGGATTACTCTTCAAAAAGGCTTTGCTCACTAAAGTTATATTTGCCGTTGAATATCCAGCTTTAGACAAATCTGAACTGTCTGTCAAAACTCGCCCGTCGCTTTGTAATTGTGATAATGTCGGTTGCCAAGTATAAGCAGCATCAATATTACCGCGTTTCCAAGCTGCAACGATATTTTGTGTATCCATATCGAGCAATTTAACTTTGTTTTCTAACCCTGCCCGTTTTAAAGTAATCATCAAACTATAATGAGAAGTTGATGCAAAAGGTGTTGCTATCTTTTTGCCTCTAAGATCAGAGATACGTTTAATTCCGGAACCTCTCTTCACAATCAAACACTCATTGGAACCACACATTTCATTGATCCATAACAACTTCACGGGAATGCCTGCTGTCAATGCCACGATTCCATTAGTATCTCCCATCGTGGCAAAATCAACCCCACCTGACATCAGTGCCTTATTAGCATCAACACCAGAATCAAATGTTATAAAACTAACTTTTTTATCTGGAAAAGCACTTCGAAAATAACCTTTATTTCGAGCCACGGCAACATCATTTGGTGTATTTAGAATCCCAATTCGTATTTCATTAGACTTTATTTTATTTCTGGGTGAACAGCCACTCAATCCAACAACGACCACCATCACACATACAATTAACAGTACTTTAAGTAGTCTTTTCATCAGTTTTTACCCTTCCAAAAAATCCACTTTTTCTCCAATAATTGTAAAAGCCAGTCAATTAATAAACCTAATCCTCCCAGAATAAAAATGCCCATAAACATAACACTACTCTTCAGGTATTTAGATGCATCAATAACCATCCAGCCAATTCCGGATGTCGACGCCACCATCTCCGCAGCAACCAATGTTGAAAAGGAGACT
>NZ_VDFP01000216.1 GCF_009600985.1 Companilactobacillus halodurans
GTACCATGTCCGGTTACTGTTCCTTTTTCAATGAAGTAAATTTGATCTGCATCAACGATTGTTGAAAGACGATGTGCGATAACTAAAGTTGTGCGTCCAACCATTAGTTGATCCAAAGCACGTTGAACTTTCTCTTCTGATTCAGAATCTAAACTTGCAGTTGCTTCGTCGAGCATTAAAATCTTAGGGTCACGTAAGAAAGCTCTGGCAATAGCAATTCGTTGTTTTTGACCACCAGATAATTTAACACCACGCTCACCAATTTGGGTGTCTAATTGTTCGGGGAAGATTTTGACAAATTCATCAGCGTAGGCCAATTTCAAACCATGCCAAAGTTCTTCGTCAGTCAATTGTTTGTTTAAACCATATTGGAGATTATCGCGAATACTACCGGCAAAAACAGCACTGTCTTGAGATACATAGCCAATTTGAGATCTCCAATTTGCTAGATCAATATTTTTGATAGATTTTTTACCGATTAAAATTGAACCACTATCGGGTTGATAAAATCTTTCTAATAGGGCAAAGATAGTTGATTTACCACCACCGGAAGGACCTGCAAAGGCAATTACTGTATTAGGCTTAGCTTCAAAGGAAACATCGTGCAAGATTTGATGGTCGGCATCATAGCTGAAATTCAAATGAGCAGCAGTGACGGTTTTACCTTCGACATCAACTTCTTCACCAACAGTAGAAATTTCAGGTTCGGTGTTAAGAATTTCTTGAATTCTTTCAGTTGAACCCATAGCTTTTTGAACCTGTGAAAAGAAGGTTGCAAAACTGGCTACGGGGGTAATGATATTGAAAAGGTATAGTAAAAAGGCGACTAAGGAACCACTTGATAGAGTTCCTTGTTGAATTCTAACGGCACCGTATCCTAAGATACCAACGAAAATTCCTAACATGACTGTAGTCATGATTGGTTGTAAGACTGCTTCTATTTTGGCGTCTTTAATCCCAACATTGAAAATACGATTGATAAATTTACCACCAGTTACTTTTTCAAATGTTTCACCATTGCTAGACTTGATCAAACGAACTTCTGATAACTTTTCGCTAGCATCAGCGTTAAAGTCGGCTGTAGCAGCTTGAAGTTTACGACCTAGTTTTGACATAATGCGTCCAATTGGTAGAAGTATTAACACAATAATTGGTAT
>NZ_VDFP01000217.1 GCF_009600985.1 Companilactobacillus halodurans
GCTTTATTGTATGAAATTTGATCGACGTAAATTGTTTGTTAGTATTTTGATCAATATTGTGATTTATTATGGATATCTACAGACAATAATTCGAACACATAATAGTGTGCTTTTACCATTAACCGTCATAACGGCGTTATTGATATCAGCAACGGCTTTGTTAGTGATTTTAGGGCCAACTTATCCAGCCTTAATGGCTTATTCTAGTACGGTTCTTGCTACAACAGTGGCGGTATTACTTAGTACGTTTGTCTTAAGTATATCTGGGTTTAGCAGTATTCATTTGGAATTGAATGATTTTGAATTACAACCTTATTTAGGTGTTTTCTTATCGCAAGTTATCTTCAGTGTACTAGGAGTGATTTTGGATGAAACTATGGATATCTCATCTTCTTTGATTGAAATGAAGCGAGAATTATCCGATGTGGCGGAAAAAACGCTTTTTAAATCTGGTATTAATATCGGTCGAGAATTAATCGGACCACTAATCAATATTTTGTTATTTATTGTTATCGCTGAGAATTTAAATGTTGTTCTATTGTATTTGAGTAACGGGAATTCGATTGGATATACAATGAATATGACCTTGAGTTTAGGAATCGCTCAATTATTGATCAGTGCAATCGGAATAGTTTTAACCGTTCCAATTACTAGTTTCATTGCTAGTAAAGTAATAACAAGGAGGATGAAATAATGTTGTATTTATTTTTGACCTTCGTTGTCTTATTGTTACTGGTTACTGGTAGTCGTGGTTTTACGTTACTGTTTGGTTTAGGAATAAATGTGATTTCAATTATTGCTTTGTTGATATTAATTGCTGATGGATTCAATGTCTTAGTTACTACGGGGATAATCGCTATGGTTATTTTAGTGGTTGCAATTTATATGAACGTTGATAATCCTAATACCGCAAGTACAGCCTTTAAAACATCATTAATAATTATGGTAGTTATTTTGTTGATTACTATTCCACTAGAGTATTGGGCCAGTGCTCAAGGAATGGCGGTTGAAAATCAAGATGAACTGGAAGGATTTTCTTTAGCAGCGGGAATTTCTTATCCTCAACTAGCTATTTCGATTATTGTCATTAATAGTTTAGGAGTAATTTCTGAAACTAGCGTTGCTATTACAAGTGGTTTGAATGAAATCGT
>NZ_VDFP01000022.1 GCF_009600985.1 Companilactobacillus halodurans
CTTGCATCAAGACGAAAAACCTCTTTCATTGTTTGTGGAGAACTCCAATGATACCTGATTTTTTCGTCTTGGTGTTTTTATTTTGGAATTTTATTGAAAGTGGCTAACTTGATTATAAAATTCGCCAAATGTTTTTTACTAGCATATTCTCTTCTCCATTTCTAAATTAGATACAAAAAAGGTGCAGACTCTATTAAGAGAATCTGCACCTTACACGATATTCTGATTTAGTTTTTACCTCGAAATCAAGGCAGACAAACCAGTGGACCGCATAAGATGCGTTCCACAACAACAACTGTTTAATTGAATTGAAATTGTGTTTGTCATAGTTGATTCCTCCGTAATTTATGTTTTGAGATTAGATTAATTTTAATGATTTGTCAAATAATTATTTGTCATAACTTTGAATTGAATCAAAGATGAACTTCACAAATGCTTCACGGTCAACGTCTTCAAGTACTTTGATATTATTTTTCTTTTCTGAGTCGACACGACGATCAGGATAAGTCATACCACGATATTGATCATTAGTTAATGAAACATCGATGGAATAGTTTGTGCTCTTGGTGAATAATTCTGGAGCAATCAAACTGATAACAGCGCAGGCATCGTGGATAGGAATTTTAGTCATTCCGATTGAGCTTTCGTGGCCGGCATAAATATCAAGGATTGAACTAGCCATAACGCCGACATGGCCAAGATCTTTAATCTTAGAAATTTCATCCATTGTCAAGTAGGCCTTGTTTTCAGTTAAATTCAAACCTGAAAGCGTGATGGGAACGCCAGAGTTAAAGACGATATCCATTGCTTCGGGGTCAACGTAAGCATTGAACTCAGCAGCTAAAGTGATATTCCCTTGAAGAGTTGAACCACCCATGATGTAGATGTGTTCGATGTTTTCTTTGACTTCAGGGAATGTCTTCAATAACAAAGCGACGTTTGTTAGTGGTGCTGTAGCGACTAGATTGATTTTTTCATCGCTTTGAGAAATCTTTTCGTACATGTATGTAACGGCGTTATGACTTTCGATTGGATAGTCAGCGCTATTTTCTGGGAAGTCGAAACCGTCCATACCAGTTTTTCCATGGACGTGACTAGCTGTTTGTATTTGTTTGACTAGTGGGGTTGCTTGGCCAGATGCCAATTGTGCGTGGGAACCTAAAAATGTTAAGAGTTTTTGAGCATTCTTAGTAACATAGTCCAATTTCACGTTACCACCGACGGTCGTTACACCAATCAAGTCAGCTTTTTCGGGATGTGCAAGTAAAACTGTCAATGCAATCGCATCATCAATACCAGGATCACAATCCATAATTACTTTAGTCATTAAATCCTTACCTCACTTTTTTAATTTTTGGGGAATTTTTTTCAGAGCGTGAACAAAGCTGTGTCGTTCCAAAGTACCTAAGGTCGAAAGAATTTTCTGATTGTTCTCATCCATAAAATTTTCGATTGCAGTCTGCATTTCCTTAGCTTTGTCAGACAAAGTTATTTGTTTTAAACGTGAGTCGTTTTTTTGATAACGGCGCAAAATCAAACCATTTTTTTCCATAGTCTTTAAAATATTGGTCGCTGTCGGACGCCTGATATTGAATTCTTTTTCAATATCTTTTTGATAAGAATTCTCTTGTTTAGAGTTAGCTAAGTAGTAAATGATTTGAACTTGATTGCCAGTCAATCCATACTTGCTAGCAAATTTATTGATGTCGCGAGAAATCTCATTTGACGCCACTTTAATCAAACGGGCTACGTCACTCGTCATAAAAACCTCCTTGGAGCACATTGATACAAAGTAATTATAACATTATGTCTTGATGGAATAAGTCCTGGCGTGAATACTAAAAGTCAATTTAACCCTGTTCGATTTTTATCTTTTTATCAGCGTTATAATTATCACGGAGTTAGTGAGGAGAATTCTTTGTATAAAAGCTAAAACTCACTTATATTTGACTATATAAACTACACACAGGGGGAAAAATAAATGGCTAAAGTTTTAATTTTAGGAGCTAATGGAAAAATTGCTCGTCTAGCTGAACATATTTTTGTAGATACGACCGATTCTGATTTACGTTTGTATCTTAGAGAAGCTGGCCGTCTAAGAGATTTTGCGGATTCGCACACTTTAGTTGAAGCTGTTGAAGGCGATGCTACTGATGTTCAAACATTGATTGAAGCAATGAAAGATGTTGATGTTGTTTATGCTAATTTGGCTGGCAGCAATATCGAAGCTCAAGCTCATGCTGTTGTTGAAGCAATGCATGCTGAAAATAAGACTCGTTTGATTTGGATTTCAACATTGGGTATTTATGATGAAGTACCCGGTAAATTTGGCGAATGGAACAAGAAGACTTTAGGCGACTACATTACAAATTACGCAGCTGCCGCTAAGGTAATTGAGGATTCGGATCTTGATTACACCATTATTCGTCCAGCTTGGTTAACTGATAAGCCAGAAGTTGACTACGAAGTAACTAAGAAAGGCGAACAATTCAAGGGAACTGAAGTTTCAAGAAGGTCAGTTGCTCAAGTCGTCGTTGATATTACACAAGATCCTGATAAATATAAGAAAGAATCAATTGGTCTTAACAAGCCTAATACTGATGGCGACAAACCAGCTTGGTATTAATTTTTGATAGTTTGAAAAAGGATGTTTACAAATAGTATGCATCCTTTTTCCTATATAAAGGAGAAAATAAAATGGTTAAACGATTGATCAGCGCTAATACCAGTGAGATGCTAAAAATGAATGGCTCACAGTTGAAACAAAGCATCAAAGCTAGTGAGGGTCGAGTAGTCTTAAGTGAAAATGTGGCTTTACATGAACCACTCGATGGCATTACGACTTCTGAAATTGCGGCTAGTTTTGGGGCAGATTTAATATTGCTAAATGCCTTAGACGTTTTAAATCCAATAATCTTAGGTCTTTATCCAGATGAGAATAATTTGCAAACAGCTAAAGCTCACCATGATGGTCAAAGCATCAAACGACTCCAAAAATTAGTTGGTCGTCCAATTGGTGTCAACTTAGAACCAGTTGATCCAGATGCCAAAATGGCAGAAGACAAAACCGTTATTCCAGAAGGTCGCATGGCAAGCAAAAGGACTTTACAAGAGGCTGAGAACTTAGGCTTTAATTTTGTCGTTTTGACTGGTAATCCTGGGACTGGCGTGACGAATCAACAGATTGCTAAAAATATCAAGGTTGCTAAAGAAGTATTTTCTGGATTAATAATTGCTGGTAAAATGCATGGGGCCGGCGTTGATGAAGCTGTCGTCAGTGAAGATTCAGTACATGAATTTTTAGAAGCCGGTGCTGATGTCATTTTAGTTCCAGCAGTCGGAACAGTGCCCGGTTTTAGTGATAATGAATTGCAAAAAATCGTTCAATTAGCTCATAAAAAAGGTGCTTTAGTGATGAGTACGATTGGAACTAGTCAAGAAGGTTCAGGCAAAGAATTCATACAAAACGTGGCAATTAGGAATAAAATTGCCGGAGTTGATATTCAACATATCGGTGACGCCGCTTGGGGAATTCAATCTCCATTTGAGAATATCTATGCTTTAAGCAAAACTATTCGTGGTGAACGGCATGCGATTGCCCGGATGGCCAGGTCAATAAATCGATAAAAAAAGACATCCACTTTCTGAAAAGTGGGTGTTTTTTTATTTTGCGATTAATTTAGTAATAAAAATAAAAAAATATAGTTCATTTTTAAAAAAGCAAGCGAAAATGGCAGAAGTTACCAAAATGACACAAACTTTACTTAATGCTTCTGGATATTTGTCGAAGAAGAAATATAAATTTTTCTATTAATTAAATAAATTCAAAATGTAGATGTTAAATTAATCAAAATCTGTATACAAAAAATACATAACCCTCTGGTAAATTCTTTTTCACGGAGGAATGAAAATGAAAAACAAAGTAATTTTATCAAGTCTTTTACTATTGGTTGCAACTTCTTTGGTAGGTTGCTCAAATACTAAACAAGCTGCTGTTTCTGACGATTGGGCAACGATTGAAAAGCAAGCTAAAAAAGAGGGTAAGTTGGCATCCGTTGGTATGCCTGACACTTGGGCTAACTGGATTGGCACTTGGAAAGATATTAAGAGTAAGTATGGTGTCAAACAAACTGATACTGATATGAACAGTGCTGAAGAAATTCAAAAGTTCAAAACAGAAGGTAAAAAAGGGACAGCTGATATTGGTGACGTAGGGATGAACGTGGCACCAACAGCTAAATCAAAAGGTGTTCTAGCTAAGTATAAAGGTAAGTATTGGAAGGATATTCCAGGATGGGCTAAAGATAACGATGGTTATTGGTCAACTGGATATACAGGAACAATTGCTTTTATTACCGACAAGAAAAATGTTAAAGTAGGCGATGCACCAAAATCATGGGCTGACATCAAGAGTGGAAAATATAAAGTTTCCGTAGGTGATCCAACTGGTGGTGCTCAAAGTCAATACGCTATTTTGGCTGTTGCTTCAACTATGGGTGGTAATGAAAAGAATATTAAACCAGGTTTGAAATACTTTGCTGATTTGAACAAGCAAGGCCGTCTATCAACAGTTGAAGCTAACGTTCAAAACTTGAAAAAAGGTGAAGTAGACGTTGCTATCATGTGGGACTTCAATGCCTTGAACTATCGTCACTTAATCGATGAAAAGAGATACGAAGTAACTATTCCTAGTGAAGGTAGCGTTATGAGTGGCTACTCACAAATCATCAATAAAAATGCTCCACATCCTTACGCTGCTAGATTAGCTCGTGACTACATCCTTTCAGATGAAGGTCAAACTAACTTAGCCAAAGGATACGCAAGACCAATTCGTGAAAATGTTAAATTGCCAAAAGAAGTTGAAAACAACTTGTTGCCAGATAGTGCCTACAAACATATCTATCACGTAAAAGACAACAATGTTTGGAATAAGACAACTTTAAAAATTGGACAATTGTGGCAAACTGACGTTCAAAGCAAGAGGTAATCATTGATGAAATTAAGTTTAAAAAACAGATTTTTATTACTGTTTGTTTTACTAATTTGCATAGTGTTAATTTTTCCAATCGGAGTCATGATCCTATCTAGTTTTAGTTCTCAGGATGGTTCATTTGGGGTAATGAATTATCAAGAATTGTTTACTAACCCTTACTATAAAAAAGCAATCTCAAATAGTTTGCTTTTATCAATGACGGCCGCTTTAGTAAGTGAAATTGTCGCCGTTATTGGTGCGTGGTCGTTAACAAAAATTTCTGATTCAGCTAAAGAATCTTTAGTAACAGTTTTGAATCTAGCTTCCAGTTTTGCTGGTGTACCCTTGGCTTTCTCTTTGATTATTTTGTTGGGGAATTCAGGTGTCATCAATGCTATTTCTAAAGCGATGCACTTTAGTTTGACCGGTTCGCTTAATTTGTATTCGTGGGTCGGCTTGATTATTGCCTATTCGTTTTTTGAAATACCTTTGGGGATGTTGTTCTTGTATCCAATTTTTGAAGAATTAGATAACGGTTGGAAAGAGGCATCAGAAACCTTAGGAGCTAGCAACTGGTTCTTCATTAAAAAGGTTATTTATCCAATTCTTTTGCCAGGATTAATCGAAACGCTTTTGATTCTTTTTGCGAATGCGATGGGAACTTATGAAACAGCTTTTGCTTTAACGGGAAATAAGATAACTTTGATTTCAACGATTATCGGATCATTAATCGGTGGCGAATTAGATTCAAACGTTCCTTTAGCTTGTGCTTTATCAGTCGTCTTTGGATTAACGATGGTCATCTTAGTGATTTTAGGTAATCTTGTAGTAAAAAAACGGACCTCTACGGAAAGGTGAATTAAGAAATGATGAAAAAAGCTCTTCCTAGAGTAATCTTAGGAATAATATTCGTTTATCTGTTATTGCCAATACTTGCAACATTAGTTTACTCGTTGTCGACTTCTTGGGTAGATACATTGTTACCTGAAGGTCTGACATTAAAATGGTACGTTCAATTGGTCGGCAATACAGAATTCTTAATGGTAATCTTTCGTTCATTAGTTTTGTCGGTAATAACGACAATAGTCGGTTTAGCTATTTTTGTGCCGATGACCTTTTATTTGAGCGTCTACAATCAGAAGTTAAAATCAAAAATGAGATTTGTTACGATGCTTCCATTTATCATTCCGGGAATCATCTTGGTAACCGGGTTGATTCAACTATACGGCGAATTGCCAGTTCCTAAAATCGTGATTTTGATTTTGGTATTGTCCGTTATGAGTTTGCCTTTGGTTTATCAATGTTTATCAAATGTCTTTATTTCAAAAGATTTCAAGTCGATGTTTGAGCAGTCGCAACTTTTGGGATACGGTCCTGTGAAATCATTTATCAATGTTGTTTTGCCTAATATCAAGACAGGCTTGATAATTGCTACTTTATTATTATTTGCTACCGGATTTGGAGATTTCGTTTTGACAAATCTCTTCTTAGGTGGAAATTACGTAACATTAAAAATTTATATGTATCGACTTATGCAAGTCAACGGTAATGCTGGAAGCGTCTTGACAATCATCTACTTCATTATGTTAAGCGTTCTTTCATTGATTTTGATTAAAACGACACGTAAGTCTAAGAAGGGTTAAATTCATGAGTGAATTTTTAAAAATTGAAAAACTTCAAGTAAAATTTGGAAAAGACACTGTTATCGACGATTTAAATTTGACGATTCCAGAGAATGCTATCACGGTCTTTTTGGGACCCAGTGGTAGTGGTAAGACGACAGTTCTGCGGTCAATTTCAGGATTGAACCAGAACGCAACTGGAAAAATTTTGCTAGATGGTCAAGATATTTCACAATTACCCGTTAATAAAAGAAATATCGGCGTTATCTTCCAATCGTATGCTTTGTTCCCCAATATGACGGTTTTTGATAATGTTGCTTATGGTTTGCGCGCTAAAAAAGTTGCCAAAAAAGAAATCATTCAACGGGTTAAAGAGATGCTGTCTTTAGTTGACTTGGATAAAAAGGCTAATAGTTATCCTGATGACTTATCTGGTGGTCAAAAGCAACGTGTTGCCATCGCTCGTTCGATGATTATGAAGCCAAAATTGTTGCTTTTAGATGAACCTTTAAGTGCCTTAGATGCAAAAATAAGAGTGGAATTACGTAATCAAATTCGCAAGTATCAACAAAAACTGGGGATTACGATGATTTTTGTCACGCACGATCAATCTGAAGCAATGGCAATTGCCGATAACGTGGTGGTGATTTCTGACGGTAAAATCCAACAACAAGGTTCACCAGATGAAATTTACAAGAAGCCAAGCAATGAATTTATGGCAACCTTTATCGGTGAGCACAATTTATTCTCCAAAGAACAATTAGAACAATTGGGGATGAAGGATTTAGCTACAGATAAAAAATATTTGATTAGACCAGAAGCAATTCAATTGTCTGACGATGCAAGCGATAATCTTAAATGCCAAGGTGAAATCGTTGAAGTAGTCAATTTGGGTAATCGAGTGCAGTATGTTTTTTCAGTGAACGACATTGAATTAAAAATCGAAGCGCTCAATCAAAATAAACCATTTGAAAAAGGTATGAAAACAACTGTTTATATCAATAAGCAAGATATTTATCAGGTGGAACCATAATGTTTGATAAAGACTTGCCAACTGATTTGAAAACTTGGAACGGACACACTCATACGGAATTTTGCCCTCACGGATCAAGAGAAGACACGGAGCTGTTTATCCAACAAGCCATTCAAAGTGGTTTTAAAACTTATACCATCACCGAACATTTTCCCATGCCAAAGGAATTTTATGAAAATGTTGCAGGTTCAAAACATGCCATTGAAACTGCAGCAATGCAATTTTCAGAATTGCCAGCGTATTTTGAAAAGATGAATTATTTAAAAGCTAAATATGCCGATAAAATCAAGATTTTAATTGGTTTTGAAGTAGATTATTTTGAGGAATTTCGTGATTGGACCGAATCGATGCTAGCAAAATACGCCGATGAAATTGATGATGCTATTTTGTCTGTTCATTTTCTGCCCACTGATCATGGTTTAAGAGCCGTTGATGATAGTTTTGGGTGTCTTATACGAATATGAAACACCTGTTAAATTGGCTAACGCTTATTTAAAAATGGTTTTGCAAGCTATCAAGTGGGAAAGTGCTTATAAGCCAAAACGCTATGGTCATATCACGCTTTATCGTAAATGGATTAAGAAACTTCCTGAAAATACTGTCTGGGAAGATGATGTAACTAAGTCACTGATTGATGAAATTTTAAATCTAATATCTTCTAAAAATGAGCTGTTAGATTGCAATATGTCTGGAATCAATCGCAAGACGCAACAAGAACCTTCGCCATACATGGAAATTATTAAAATTGCCAAATCAAAAAATATCCGTTTAGTTTATGGAGCTGATGTTCATGAATCAATCAACGTTGCACAAGGATACCAAGAATTTTTAGAAATAGGGGATTAACCACATGCACTTGTATACTAGTAAAGACAAGGCTTTTAAAATTTGCTAGCTGACTGATATTCATTTAGGCGAATATCCACTGACAGAAAATGATTTAAAGACTCTTGCTGGAATCAAAAAAGTTTTGAGCGAGAATACATTTGATTTAATCATGATTACTGGCGACTTGATCTGGGGCAAAGAAAATGAAGCTCCTCGTGATAGTCTCAAAGAACTGTATGATTTGTTGAATACATTTGATGTTCCGGTCGCAATCACTTATGGAAATCATGATACCGAAGGGATGTATAACCGCAAGTATCTACGTGATTTTGAAAGTCATTTGAAGCATCTAGCTGTTCGCGATAATAGATATATCGTTAATGACCGCGAGAATTATACTTTGAATATTTTCGACGAAGAAACCGATAAATTAGTTAACGTCTTGTACGTTTGGGATAGTGGCGACTATTTTAAAGACCCAAAAGTTAGTCAATATGCAGCAATCGGTCGTCATCAAATTGATTGGTATATTGAAACTTCAAAAAAATATTCGAATAGAACTTTTGACGTTGGCTTCATGCATATTCCATTGCCAGAGTATAAAGAAGTTGATAAAGAACAAGTTTCAGGTAGTTATGATGAGAAAGTTTGCTCTGCAGATATTAATTCAGGCTTATTTTATGAAATTGTTAATTTTGGAAAAATAAAAGCCTTGTTTGCAGGACATGATCACGATAACAACTTCTCGGGTACTTGGAATAACGTATCTCTAAATTATGGTAACGTTACAGGTTATAATACATACGGGCATCTAGAACGAGGAGTGCTACAAATCGACTTGTATAACGATAAAATTGAACGTAAAATTATCAATTTTTAGTACAATATGTAACGACAATAAAATAGGAAAAGACTGAAATCTATTCACTGATTTCAGTCTTTTTTGTGTAATCTACTTGAAAAATATAAAAATATTTCTGAAAAAGCCTTACGAATTAATTTTTTTTCTGGTATATTAATTCACTGTTGCAACAAAACGGAGGTAATTATGAGTAAAGCTCAACAAATTAATACAAAACCTCTTCATCCAACGTTATCATTATTGGGTGTTCTGATCGGTGGATTTGTTGGAATGTTCAGTGAAACTTCATTGAATATTGCACTCCCATCTATTATGAAAGCATTTAATATTGAAACAGGCACTGCACAATGGTTAGTTACAGGTTATATGCTTGTAATTGCGATTGTTCTACCACTTTCAAGTTTATTGACTAAACACTTTACAACTCGTGGGTTGGTAAGATTTGGTCTCTTGGATTTCATCGTTGGTTCACTTATTTCAGCTATTGCGATGAACTTCCCAATTCTCTTGGTCGGACGTATGATTCAAGGTATTGCCACAGGTATTATCTTGCCATTAATGTTCTCGATTGCTATGAGAATTTTCCCACCTAACAAACTTGGTGGAGCCTTAGGTATGGCCGCTTTAGTTATTATGTTTGCACCAGCCATTGGACCTACAATTTCTGGTATTATCCTGGGTGTCCTTTCATGGAGATTCATTTTCGCATCATTTATTGTGTTCCTAGTTATCGGCTGGGCTATCATGGAAAAGAATTTGACTAATGTCTTTGAAGTAACAAAGCCAAAAGTTGATTGGTTAGCAATTATCCTTTCAACTATCAGTTTTGGTTTGATTGTCTTTGGTATTAGTTTCTTAAGTAAGAATATGACGATTGCGTTAATTTCCCTAGTTGTGGGATTGGTCTTCTTAGTTGTTTACATCAGACAACAGCTTCATGCAGAAGTTCCAACTTTGGACTTTACAGTTCTAAAGAAACCTGAATTCGTTACTGGTTCTGTTCTAGTAATGATCAACTTCGGTATTACCTTATCGGCCATGTACTTATTGCCAATGTACCTACAAAATGGTCTTGGCGTAGCTGTTGCTCTAACTGGTATCATCATGTTGCCAGGTGGAGTTATCAATGCGGTCGTATCATTTGGTGCCGGTCGTGCATACGATAAAATCGGTGCTAAATTAATGTCACGTTTAGGATTTTTGATTTCAATTATTGGTTCTGCAATGTTTATCTTCAGTAGTTCAAATAGTTCTATTGGTTACATCATTGCCGCTCACATTGTGTTGATGATTGGTGTTCCACTTGCTATGTCACCTTCACAAACATATGGTTTAAATTCATTAAATGCATTCCAGTCAGCTGATGGATCAGCTATCATCAATACTTTCCAACAAGTTATTGGTGCCGTCGCAACTGGTATTGCTACAATTCTTTTGAGTACCGGCCAAGCTAATTACTTTGCTAATGGTGGAAATTCTGCCAAATTGGCATTTACCAATGGCGCTCACTACGGATTTGTGTTTACATTAATATTAGCTGTTTTCGGATTCATATTAGCATTCCGCGTGCATAATAAGAGCAAAGAAACAGTTAGTGCAAAAGAAACAGAAACTGCATCTTCAAAAGCTAAAGATGAAAGTACTGTAACTGAATAAACTAATCGCGTAGTTCTTCAGTTAGAAAGCAATTGATACGAAAAAAAAGCTAATCAAGATGATAATTGATTGGCTTTTTTTATTAGAAAAAGTTATGTTGAAGAACTTAAAATATAGGTTGAAAAATCATTTTGATTCCTTTACAATAATAGGGTTAATAAAATAAGTTAAATTGCATAACGGGAAGGAGGGTTTTTTAGATGTCACAAAATACACATAAAGGTATGACTGGCCACCGCCGTCCTGTAAACCAAAAAAATGGTGCCACAAAGCGTGCCAACACACAAGCTGTTCTTGATTTCTTGAAGAGCCGTGAAACTAAAGAATCTAAGTAATTTTAGATAAATATAAACGAAGAGCCAGCAGATTTTTCTGCTGGCTCTTTTTTTGAATTTATTAATCAACTAAATCAGAACGGTGCAACTTGAAAGTTAGGATAAAAGCAATAATCAAAAATCCTAAGCAGGCTAAAAATCCGGCTTGAATACCGATAGCTTGATTAGCCGTACTGCCAGTTGCAATTTTATCAGCTAAAGTGATAACGGCGATAATAATTGCTGTTCCAAAAGATGCTGCGATTTGTCTGAGAGTATTGAAAGTAGCTACGCCATCAGAAATATATTTCTTAGGTAAGTCGCTTAAAGCTTGGGTCTGAATAGGAATCAAAATTAAGACTAGTCCTAATTGACGAACTGTCTGACCTAATGTCAGCATTAAAACTGAAGCATTAACATCGATGACAGCTTGTAAAAAGGTACCGAAGCAATCAATTAACACACCAGTAACAACGATTCGTTTGATGGGATACTTATCGAAGAATCTGCCACTGACAGGTGACATGAATCCTGTCAAAACAGCTCCAGGTAAGAGAGCTAATCCTGATACTAATGGACTTTTGTGGAGAATGTTCTGAATCATCAATGGCAAAAGGATTGTGTTACCATACATCGTTAAAACAATTAACATATTGATAACAGTTGCAAAGGTAAATTGTGAATGCTTAAAAATTTCGAAATTAATAATCGGATTAGCTGTTCTGTTTTCCATAACAGCAAAAATGGCGATTAAAATTAATCCAATAGCTGTGTAGCCTAAAACGTTGAAGGTAAAGAGGTTAGCTTGACCGATATTGGAGAATCCAGTTAGCAAGAAGAGCAAGCCAAAACTGATCGTAATCAGACTAGGCGTATCGAATTTGGGATTTTCGTTGGTTTCGACTTGTGGCAAGAAGAAAATCGACAATAAGACGACGGCAATGATAAAAGGCAAAATCATAATGAAAAGATATTGCCAAGGGAAGTACTGTAAGATGGCTCCTGAAAGCGTTGGGCCAATAATGGGTGAGAAGTTAAAGGGGCCAATCCAATAATTCCCATAATGGCTCCTTGCTTGTTTCTTGGCGTATACTGCATGGCCAAGACGTTGACTAGAGGCATCATCATACCAGTTCCGATAGCTTGAATCATTCGTCCGATAATAACGAGCATAAATGAATTGGCGACTGCTCCTAAAATAGTTCCGATTAGAAAGACTGAACTAAAGGCAATGAAGAGGTGTCTAAAGGAGAATTTCTTGATAAAGTAGGCACTTGTTGGAATCATAATGGCATTTACCAAGGTGTATCCATTTGTCAGCCACTGAACTGTTGACGAGTTGACGTTGAATACGCGCATGAAAGTTGGTAAAGCAGTGTTCATTAAAGTTGAGCACAAAACGCCGAAAAAGGTTCCGAAGACCATGATATAAAGTGATTTTTTGATTTGTTTCGACATATATGGTGCTCCTAAATATATTTGTTATATGGTATTAACTTATTTATTTTAGTTATTTAACTTGGTTCGGTCAAATTTAGTTGGGATATACGTATAGAAATAGGCGACTTTAATCTTCGTTGGATTAAGGTCGCCTAGGATTGGTGGATATTATAATTGTTGTTGTGAAGGAAACGTTTTTTTGCGGAATAGTGGAAACGAGTTACACAGGGGCAACTTCCTACACCTAAGTCTATTTCCCATCTCGTCTGCTTCGCAGCCAAGCTGTGAAATTGTCTTAGGCTCCGGAAGCTGAGCGCCCCTGTTCCACTCTCTGATTAAAACGAGTTCCGGTGGAGCAACTCATTGCGGTTAAGCCTATTTCACAAATCACTCGCAAAGTGCGCGAGCAATCCGTAAAATTGTCTTAGTCTTCGTGAGCTGAGCGTCCCATCTGCACTCTCTTAAATATATTACTTGGAATGTCTTTTTTAAAAACTTCTTTATAGGTATAAACATAACTACCTTTAGTATCAATCTTCAAATAATGGCCGGATTTCAATTTTCCCATTCCTGTGAATGAAATGGGAGCTTCTTTTCCTTTTTTATCATAGCTTTTAAGGTTATAGGTGTAGTTTCCATAACCGTCCTTGTCTTTAGCGTTTTTATTGTCGATTCTAACGTATCTTGATTCTCGTTTTGCTAAAATATTGAATTTGTTGAATATTTGAGCTACTTCACTGGTATTGTTTTTAGCGTACAAACAACCTCCTAAATAACCTAATCCCAATAAAAAAATCCCCAAAAGAAAAACCCTTAAATAACTTCTCATTTGGATTACCTCCTGACAAGTATTTTAAGAGTTTTCTTGATATTTCAACATTTGTTCTACTTACATTATTCTTACAGATTTGTAAGCCGGCTTACCACCAATCGAAATTCAATGTGTAGTCTACAATTTTGTTGAATAATGCCGCGATAAGTTTCATCATGATCAGCGCCTCCAACTTTCTATAAACTTTATTTCTACTTATATTATAGTTCGTTTTGAAAGCGCTATCAATTATTATTAACCCCAAACTTCGTCTTGAATCGACTTAACTAATTTGAGTTTGTCCCATTCTTGTTTTTCAGTTAGGACATTGCCTTCTTCGGTAGATGCAAAGCCGCATTGAGTTGATAACCAAAGTCTATCCAGTGGCAAAAATTGGCTAGCTTCGTGAATTCGATCGATGATATCTTGACGATTTTCGAGTTCACCTGACTTAGTCGTAATCAAGCCCAAAACAACTTTTTTATCACCAGAGACTTTGGCTAGTGGTTCAAAATTACCAGCACGTTTGGAATCGTATTCTAGGAAGTATGTTTCGACGTTTTCTTTGGCGAATAATGTGTCAGCGACTGGACCATAGCCTCCAGAAAAGGCGAAATCAGAATGATAGTTGCCCCGACAGACGTGAGTATTGATAGTTAAATCCGCCGGAATATTTTCGATAGCTTTGTTGTTGAGCTCCAAGAGAAGATCTTGGATACCAGAGTTTGCATAGGCTTTGCCATCAGGTGTAGCTAAGAAGTTATCGTCTAGGAAAAGTCCCCAAGAGCAGTCATCAAGTTGAATTACACGTGCTCCTTCGTCGTAAAGGGCAATAATCGTATCGTGATAGGCTTGTTCAATATCTTTATATAAATCGTCTAGATTAGGATAGAATTCTTTGATTTTTTCATCATTAGTGCCACGAATCAATTCGATATAGAGCTGTGAAGGGGCAGGGATAGTTTGCTTTGGTTCAATATCCAATTGATCAGTTAATGACTTTAAGTAAGCGAAGTGTCTTAAAAATGGATGGTTAGGATTGAATTTGATTTTTCCGGAAAGGATTGCGGTGTCGTCACGAGTTTCTTCATGAGCAAAGTGGTAGCCTTCACCATAATGAATGTGGTCGACGCCTTCAAGTCCCCAGAAGAAGTCGAGGTGCCAATATGAACGACGGAACTCGCCATCGGTTGCGTAATCTAGTCCAACGTCAACTTCTTTGTTAACGAGATCTTTGATAGCTTCGTCTTCAACTTCTGTTAATTCTTCTTGGGTGATGTTTTTAGCTGCGTAGTCTTTACGAGCTTGCTTTAATACGTCTGGTCTTAGGAAGCTTCCTACATGTTGAAAGCCGATTTTGTTTGCTGTTTTTACTGTCATATCTATAATTCCTCCTGATTTTGGTTATTTAATCTGGATTGGTTTTTGGGAGAGTGGGATGGGATTTTTATGTGGTAGGTGGGGTTAAGGAGTGAAAGGGGCAAAGGGCATGGGAACTGATTTTATAAAATATGATTCACGGGCGTCATTTAGACGCCCCCGTTTGCGTTCTCTAAGTGGTGAAACCACTAAGAGAACGCAAAAATCGTCCCTACATATACAGAATAATTCTGCAATGTAGGGACGATCACCGTGGTACCACCCTAATTTATACTTTGCTCTCACAAAATACCTCAACGACACTAATATGTCCGGGATGATATCGCATCCTTGCGTACCTTTGGCTTGCACCTAGGTAAGACTCCAAGCTCATCTTCAATCAACGTTGGTTCTGCCTTTTCACTATCTGACAGTCACTTTTCAAACTACTAATTGATTTACTCTTCTTTTCTACGTCTAATTAGATTAAATACTCTTTAATTATTGATTGGTGCTAATTTACACCCTGATTTTTATTTTGTCAAACTCAATTTTTGATTTTTTATAATGATTGCACCGTTATAACACTGGATAATCACCCAATGTCCAAGTGATTGTTCCCTGGTATTGACCGGCTTCATTTTGATTTGTTTGCTTTAAAAGAATGCCAGAATCATTACTCCAATTTCCTGATATATTGGTTGTTTTTTCAGTATCGCTTGAGGTGGAATCTTCGTAAATATCAATAGGGGAATTTAAGAGGTTTTGCGTAGTTTGATTATTCTTAAAAACGAGATTGCCTTTAAAATCTGTCTTGTTGTCCGCTAATAAAGTTGCGGTGGCGGTTAGTTGCCAGGGCTCTCTTAAACTTATAACGGATAAATTAAAATTATTATTTTGACGTTTGATTAATTTTTTTGAATTGGACTGAACAATGGTTTGAAAATCAATGTTCGGCGATACGGAGAGTTTCAACAGATGGTTTTGTAAAACGTTGACAGTATAGGGAATGGTGTTTGAAGTTATTCCGTCTTTGTCTTTAGCCGTCACATAAATGGTTTGTGTCGTATTCATTTGAAAAATATTCCAAAAGAGATTGCTATCCTTTGCATCAATGACCTGCTTTAATGGAATTGGAGTATTAGAAGTACTCGTTTCAGATTGAGCAGTAGCATCATATGTGAAATCGTAGTTATTTATTTTAATATCATAATGAATTGGGTCATCTTTTAGGAAATTGTGATCCTCATCATAGGATAAATCGGTGGGTAAATCTAATTTGGTGTTTTCTTCTTGATAGAGCAGGTCAATTGGATTTTGTTGCTTGAGGTTTAATTTCCATGTCCGAATGAACATGATAGTAAACGGTGGCGTAGCAGTCGAGGTGATATCGTTGGTTCCTTCAAACTTGGCAGGTTTAGACGTGATATGGTAATCAGTCAAAGTTTTGTTATCTACTTTGCCATGAATAACGATTTTGGCGTTGGTATCAATGGGTTTGGTTAATTTGTGAGTCAAAACACCGTCTTTTATATCGCTGTCTGCTAAATCTTCAACTGTGCCGTTTCCATAAGTGATGGTGCCAATATTTCCAGCAATGGGCGTAAAGTGTGGCGGCAAGGTTATTGTAGCGGTGATTCCTTGCCAGCTGATATTACCAATATCGTATTTTAAGTTGTAATTCAAATCGACATTATCGCCATCATTAACGAAATAATCAGTTGAATCGTTAGTAATCGTTTTATCGAGTGTTTGATCGTAAATTGTGGAATCTGCTGTAGCGTTTAACAAAGCGGGAATTGATTCGAGGACGACTAATTTGCTGGGAACGCCACTTGTAGCTGTATTGGCACCAGTAAAACCCCAACGAATTTTTGATTGTCCGGCAGGTAAATTAAAAATTGCTGGATTTAGTTGGATATTCTTATCTATCCGTTTAGAAAGTTTTCCGCCACCACCTTCAGGAACGGTGGTACCATCAATGTCTTTATCATTAAAGGCATAATGAAGCTTTGAATCTTCAGGAGTCCAAGTTAAAGTGACATGATGCCAATAAGTTGTATTTCCCTGAGAGTCAGTACCATTTATCAAATAAGCTGGAGTATTTTCAGTGTGAAATAGGGAAGTTGCTTTTTCAAAATTTTGATAATCATTATTTTCACTAGTGATTCGATTTGTAAAAGCATAGGATTCAGATGTTCCTGGGAATGTTAAAGAGATATGACCAAACCCGCTATCTCCAGCACCTAAACTTGTATTAGCTGGGAAACCTGCTGGAGCTTTTATTGTTAAATCAGTAGTGTCGAAAGCATCTAAAGAATAATCATAATTAAGATAGACTCCTGATTTATATCGTATAGGAGCACTGTCTTTTGTATTCGATGAGTTAGTGTGGCTGTCAAATTCAAGCGCAACACTGTTAGAAACAGCGGTATTAACTAAATATTGAGAGGTAGGATAAGTAACGGAATTAGTTAGGAGACCCTTTACAAAAGTTGTTTTATCGTAACCATCAACTCCCAGTCCTTCACGACCAGCTCCCATAGCGTAGGCACCACGTGGATCATTTTGAAGAACAAGTGCAATGCCTTCGCCCTCTTTATTTTTATCCATATTATAAGGACCAAAGTATAACCAAGCAGAAATAATCTGCTTTTTTGAAATATCAAAAGCATTTCCTGTATCTGGATCAGACCAAATTGCTCCAGTATCACTAGGTTCACTGGCTAAAGATAAAATAGTATTTTGAGTAGAACTACCAGTTTTGCTTCTTATGTGAGCATTATTTTCAGTGAATGGATCACGATAATTGCTGCCATTCATTTTAGGATTCACAATGTCGGAAAAGTAATTTTTAATGTCGAGTCCATTGGGGGCAGAATCAATGGCGCTTTGTTCATCAGTATCATCTGCTAAAACAAAATTATAACTATCGCAAAATTTAAGCAAAATTAAAGAGAGTAAACAACTAGTTAAAACGATGAGTAATTTTATTTTCATAGTTAATAACTACCTCCCTTATAGTTATTTAAAATGAAAGCCATTACATAAATTAATGGTTCTTTGACGATTTAATTATAGCTTGATTACATATTAAAAAAGCCTATATCGAAAATTAAAATATTGTTTTTTGATATATTATTCTATACTCATTGTATATATGCCTGATAACTATATTTATAAAAAGAACAAAAAAGCGGTCGCACTAATTCTTTTAAGAACTAGTACGACCGTTAAATTTTTATTGTTAGTTTTCACTGATATCAACTGGGTATTTAGGAGCTTTACCGGTCAGCATCTTTACATTGTCATTCAAAGAATCAAAGACCATATTATGAACAGCAGTCGTAGTATAGAAGGCTGTATGAGGAGTCATAATGACGTTGTCACGATTGAGCAAAGCTTGGAATTGAGGATCTTTAACGTCAGAAATCTTATCAAATTTCTTTTGGAAGACGTCATTTTCACTTTCCAAAACATCCAAGCCAGCACCGCCAACTTTGCCACTGTCTAAGGCTTTGATCAAAGCATCAGTATCAACTAAGCCACCACGGGCAGCATTGATAAAGATAACGCCATCCTTCATTTTTGCAAAAGCGGCTTCGTCAATCATATGAATATCTCTTTTTGCTAGCGGAGTGTGCAAAGTGATGATATCGGCTTGTTTCAAGACTTCATCGAGACTGTCGACATAAATTCCCAAGTTTTCTAGATAAGGGTTAGGTTTAATATCATAAGCAACGACTTTAGCGCCAAAAGCCATCATAAGTCTAGCAACGACTGACCCAATATGACCAGTACCTACGATACCGACTGTTTTACCATTGATTTCTTCACCAATCGTAGGGAACCAGCGGAAGTCGGCATTAGCGAATTTCTTATCAAATTCTGGGACACGTCTGAGCAATCTCAGAATCAAACTAGTTGTGTGTTCAGCAATCGCATTGGGTGAATAAACAGGGACACTTGTCAATGAAAATCCTAAGTCACGGAGATCCTTAAAGTCGAAGCCGTCCAAACCAACGTTACGAACAGAGATTTTACTTACGCCAAAATCATGCAACTTTTGCAAGGCTGTTCGTGTATAGGGTTGCGTTTGCAAGAGTACAACGCCGTTATAGCCCTTAGACAAATCGACTGTCTCGTCGGTAAATATTTGGTCTGTGTAGTCAGTTTCAATATCCGGATTAAGGGCATTCCACTGTTTTAAGTATTCTGCCTCATCTGGTCGAATTCCGTATAGAAAAATTTTCATTTCAATCCCTCTTTCTGATTTATTAAAAATTATTCATCAAATTAGTTATTTTTAATAATTTGATTGTTATTTAGTTTAACTCAATCAAAAAGAAAAGAAAGGGAAAATTTGAATTTATTTTACCATTTCTGTTGCAAGGACAGATTTTTCTAAGGCGTCAACATCGAAATCACGCGAGAATTCTGCCAGGTGAACTAAATTACGCAAGAAGTCGTGTGTTTTAGCTTCGTAATGGTATTTTAATCCTAATTGATAGATATAGCCGTTAATATAGTCGACTTCAGTTTTACGACCCTTTGACATATCTTGGTACATCGAAGGGTAGTGCAAAGGATTGGAAACGCTGCTGACATATTCAACTGATTTCATTTCCTCTTCACGAGTATTCAACAAAGTGATGCCAGCTCTTTCACAGACGTCAAAGGCTTCATTGATCAATTGTTGACTCAATTTTTTAGCGACTGGTGATTGGATGAATTCGCCCATTTGGATTTCAAACATCGTATACAAAGTATTAACGACTGAATTGAAAATAACTTTGGCCATCAAAGTGCCCAAGAAGTTAGTTGTCAAAACAGGATTCAAGCCGGATTTTTTGAAATCATCAAAAATTTTATGCGTCATTTCATCAGGTTTTTCAGTTTCGTTAGCCATATTCATACTACCGGCACCTTTTGCTCCAATGAAATCAACATCCCCAGGACCATTCAAAACAGTACCAATCAAAGCGGTAGCTCCGATGACTCTAGTTTTATCAAAATATTGATTGAGTTTTTCAATATGTCCCATACCATTCATTGGTGAAACGACATATTGATGATTTTTAAAGGCATGTGCTGTTCGTTTCAAAGCATCGGCCAATTGCATTTGCTTAGTAAAGACAATCCACACGTCAGGATCACCGTTGTATTCTTCGGGGGTATAAATGTTGACGGGCACCAAATGCTTATTCACGTGATCACGGGAAACAAAGACGCCATTTTGTTCGTTAATTTTGTCAATTTGTGGTTGCCAAATCTCGACAAAGTCGACATCAAAGCCTGCTTCCTGCAAAAGAACACCATATCGTAAACCCATTGCACCTGCACCTAATACTGCGTATTTCATAAATACCGCCTCCAAAATTTTTTGTAACTGCATTATTAGACGATAATTAGAAAAAGTCAACTAAAAATTAATCAAATTTAATGACATAAAGTAATCTTTTTTCACGCCCTTAAATAGTATATTTAATTACATAAATTATTTTTAAAAACTTTTATATCAGTGATTTTGCGATTGAAAAAATCGCTTTACTAAAAAATAAAAAGTTATTGACAATTGATTGATCTGATAGTATTCTGAACTCAATTTAATTTTATTCTAATTTTTGAAATGAAAAGGGGTCATCACAATGCTTAACAATTTGATTATTATTGTCGTCGTCATTATTTTGTATATCAACTTGGACTTTGTGATACCCGTGAGAGATTGATAAAGGGATCAAAAAGGGCTGCCAAGTTGATTTATTCGACTTGGCAGCCCTTTTTTAAAATATATTATTCTGTATCATAGCGATTTAAGACATAAATTGCTAGAACAACGATTATAGCACCAATGATTTCAGCAAAATTTACTACGTAGTGCAAGAAAATAATGCTCAAAACTAAAGTTGTAAATGGTTGGACCGCATCAGTGATACTGATGATTGCGGCAGTAGTATATTTAGTACTTAGAACCATCAATAAGAAGGCCGAAACAGTACCCAAAAGAATTACAGTTCCAATTCCTAAGACACTAGTTGTATCCATTTTTGGTGGATTGACCCAAATGGGACTAAAGAAATTAGAAATAATACCAGCAATCAGCATTCCCCAACCGGTAATTAAGATACCATGATATTTAGCAATCAATGATTGTGGGATTACGACGTACAAGGCAGCTGTGATACCACTACCAACACCCCAAAGAACTGAAACGAGTGGGATAGATAAGTGACCGATGTCGCCACGGGTAATCATCAAAACCACTCCGACTAAAGCTAAAATAAATGAAATGACATCAACTCGTGAAGTCTTCTTCTTTGTAAAAAGAATTGCACCGACCATGATAAATAGCGGTGATAAATACTGCAAAATAGTAGCGGTAGAAGAGTTACCTGTTTTAATGGCATGGAAGAAAGTAAACATGTTAGCTAGTAAACCAAAAATAGCAAATGCGACTAACGTTAATAAATCTTTCCAATTTTTGAAAACAGCAAAGAAATCTTTGCTAGGTAAAACAATCAAACCGACGACCAACAAAATGATACCAGCAACTGTCGTCCGAGTGGCAATAAACCACATCGCAGGGATGTTCAGGTTCTTAGCGACAATTTGTAAAACAGTACCTGAAATACCCCAAAGAGCAGACGCACAAAATGCTAACCAGAACCCTTTGCTAAGAGTTTGCTTGGTTAGTTTTTTACTCTCGTCCATGAAAAATCCTCCTAAAAAAACTAATAGGCTTATTATACCTGTGAACATTCGCTTTTGACTATTATTTTTTTATATCATGACGTTTGGCATAAAAAGGTATGGCACAAAAGTATTGTGAACAAAGGGTTTTTACCCGATGGTATATACCATATTTAATTTTTTATAAATAAAAAAAGCCGAATTTTCATTCGGCTTTAATGCAATATTATAAGTTTTCATCCATATTAAATGTAAGTTTTGATAAATTGATACCCTTAGTATAAAGTTCACCAAAGAAATCAGTTGTCTTATCACGCATTTTCTTAACGATCTTTTGGTTACGATCAGTTAAGAATTCAACTAATTCATCACCTGAATAGTCAGCAGCTAACTTATCTGTTTCAGCAACGAAAGCACGTAATTCTTGACGAATATCTGTTAAATAGTCGATATCATCTTGAATGAATTCACTGTAATTTGATTCAACTAGAACTGAAAGGGCATTGTACATCCAGTAAGCATCTTTGAAATCAAATTTGAGAGAAGCATCATTATATGAAGGATCTGTTTCATTCATATTTGTATAGAATGGAATGTAAGGTGTAAATGTTGGGAAACCGATACATAACCACATGATGCAGCGTATTCTTCGGGAACATCGTTTCTGATTTGAAGAACGTGCGAGTTTTGAGTTCTGTTCAAACCGATTGGACGGTAACGGTGCTTGTCATCATCTGAAGCGTAAGGACTGTATGGATCAAATGGAGTTTCATTATAGTGTGAACCCAAAACATATTCGATGTCATCAACTGAAATCTTGTGTTCAGTCTTCATGATGAATGGTAGTTCACCGTCTTCTGGGTCTTGTTTGATTTCGGGATTGAAATACTTTTGACCGAACCAAACACGTGGAGTGTTATAGTGACGGTCTTTCAAGTTATCTGTACCAAAAATGTGTCTGAAGTTAAAACCAGTTTTATCAGTGTTCAAGTGGTTCTTCTCAACAAATTCTTGAATACCATCAGACCACATGAATTGTGATTTATCGTTGAAATCAACTTGTTGAATTGAGACACGGTTAGCACAAACAGCGTAACTGTCATCAGGAATTCTTTGAGCTACCCAGTGGTGTCCAGTAACGATTTCCATGTACCAAACGTCGTCTTTATCACTGAATAGTAATGAGTTTCCAGCAGGTGAGCCAAATTTTTTGATAAGGTCGCCAGTGCGTTTAACAGCACCCTTAGCTGAGTCGACATAAGGAAGAACCATACGTACGATAACGTCTTCGTCCATACCATCTTTAATTAATGGATCAAAGGCTAAAGCACGTTCGTTACCGTAAGTACTTTCTGTGGCAGACATGGCAACGTTCTTACCATTAATACCACTTTCATCATAGTAACCAAATTTCTTGTAGTCCACGTTAGGAACTGCAGGCCATTTGTAGCCATTTTCTGGAACTTCTGATTCAAAACCGTTAAGCCATGACTTAACTTTACGGCCTTTTTTACCGGTAACGGCTGGATTCAAAACGAAGCTATGTGGAGCAACGGCAAAAAATGTATCGTCGTTTCTAGCAATCATTGTTGATCCATCTAAACTGGCGTTTTTACCAACTAAAATAGTTGTACAAGCGTCATCCAAATGATTCTTATTCATTTTAAGAACTCCTCCTATCTATATTGATTCCATTCTATCATATCTAATCTGCTTAGTTATCCAAACTTGTTCTTTAATATCTTTTATAAATAATGCTATAATTTTCTAAATATGGGAGGACAATAATGGATCTTGATACAAAAAATCAAAGCGATTCTTTTTTAAAGAATTTGCTATTAGGTTTTCAACATTTATTGGCCATGTACTCAGGGGATATTTTAATTCCAATTTTGATTGGTGCTTCTCTAGGGTTTAATGCCAAGGAAATGACTTACCTAATCTCAGTTGACATATTTATGTGTGGTGTGGCAACGTTGCTTCAAATAAAACGCACACCATTAACTGGAATCGGCTTACCAGTTGTACTTGGCTCAGCTGTCGAGTACGTAACGCCGTTACAAAATATTGGTCATCACTTTGGGATAGCTTATATGTATGGTGCCATCATCATTGCGGGTATCTTCATCATGTTGATTTCAAAAGTATTTGCTAAATTAAAAAGATTTTTTCCTCCAGTCGTTACTGGTTCATTAATTACTTTGATTGGTTTTACTTTAATTCCGACTGCTTTTACTAATATTGGTGGTGGGGATGCTGCTGCCAAAAGTTTTGGTAGTTATTCTAATTTGATTTTAGGATTTTCAACTGCGTTAATAATTGTCTTGGTCAGTATTTTTGGTCGCGGCTTTATTAAACAAATTGCGGTTCTAATCGGGATTGTTGCCGGATACTTATTGGGTATCGGCATGGGACAAATTGGCTTTGAAAGTGTAGGACAAGCTCACTGGTTCCAGATTCCACAACCATTTTATTTTGCAACTCCTAAATTTGAATGGTCTTCAATCTTGATTATGCTACTGGCATCATTGACTTGTATGATTGAGTCTACTGGTGTTTATTACGCCTTAGCTGAATTGACTAAGCGTGACTTGTCAGAAAATGACTTGCAACGTGGCTATGCCTCAGAAGGTCTAGCTGCTATCTTGGGTGGTATCTTTAATACTTTCCCATATTCAACCTTTTCTCAAAATGTTGCGGTTGTCCAATTGTCTGGTATCAAAAAGAATAAGCCAGTCTATTTCTCAGCTTTCTTATTGATTATTTTGGGATTGATTCCTAAGGTTGGTGCCGTCGCTGAATTGATTCCATCAGCTGTTTTAGGCGGAGCCATGTTGATTATGTTTGGTACTGTCGGTATCGAAGGTATTAAAATGTTGTCAAAAGTTGAAATGAGTAATAATAATATTATGATTATGGCTGTTTCAATCAGTTTGGGCCTTGGTGTTACTGTTGAGCCAACTCTGTTGCATTTCTTGCCTTCAACAGTTCAAACAATTTTAAATAATGGTTTAGTAGTGGGTAGTTTTTCAGCAATTATTCTTAATTTATTGTTAAATTCTTCTAAAAAGACCGCTAAATAAGCTTCAATTCATTCACAAAGTTTGGTCATATTTTCATCACATTTGGTACGTATACTTATCAATAAATAAGATAAGCGTACGTATTTTTTTTCGACGAAGGAGTGAATGAAATGATTGAATATAAATATATCACCACAGTAATCAATAAGTTTAACTTGCCACTAGAGGTAAAGCTAGCTACTCCAAAGTCATCGATTGATCAAAAGTTGATTGATGAAACGACCGCTCAAATCACAAAGAGACTTGAAGAATACGATGAGGTATTTTCAATTGAAAATAAAAATTCATTTCTATATAAATTCCAAAATGGCGATGAAACAGCATTGATTGTTTCGGACCCCTTCAAAGAGGTCTATGAACAAACGATTATGGCTGAACAAATGACCCAGCATTATTTTAGTTCCTATTATAATGGGAAATATGATCCGATTGGCTTATTGAATGGTTGGACAATCGACAAACTGTTCAATCAATATCTTTTACCATTATTAAGCGTTGATGGTATTGATGGCGTGTCACTTAGATGTGGCGAGGAAGTTCGTCTAGCTAGTCGCCCTAATATTGATTTTCGCTGGCGAGTAGCAATCAAGGATCCAAGAAACCTGAATAATCTCTTGGCTACATATTTTTTACAAAATGGGGCTGTTTCAACTTCTAACGAGATGAAGAGTTTGCGAAATGAAAAAAGTAAGATTGAGCAAGTTACGATTGTTAGCAACAATGCTCTAGATGCCAATATTTGGTCGTCAGCTGGCATTTCAGCCGGAACGAATAAGTTCCCTAGCTTTATTGCTAAATACAGTTTGACGGGCATGATTGTTGATAAAGACAGTGGTTTAATAAATTTCCGAGATGGATTTTCGGATAAAATAGCAATGAAGAAATGAGATTAGTTCATAATCTCATTTTTTTGTGCATCATTTTTTCTAAATTTGGTCATAAATACTTCAAATATCACCATTATAGTTATTTATATAATCAAAAATGATTATTTGATATGAATTCAATGAGGTACATTATGCAAATTAAAAAATATGTTTTTCTTAAAAAAGTAATTAAACAAATGAATATGAAATTTGAATTAAAAATCGCTACAACTAATCCAGACATTATTGTTACTGAACAGTTAAAGGTAGCAACGCAGAGGGTGAATCAAAAGCTGCAGGATATCGATCATGAATTTTCCCAATTCTCGTATGATTCGTTAGTTTCTAGGTTTCAACGTGGCGACCGTCGACTATTACAGTCATCAAAGGATTTTCAGATGGTTTATAACACCGCTACATTGGCTGAGCAAATGACCAATGGACTTTTTTCACCATACTTTGCAGGTAAGTATGAACCTGGAAAAATTGTCGAGACTTGGGCTTTAGGCAAAGTTTTCAAAGATGAGTTGGTACCGTTGCTAAAGAATCCAGAAATTTTTGGCGTCTGGTTAAGTAATGACGAACAAGTTAAGGTCGCTACTAAACAAGAAAGTGACTTCAATTGGTCAATTGATGTCCATGATTTAGATAGTGGCGAGGTTATTTCAACCTATTATCTACAAAACGGCGTTATATCGCAGCAAAAAAATGATTTTGATAGCAATCTACACAAGCAAAAAAGTGATATCAAGCAAGCTATCATCGTAGGAAATAATACCGTTGAAGCTGGAGTTTGGGCTCTAGTTGCCACTTTTAGCGAGGCTTCGGATTTCATATCCTTTGTCGAACACTATAATTTATCCGGATTATTGATTAATAAGGAAAATGAAACTTTGAATTTCAATGATGGTTCAATAGTTCAAGCAGAATCAATGGCGAAATAAAAAAGGCAGAGCAATCAATTTTGATTGTTCTGCCTTTTAACGTTCTAAAAAATTATTTATATGTAAAATTAATCGTCCCAGTCTTCAACTTCATCTTTGTAACCATCAGGATTACCGCTCCAGAAGAAGTCACCATACCAAAGGCTTCTCTTATCTGTATCAAAACCGTTGATTTCTTTCATGTCGGCGTCACTTAATTCAAAGTCGTAGACATCGGAATTTTGAACGATTCTTTCTTCGTGAACTGACTTAGGAATTGTGATGATACCATTTTGAAGATCCCAACGTAGGATAACTTGAGCGACTGACTTGTTATATTTGTCAGCAATCTTCTTCAAACGACTGTCGCCAAGAACAGAACCGCCACCAAGTGGAGACCATGCTTCAAGATAGATATCATTTTCATCACAGAAGTTCTTGATATCAACTTCTTGGCAAAGTGGATGGAATTCCATTTGGTTAACAGCTGGTTTAACTGAACCGTGCTTGAGGATATCCTTTAATCTTTCAATATTGAAGTTAGAAACACCAATTGCACGTGCTTTTCCTTCTTTATAAATCTTTTCAAGAGCGCGCCATGTGTCCATGTATGTGCCATCAACTGGCCAGTGAATCAAGAGTAGATCTACATAGTCTGTTTGCAATCTCTTTAGTTGGCCTTCGAAGTTGTCGAGAACTGATTGATAGCCTTGGTCGCCATTAAAGATTTTTGTTGTTAGAAAGATATCTTCACGTTTGAGACCATTATCTGCAAAACCTTTTTGTAATCCTTCACCGACACCAGTTTCATTACCGTATTGTTTAGCAGTATCAATAGCTTTATATCCGTGTTTCAATGCCCATTGAACAGCTTGGGATGCACCGGAATTGTTAACTTTCCAAACACCCATTCCTAATTGAGGCATGTCAACGCCATTATTCAAAGTTACTGTAGAATCCAATTTTAAATTCATATTCTAACCCTCCATAATTATAATTTTAACGCAAATATTATTGGGATACTTGGAAATAAACTTGGTATTTGGTATTGTTTATTTGTATACGCTGTCAGTTAAGGACTTTAACGTATTTGGGGGAAGGTGTATCACACAATGATGGAAATGGATAAAGAATTCACAAATGACGATGAAATTAAATCTGAAATAATAAATTTATCAGCAATTTTAAAATTGCCTAAGGGGACCGAAGCCCATGTTAGTGACATTCATGGACATGATGAAAAGTATTCAAATATCATTCGTAGTGGTGCTGGAAATATTAGTCGTAAAGTAAGTGAACTTTTTAATGGCCAATTGACCACAATTAATCAGAAAAAATTAGTTTCTTTGATTTATTATCCTGAAGAAATTCTCAAAAAAGTGATTGCTGAGTTTAATGAAGATAATGATAAAGAACAATGGTACTTTGGTACCATCAACGAATTGATTCAAATCTTAAGGTATGTTTCTAACAAACATCCCGAGCACATTATTAATGAAGCGTTAGATAAAAAATTTAAGGATTTAGTTAAAGAATTAATTTTTAATGACTTGAATGCTGAGGATAAACGTCAGTATTATCAAGAAATCGTTAAGGGCTTGATTAAGTTAAATGTTTCTAACGATTTTATCTTAGTCATCTGTCACGCCATCCAAAAATTAGCTATTGAACGGATTCATATTCTAGGGGACGTCTATGATTTTGGACCTCATCCAGATTTGATAATTAAGCAGTTAGGTAATAGTTGGCAAAACTTTGACTTCGAGTGGGGCAATCATGATGTCTTGTGGATGGGAAGCGTCGCCGGTTCGAAATTATGCATGCTTAATTTGATTCGCATCAGTGCGCGCTACCATAACTTGGGATTGCTAGAAAACGTTTATGGCATTGATTTAACTTCATTGATTAGATATGCGCTCAATCGTTATATTTCACTGCCAAACTTTGAACCCAAAGTGGTCGTTGATGGTGAATCAGACGATGAAAGAAATATTGATAACTGTGTTCAGCAGGCGGCAGCTATCATGCAATTTAAGCTAGAAGGTCAAGCCATCAAGCGTCGTCCAGAATTTAAAATGGATGATCGGTTGTTTTTAGATAAACTGAGTTCAGATCGTAAGAAGGTTACGATAGATGGGAAGAGTTATTCAATTGAAAATGGTTGTTTCCAAACCGTTAATCCAGCTAAGCCTTATCAAATCACTAATAGTGAACGAGTTGTTTTGATAGATTTGATCAATCAGTTCACGCAATCAAAGAAATTAAATCAAGATATGCGTTTTATGGCCAATAATGGTTCGATGTATGCCAAGCATAACGACAATCTTTTATTTCATGGCTGCATACCAGTTGATAATCAGGGTAATTTTGTAGAGATGACTTTGGATGGCCAAAGATATTCTGGTAAAGAATTGAGTGATTACTTTGAATTCATTTTGAAAGATGGACTGAGACATCCAACAACAGGCGATTGCTGGAATTCGGACGTGATCTGGTATCTTTGGGAGGGCGCTAATTCTCCATTATTCGCTAAAGACAAGATGAGAACTTTTGAACGTTACTTTATTAGTGATGACAAATTACAGCAAGAACATCACAATCCATTTTTCAAATTAAGTCATGAAGAATGGTTCGTAGACAAAGTATTAAAGGAGTTCGGCTTAGGTCGGCGTGGTCATATTATTAATGGACATACGCCTGCAAAAGAGGTGCCGCCAGTTCGGGCCAATCAAAAATTTATCATGGTCAACGGAATGTCGGAGTCAAAAGTTGGTGCTGATGTGAAGAATTATGCTTTGTTGATTGATTCTTATGGGATGTTGTTGGAGACGCTTAAGCCATTTACTTCTCGTGAGGAAGTCATTAAGTATATGGCTGATATTACTGAGGACAGGGATGTTGTTGAGTATTCTTCTGAAAGGAAGACTATTGGCGATACTGAATATGGCGAGGATATAAAAAAGCAGATAGAATTTCTATCTGCTCGGTTGGATGATTGAATTATTTATGATTAATTTATGGGAGGAATGGTCTCTATTGATTAGAGGATTGTTCCTCCTTTTTTGTTTCGGTGAACTGAACGCTTCTATGTTTTATAGTGGAAACGAGCTCCAGTGGGGCAACTCCCTGCACCTAAGGCTATTTCCCATCTCGTCTGCTACGCAGCCAAGCTGTGAAATTGTCTTAGGCTCCGGGAGCTGACCGCCCCACTTACGCTCTCTTGTTTTTCCATTCGTCTTTATCTTCGTCCCAATTCTCTGATAAAGCATGTTTAGGTAGAATTAGGTTCAAAATAATTCCAACTACAGTGGCAACTCCGACTCCTGTGAATTGGAAGCTTCCTATTTGTAGATAGGCGTTTCCGATTCCTATTACTAAGATAACTGAGGCTATCATTAGGTTGCGTTTTTCGTTGAAGTCGACTTTGTTGTCTACTAGGATTCTCAAACCACTGGATGAGATTACTCCGAATAAGACAAAACTGATTCCGCCGATTACTGGTCCGGGGACGGTTTGGATTAGGGCACTTAATTTGCCGACGAATCCAAACAAAGCGGCGAAGACGGCTGCTCCTAAGACTACGTAAACACTGAAGATTTTATTGACGGCCATAACGCCGATATTTTCTCCGTATGATGTGACAGGAGGACCACCTAAGAAGGCAGCTACGATTGAGGCTGTACCATCACCGGCTAAAGTTTTATGGAGGCCGGGATCTTTAAAGAAATCACGGTTGGTCAATTCATCAAGCACCATGATGTGGCCTAAGTGCTCTGCCATTGTGACAAAGGCTATCGGCGCAAAGCTCAGGATGGCGCCCCAATAAATTTTCTTGGGCATGTAATTGATAAACATCGTATCAAAAGCTGGTAGTTTGAACCAAGGCGTGGAGACTACTTTGGAGAAGTCGACGATACCTAAGGCTAATGCTAAAACGTATCCGCCAATGATACCTAGTAAAATAGCAATATTACTCCAGAATCCTCTTAGATACATGTTGAGAAGAACTGTTAAAAAGAGGGTGAACATGGCGACACCAAAGTATTTGATGTCATAATGCGACCCATTCATCATGGCGTTATCAGCAGCTGAACCAGCAACTGACATCCCAATCACGATAACGATTGGTCCTACGACGATGGGTGGCAAAGCTTTGTCGATCCAATCAGAACCGATAAAACCAACGATAAGTGAAACGATTAAGTAGACGCACCCAACGGCAATAGTACCTTGAGCAACACCTGGATAACCGACTGTTTTCATCAAAGAGACCATCGGCACAATGAATGAAAAACTAGAACTCATGTAAGCTGGAATCTTACGATGAGTAATTAAAATATGAATGATAGTTCCAACACCGGAACTAAAAAGTGCAATACTTGGATCTAGTCCAACCAATAGCGGAACGAGGACTGTGGCACCAAACATTGAGAATAAGTGCTGTAATGATAAGAAGGCCCAACTGCTAAGTGGTGGTTTTTCATAGACATCTAAGACTGCATCTGGATTGCGATACTGCTTATTATTTGTGTCCAAAATGAACATCTCCCCACGTTTTATTGCAAAAAAATAGCCCTCTATCCCGTGTATGCGAAATAAAAGACTGAACGTGTTTCCTTATTAGCCTCACGGGACCAAGATTTAAAGGACTATTTGATTTCTTTAACTATAATTGAGTTGCAAACTAAAGTCAACAATGAAATACTTAGAGTTGTAATTTTAAAGCGCTAACACAGAGGAGAAATTTTATGGTCGAACTATATATTGTCAGACATGGAGAAACTGATACTAATTATGAAAATCGTATCAACGGAATGTCGACAGATATGCCATTGAATGCCAATGGTATCAAGCAAATTGAAGAATTAAAAAAGCATCTTGATATTAATAAATTTGATGAGGTTTATTCAAGTCCATTGAAACGAGCAATGCAAACTGCTGAAATTTTGAATCAAGGCGTACATGAAGTCCAACAAGATAAACGACTTTATGAAGCTGATTACGGTTCATGGGATGGCATTAGAGAAGAAGACTTGGTTGATAAGTATCCTGATGCCTTCGATGAGAATAACTATTTATTGCCAAGCTATACGAAGTACGCTAAAAATGGCGAAGAATATGCTGACGTCTACAAACGTGTTGAAGATTTTATGGACGATATGGGAAAAAAGGGCGACGAGAAGATTATGGTCGTGTGTCACGGATTCGTTAGTCGTTCATTCTTAAAAGTTGTCACTGGTGCAGATGATATTTCACGTATCATTCAACCTGATAACGGTGGAGTTTCAAAATACACCATTTCAAAGAGCGGCACTAAATATATCAACTACTATGGACGTGTGAACAACATCGATTAGAGGTGGACATGTGAGTCTAACTAATAAAGTTCCAGAAAAAGATGTTCAAAAAACTTTTAATAAAATTGCGAATCAATATGATAAATTGAATTCGATCATGAGTCTTGGCACTCATCAAAAATGGCGTCAAAAGGCTACGCAAAGGATTGTTAATGGTCCAAACGAAATTTTAGATCTTTGTTGTGGAACGGCTGACTGGACGATTATGTTAGCTAAAAGGTATCTCCATGCAAAAGTTATCGGACTTGATTTCAGCTCTGAAATGTTGAAAATTGCGCAACAAAAGGTTGGTAAAAATCAAGTCACCAATGTTATTTTACAAAGTGGCGATGCAATGAATCTACCTTTTCCTGACAATCAATTCAGCGTTATAACGATAGGATTTGGCTTACGCAACGTGCCTGATGCCAAACAAGTATTGAGTGAGATTTATCGAGTTTTAAGACCAGGTGGGCAATTGATCTGCCTAGAGGCTTTCAAAGTTGAAACGCCAGTCGTTAAATTAGGTTGGCAAGTTTACTTTAATCAAATAATGCCATTAATGGGTAAAGTCTTTGCTAAAAGTAAGCCGGAATATCAATATTTGGATGATTCAGTTAATAAATTCGTCAGTATCAAACAATTAGCTGAAATGATGCAAGAAGTTGGCTTTAAAAATATTCAAGTTGATGACTTGATGTTTAAAGCCGCAGCCATCCATTCAGCAGAAAAATAGCATAAAAAAAGAACACCCGGGGAAGGTGTTCTTTTACTTTTAGGGGATTAAATATATATGTTATAGGGGGGATGAGATGAGAATTTCTATCTCTCATCTACAACTAATACTATACTTAAGAAGTGTGAACCAATTATTTTGAAAATATGAAGAAAGTGTGAAGATTAATATTTATTGATAATATTATTTGTAGCAAGCTAACAATTGTCAAATAGGGGTGGTTAAATGTCAAATATTCGAGATGTTGCAAAACTTTCTGGTCATTCAGTTTCAACAGTGTCACGCGTGATCAATCACCGTGGATATGTTTCAAAGACAACGAAACAAGAAATTTTAAAAGCCATGGAACAAGTCGACTATCATCCAAATGATGTGGCTAGAGCACTAAGTACTGGCAAAACTCATACAGTTGGAGTAGTTTTACCATATATAAGCATCCCTTATTTCCAAAAGTTGGTTTCCGCGATTACTAAAGTTGCTTTTAAGGAGAATTACCAAGTAACTTTATTACCGTCAGATTATAATAAGAAAAATGAGATTAATTATTTAGAAATGTTGAAGCATCGGGCTTTTGATGGTTTGATTTTTACTTCTCGTTCCATTTCATTTGAGAAAATTTTGGAATACCGCCAATATGGCAACATTACTTGTTGCGAAGATACTTTTGATTATCCCATTTCATGCGCCTTCACTAATCGTGAATCCTCCTATATTAATGCTTTTCAAATCATCAAGGATTTAGGTTATCGGCATATCGGCGTTACGGCTAGTAGAAATGAAGAATCTAGTCCAACGACTAGGCTGACAAAATCAGCTTATTGCAAGGTCTTTAAAAAAGAGGTCGATAAAGATCATTTTTTTAAAGGGGTACTAGATTTTGAAAAGGGAGCCGATGCTGCTAAGCAGTTGATAAAAGCAGACCCCAATTTAGAAATTGTCTTTGCGAATAGTGACCAAGTCGCTGCAGGCTTGATTCGACAATTTCAAAGAATGAATATTGAATTGCCAGTAGTAGGTCAAGAAAATCTTGATTATAGCAAACTCATGGATTTTTCAACAGTGGACCACCATCTAACAGAAATAGGTGAATATGCCTTTTGGTCTGTCTTTGAAAAAGGAATCGTTAAAAAAATGATAACGTCTGATTTTATTGAACGCGGTATTTTAGAAAAGCAAAGCCAACAACAATAATAAAAGATTGAGAGAAAAATTTATGCGTGATTTGAAACGAATTATCGACGATGGTAAATTCATTTATTTAAATGATAGTCCCCTCCAAAATTATCCACATGATAAATTGATTGAATTGTTAAGTGATTACTATGATAAGGAACAGACTGTTTCTTCAGTGATTAATTATCATCAATTAAATATGCGAGCTCGTGATTTATCACTGGCGCTGCCTTATTTTAAGACAGATGTTTCATGTCCGTATGATAAAGCCAAAATGTTGCAACGTTTGCCGTCGAGAAGCAGCAGTCTTCAAAATGGGACAAAGATTTGTCCTAGTTGTGGTCATCAAATTTTTGCAGAATATAATTATAATACGATTTGTGAATGCCCTAATTGTCAGGCTAAACGAATTGATTTTCAAAATGATTTAGAAAAAATGTATCAAGAAATCAGACCCGTAATATATGAGAAAATTAATTTAAAAGGAAAAATTGAATTAGCGGCACTTTTAGAAGAATTCTCAATTAATAATTTCGATGACTTTGGACCATTTAGGTTAACTTATGGAAATTTTCCCATGCAGGTGGTGGAAGATTTAGCAGATAGAAAAATTATTGTTCCATCTAGTCAAAATATTCCTGAAGCTTTTGAGAAGGCAGATTTTAAAAAAGGCATTATGAATTTTGATTTATTTAAAATTCGTTGGCGTTTGAATGTTAAAATTTCCAATTTGAATAAAAGTCAAACTCTGAATCGAGTCAAACAGGTAGATGGTATCGATGCTGACGATGATGAAATAAAAGATTTATATCGTGAGATTGCCTTAGGCGTTTTGGATGGTTATCTTGAGAGTTTTTATGAGATTTTTTCCAAAAATACTGAAGAAGAGCTTGATGAGTTATATGCCAGTGTAGCTGCTTGGACACAAGAATATACGCCACATGCCATTCAAAAGATTAACAATGAACTTATTAATGAAAGTAATAGTGTTGAAAAAATACGATCAAGCGATGAACCAACTTCAAAATATTTAAATATGCTTGATCGAAAACTCCAAAAAAGAGGTCATCAAAAAATAACGGGAAATTCCTCGCTGGTAAATGCAGTTACTCAAGTTTTCTTTGAACAATTTTTAGGTGATGACGACTGGGACAATGTTTTGATTCCTGTTGGTCGCCAAAGTGCTAGAAGGATGCCACCATTTATCTTAGATACAATGCTAGAAAATATTGAAACAGACGTGAAAGTAATTCCTGAGTTGATTGGTAATGCTCAATCTTATTCCATTACGAAATTAGGAGTTTGTCTAAATTATCCAAAGGCAAAATCTAAATTGATTACTGATGAATTGACAGCTTATCAGTTTGTGAAAGATCAATCTGAAATCCAAGCCGCTGATGATTGGTGGGAAATTGAGAAGTTTGGCTATCAAATCGATAGTTTCTATTCGTTAAATTTTATTTTAGAATTGATTAAATATCTGAAAAAAAGCTCGGTTCAAGAAGTTTTACAAAGAATTTAGCAAGCAAAAAGGACATCCTTGGGGAAGGATGTCCTTTTTTAGGGGATTAAATATTGTTATAGGGGGGATACGAAAAGAGCTTGCACTCTTAACAGTTTATATTTCCGGCTTATCATGAAATTTTTATTTTTAATTATTAACTATACGAAACCTGGATAGCCCAGTTTGATAAGTCTTTAAATTTTATAAATTCTTTGTCCTTTTGTGGCAAAATGCCACATCCCATCAGAGTAGAGATATTCCACTCTGCAACTATTAGTATAGCTTATTTTTAATTCAACTACTACCGACAGATGCTCAAATTCACATAAAAAAAAACACCTCGGGGAAAGGTGTTTTTTAATTAGGGGATTAAATATATATATGTTATAGGGGGGATGAGAAAAGGGATTATTTATATCTCTCATCTACAAATACTATGTTACTTAATCTTTATGAATTATATATTTATAAAATGTGAAGATTTTGTGAAATAATAAAAGCCTTTCCAAAATTAAGAGAAATAAATAGCCATGACAATTAAAAATAATCGTCATGGCTATTGGAGCTTTGGAAAGTTGAGTATGTTTATACTGCTTTCTAGAATATTTGTAAGTCTATATTTAATTGATAGGATCTATCGTGATATTAATTAATCGATATCAACGTGGTGTCCAGAATCTTTTTTATCTTCCAATTTTGGAAGTGTGATTTGTAAGACACCCTTATCATATGAAGCTTGAATATTTTCTTGATCAACTGCAGGGAGGTGATATTGTCTCATGAAACGGCCACTTGAACGTTCGCTCATAATCATATCGCCATTCTTGTCGTTATGATTATTGAAACTATCACGGTGACCACTAACAGTGAGCACATCGTTTTCATAATTGATGTCGATATTCTTCTTATCAAAAGCCGGCATATCGACGTGAACTTCATAATCTTTATCTGTTTCTTTAATATCAGTCTTTAGATTTGAATCTTCTGGGAAATTGTTGTCAAATATGGATGGAACACCATTCATCCAAGAATCATTATTGAACCAGTTTCTCATCAAATTGTTACGATCCATAATATCATTTGCCATATTATTTACTTCCTTTCCCTCATTACAAATACATTATAAGACCCCTCAGATGGAAAGTTCAAGAATTTAGCACTCTTAATTGTCGAGTGCTAAATTCCTCAAAAAATAAGTAAAAAATAACGGTATTTGGTGTGATACAATTAAAATTGAATAAAGAAGGTTTTGAAATGACAAAATTGATTTTGAAGCGTATCTATGACAAAGAATTACCAGCAGGCTACCGTGTTTTAGTAGATCGTCTTTGGCCACGAGGCATGTCTAAAGTAAGAGCCAATTTGGATCTTTGGGCAAAACAAATTGCTCCAACGTCTGAACTACGTAAGTGGTTTAGTCATGACCCAAATAAATATGCGGAGTTTAAAGAAAAGTACTTGACCGAAATTAAGGATAATCCTTATACGGAAGAATTTTTAAACGATATAACTGCTGCTTTAAAAAAGCAAGATGTTTTGATTTTATATAGTGCCAAAGATGAGGAACACAATGATGCAGTTGTCCTGATGGAATATCTAAATTCAAAAATTTAAATATTTTAGATTGGTTGGCTAATGGTTATGGAAGAATTCGATCTACGTTCTCTAATATCTAGTGATGATAAAACTTTAATCCGTCTATTGCAGTCTTATGCTAAAACAAATGAGATTGCCGTTTTTGTTTTGAGCAATGATGATCATTTGCAGACGGATATTTTTGGCGACTTATTAGAAAAAAAGACCTTGCTAAAAATAAATGATCAATTTGACTTATCTCAATTAAGTATTAATAAATTTAAATATAATATCGAATATTCTGATGAGCCTTTAAGAATAGCTTCGATAAATCAACGAGTAGGGAAAGTCTGCGTAGCCCATGATGTGAAATTTAAAACGGGTCCAGAACACCTTTGCTTGATGCAGCATTTACAAAAACATGCTGCTTTTTTGCGTCAGTTGATTGAAAGCGCTTCAAAATTAATAATTAAAGATCGTGGAATCGATGATTTTCTTATTAGACATTATAATGTCAATGAAACGATTAGCGAGTTAAGTGAAAGTGAAGGTTGTGCACTTCAAAAAATCAAAGGGATGTCGACTGCCAATAGTTCAATTATTTCGGCGATTTCATATATTGATAATAATTTAAATAAACATTTAACGCTCGACCAAGTTTCAGGAAAGGTTTATTTGTCTGACTATTATTTTAGTAAATTATTCAAAAAAGAAACTGGTTTGAGTTTTTCAGTTTATCTCAACGCACGTAAAATTCAAAAGGCGATGCTCCTTTTAAAGGAATCTGATAAAAGCGTTCAAAAGATTTCTGAAGCATTAGGATTCACGAGATTAAGCTACTTCAGTCAGACGTTTAAGAAATACACTGGGTACGCACCCACTAAGTATCGAACAGGAAGCAATAAATAAATAATTATATAGGTATTTATAACTAGTAATCTTTGATAGCAATATTAGAAGATTACTTTTTTTGTGCAAAATATTGTAGTAAACTTTAAACTTAGTGTACTTTAGAACTTTTTTGTGCATTTTTAAGGAGAGATTTTAATGAAAAATGTCTTTAAAAAGGAGTCAGTCGATACTTATCTAAAAGCTGACTCAAGACTAACCCGAACTTTAGGAGCACGTGATTTGTTGGCACTTGGGATTGGGGCTGTAATTGGGACTGGTATTTTTATTTTACCGGGACATGAAGCAGCTCGTCATGCCGGACCAGCAGTTGCCATTGCCTTTTTGATTGCGGCGTTAGTTTCGGGACTAGTAGGAATGGCCTATGCAGAGTTTTCCTCAGCTATGCCAGTCGCTGGTTCAGCGTATTCTTTTGGGGCAGTTATCTACGGCGAAGTTGTCGGCTGGGTCCTTGGTTGGGCCTTGATTCTGGAGTATTTTTTGACAGTTTCTGCCGAGGCCGTTGGATTTGCTTCATATTTTAACAACAATATTTTAGGGGCCTTTGGCGTCACAATGCCAAAATTCTTGTCAGCCGGGCCCTTAGAAGGTGGTGGAATCAATCTTTCGGCCACCTTAATTGTGTTAGTGATTGCCGTGATTATTTCTCATGGAGCCAGTCTCTCCAAAAAAGTTGAGAATGTGGCTGTTTTAGTTAAGGTAGCGATAATTATTTTGTTCATCGTTGTCGGTGCTTTTTATATCAAGAGCAGCAATTATGTACCATTTTATCCTAAAGAGTTTCAAACTAAGCCCTTTGGATTAGGTGGCTTGTCCACAGCTACAGCGACCGTCTTCTTTGCCTTCGTCGGTTTTGATGCCTTAGCAGCTAATTCAGCTGAGACCGTTAATCCAAAAAAAGACGTCGTTAAAGGAGTCTTAGGAACCGTCGTCGTCGCTGTCATCTTGTACGTAGGCTTCTCATTTGTTTTGACAGGAATCGTTAATTATAAGCAACTCAATGTTGACGATCCGGCTGCCTATGCGTTGAAAGTCGTTCATCTGAATACTTGGAATAAACTGATTACGCTTGGAGCATTAGTGGGTATTTTTACCTCGTTGTTGACCATGTTCTTTGGTGGCTCACGGCTAGTTTATGCCTTAGGGAGAGATGGATTGTTGCCCGAAAAAATGGGTGAAGTCGATGAAAAGTTTTCGGTCCCTAAAAATGCTATTATTGTCGCAACAATCGTTCAAGCAATTTTTGCTGGGTTAGTGCCATTGACGCAATTGACTGAATTGATCAATGCCGGAACGCTTTTAGCATTTATTTTTATCTCATTTGGGATTATTCCCTTACGTAAACGTAAAGACATTCCAAACGACGGTTTCAAAATGCCATTTTATCCAGTCCTACCAATTTTTGCTGGTTTAGCCAGTCTTTATTTCTTACTAATGCTGCCAAGCATCTCTAAGATTACGGTTGGAGTTTGGTTAGTTATCGGAATCATCGTTTATCTAACTTATGGGCTAAAACATTCAAAATTACAGAATAGGAAATAGAGTTAGCAATCATTGATTGCCAGCTCTATTTTTTTATTATTAGAAAATCTCTTTTTTTATTAGAAAAATAGTAGTAAAATTTTCACTTAATGTAAGTCCATTTTGAGAGGAAGCCTTGTCGTGCGAGATATTTTTAAGAAGCAATCTGTAGATAACTATTTAAAAACAGATGCCAGATTGACCAAAAGTCTGACAGCTCGGGATTTATTGGCATTAGGAATCGGTGCCATTATCGGAACTGGTATTTTTATCCTACCAGGACATGAAGCAGCTCAGCACGCCGGACCAGCAGTTTCCATTGCCTTTTTGATTTCAGGAATTGTAGCTGGAGTTGTGGGGATGGCTTATGCGGAATTTTCATCTGCCATGCCCGTTGCCGGTTCAGCTTACTCGTTTGGATCAGTTATTTATGGCGAATCAGTCGGTTGGATTTTAGGCTGGGCTTTGATTTTGGAATATTTTTTGTCCGTATCAGCTCAAGCAGTAGGTTTTGCTTCATATTTCAACAATAATATTCTAGGAGCGATTGGGATTCATCTGCCCAAATTTCTCTTAGCGGGGCCGATGGAAGGTGGCGGCATCAACTTATCGGCAACCTTGATAGTCTTGATTATTGCCTTTGTCATCGCCCATGGAACGAGCTTATCTAAGAAGGTTGAAAATGTTGCAGTCGTTGTAAAAGTTACAATCATCGTCTTATTTATCGTTGTTGGGGCCTTTTATATCAAGTCGAGCAACTATGTTCCCTTTTACCCCCAAGAATTTCATTCTTCACCCTTTGGCTTAGGCGGACTCTCGACGTCAGCAGCAACAGTTTTCTTTGCTTTTATCGGATTCGATGCCTTAGCTTCCAATTCAGCGGAAACTATCAATCCAAAAAAAGATGTTGCTAAAGGAATTATCGGGACCGTCGTTATAGCGATTATTTTATACGTAGCATTTTCGTTAGTCTTAACTGGAGTAGTCAATTACAAACAGCTAAACGTCGATGATCCAGCGGCCTTTGCTTTAAAAACTATTCACCTTAATATGTGGAATAAGTTGATTACTATCGGCGCTTTAGTCGGAATTTTTACCGCTTTATTAACGTTATTCTTCGGTGGTTCCAGACTAGTTTACGCTTTAGGCCGCGATGGTTTGTTACCTCAAAAAATGGGTGAGGTCGATATGAAATACTCCGTCCCTCGTAACGCCATTATTGTAGCTACAGTCGTTCAAGCGTTCTTTGCTGGTCTTGTTCCATTAACGCAATTGACTGAACTAATCAATGCCGGAACGCTTTTGGCTTTTATCTTTATATCCTTTGGAATCATTCCTTTAAGAAGAAGAAAAGATATTCCAAATGACGGTTTCAAAATGCCACTTTATCCAGTTTTACCAATTTTTGCTGGTTTAGCGAGTTTGTATTTCTTGTTGATGTTGCCTAAATCATCAAAAATCACCGTCGTTATTTGGCTAATTATCGGAGTAATCGTCTACTTTACATATGGTTTGAAACATTCGAAACTGCAACAAAAAAAGTAATCCCAATTAAGAGATTACTTTTTTTTGCTTTTAGGAGCTTTATTATTATTAATTTGGTGAATTATCAAGGTAACGATAATTGCTGCCACTAATACGCCAACGAAGACGAGATTAGGGATTTCAATATCAATTGCCGGAATCGATAAGAACAATTTAATTGAGATGAATAGAATCAAGAAGTAAGCCATTCCGTTTAATTCAGGAATCTTGTTCATCAAGCCCATGATAAGTTCAGCGATACCTCTCATGGCTAAGATACCAATCATACCACCGATCAAGACGATGACAGGGTTACTGGAAACAGCCAATGAAGCTAGAACTGAATCAATTGAGAAAACAATATCCATCAATTCAATGGAAATAACTACTTGCCAGAAATTAGAAATGTGCAAATGTCTTTCTAGCGCATTGCCAGGCTTCTTTCTTTCCTTAGGGACTTCAACTTTCTTGTTGCGATCTAAGAAGAAGTGTTTGATGAAAAGATAGAAGAGATACAAAGCACCGAAGACTTTGATCAACCAGAAATCAATCAGGTAGACCCCAATTCCGATAACCAAGAATCTGAAGATATAGGCACCGAAGAGGCCATAAAATAAGGACTTCTCCTGTTCCACTTTATTTGGCAATGATTGTGTCTGAGCGGCTAAAACAACCGCATTATCTACAGATAAAATACATTCCATGACCACCAATGATAAAATAACTAGCCAATCTTCCCCCGATTCAATCACGGTTGCCCAGTTATTAAGGTCAAAGAACGGGCCGTACATATTTACAAGTGCATTCAATCAATATTCCTTACTTTCTATTTGTTTTGTTGAATAAATAATAACAGATAGTGTTATCTATTTACAATTAGTCTTGAAAAACTTAACGAAAAGCTTTCTTTTTCAAAAAAATACAGCCTGATAATCGTAATTTGATTATAGACTGTAAAATGATAAATATTTAAGCACCTGGAACAATAGTTGTGTAAATCAACCAAATATTTAAAATGGTCAAAACTATCGCAATAAAGTAACCTACGTATTCGGTAACTTTACCATTGGCAAATTCACCCATCAGTTCTTTGTTACTTGAGAACTTAATCAATGGGAAAATCGAGAATGGCAAGGCGACACTCAAGAATACTTGTGAGAATGTTAGTAGCGATTCGATTTTAGCTTCATTACCGTGGAAGACGATGGCAAAGGTAATAACAGGGATGATGGAAATCAAACGAGTAATTACACGTCTTGCCCAAAGCTTCATCTTCATGTGGATGAAACCTTCCATAACGATTTGTCCTGATAGCGTACCTGTGATAGTTGAGTTTTGACCAGAAGCTAGTAGGGCAACGGCAAACAGAATACTCAACGCAGGACTGGCAACAGAACCAGCGACTTTAGGATCTTGTAAAGCATTGAAGAGGTCAACGAAACGACCTAAATCACTCTTAGTACCAAAGAATAGTGCAGCACCAAGTAAGAGAAGCAAAGTATTAACGATAAAAGCTAAAGTTAATTGAATATTTGAATCCCAAGTAGAAAATCTAACGGCTTGGTGAACGCTCTTTGGATCATTACGATCATATTTTCTAGCTTGTGAAATTGAAGAATGCAAGTATAAATTGTGAGGCATAACCGTTGCACCAACGATACCTAATGAAATATAAAGCATGCTTTGGTTTTGAAGGATTTCTGGATCTGGTACGAAACCAACGACCATTTGTCCCATGTTTGGCTTGGCTAAAATAACTTCATATAAGAAAACAGCTAAGATAACCATAATAAGTGCAGCAACGATTGCTTCGATTTTTCTAAAGCCTAATTTCATTAGGACTAATAGTAGCAATACGTCAAATGCGGTGATGATGACACCCCAGAGGACTGGGATGTTAAATAGTAATTTTAAAGCAATGGCGGAACCAATAATTTCAGCAATATCAGTTGCCATAATGGCTAATTCGGTGATTATCCAAAGAATGAAACCTCCGACTTTACTAGTTCTATCTCTAGTAAGCTGGGCTAAGTCTCGTCCTGTCACAATGCCTAGTTTAGCTGCCATGTATTGTAAGAGCATCGCAATTAAACTAGAAATTAAGATAACGGATAATAGTTTGTACTTAAATTGGGCACCACCAGCAATCGATGTTACCCAGTTACCTGGATCCATGTAACCCACGGCAACTAAAGCGCCTGGACCACTATAAGCTAATAATGTTTTAAAGAAACCAGCATCAGTCGGAACTTCTACGGTGTCATTAATTTCTTCCAATGAAGGGCCATTAGCATAATGGATTAGACCTTCGTGTTTTTCCTTTTTATCACTCAAGTTTATATCCCCCTTTTTTAACTCAACATATAATATCATGTTAGAGCCTTACTTTAAAGGAAATAAACTAAATAATTAAGTCTCCCTAACAATTGTCTTCTATAAACCAATCAATCAGGCTAATGTAAGCGCATATCAATATTCTAATAGATTTAGGAAGCGTGAATTCTCCAAAACGTCAAAATTGATATAATAATTGGCAATACTTTCGGACCAGCTTCCTGTTTTTCATACGTGAGTACGATACAATATAGGTAAGAATTAATTTTGAAAAAATCAAGCTACTTAATTATAATGACTAGAAAAGGGATAGAGTTAAATGAGTGTAATACTATTAATTGTTGATATCATCTTTCTAATCGGGGCTGTCTTCAATGTTTATTGGCAGTCACAAATTGAAATAAGATCGATTTATAAAATTTCGTCACTGATCTTTGCAGCCTTTATTGGCGCTTGGTTGTTAGTGGCACCAACTGGACAATTATCATATATCGTTATGGTAGCGTTGTTTATGTTGCTTAATATCATGAATGGAGTCGGCGGCGTTGGCGAAAAGAAAATCGTCTTAAACGGCTTTTATTCAGGTGTCCTCGATTATGCCCAAGTGGTTCATGTAACTTTGATTCCCATTGAGATTCAAGGACGCAGGCCAAAAGTTGCCGTGATTTTTAATACGAAGAGACCACAACAAGTTGAAATGAACTTCAATATTTCTTATAAGGAAATGCAAAAGTATCTTCAAAAGAAATTATCTAATGAAGCTTCCGTTGAAGTTGGACAAATTTAAATATAAATTTTGATATCAAAAAAGCGGCTGTTCGTCAAATTAAGTTGATGGCAGTTTACATAAGCAGTTAGATCATAATTGGTCTAGCTGTTTTTTATTTGGCTGACGAGCTTGCTCGGAGCCAAAAAATTTGAAGATTGATACGCTTAAT
>NZ_VDFP01000218.1 GCF_009600985.1 Companilactobacillus halodurans
TAAAGTCCAGCCATCAGCCTGCATTCTTTCATAGTTCATTGCAGACTGATTAAATAGAGATCTAACACCAAGCATTTTAACATCATGCTTAGATAATTTACCTCTTTGTGGAGTTTCGATATCTTTAGATTCAATCCTCATCATCTCCATTGTTGTTTGCATTTTCCATAACTGTCTTCATTTTCTTTTCGTTCTCAACATCTTTTTGACTTCTGTTATATTCGATTAAAGCAAGTGCGATACCGATAACAGCAACTGGCATTAAATTCCCAAACTTAATGAAACATGCGGCAGTGAATCCAATTAAAAGATATGGAACATATTTGGCTTTCAACATACTCTTTAAAAGTAATCCAAAACCAACTGCAGGTAGAATACTACCGGCAATTTCAAAACCATGACTTAACCAAACTGGCATTGAATTTACTAAATCTTTCATAGGTGCTTGAGCACCATAGACACATAGGAATGCAATAATTCCGTATGATAAACCAACTATCCAAGTTGGCAATAAAGCTAATTGTGTATATTTCTTTGTCTCACCATTTGCAGCATAAGTATCAAGTTTCTTTGTCAAAACTGAAAATGCTGAATAGTAGAACAAGATAATGTATTGCATCAAAATACTAAATGGTAATGCTAAACCAATAGCAGTGGCTGGTGACTTACCTGTTGTATAAGCAAGTACAACTGTCATAATACCAGCCATAATAGGGTTAGGCGGCTGTGTTCCACCAACTGGGGTTAGACCGGCAAAAGCTAATTCTGTTAGACCAGCAGCAACAATACCTAAAGTAATATTGCCAAGTATCATACCTGTGATTGTACAAACAATCATTGGTCTAAAGATGTAAAAGCCTTCCCACCAGAAATCAATACCTGAAATAATGGCAAAGATTCCAATTAAAATTCCTTGCATTAAAGTAACTTGCATCCTAGATCACTTCTTCCAAAGGTTGTTTTTTATCTTCTGGAACTTCTTGTACATAAACATTGGCACCCTTATCGGCACATGCTTTCAAATCAGCAATGTCTTTATCGTCCATGTATGTGTATTTTGTAACTTGTTTTTTACCATCGGAAAAATGCATGTTACCAATATCAATATCTTTCAATGGAACACCGCCCTCAACTAATCTACGGGCATCCTC
>NZ_VDFP01000219.1 GCF_009600985.1 Companilactobacillus halodurans
GTTAAAAATCCTGTCATGATTGCAAGCATCCACATAGCTTTAGGAAAGTCACGCTTACCATCTTTCATTTCAGTAACATATGGAGCCGCAAATTCTGATCCGTTCATCGCAAAGATAACTAGTCCAAATGTTGATAGATAATGCATATCAAATTTAGGAATAAACGATTTAATCGTAAATGGTTGAGTATGAGGCATGTTGCCTTGTCCCAAGTAAACGAAGGTCATAACCACATAAAGAATAGTGATGATAAACATTGCACCACCACCGATGATACTCAAAATTTGAAGAGAATTTCTCAAACGATGTTGAATAAAGATAAAAATTGTAAAGATGACGGCTGTCAATAGAGCAAACATTGAGTTACTCATTTTGTCTGACATTGAACTATTACCGTTAATCAACCAACCGAATGAAATCAAAGTTGAATTAGCAACATCGACAATATAAGGCAAACTTGAAACCCAAACAGTCCAAGCACAAATATAACCCCAAACGTTACCACCAGTGGCACGAACCCAAGAAGTAACGCCACCACCTTCTTCATTAAAAGTTGAACCAAGATGACCAACCATCATCTCATAAGGTACAACGAATAAAAATAGCATAAGAATCCAAGTAAATACGATACCTAATCCTTGGTTATGAAAGTTGTAAACAATGTCATCGAATCCGATAACTGTAACAAAATCCATTAAAGCAACAACAGGCCAGCTAATATAGGATTTTTTAGAATCCATTTCTGGCATTTTTTTCCCCATCGGAAATACACCCCTTAGTGTTTTAAATTTTAGAACATCTTTGCGAATCGACGCTCTAAAATATTATATCGCTTAATGTAACAATGACTTACAAAAATGTAAGAAATTGTAAGGAGAATCGAACGACCCAAAATGGTTTAGCCGTTATGATAGATATATCGAATGAAGAGTTATAAAGATTGTTTTAAGGATACCGTCGTCCGTGAAATCTCTGTGGACGCTGGAACGTGGTGGGCACAGATTTGAGCTAATGAAGTTCACATTATCTCAAATACTGGCCTTGTTCTAAGTGGGTTCCCCACTAAGAACAATTTCACCACTGAGCATCCACAGAGATTTCACTCCCGACTAGTTTTTGATTTCTAATTACTAGCAATTAGATTTGCAG
>NZ_VDFP01000220.1 GCF_009600985.1 Companilactobacillus halodurans
GCGATCTATTAGGAATTAATTATCTAGGTACTCATACGATGCGCAAAACTGGGGCTTATCGCGTTTATACGCAATCCAATTACAATATTGGCCTAGTCATGCACTTACTAAATCATTCAAGTGAAGCTATGACTTTAGCTTATTTAGGCTTAGACCAAGCAAGTACAGAAAACATGTTGAACCAAATTGATTTTGGGTAAATTAGTTTGATTTTGTTGTCGCCAACGGCGACTTCTGATACAGGTTTTTAATGGGTCTAGCACAACATAGAATAAATTCTATGTGTAAGTGCGCATTAAAATCATTTCATGATTTTTGCTGACGGTCCATTTATCCATATCTAGCAAATTGATTATTTCAAATAAAAATTAGCAGGGAGAGTTAAGTATCTATGAAAAATAGAAATTTTCCACCAATGAAATATACTAAAGGTCAAAAGGTACAATTTAAATGTGACGGAAAGACGTTGCACGGAATTATTAAAATATTAGATTTTGGTGGTTCGTTTGACAATGATTACCATTCTTATGATATTTTGGTTAGAGAAGAAAATATGCTATACAAACATATTCCTGAAGCTGAAATTTTTGAATAAGAAAGGTTGTGTCAAATGTTCACATCAAGAAAGAAAATGAACGAAGAAGAGCAAAAATTTATAGAAACACTCTATAATTTTGTATTGCATCCAAATATTACTGACAGAGAACGTAAAATAGGTTTAATGGCGAAGAAAGATTTTGAAAAGGGAAAATATCCGTTATCAGTGATTAATAAGACTTCCTCCAGTCTTCAACAAGAAGCACTAAAAAATGGTCTATCAGATGAAGCGTCTACTTTTTATAAAACACTTAGTCCGATTATTACCAAACTTTCTCCTATTGGACTAAATAGAGGGAGCATGCTGTTTAATCAAAATTACTTAGATGATTAATAACGGCTTGCATATGTGAAATCGCTCTAAAGCCCTGCTAAGGGCTTTTGGTTTTGTCTTTGAACACATTTATACCAAAACAAGATTAAAACTGCTTAGAAGACAAATTATGACGATACAGGACTATTCTAGTTTATTATCCGCTTTGCAAGCGGACTGCTTCTGTCGTCAAGCAGACCAACGAGCATAAACAAAAAGACTTACCAAGAAAAACCTT
>NZ_VDFP01000221.1 GCF_009600985.1 Companilactobacillus halodurans
TGTTGATGAACAAAATATCCAAAGTAGTATCTTTGCCAGTGCGGCATCAGGTAACATTATTATCGAAAATCGCGCTGTCTTCATGTATGCCACAAATGACAAAAAGAGCCGTGCTCACACCATGATGATAACTTTCAAGAACCCCGTTGCTTGGGGAAATGACAAGACACCCGTTGACTATTTAATCGTCGGAATGTTCCCTAGCGATACTACTCAAGCAACCGTTGATGCTTTAACTGAAAAAATCACAAATATCATGCATGACAAGTCAGACCAACTTGATGACATTAAGTTTAATGACGGCGATTTGAACAAGCTAAATCAAGCATTCACCGACTAATTTAAAGTTTTTGGATTCACTATTGCCACAAAAGTAGTCAGAACCACAATATAATAATTTACTTACAACTTATTCGAAGAAAAGAATAACTTAGCCGGAAGGACCCAGAAAATTAGGACGCCGTGAAGGTGGCGTTAGGGATTTATCCCTTACACCACGGGACGACTTTTGAAATTCGCGTACTTTGCGAGGTTCAAAATCGAGACAAAAGACCTTGGCTTTTGTCGGTCCCCATAGCGACCAAATTTCTTGCTCTTGGAGGTGGCATATTTAACTAGCACACGGGTATAGCATTTTTTATATTTGCTTCTATAACCAAAGCTGAGAAAGAACCGAAATAAACCGATTTCAAAAATTGTCTTTTGTTTCGGACAAGCCTACAATTTTCCTTGTAATCACTATTCAATAGGAGTTGATTAAGAAGATGGATATCTACTTCGTTCGTCATGGAGAAACTTATTTTAATCATTTCAGCAAAATGCAAGGTTGGTCTGACACGCCATTGACTAAATCGGGTCATGAAGAGGCTTATCAAATGGGGCGAACTCTAGGAAATTTGGGTGATATCTCAGATACGATTTATTGTAGTGATACGAATCGCTCTGTCCAAACAGTAACTGAAATGAATAATGGTTTTAAAGTTGCTACTGGAAAAACTTTTAAGATGGTCACGATGCCTGAATTGAGAGAACAATTTTACGGCAGTTTTGAAGGCCAGTCTAAAAGGGAAACTTATGCCAAAATTTCTGGTAAGTCAGTTGAAGAAACTTTAAAAGAAATGAATGCTAATGAAATGCAGG
>NZ_VDFP01000222.1 GCF_009600985.1 Companilactobacillus halodurans
AGGTGCATGATCCTGAGAGAATTAAGTTTATGAGGGATCAAATTTATCAAGTAGGATTAGCTATTCAAGATGGATGTAAAGTATTTGGATATAATCCTTGGTCCTTCTTAGATCTTTTAAGTACAGGCAACGGAATGTCAAAGAGATATGGATTTGTTTATATCAATACGACAGATGATGAAAAGCTCGATTTTAAACGTATTCCGAAGGATTCATATTATTGGTATGCAGATTTAGTTAAATCGAATGGTAAAAATTGGGGGTAAAACCAATGAGTAAATACCATGATATAGCAGTTAAAATTTTAAGTGATATTGGTGGAAAAGATAATGTTATTAATGTTAACCACTGTGCCACTAGGCTGAGAATTCAATATAAAGATAAAAATAATATTGATGACAATGACATTTCTAAAATAGAAGGCGTTGCTGGAACAGTATTACGTGAAGATGAATATCAGATTGTTATTGGGACTGATGTTGGTAATGTATATAATGAATTTTCTAAATTAATTGGTGATGTTTCAGGTCAAAAAAAATCAAGAACTGAATTTACTTGGAAACATCTTGGACAAGTTGTAATTGATTTCATTAGTGGGACTTTTGTACCAATTTTAGGAGTTTTAGTTGCCGCTGGACTTGTTTCTGCCGTTTTGAATATTGGCGTTAGTTTTTTTGGATTAAGTACTAAAAGTGGGTCTTATACTATTCTCGATGGTATTTATGAAGCTGGATATTATTTCTTACCATTGTATTTAGGATATAGTGCAGCAAAGAAATTGAATATGAATCCAATGATGGGAGCATTTTTAGGTGCTACGCTAGTTTATAAGACAATTGATAGTGCTAAAGGACTCGAATTTTTGGGATTATCAGTCCCTCAGATTCAATATAATACTAGTGTAATACCTATTCTATTAGGCGTTTTATTCATGAAATTAATAGATATTGGTATAGATAAAATAACTCCAAAGAGTATTAAGTTTTTTACTAAACCATTAATCACTATGCTGATTGTTGTGCCTGTAACATTACTTTGGTTAGGACCATTAGGATTCCAAATTGGAACCATTATTGCCAATGCTTTAAGCTTCATTAATTTGAAATTAGGTTGGGTTTCAGTTGGACTAATGGGCGCGTT
>NZ_VDFP01000223.1 GCF_009600985.1 Companilactobacillus halodurans
ACCAAGGCATAAACTTTGGCTTTATTGATAACTCAATTCAATCATTATCACGTTATCAACCCGCGTTGATAACCAATCAAAACGGCACGGTTCTCGAAACATTAGAAAACGAATTACGTAGCGCAACTTCATTCACAATTGCAGTGGCCTTTGTTACTTCAGGTGGACTGTTGGATCTCAAGAGCACACTTGCTGACATTGCAAATCATGGTGTCCGTGGAAAGCTCGTCACTTCAACTTATCTAGGCTTTAACAATCCTAACGTTTTTGAAGACTTACTCCAAATCCCTAATCTCGATGTCAGAGTTTTGGACCAAGATGGTTTCCACACTAAAGCATACTATTTTAATCACGACGACTATCAAAGTATGGTAATCGGTAGCTCCAATTTAACTCAAAATGCTTTGAAAAAGAATTTTGAATGGAATTTGCGAATAACATCAACTGATCGTGGCGAAATAGTCTGCAACGTCAAAAGTGAATTAGATAATCTTTGGCAACAAGCAATTCCTTTGACTAAATCTTGGATCGATGAATATCGTAGCGATTGGCAGCTAAACTACCAAACTACTTCTAAAAAGAAAAGAGCCAATAAACTAGGCAAAATAATTCCTAACCAAATGCAAGAACCTGCTTTGCAAGCCCTAAAACATCTCCGAGATGTTCAACATGCTAAAAAAGGATTGGTCGTTGCGGCAACTGGAACCGGGAAAACTTATTTGGCAGCATTTGATGTTCAGCAATTTCAACCTAAACGGCTGTTATTTGTCGTCCATCGAGAACAAATCCTGCGCAAAGCTATGTCCAGTTTTCAAGAAATTTTAGGTGGACCTGATAGTGATTATGGCATTCTTAGTGGTAATCAAAAGGATTTAAATGCTCGCTATCTTTTTGCCACAGTCAACATGGTTTCTAAAAAATCAGTTTGCGAACAACTAGGTGCCGATGCTTTCGACTACATTATTATTGATGAAGCGCATCGCGTTGGTCAAAACAATCTTGGTGAAAAAGAGACCATGTATCAACGGTTGATGAACTTTTATAAACCGCAATTTATGCTAGGAATGACTGCCACTCCTGAGCGAACTGATGGAACCAATGTTTACGAATATTTTGATTATAATCTTGCTTATGAAATTT
>NZ_VDFP01000224.1 GCF_009600985.1 Companilactobacillus halodurans
TTCATCACACCACCAGAAAACTTGGATGATGAAACACATGCTCAGATGCAAGCTTTGACAAAGAAAACTTTTGAAGCTTTAGGTATGAGTAACTATGGACGTGTTGATTTCTTACTACGTGATGGTCAATTGTACGTTATGGAAGCCAACACCTTGCCAGGTATGACACCATTGTCATTGATGCCAAGAGAAGCAGAAGCTGTGGGTATTTCATATCCTGACTTATGTGAAAGAATCATTAAGAGTAAAATGAAATATTACGAAGAAAAGCTTTAATTATTTAGAAGCGAGAGTGGAACAAATAAGTTCAACTTTCATGTCTTAAAACAAGTGGCTCCGGTAATCCGATTTTGGATTGCTGGGGCTATTTTTGCTTTAAGTTGAAAAACTAGGGCTTGTTTCAGGGTTATGCTGCATGTTTAAAAACAATAGTAGTTTTGTTTAAGTTTTTTTTGATAGTTATTTAAGGGTTAAAAGGTTACGAATATACTTTTAAAGTCTGGATATGATGCCAAAGTAGTCAGGGTTACGATGTAATACGCAAATTTACTTATGGATTATTCAAAACAAAGAATAAACTAGCCGGAAGGAACCAGAAAATTAGGTTGCCGTGAAGGTGGCGTTAAGGCTTTAGCCTTTACACCACGGGACGAGTTTTGAGACTTGTGATTTTCAAGGCTCAAAATCGAGCTTGGAGACCTTGGCTCCAAGCGGTCCCACAGCAGACTGTATCGTGCACGCTCTTCAACGGCAGTGAACAAATAACAAAAAAAGCTCGACCAAGAATCCAATCAGGATTAGGTCGAGCTTTTATCATCAGCACCACTAATTATTCTTCAGTATCAGGTGCACTATACTTAGAAATTTGAATTTCATCTTTTGTTACATGAGCTTCTAGTTGCTTATCCTTGGGATGATCCAAGAAGTAGTCAGCAACTTTATCTTCGATTTGTTCTTCAATCACACGACGGAGTGGACGAGCACCCATCTTAGGGTTGTAGCCCAAATCAACTAATTTATCTTTGGCATCCTTAGTTACATGAATGCTTAGACCTTGATCGGCAATCATCTTGTTAGTATCTGCCAACATGAGATCAACGATATGTAATAGGTTGTCTTTGGTTAGAGAATTGAATTCA
>NZ_VDFP01000225.1 GCF_009600985.1 Companilactobacillus halodurans
CATGATCTTCAAGACCCATCATTGTAATCTGATCGCCATTAAAACCACCATCACGAATTAAATAGATACCAGCGGCTAAGTTACCAACCCCAGTACCGATCATGTAGGCTTTTCTTGTCATATTAACTACCTCCATTCAATTCTTACTATCTCATCTATACACCTTAAATATAGCAGTTCCCAATTAAAAGTAAAGGTTTTCATTGCGATATTTTCAATATTTTTAATCTAGTTTTTGTTAAAAAAACAGTGTCCATTAAGAAGTATTCAAATTAGTAAAATACCTGAAATTCTTAATAGACACTGTTCTTTTGTTTTATTACCTAAAATTTAAAATTAATCACTGTATTTCGTCAAACGAATAACATCACGAACAATCATTCGCTCCTCATCAGTAGGAACAACCATTACAGTAATAGCTGAATCTTTAGTACTAATGACACGAGTACCATCGCCGTTTTCATTTGCTTCTTTATCAATTTTTACACCCATATAGTTAAAGCTATTGGCAATATCCGCACGGATTTCAGCATTTTTAGCCCCTGTTCCCGCGGTAAAGATAATTACATCCGCTCCAGCTAAAAGAGCAATATAAGAACCAATATACTTTACAATACGGTTAACGTAAATCTTGATTGCTAGATCGGAACGATCATTTTCTTCTCTGGTTGCTAGTAAATCACGCATATCTGGAGAAACGCCAGAAATACCTAGCAATCCTGATTTAGTATTCAAAATTTTAACCATTTCAGTTGGATCAGCTATCTTTAATTTTTGCATCAAATAAGCCACTAGCGATGGATCAATATCACCAGATCTAGTACTCATAGTAATACCTGCCAATGGTGTAAAGCCCATTGAAGTATCAACAGACTTACCATCTTCAATAGCATCGATAGAAGCACCACTACCCAAATGACATGAAATAATCTTTAAGTCATTCAATGGCTTATGCAAATAGTCGGCTGCAGCTTGTGAGACATATCTATGACTAGTACCATGAGCCCCAAATTTACGAACACCATATTTTTCATAATATTCGTAAGGAATACTATACAAGTAATTGACTGGGTCCATTGTCTGATGAAATGACGTATCAAAAACAGCCACTTGTGGCACATCTGGAAGAATCTTTTCA
>NZ_VDFP01000226.1 GCF_009600985.1 Companilactobacillus halodurans
CACTCCAGTAAAGTGGTTTATCGGTGAGTTAGCGCACCTTCCAATACAGGCAGACTCAATCGATGGTATTATCGATATATTTACACCAGCTAATTACAATGAGTTCAAAAAAAAAAAAAAAAATGGTTACGTTTTAAAGGTTATTCCCAATGAGTATCATGTCCAAGAATTACGAAAACAAGCTAAGGATCAATTAAAGCAAGAGAAGTACTCTAATCAAAGAGTTTTAGACTATTTTGAGGAGCATTATGACCTAGTTGATCAAATTGATGCTACGAAGACTTATGATGTTTCTCCCAAAGAAAGAGAAGCTTTTATCAATATGACACCGTTATTGTTTAATGTAGATAATAACTTAATTGATTGGAGTCAGGTTAATCAAATAACTGTTGGTTCAACGATTTTAGTTGGCCGTCAAAAATAATTTAGATATTAAATTTGCCGCCCTCCACAACAAAGTCGATTGGGCTGGAACGTAGTGGGCACGAATTTGAACCGATTCTACGAATCGTTTCAAATCTCGGCCTTTATCTAAGTGACTTTGTCACTAAGAAAAATTTCACTGCTAAGCCCATCGACTTTGCTGTTCCGGGCTAGTGTTTTGTCTTGTTAATCTTTTAATTTTAAATTATAGATAAAAAAGAAGAACAGAATCTATTGAAGGGTATTCGAGGTATGTAAAATATGACTGAATCTCTTAATAGATGCTGCTCTTTTTATTAAAAGTTCAATATTTTCATCGGAGTAATCGTGGTTGTTTAGAATCAGGAAATATAGTCGGGAGTAAAAAATCTGTGAGCCCTCAGTGGCCCACAGATTTTTTGCGGACGACGGAATCCTTTAACCAATTTAGTTGATATTCGTTATAACTAAATTCGAGAAAGAATACAGTACCTTGATAAATCATTTCGCATAATTTTGTAATGCTTTTTGAAAATCACCCGTTATTAAAACACTGATTTGGTCAACTATTTCTTTAGGATCATCTTTCATGTCATTATTGATCCAGTCAAAGATTATGGCAACGAAGGCTAGACTGTAAAAATGAGCGATGAAATCCTTATGACTTTGATCGACACGAATATCTTGTGATTGTTTTTCGACTATAACGATGATGTAACCATAAATAACTTTAT
>NZ_VDFP01000227.1 GCF_009600985.1 Companilactobacillus halodurans
TATTTTTGTGAATGGTTGAATCTTCATGCTACATTGAAAGGATTCCCTAGGAATAACCGGTGTTCAATGTAGCATGGATTACTAGTTAATGTATTTAAGTTCTTTAGATGTATGAGTGAATGGTTCACAACCATCCTCTGTAATGTAAACACAATCTTCGATTCTAACTCCGGCAACATTTGGAATGTAAATTCCCGGTTCAATTGAGAAGCACATACCAGGTTTCAAAACCATATCATTACCTTCCATAATTGATGGAAATTCATGTTCTGAAGTTCCCATACCATGACCTAATCTGTGAATGAAGTATTCTTCATAACCAGCCTTGTCGATAATGTCACGAGCAACTTTATCCAATTCAGCGGCCGTGATACCTGGCTTAGCGGCATCCATGGCTGCGTATTGAGCTTCAAGGTCAACCTTGTAGATATCAAGTGACTTATCATCAGGCTGTCCAAAAGCTACAGTTCTAGAAGCATCACTGATATAACCATTATGAACAGTACCTAAGTCGAACAATACTAGTTCATCTTTCTTCAATGGAATTTTTTCAGGACAACCATGTGGATTAGCAGCATTAGCACCAGCTTGGACAATTGTGTCAAAACTCATGTGCATGACACCTTTTTTCATCATGGCATATTCAATTTCAGCCACAACCTCTTGCTCTGTTCGACCTTCCTTGATAGCGTTAAAGGCTACGGAAAAGGCGTAGTCAGCTTCAGCACCAGCAGCCTTTAACTGTTCAATTTCTTCATCAGTTTTGATTAACTTGGCATTTTCCATGTAACGAGATAGGTTATTAGGAAATTGAGCATCTGGAAATTGGTTCTTAAGGGCTTCAAGCTTTTGAACAGACATGTCGTCTTTTTCAATAGCCCATTTTTTAGGCGCACCAGCAACATCTTGAATGTGACCAGCCATCAAAGCAAATGGATCTTCATGGTCGAGATAACCAAAAACATCTTTATCCCAGCCAGCATCCTTAGCAGCTTCGACCTCTAATTGAGGTGCAAAGAGGAATGGATCTTTGTCAGGGAAAACGAGAAGGGCAAGAATACGCTCTACCGGATCACTGTAAAATCCAGTAAAATAGTTAATATCGGTTGGATTTGAGACATATGCGGCAT
>NZ_VDFP01000023.1 GCF_009600985.1 Companilactobacillus halodurans
ATATTTTTTCATAGCTTGTACAATAGGCAACCCATTATTAACATCTGTTATACAAGCCAATTTAATATCTTTTGAAAACAAAGAAAACCCTCCCGTTGGATTACTCCAACTAGGAGGGTTCACTTCAGAACTGAAAAAGGTCCTCTCTTTTTCTATACATCAAAATCAAATTTTCAAAAAAAAGAATCTCCCTAACTCCTCTTCCGAAAAATAATAAACTTACTAAAAATATAATTCAAAACAACCACGACCACATTAGCAATGAACTTAACCAACAATCCATTCCAACCTAACAACGAAACACCAATCGTCATCGTTCCCTGATCGATCACCCAAGAGGCAGCTCTAAACAAGAAAAATGATCCCATTTCTTTCCAAAAAGCGCCCCAAGTACTGGTATGGGAATTAAAAACCCACAACTTATTAGTAACGTAGGCAAAAAGGACTGACAAAACATATGCGACAGCATTGGCAATCTGATAATTCCAGCCTAAAAATTGCCATAAAATATCGAAACTAGCGATATTAACGACAGTTGTTAAAACTCCAAAAAATAAATAAGGGATCGTATCTTTATATTTCTTCCACAATTCTTCTATCATTTAATTTATTCCTTAATGGTTTAATTTCCAATTTTTATAACTTAATCCTAAGAAGTAAGCAATCACTTCAAAAGCTGAAATGAAGAAGGTCACTGGCCAATTAGTTACAAAAGCTAAGTATAGTCCTAACCAAACTCCAGCAAGCGACAATCCTACTGACACCATAATTAACTTAGGAACGGTATGGACTAAATACTTAGCCGTTGCTCCAGGAAGAGTCAATAGAACGAAAACTAATAATGAACCTACGATTTGAGCACCAATACTGACGCTTAGAGCCAAAGTTACTAAAAAAGCGATAGAGAGTAATCGAGTCTTTAAACCGGCTGCACGGGCTCCAATATGGTCAAATGAGTCAAATGAAAGTGGCTTATAGAAAATTATGAAAACAAAAATTACAAATAAAGCCAAAATCATTAATTGCTGAACTTCCTTGGCACTGATTCCGACAATACTACCAAATAAGATGTTAGTAGCATAACTACTGGATTCAGATGACAACGACAAGAATAAAATTCCTAAACCAATGAACAGCGATGAAATAGCACTGATTGAAGCCTCACGCCGAGACGATTCTGTGCTCAAACTGCCGACTGCAATTGAACTGACCAAAGTAAAGAGAATCATCCCTGCTAATGGTGATATTCCCACTAGAATGCCAAATGCCGCTCCAGCAAAGCCAATTTCTGACAACGTGTGCGACAGAAAAGACATGTTGCGAGATACAACGAAGACCCCGACTAATCCAGCCGTTATAGCGATAAAAGTACTAGCAATAAAGGCCTCGCGCATAAATTCATATCCAAACATCTTTTAACCACCCATCTCGAACATCTCTTCAGAAATGTCACTCACATTAACTTCTTTAATCGTTTTATTCTGGAAGAAAAGTGCTCGACTCGTATATTTCTTAGTCAATTCGTAATCATGCGTAATGAAAATGACTGTTAAATTATACTTCTGATTTAGTTCTTGCACTAAATCCATCAACTGCATCTTGACCTCAACATCCAAACTAGCCGTCGATTCATCCAAAATCAAAACCTTCGGGTCGTTCAACAAAGCCTGGGCCAGATAAGCCTTTTGCTTTTCACCACCAGAAGCTAAGCCTAATGGACGATTTTTTAATTGCGTCAGACCCGTCTTTTCCAAAATGTTTTTGATCAATTCATCGTTTTCACGCTTCTTAGTTGGACTAAAAGTGAATTTTAGATTCAAGCGAATAAACTGCTCAATATTCAAAGGATAATCTAAATCAATGTTTCTAAATTGAGGAACGTAGCCAATCGACTGCTTGTTATCAAGCGACAATTCGCCGCTAGTCTTTTTCTCTAATCCCATCATGATTTTAACCAAAGTCGTTTTCCCAGACCCATTAGGACCAATCAAACTAATAAAGTCGCCATCATTGATTTTGAAGTTGAGATTTTCAAAAACTAGTTGTTGCCCAAATTTCTTGGTTAGATCTTTTGCTTCAATCACAGTTATTTCTTCACTATCCTTTCAATCTGCGTAATATTGCTGTTCATCCAATCATAATAACCTAAATCGCTAGGCAAAGTTTCCGTAAAGTAAACGATTGGAACATGATGCTTTTTCGCTAAGGCTGTCATTTTAGTAATGATTCCACTAGTAACTTGCTTATTGACCACTAAAAAACTAACTTTGTGGTTTTTTAAGCCTTGTTCCATTTTCTCAACATCTTCAATGGAAGGGTCCGTGTCATCTTCAATCGATTTGGCAAAATGCGGATTAGCAATCGACATCCCTAAATCCTTTAACAAGTAATAAGGCAAAGGTTCAGTTGCATAAGCCTTTTTCCCATCAGTGTACTTTTTCAAAGCTTTTTCTCTTTTGATCAAGCGTCCCAATTTTAAATCGTATTTCTTAAAGTTAGCTTGATAATAAGCTTGATTCTTGGGATCGATTTTTTTCATGTGTTGATAAACGCTACGCGTCAATTTCTGAACGTTTGAAACGCCAAACCAAACGTGTTCATTAGCGCCATCTTCTTTTTTCAAAACGTCGCTTGAGAAATCAATCAAATTTTTATTCTGACTATTGGCAGTCACAATTTTATTGATCCAATCGTCATATCCCAGACCACTGGAAACAATCAGTTGTGAGTCAGCCACTTGCTTAGCATCGTTACTCGATGGCGAAAAGCTATGTGGATCAACATTGACTGATTCGATGATTGATTTGACTTGGTACTTGTCCCCGACGACGCTTTCAATCGGTTCAATATATGTATTGACCGTTGTTGTGATAAGTTTCTTGGAAGCAGTTCTTTGACTGCACCCGCCTACAAATATCAGTAGCGAAAATAAAACTAATAAGAAGATTCTTTTTTTTCGCATTTATTATCCTCTATTCAAATAATTGCATAACTAAAATAGAGGTCAGAACAAAACTTAAGTTTTGTACCGACCTCTTAAAAATATAACTAATTCTTATTGTAATGGCAAGTTATGCGTTATTACCAAATTTGAAAATATTGACCATTGGCAGGAACTAAATAGCTTCCCACTGGCGTATCGGAATTTTTACTATAAATATTGATTTGATATCCACTAGTATTGTTCCAAGATATTTTCCCATTGGCCACATATTGCGTTGTTGTCTTGTCATATGTGGAACTTAATTGGTCAGCCAGATACTCAACCGCTTGTGTCGATGTAGTTATATTAACACTTTGTTGAGCTTGGCTGTCCTGATTTTGTGAATCTTGACTACTGTCTGTTGTTGAATTTTTTGTATCATTATTATTGTCGTTTTGATTAGTTGACGTACTTTGATTTGAAGAAGAATTTTGGTTATCTGTACTTTGAGAAGTACTTTGGGAAGCACTATTGCCATTAGATTCACTATTTGAATCATTGCTTGATTCCTTTTCAGACTCAGTTGAGGCTGATCTAGTAGAATTGGCAACTCTAGCAGATTTCTTCTTCTTAGGCGTTTTTTTAGCCGATTTTTTAGTACTCTTTGGTGTTTGTTCAGACTTAGCATTTGAGTGAGTTTCAGTTGATTGCTGATTAGCGCAACCGCCTAGCACTAAGGCTGATAAGATAACCGCAAAAATAGATAATCTCTTAAACATGGCGAAGTACCTCCTTATACATCAAATATTATATAAGATATACGTGAAACTTCGCAATGTTTCTTGTGAAACGTTAATAAATCTTAGTAAAATCGATTTTTTCTCCACGACGAATCTTTTCGCCAAATTCAATTGATTTTTCAACGATAACTTCTTGACCATCAACTACTTGATAAGGGTGATCAGGAGATTTTTCTTGTGCCAAAGATAATTCGGTACATCCCAAAACAATCACATCGCAATTAAATTTTTCGTGCATTGTCTTCAAGATGTCATGATACTTAGCAGCATCAACTTTACCTTTAACTTTAATATCGTCATAAATCAAACTTTCAACTTGGTCTTGAACAGCTTGGTCGCCCAAACTATATTCAAATCCAGCGTCTTTAATTTCATTTTCATAAACGTGATCAGCAATCGTACCCTTGGTAGCAATTAAACCAACTTTTTTAGCTTGTGGATATTTTTTGCTAATCATGCTGATTGCCATGTGTGGCATATGAATAATAGGAACATCAGTAACTGCTTGCAATTCTTTATAGTAATAATGTGCTGTATTGCAGATAATCACCATAAATTCAGGATGCAATAAGCTTTGTTGCTTAATGTCTTCAGCCAATGGAGGCAAAAAGCTGGGTTTACTGTGATCCAAAATATGTGCTGTCCGATCAGGAACAGTAGAATGATTGACTAAGATATAATCCAAATAATCTTGGTCTTTTTTAGTAGGGGTCATTTCATTTAGTAAATGAATGTAGCTTTCAGTAGCTAAACTTCCCATACCACCAATTACTGTAAAGAACTTTTTCATATTACTAATCCTCAATATCCTTCAAAATTTTCCGTGCGACTACAGGATCGCTGGCGTAAGGAACGTCAACTCCCTTAGTCTTTTGATAAGCATCGTTTCCTTTAGCCGCTAAAACGATGATATCGTCGCCTTTACTTGAAGTAATCATTTCACGAATAGCTTTTTCACGATCCAAGATAGTTTTAACTTGGACTTTTTCGTGATCGATCTTTTCGTCGATTTGCTTACAAATATCAGCTGGGTCTTCAAATCCAGGATCATCGGTTGTTAAGATAGCAGAATCAGCTAATTCATTAAGAATCCGTGAAAAGCCTGCACGTCTTGAAACTCCCTTATCGCCAGGACTTCCAACGACAACCTTAATCTTGGACTTTGGATATTCACGTTTCAAAAAGCTCAAAAGAGCATTCATACTAGCATAATTATGTGCATAGTCGATAAAGATCGTTCCGTGAGAGTTGGTATTAATGTGCTCCATTCTCCCCGGGACGAACGCTACTTTTAAACTTTCAACGATCACCTCGTTTTTGACACCCATAATCTTAGCAGCAGTTATTGCAGCCCCTGCGTTCAATTCATTGAAATCACCTACAAGACCGAGGTCATATGTATATTCGCCTTTATCTTGTAAGTCTTCTGCCTTATCGCTTTCAGCTGTGTAAGTGAAGACAGAATCGTTTAAATTAGATTCTTTGTTACGGATACTGAAATCAGTATCAGCGACTTCATTTTTAGCAAAACGATAAATATCTTTATCGTCGCTAGTTTCTTTGGCAGCAGCATAAACTTTGTCGTAATCATCTGTTTGACGATTAATGATATTAACTTTGGAATTGATCATCAATTGTTTCTTGCAATTTAAGTAATCTTCATAAGTTGGATGTTCATTAGGTCCAATATGGTCTGGAGTGATATTTAAGAAACCACCAATATCAAACTTCAAGCCGTAAACACGATTCTTCTTGTAAGCTTGTGAAGAAACTTCCATCACAAGATACTTTAATCCATTGTCGACGCATCTTCTCATATCACGGAATAGTTCCAATGATTCTGGAGTCGTCAAATCTGACTTGAACTCATCTTTAGGATTTGGTCCAACGATTCGATCAACAGTTGAAAAGAGGCCAACTTGCTTTGGATAGGCATTCTTCAAAATGTCGTAAGTAAAGTATGAAGTTGTCGTCTTACCTTTTGTACCAGTAAAGGCTACGATGAATAAATCATCTTCAGGATTGCCATAATACTTAGCACTCAACAAAGCCAAAGCTTTAGAGGCGCTTTTGACAACCAAACGGTCAACATCTTTGTTGTATTCCTTTTCTGAAACGTAAATTTTGGCACCATTTTTAATAGCTTGATCCAAGTAATCAGCTTTAAAATTATTGCCTTTGCAAAAGAAGATACCATTAGATTGGTCTTCTTTTGAGTTGTAACTAATATTAGTTACTTCGAGGTTTTCATCGCTAACTGAACTCGAAACCAGTAAATCATGCTTCTTCAAAATCTCTATAGCATTACTTATTTTTAAACTCATTTTTTCACACTCCTAAAATAAATGGTTAAAAAATTCTACGATTTGATCCCACCAAGATTTCTGGTTCGTCTTCTTATGTATTACTTTTTTAACATCTGCCTTTTTGAATGGAAGATAACCACCACTTGTATTAGCGACAATCAGTTTTACCGTTTGCTTCTTATGCTTTGCGGCAAAACCTAAGTCATCACTACTTCTAGTATAACTCAATTGTGCAACATTAAATTTTTTCGGCAGCCAAAAATAAATTGAATCATAAACTTTATATTTTTTATTATTGATTTTGACGTTTTGTCCCTTGTCTAGGACCTTTTTATACTCATAATTATCTTTTAAATAATGAACTAATTTTTGGGTACTGCGGAACCTTTTATCCTTGTCTGTCTTTTCACCCTTAGCGTCCAAGACGATTGTGACGATACGAGTATTGTCTAAAGGCAAAGTCCCTACGAATGAATCGCCAGCAGCTTCTGTCGTCCCAGTTTTTAGGCCATCAAATTCATAGCCGGATTGATAATCGCGACCACCCTTTAATAACAAATTCAGTGAGTCATAGACTTTAATTTCATTGTCGACGGGAAATGACAATTTAGATTGTGAAGTGGTCTTTAGAATTTCCGGATATTTATCCAAAACATGTTTAACGACCACGCCAATATCATCAGCGGAAAGTTTATTTTCACCATCTTTTGGACCAACGTACATGCCCTTCTTCAAGTCGGAATTATTTAGGCCTGAAACGTTATACAACTGGGCATTTTTTATTCCCCAATCTTTGAGGGTTTGGCGCATCATTTTAACAAATTTTGCCTGACTGCCGGCAACTTCATCAGCTAACACCATCGCGGCTGAGTTGGACGAAACAATCCAAGCAGCGTTATACAAGTCTTTAACTGAATACTGTTTATCAGCATCCAAGCGCACATTAGTTAAAGCGCTGTCTTGGGTCATTTCTGCTTCTTGAGCAGTTGGAGTCAATTTATCTTCTTCAGTAAATTTTCCTTCTCTAATGGCTTTTGTCACTAAATACAAAGTGATGATCTTTGTGATTGAACCGATGGCCACCTTTTTATCTGCATTTTGTTTGTAGATAACTTGGCCACTATTCTCATCAAAGATCATCCCCGCAGTAGCATTCATTTCTGGTTGTTGACTGACTGTCGTCGTTGTTGCTTCGACAGTCGTTGAAAAAATTGGCAATATCAACAAAAACATCGATAAAACCAATAGTAATTTCTTAGTGAAACCTTTCATTTTTAAACCTCACAGATCAGTTTTGTGATTGGGTGATGGGAAAGTGACTGATAAATGATGTTTTATCTTTATCCGAAGTTACGGCAATCGTCCCACCATGCAATTTCACCATGCTTTGAGCAATGGCTAGTCCTAACCCAGTTCCGCCGGTCTTTTTAGAACGTGAATCCTCAACTCGATAAAAACGATCAAAGACGTGCTTCAAAGAGTCCTCGGGAATGGGCTGACCATTATTAGCAACTGTGATAACAACCTCTTTGGGCTTTTTTTCAGCTGTTAGCCAAATATGAGTGGCTCCTTTACCATATTTCAAAGCATTCATGATGAGGTTATTGAAGACTCGACCGAGTTTTTCAGTATCGCCTTGCATCATGATCTTATCAGGATTAGAAGTTACGACAATTTCCATTCCTCGTTTGTTAGCTTCTAGTTCAAAGTCGGCTGACATCTGATCCAGCATCTGCACCATATCGAACTTCGTCATATTTAAGCGACTGGTTGCATGCTGAACATTGGCATATTCAAAGAGCGAATTTACCAAATTTTGCATCTCTAAGGACTTTTTATAAGCAATGTGGGTGTACTTTAGGATATGTCCTAAATCGCCGTAATTCTTGCTTTCAATCAATCCTAAATAGCCAATCACTGATGTCAATGGTGTTCTGATATCGTGACTGACATTGCTGATCAACTCATCCTTACTTTTTTCCGAGCGTTCTTGTTCCTTTGCACGGTGATTCATATTTAAAATTAGAAGGTTAAAGCTGTCAATGATTCCTTGCAAATTTTGATTGACTTTGACGTCGATTGGTTTAGTCAACTTATCGCTAGCTACCGACTGCAACGTTTCTTTGATTTGTCGCAATTCCATTTGATGATAAGTACCAATAACTATAACGCAAGTCAAAAATAATTCCAAAACTAGCGTGATGGCTAAAAACCATCCTTTTTGGGACCATAATTGCTCCAGATTATTGAGAAAATTGTTCGTCACTGAGCTTGTTCCCAGTGAACTGATTAAAATTGCATTGATTATCTGAAATAAAAGAAAGGTGCCTATTCCTTCAAGCAGGAGGACACCTTTAGCTTTTACGTTCAGTTTGATTCGTTTTTTCAAAAATCAAACCTCCACTTTATAGCCGACGCCCCAAACGGTCTCGATAACTTTTTCTCCGTTGGTAGCTTCTTCTAATTTATCGCGCAAATGACTAACGTGTACCATAACGGTCTTAGCCGATACGACGCTTTCTTGCTTCCAAACTCTTTCAAAAATTTCATCGGCTGAAAACACTCGATTGGGGTGACTTGCTAACAAATAGAGCACGCCAAATTCTAGAGCCGTTAGTTGAACCTTTTGACCAGAATCTGTCACGACTTCATGAGAATCCTTATAAATTGTGATTGGTCCTACCTCAAGTTTATCAGGCACATTTTTTGCTGACTGCTGAGTGCTTCGACGTAAGAGCGAGCGAATCCGAGCCATAATCTCCAAAGGATTAAATGGCTTCGTTACATAGTCGTCGGCTCCAGTAATAAGACCTTGTATCTTATCCATATCAGTCGTTTTAGCTGACACGATAATAATTGGAATCTGGGAATTTTTACGAACTCGTTTAACGACCTCGATTCCATCAATTCCAGGCATCATGATATCCAAAACCATCAAGCCGATGTCGCTGTGAGCAGACAATTGGTCTAGTGCTTCTTGACCTGAATTGGCTGCTATCGCCTCGTAACCCTCATTTTTAATATAGATACTAAGTAATTCAACAATTTCTTTATCGTCATCCACCACTAAGATTTTCATTTATATAAACCTCTCAAGCGTACATATATTTACAAGTTTACAACTAGTTAATATTATACAATAATATGGAAGTAGATTACTAATTAGACATGAAAGTGAGCCTATATGGAATATTTAAGAAAACGCATGAAGTTCTTATTGATCATTACTTTTTCCGTTGCCATTATCTTATTCGTCCAATATGAGATAAATTACGACAAAACGCTTGATATCAAAAAGGTCGGCATCTACATGACTTTGTTGAAAATTGCTTGCGGTGGTTATGGACTTTACGGGTTGATTCAGTTTTTCCGGGTAAAATAAAAAGAACTCAATAAAATTTCCAAAAAAATAGACAGAATAATCATCTTTTTGATTATTCTGTCTATTTTTGAATTTATTAATTAAAAGGTTAATTAAAAGAATGAACGATCATGAATGCCCATTGTCTTACGGAAAGCAAATCTTACACCATAAGCAACCACAGCCGCAATGAAGTAACCAATTGCATTAAGCGGTGGATTAATAGTTGTAGGTACAGCCGTCATCGCAGCTAGGAAGACGAACATGAACATTAGTCCAACGACTAAATATCCAATCGTGATTCCCCAGCCAGGTCTTTGAGACTTTGGACGTTTCATTTGATTGTTGAACCAAGTCAATAATGCACCCCACATTGCTGACAAGACAACCAATGTGATGATACCTGTTTGACTATTAGGGTCAGGCTTTTTAGTTGTTAAAGCAACGACCCCGTACAAAACGCCAAACAATGCAAAGAATAGTAGAGATGTGTCAATCCATGAAGCCCAAAATGGTGTTGTCTTAGGCTTTTTAACTGGATGCACGATATCTTGAGCTTTTTGAGTTACTGGTCCGTAAAGTTGATTAGCTGGAATACCTTTGATTTGATTATCAACCATTTCTGGAAGAAGTTCATCAATGGCAGTTTTAGCTTCGTCTTCTTTAAAACCGTCATCCATCAAATATTTATTAAGTTTAAAAACATATTCACTATTCTTATTACTTAACTTTTTACGAAGATCATCAGCATTCGCGTTATAGATTTCAGCTTTTACTTCTTCTTTTTTTTCGTTCTTAGCTGAAACAACTTTTTGTTTTTCAGCAGCTTGCTTATTCTTATCTCTTAAATCCTCTGACATTTTACTCCCCCTGGTTAGACATTAAAGCGGAATTCGATGATGTCTCCATCTTGAACTTCGTAATCCTTACCTTCAACGCGTAATTTACCGGCTTCTTTGACGGCTTTTTCACTACCTAATTCGTCCAAGTCACTATAAGCCATTACTTCGGCACGAATGAATCCACGTTCAAAATCAGAGTGGATAATTCCGGCAACTTGAGGTGCTTTCATTCCTTCATGGAAAGTCCAAGCACGTGTTTCCTTGCCACCAGCAGTAAAGAAGGTTCTCAAACCTAATAATTTGTAACTTGCACGAATCAACTTATCAAGTCCAGATTCAGTTACGCCTTCAGCTTCAAGGAATTCTTTTCTTTCATCATCGTCTAATTCAGCGATTTCTTCTTCAGTCTTTGCTGAAACGCCGATAACTTGTGCTTTTTCTTTCTTAGCATAGTCTTCAACAACTTTGTAGTATTTAGAGCTTTCAGGATCAGCCATATCATCTTCAGCAATGTTAGCTACATACAAAACTGGTTTTGATGTTAACAAGAACAATCCCTTAACGATTTTTTGCTCTTCTTCGTTAAAGTCGATTGATCTAACAGCTCCACCTTGTTCAAGAACTGGCTTAATCTTTTCTAAGACAGATAATTCTGCTTGAGCTTCCTTATCCTTAGCACTCTTAGCAGCCTTTTCAACTCGAGTGTAACGTTTGTTGATACTATCAAGATCAGCAATACTCAATTCCAAATTGATTGTTTCAATATCGTCTAGTGGGTCGACTTTACCAGTAACACTAGTAATATCATCATCATCAAAAGCACGAACGACGTGAACGATAGCGTCGACTTGACGAATATTCTCCAAGAATTTATTTCCTAGTCCTTCACCTTTACTTGCGCCTTTAACGATTCCGGCAATATCAGTGAATTCGAAAGTAGTATGAATCAATTTTTTAGCAGGAATCAATGAATCGATTCTTGCCAATCTTTTATCTGGTACTTCAACCATTCCCACATTAGGATCAATAGTAGCGAATGGGTAGTTGGCCATCTCCGCACCAGCTTTTGTAATAGCATTAAATAAAGTTGACTTACCAACGTTTGGTAGTCCGACAATTCCGGCAGTAAGAGCCATCAGTTATTCCTCGTTTCTTTCCATAAAATTAGGTGGCATTAATTGAGCTTTCGTCAAATAATGTTGTTCGTTTTCCGTTTTTACCTGAGCAGCTTGGGTCAAAACTTTTTTGAATTTCTTGTTGAATTCTGCTCGTGGAATCATAACGATATGTCCACAACCTAAGCATTTGACCTTGATGTCCGCACCCAATCGGATAACTTCCCAGCGGTTTTCCCCACAAGCGTGAGGTTTTTTCATTGTGATAATATCTCCAAGTTTAAACATACAATTCCTCTAATCTAAATGGATTCCTAATATGTCTAAAATACGATTCAGGTCATCCGTATTTGTAAAATCAATTTCTAATTTTCCGTGACCGCTACGAGTTTCTTTCACAGAAACTGGCGAGTCGAATCGTTCAACTAGTTTTTCTTCAGTCGCTTTAATAAATGGCGATTTTTGAACGACTTTCTTTTTCTTCTTACTATTATGTTTTGATTCAGTTGCTAATTGTTCAAGTTGGCGAACAGTTAAATCCTCATTGACGGCACGTTTAGCAAGTTTATCGATTTGATCTTTATCTTTCAAGCTAAGTAAGGTTCTGGCTTGCCCCATTGACAATTTGCTGCTTTGAACCAATTTCTTGGTTGCTTCAGGCAAATTCAATAGTCTCAAGTAATTAGCAATGTAAGGACGACTCTTGCCCAAACGTTGCGAGACTTGTTCTTGAGTAAGATTTAATTTAGTAATCAAAGTTTGATAAGCATCAGCTTCTTCAAGAGGTGTCAGATCTTCACGTTGTAAGTTTTCCAAAACGGCAATTTCCATCATCCCTGATTCGCTCAATGGACGAATAATTGCAGGGATAGTAGTCTTTTTAGCAATTTTACTTGCACGGAAACGTCTTTCACCAGCAATGATTTCAAATCCATTCACGCTTTCACGAACGATAATAGGTTGAAAAACGCCATTTTGTTCGATTGAGCTAGCCAGTTCATTCAAAGCATGCTGATCAAAAGTTTTTCTTGGTTGGTAAGGGTTAGGACGGATGTCATCGATGGACAAATCAACAACGGATTCACTGTTCTCATCAATTGCTTCAAATTCTGAGAAAATCGCATCGATACCGCGACCTAAACCTTTTTTATTTTTGTTTGATGCCATTACGCTTTAACACCTCCTTAGCAAGATCACGATAGGCTTTAGCTCCTCTAGACTTGTCATCAAAATCAACGATAGGCAATCCATAACTTGGAGCTTCAGCTAGTCGCGTATTTCTTGGTACGATCGATTTGTAGACGGAATCGCCAAAATATGACTTCACTTCATCTACAACTTGAGCACCCAAGTTAGTTCTAGCATCCAACATTGTAATGAGAACGCCTTCGATAGCTAAGTTCGTATTAAAATGCTTTTGGACTAAACGAATCGTATTCAACAATTGGCTCAAGCCTTCAAGTGCATAGTATTCGCTTTGCACAGGGATAATGATTGAATCGCTTGCCGTAAAAGCATTTGTCGAAAGTTGACCTAGTGAAGGTGGGCAGTCGATCAAAATGATGTCATAATCGGAGTCCACTTCCTCAATACCTGCACGCAGACGCGTCTCACGGGCCATCATCGTGGTCAATTCCATTTCCGCACCGGCCAATTGAATCGTGGCAGGAACGATATCGAGATTTTTATGTTTAGTATGAATAACGGTTTTTCTTAGAGGATATTCATTGACTAAAACATCATAGACATCTTTTTCAACATTGGCTTTTTTAATACCTAGTCCGCTAGTTGCATTCCCTTGAGGATCAGTGTCGACAATCAAGACCCTCTGACCAAGATCTGTCAAACAAGCTCCTAAATTGATAGTGGTAGTAGTTTTTCCTACACCACCTTTTTGATTTGCAACAGATATTTTTCGTGCCATTTTATTCCCCTATCTCTAGAAATATTTATCTATGGTTAATCACTTTTGGCGTTTTTGCCATATCTATATAATCTTATCATTTTTACAGTATTAATTAATACTTAGTGATTATTTCACGAGTGGCTTTTTGGCAGGAGTACCTGGTTTACGAGGATACTTTTTCGGTGTTTTGGAAATTTTAGTAACCATAATAAAATTACGGATTCCTGCATCATTTGGTAGTTCAACTGATTTTTGTTGCTTAACCTCTCCACCCAAAGTTTTGATAGCATATTGAGCAGTTTCAACTTCTTCAGGAGCTTTTTCAGATTTCATTGCAACAAATTGACCACCGATTTTGACTAATGGCAAACAAAATTCAGTTAAAACATTCATTGCTGCAACAGCACGAGCCGTTACAATATCAAACGATTCACGAAATTGTGGATTCTTGCCCACTTCTTCAGCACGTCCATGAACTAAACTGACATCATCCAAGTGCAATTTTTGAACTAAACCGTCTAAAAATTTAATCCGTTTGTTTAATGAATCAACAATCGTAATTTTCAACTTTGGATTAATAATTTTAAGTGGCAATGACGGAAAACCAGCACCCGAACCAACATCACAAAGCGTTAATTCATCGTGTAATAGCTTTTCATCAACGAATCCTAAAACAATTGAATCATAAAAATGTTTTAAATAAACTTGATCCTCGGCGGTAATGGAAGTTAAGTTCATGACTTTATTAGTCTCTACCAACTCATGAAAATAAGTTGCAAATTGTTCTTTTTGAGTTGCACTTAACTCGATGCCCTGTTTTGATAGGGCTTCAAAAAATTCTTCCGGTTTCATTAAATACCTCCACTTGTGAAACACATGTTTCACACTCTTTTATCCTATATTAATGCGCAATTTAATTCAATGATGAGTTGGTGAACTCTTTAGTTTTTATTGTTGCATTTACAACAAAATGATTGTATGATTATCCCAAATCTATTCCTAAAAATCGTGGAGGTTTTTTATATGGTCAGCATTAAAAGTACTAATGAGTTAAGCCCCAAAGAACTAATAGATATCTTAAAGGCGCGAGTGGCTGTTTTTGTTGTCGAACAGAATTGTCCTTATCAAGAAGTCGATGAAGACGACTATAACGATTTGCACGTCTGTTTGGTTGAAAATGACCACTTAAAAGCCTATACCAGAATTATCGATAAGGGTGATCACATTACCTTTGGTCGTGTTCTAATTATGAAGGAATATCGTAAAGCTGGTTTAGGTGAAAAAATCGTTAGTCAAACGATTGAAGAAATTAAAAATAAATTTCCTAACAAACCTATCCAAATTCAAGCTCAAGCCTACTTGCAAAAGTTTTACGAACAATTTGGCTTCAAAGCTATTTCTGATGTTTATTTAGAAGACAATATTCCTCACCTAGATATGCTCATGAAATTTTAATTAAGGGGGGGCGGTTCAATGCCTATAACGACGTTACCAATTGATATTCGAGAAGTTAATTACTCAGATTTGCCACAATTGCATCGACTAAGTGTCGCCACTTTCAACGATACTTTCAATTCTCAAAGCTTTAGTAATTTTTCTGATTACACTCAGACAAATTATAATTATGGACAACTGGCTAGTGAGATGATCAATCCTAATTCTTTCTTCTACTTTATTTTCTTCAATCACAAATTAGCCGGCTACCTCAAGCTAAATATTGACGATGCTCAGTCGCAGTCAGTGGCTGGTGGATTAGAAATCGACCGAATTTATTTGCGTGAAGGTTTCAAATATATGGGACTGGAAGAAAAATTGATTAATTTGGCTTTTGAAAAGGCTAAGAAATTTCATAAAGATACCATTTGGAGCAGCGTTTGGGAACATAACGCCCCCATCATGTATTACTACAAGGAATTTGGTTTCAAAGCCTTTGGTAGTCAGGAATTCAAATTGGAAGATACGATTCAAAAGGACTTAATTATGAAGGTCCATTTTTAAAAAGACATCAAAAAAGCTCCTAATTCGTTTGAATTAGAAGCTTTTTTGATATATTAATTCTGATTTAGTGCCCCTGCCAAGGAACTATATTCTAACACATTGAATCGCAATCTTCTGGTAAACAATCGCATTTCACGTGTTCAGGTGCCGTTTTGATTTTTTCATTCAAAATACCTTGCAAAGACTCTAAATCGCTTTTGCTGAGCTCTAGTGATTCGACCAATTCATTTAACACTGGACCCGTCTTATGAGCGCAGAAGTTATCAAATAGACTATTTGCATATTCATCCATTGTTTCTTGTTCAGCAACAGTTGATGAATAAATATAACGACCCTTTTCTTTTTGACGACTCAAAAATTCTTTTTTAGTCAAACGTGTAATCAAAGTTTTAATCGTTGAATCAGACCACGTTTGTTTCTTTTGCATGAGATTGATTATTTCTGAACTAGTCACATGTTTTAAAGTCCAGACGATTCTCATAATTTGCCATTCAGCTGAAGAAATTTCAACTTTCCTCTGCTCTTTTCTTGCTACAGTATCCATCAAAATCGTCCTCTCTTCCTGACAAGTATTATATACATTATTTATTAGTTTTTATATCCTTTTTTCACTATAAGATTGCGCATATCCTTTTTTAGCCTTAAGTCAGCTTAAATCAAAAAGAACTATAACGGCGTTATAATCATTTATATATTTTGCTAATATTCCATTCCTATATAAAGAAATTATTAATTGATATAAAAAAAGAAATAGCATAAAATTGTTACCTAGAAAAGAGTCTTAATAAGGGTACTAATAAACAGTATTTAATGTCAGGGGGAAGGACATACGAACTATAGTTTTTTTGTACAACCACAAGTAAATAAGTGCAATGATACAGTCTTTGGATATGAGGCTTTATTGCGCAAAGAGGAAAACGGCACCTGGCGGCTTCCCCAAAGCTTCACCGAACTTTGCGTTAGTGATCAAGTTAAATTAATTGAAAAGACTGCTACGATCATCAATCAAAAGACAACTAACAAAAAAGTTATCTCTTTTAATTTGAATAGCAACCAAGCTAACGATCCACTCACTTTAGGAGCCATAATCGCTCTAAAAAAAAGAATCCAACCGATTGATTTAATCATCGAATTGACCGAAGCAATGCCACTAAAAACAATCAAGGAATTCAGTTTGCAATTACACCAATATGACATCTCATTAGTAATCGATGACGTTGGCACTGGATCTAATACCTTTGATAACGTTAAAAACTTATTGCCCTACGTAGATAAAATCAAATTTGCAATGCAAAATCTCCGAACAGACGGCGATGATGAAAAGATACCTGAATATTTATCGTTTTGGGTCCAACAAGCTAGGAAGTACTGTTTAGGCGTTATTTTAGAAGGCGTTGAAAATCGACAGGATCAGATATTAGCTAAGAAATTCGGGATTTTTTTACAACAAGGATACCTGTATGGAAAACCTCAGAGAGTGGAGCAGGACGCTTAGACATCGAGGATTAAGACAATTTCACGAATTGGCTGCGGAGCAGACAAGGCGGGAAATAGGCTTAACCGGAAATGTCTGTCCTGTGGAACTCGTTTTAGTCAGAGAGTGGAGCAAGCCCGGTAGCTACCGAGGATTAGGGCCATTTTGAAAATTGCACGCGTACTTTGCGTGTGAGTTTCAAAATCGTTCTAACCGGAAGTAGCTGGCTTGTGGAACTCGTTTCCGCTATAAACCAGTGAACCCTCGCTATAAAACAGTAAAAACACTTCAATACAAAAATGGTGACGCTAATCTAAAAAAGTTAGATTAACGTCACCATTATTTTTATTCACTAAGTATGCCAAAACGAGCTACGAAAGGGCAACTCCCTACACCTAAGACAATTTCCCAAATCACTCGCAAAGTGCGCGAGCAATTCGTGAAATTGTCTTAGGCTCCGGGAGATGGGCGCCCTTTCTGCGCTCTCTGATTATGATAATGAATCCCATGCTGGCAATACGATTGGTTCGCTATTAAACTCAGCTAATTCTTTATCAGTCAAATATTTCTTATTGATAATAACTTCATAAATATTATTTTCGAACCATTTTTGATCCATTAAGAAATATCCCTTTTCGCCGTTAGCTTCACCCCATGAGTTTTCGACTTTCCAACGATTAGGTTGGCCTTTGACGAGGTTAACGCCTGTTAAGGTCATGGCATGTGAGACTTCAGCTTCTTTATAGTCTAAAGCTAAACCTTTTTCAATCTTTGTATCGATTCCTAACAACTTGTCATATTGGTACAAATTGCCTAGTAGATAGCCGTTTTTGCGGTCTGATTCTTTAGAAACATCATTGCCAAACCAAACTAAGTCGTTGCCTTTCAATTGTTGAATGCTCAAATCTCTTAGACGTTCAATTGGCAAATTCAAGAACTTATCAACTTTTCCGCCAACGATATTTCCCGTCAGATCAATCGTATAAACTTGGTCATACTGCTTGCTTGTTTGAGGAGAATTCTCGATAATAGCATAGTCATCCAAATTAATTGTGAAGTATTGCTTCAAAAATTCCTTTGGCGTGATACTCTCTTCTTCAATCAACTTGTCGCTGTCAGTTCTCAATGACAACTCGAAATCCTTAGGTGGTTGACCAAATGAATAGACGCAAAGTTTGTAAACTTCTGAAAGCATCTCTTCAACTCTTTGGTCAATTTGTTTTTGCGCAATGCCTTTTTTAACCATATCACGCAATTCAATTCCGTTTTTACGTAACATTTTGTTCAAAACCGCGTTAAACTCAGTTGTGTTGTCTGATGCGGCTGTTTCTGGCATCACGTAACTTGGTACGACGCCATACTTTTGAATCAAATTAGCAGCATATTGCCAAAATCCACCATCACCATTTGGGTGGCTGAACAAAGTATTCACTTTGCGGTCTTCAATTGGCAAATCAGCTGTGGCTAAAACGTTTTGTAAGAATAAATTGGATTTTTCCAATCGATCCCAAAATGACAAATAATTTTGCGATAATTCAAAATCCTTCAAATTATTTTTCAAAGCAAATTCGGTTCTCAACGAGTTCAAGGCTGCAAACAACCAGCAACGTCCGGAACGTTTTTGATTTGACACTTTACCAGTATTGATTTCAATATTAAATATAGGGTTCAATTTAGTTTTAACTTCAGGATCCTCAGAAGCACCATACAATCCCACTTGTGCAACAGAATTTTGCAGAACATTATTGGTTGCATCTTGATTTAAGTTCTGTTGAAAATCTGCTAAAATCTTTTTATTGATTTCTTTTGTCAATTCAATCACCTCATTATTCAACTATATTACAATACTTCTAACTCTACGGGAGAAATTATGTCTGACACAATAAAAATTGCTTACTTATATGAAGATTTAATGAATACATATGGAGACAGCGGCGATGTTAAAATCCTCTGCTTCCTGCTTAAAGAAAAAGGTTACGATACTCAAGTTGACAACATCAGTTTGGATATGAAATTTAATGCCTTTGATTACGACTTTCTCTTCTTCGGTGGTGGCCAAGACTTCGAACAATCTGTTATCGCTGGCGACTTGAGACGTCACCGTGAAACTATCAAAGACTATATCGAAGATGATAAACCTATGCTTTGCATCTGTGGTGGCTATCAATTCTTAGGTAAATATTACGAAACAAGTGGCGGAAAAACTATCCAAGGCTTAGACATCTTGCCACTTCATACTATTTTTAAAGCAGATAGCCGCATGATTGGCGACACAGAATATAAAACTGAATGGGGCACAGTTAAAGCTTTTGAAAATCATAGTGGTAGAACTTACTTCGATGATAAGAAAAAGCTCAAACCATTTGGCGTGATGGTCCAAGGTTATGGAAATAATCCTGATGATAAGCAAGAGGGTATGCGTTATAAAAATACCATTGGCAGTTATTCTCACGGTCCCATCTTAAAAAATGAAAATGTTGCTAAAGCTATTGCCGATAAAATTATTACTTCACATAAAGAACGTTTAGCACAAAAAAATTAAAGAAAAACCAATTCAAATTTCAATACGAGACAAAACATTATCCCATTTCTAAACATCTAAAGATACACCTAGACGACAATCTTAAAATAGGAAATTATGTTAAGTCCCGTATTTTTTTTGCACTTTTAAGGTAAAATGATTACATATCCAATTAATTTCATTTATGCAGAGGTTTATTTTGAAAAGTAAAGAAAAAGCATTTCTAATTGTTTCAGATGTTCTCATTTTTTTCATTGTAGCTTACATTATTTTTAAGGGTGGCGTCATTGGAGGCTACGATCCGGGTTTTCACATGGCACGTATCAGTACCTTAGCATCTAACATTTCTCATGGACATTTTCCAAATCCAATTGGCTTTGAATACCTTAATAAATTAGGTTATGGCGTCGGCTTCTTCTATGGAAATTTCTTGCTTTATCCTTTTGCTATCGTTAATGTCTTGGGATTAAGCGACTATCACTCATACTTGCTTTTCCTATTTGTCTTTACTATCTTAAGTATCATTTCAATCAATTACGTAATTCACAAACTGTTCCATAATAACTGGGCTACAATCGTTTCAGCACCCATTTATCTAAGTTCTTATTACTTTTATGGAATCATTTCTACTCGTGCAGCTGCCGGAGAATTAATTGCTTGGGCACTCATTCCTTGGGTACTATTAAGTACTTTTAAATTAGTAAAAGGTCAAACAAAATATTGGCCTATGCTATCTATTTCCCTAGGACTACTCTTCGTTTCACATATCTTGTCATTCTTAATCACTTTAGGTACGGTTCTAATAATTTTTATTATGAATCTTATCCCCGTTTTCAAAAACAAGAAAATCTTCATATCATTTGTTAAATCAGGACTATTCTTCTTAGGCTTAACTAGTGTTTTCCTATTTTCATTCGTTGAACAATATACCGTTCAAAAATACGTCGATACATCTAAAAACGCTGACGGTCAATTTGGACTTATTGCTAATGCGATGTTGAAAAAGAACCCCGTTTTTGATCCTCAACAATTCATCCCTCTTAACGGGACTTTTCTAGTTATTCTATTACTAGCATCATTAATTTTTTATCTGATTAAAGACCGCGGTTTTCGCTTCTCAGATAAACTGATTCCTCAAGCATTTATTGTCATCGCTCTTTACAGCTCTTTATCATTATCGACTGACCTATTGAAATTTGTAGTAAGCATTTTTAAACCTTTAGTTTTATTACAAGTAATTTCTCGTGTTAATGTAATCATCTTGCCATTACTAACATTTATCGTTGCTAGTGCTCTAGGACAAGTCCTTACGAAATTAGGCAATTTTAAAATCCCAGTAACAGGAATCTTTTTAATTTTTATCGCCGTTATAACAATCAACTTCCCTATCAAATCAAATCTCGAATTTGTAGCCACACGCAAAGGTCCAATCACTCCTTTAAGTATCAGTATGGGTGAATACGAACCTGCTGATTTTATGAAATATATGACTACTATTAACCCTAAGCCATTTCCAAAAACTATTGCTCAATCGCAAGGATATACTGTCACTCAAAATAATCATAACGCCGTTACGGTAAAGATTTCTGACAACAAACAAAGTCGGACTATTATGTTGCCACGGCTTTACTATAAGGGCTACCAAGTAACTATTCATTCAAATAATCAAACAAAAGTTGTCCCTGCAAAATCCAAAAATGGATTGGTTGCCACGACTCTACCTAGTTCATTCCATTCTGGGAAAATTAGCGTTGAGTATAAGATGACCACTATTGCAAAAATCGGTTGGCTAATTACAATCATTAACCTATTACTATCTGGATATTGGCTTTTCAAAAATAAATTCACTAAAAAAGAATCTCTAAAATGATTTGTTACTAATATTTATTTATAAAAAATTATTCATAGTAATTTCAGTCGCAGAAATAAACGCGGAACATAACATACTTTTGTGCTAAGAAAAATAGCTCCTGGTAATCAAAATACAATTACCAGGAGCTATTTTCTTAATGCTTGAAAGCTGACCATGTTATGTTCCGCTTTCGCTATCCTTTATTATTTATTTTGTAAACTAGCAACCTGTCGAACCATAGCTAATTCTTCATCAGTTGGAATCAACAAGACCTTGATGGCTGAATCTGAACTACTTATGATTCCTTCTTTTCCAGCTTCATTTAACTTGGAGTCCAATTTAACATTGAAAATCGATAATTTATCAATGATTTCTTGACGCAATTTAGGGTTGTGTTCGCCAATGCCACCAGCGAAAACCAATGCATCAGCTCCATCTAGTTCGGTTAAGTAACTGCCGGCATACTTAATGATGCGGTTGATGAATACTTCAACGGCCAATTTGGCTTGAGGATTAGTCTTTTCTTGAGCTCTGATTTCACGCATATCAGGTGAAATCCCAGAAATTCCTAATAAACCGGACTTTTGATTCAAGAGCATCATGATTTCATCAGGATCACTGACATCAAGCTCTTTCATCAAATATGGCACGAGTGATGGGTCAACGTCGCCTGCTCTAGTTCCCATCGTGACACCAGTCAGTGGCGTGAATCCCATTGAAGTATCAAAGGCCTTACCATTTTTCACAGCGGCTAGAGAAGCACCACTGCCGAGATGCATCGTTACCAAATCAACATCTTTTTGGTCCTTGTGCAATAATTCAGCCGCACGACTAGTCAAATAACCATGTGAAATGCCATGTTCGCCATAACGACGAATTTGATACTTCTGAGTTATTTCATATGGCAAGCTGTAAATTGCATTCATTTCGGGCAAATCAGTAAAGAATTGACTGTCGAACACCGCATACTGCTTAACATCAGGCAAAGTCTGCGCCATCGTTTCGATTCCCTTGGCTTCCATAGGGTTATGCAATGGGGCAAAGTTACTCAATGACTTAATTTCTTGTAAAACTTCCGGTGTGATTTCAACGGCGTGCTTGAAGATTTGGCCTCCAGCAACGACTCGGTGAGCTACCGCCGTAATCTCACTTAAATCTTGAATAATCGTTAACTTTTGTAATTCATCGAACACCATTTTCACAGCGCTACTTTGGCCTAAGTTGTCGACTGTCTTTTGGTATTTCTGATGATTACCATATTTAATTGTAAAGATTGAACCTGGCATGCTGATTCGTTCAACCAAACCATTTGCAAGAACTGTTTCGGCGGGCATTTCAAATAATTGCCACTTTAATGACGAGCTACCTGCATTGATAATTAATGTCTTTTGCATCAAAAAATCACTCTCCTACCTAACTAGGATACCTAATTTTCAGAAAATGTGCTGAACTATTTGTCCAAAAAGCGATTTGTTTTCAGAATAGCGCTAGAAATTGCTGGTGCGATAATAATTGCAGCAATCATTTCTGGAATTCCGTTAGTTCCAACGATAACTAATAACAATTTATTCAAGAGATCAGTCTGAGTTGCATATGCTTGTGCCATAACACTGGCATACATCAGTCGCATCAATCCTAAGACCAAAACGGTATTAATTAAAGAGCCAATACCAGAAGCCACTGCCATCCCTAGGACCTTTTTATTGGTATGATTTTTAAACCACAGATAAATCCACCCGGCAATCAAACCGACGGCAATCCTTGGCAATACGGCAACGACTGGATTAGTAAAAACCGTTGTATCAATAATCGAAGTGGGACTTGTAAAAGCACGGATAATCGTTCCTATTCCCCAAACCAATCCAACAATAGCGCCGTTTTTAGGTCCAAGCACAATGGCGGCCACAATCACCGTTATATGGATAATAGTAATATTAATGAAACCAGTGGGAATAAACCCCAAGAATGGCACCATTGATTGGACAAAAATAATGGCTATTAAAATACCGAGAATGGCTGTCCGATAAGCTTTACGTCTTTGCAAAACTCTGTCTCCCTTTATATGATTTTCTTAATTTTACTTTATTACCAATCAAAGCGCAAAAAAAGAGAGCAAAACATAACTGTATGTCATGTCTCACTCTCAAAAAAATTTCTCTTATTATTCTTCGGCAGCGTCAACTGCTTTAATGACAGCATTTCTAAAGCCATTTTCCTCTAAAGCGGCAACGCCTTTAATAGTTGATCCACCTGGAGAAGTTACTTCATCCTTTAAAGCAGAAACATTCAATTGCGATTGTTTGGCCAATTTGCTGGCTCCGATTGCCATACCGATAGCAGCTTCGTAAGAAAGTTTACGATTCAAACCATGCTTAACGCCAGCATCGCTCAAGGCTTCAATAAAGACATCCAAAAAGGCTGGAGAACATCCGGCAACGGTCCCTAAGATGCCTAATTGATCTTCTGGAACTTCAACTAATTGACCAGTGTAGCCAAGAATTGAACCAATCTTCTTCTTGTCTTCTGCTGTAAAATCGTCTGAATAAGTAATTCCTGTAAAACCAGCACCAACCTTAACTGGAGTGTTAGGAATGGCATGAGCCACTTTAACACCAGTCAAAATCTTTTTAAGATGCGTGATTGAAGCTCCGCCAGTAAATGCCACGATTAATTTGCCCGTAGCGATTTCCTTTAGTTCGGTTAAAACACTATCCAAAGCGTTTGCGCCAACGGCAATGAAGATAACTTCTGCATCTTCTAGCTGCTTAACTTTTTTGACCATTTTAAAGCCCAACTGATCGTCTAGTAGCTTAGTTCTATTAGAACGACCACCTTTAACGACGATTTCGTCTGCATCGAAGCCATTTTTAACTAGACCCGTTATAACGGCTCCACCAATACTGCCTGCACCAATAAATCCAATCATAAACTTCACTCCTTACAAGGTTTATTACTTACATTATATAAGAAGATAATTCTTTCAGATAATAAAAGCAATAATTATCTAAACATTACCAAATCGTGTATCCTTTATGTAAAGAGGGGATTCAATCATGAAGACATATCGTACACGCAGTCAATTAAAATCAGAAGTCAAACAACTCCTACATGGGAATTGGTCTAAAGCTATCTTGCTATATATCATTCCACTAGTTCTACTAGCCATCTCCAATGGTTCAGGTTCCAATTCACGGACAAATGTGAATTATGGGAACCCAAATTTTGAAATCACACATTTTGCTAGTGTAGCTTTGTCAGCTGGAATCATCACCTTTATCTTAAGTTTAATTTTCTTGCTGATTACTCTTTCAGCAACATTTAGAGGATTAGATTGGATAGAAGATCCAGAGCTTGATTTTAGTCCTATTCAAAGCAACTTCACTTACTTCCGTAGTCCAGCTTGGTGGCAGTTGATTATCATTTATGTTCTAATTGGCATTTTTACTTTCCTTTGGACTTTGCTCTTAGTTATTCCGGGAATAATCAAAGGTATCGCTTATTCGCAAACTTACTTCGTTTATAAAGATTTAAACGATCGTGGATTAGCTTCTAATTATTCATTGACTGACTACATTACTAGAAGTCGACAATTGATGAATGGCAATAAATGGCGTTATTTCGTCTTGCAATTAAGTTTTATTGGCTGGTGGATTCTTGGCTTTATCAGCTTGGGAATTGGTTTTATTTGGATTTATCCTTATTACAAACTAACCATGGCTAACTTCTATCATGACTTAGTATCCGAAAATAGCATTAACTAAATTACAGAATAAATAAGTCTGGTAATCGTAAATGATTACCAGACTTATTTATTTCGTATAATGATAGACCACATCGTGCAACAATTGGACAACGTCTGTCCCAGCTCTAGAATCATAATAATTTTTAAACCTCTCATCGTTTTTATACAAGTCGACTAACCCTCGATGAGCTTTTTTAGTATAGTTCGTCCAAGTAAAATTGAGCCATTTTTTATGCTCTTGATAAATTTGTTTAGCCAATGCTGAATCTAAATCAGGTTTTATTTTCAATTTTACTAAGTCAGAAATTAAATTGTTTTCAGTTTCTTTCATTTCATTAAAATCATTTTCAGTTAAACTATCAAATTTTTCATTAGAATCGTTTATCATCTCAGCACCATATTTATCACGAATTTCATGCCCATATTTGGTCTCATTATCGGTGATTTTCTCTTGCTTAAAAGCCGCAAACTTTTCTGAATCTGTCATTTTTATTTCTCCATCGTAATTTTTTAAAGTCTGGTCAATATTTGCTAGAAGAGAATTTACTTCATGTTGCTTTTTAAGTAAGAGCTCACGCTGTTCTTTCAAAGCCTGCACTTGCGAAAAATTAGGATCATTCATAATTTGTTTGATTTTTATCAACGGGAAATCTAGCGACCGATAATACAAAATCTGTTGTAATTTATTTACGTTTTTTTCATTATAAATTCTATAATTACTGTCATTTATCTTACTAGGTTTCAAGAGTCCGATTTGGTCATAATAACGTAAGGTACGCGTACTGACGCCAGCTAATTGAGCCAATTTTTTAATTGTATAATCCATAAATATCTCTCCTAACAAAATGAATTTTAAAGGTTGACGCAACGACAAGGTCAAGTTAATTCCTCAAAAAACAGTCACTTTTTTCATTAAGACTGTTAATATAGGTGTTAATAATTATTAGGTGGGTGACTAAATTGAACGAATTTATTCAAGTACTAACTATTGCAGGTTCCGATTCAGATGGAAGTGCCGGCGCACAAGCTGATTTGAAAACATTCATGGCTCGTGGAGTCTATGGAATGTCCGTTTTAACAGCTGCCGTAGCCGGAAACTCTTTTGGTATTCACGATAGCATCAATATGCCAGCTAGTTTTATCAAGAGCCAAGTTAAAGATATCAAAGACGACTTTAAAGTATCAGCTTTCAAAACTGGTATGCTCTCAGATTCTGAAATAATTTATACAGTCGCCGATGCTATTAAGGACAAGCCTTTTGGAACATTTGTCCTTGATCCAGTTATCATCACTAAACATGGCGCTATGCTTCTAGAAGCTGAAGCCTATCAAACTTTGATTGACGAATTGTTCCCCTTAGCCGATTTGATTACGCCAAACTTCTATGAAGCTAAGAAATTGTCAGGTCTTAATTTAGAAAATAAAGAAGAAATTATTAAGGCTGCACACAAATTACGCAATTTAGGTCCAAAAAATATTATGATAAAGGGTGAACATAGCGACGACTCAATCAGTGAAGTCGAAGACTACGTTCTATTAGAAGACGGACAATCATTTTGGATCTCCGAACCCTATGTAAAAACTGACCACATCAACGGAACCGGCGATACGCTTTCATCATGTATCGTTGCTGAAATCGCCAAAGGTCACACAACGGAAGACGCCATTAAGATTGCTAAAACATTTACCTATAATGCTATCAAGCATGAAATCGCTGTCGGACATAAGTACGGTCCTATTAACCATTTCATAAAGGATGATATACAATAGTATTTGCGGGTAAAATTGGAGGTTTATTTATGGTAAGAATAACAAAAATTTCTGCCGGAATTTTATTACTTATACTGTCAATCGTATTAATGATCAAAGCTGGTTTTGAAGGATTTATCGCCGCTTTGGTAGGAACTGGAGCAATTGGTGGTGCTGCTGGTATTTTGATGGCTATCACCTATATCATTTCAGCTGCCATTTATATTTTGACCAATCGTACTTATAGTATCGTTCCCGATATCGTTGGCTTCGTAATTTTGATTTTGGGTGGTCTAATGGGTCTTTTCAATGCCAACATGCCAGGCGCTGGATTCTTAAAAATCTGGGCTTGGGTCGGTATTGCCATTGGTGCAATTGATTTGATCATCGTTATTATTGATTTGATAATTCATCCCGCTCCTGAAGAGGATGAAGAAGAACAAGACAATAATAATGGACAGTTCAATAACCAACAATTTCAAGCTCCAAACGGTCAATTTTATAATCAAGCACAAATGCCTCAACAACAGTTCAATCAACCAAATAACTTTAATCAGGGCAACTTCAATAACAATCCTAATTTTAATAATCAACCTTACGGATATAATCAGCCAAATCCTAATCAATACCCTCAAGGCGGCAATGGCAATAATGGCCAATTTAACCAACCTCAAAATCCGCAATTCAATCCTAATCAACGGATGAATCAAGCAAATAATAATCCTATGAATATGAATCAGGGTCAAAATTCAATGAATCAAAACCCTATGAACAACAATCAAATGAACCAAAATCCCCAAAATGCTATGAATAACCAAATGAACCAAAACGGGAATTATAATAATCGTTATAATCAACCACAAATGAATAATAATCGCCCTAATCAAAATCAAATGGGCAATAATTTCAATCAAGCTCAATTTCCAAACCAGACGAATCGTCCAATGAATCAAATGAACCAACCAAGACCAAGAAACTTTCAGCGACCACAAAATAATCAAATTCCTAACCGTTATAACGGCAATCAATTCAACAATATGACTAATAACCAAGGAATTCGTAACAGTCAGCCAAATAATCTTGGCAATCCTAATCAATCGCAAAGATTGAATACGCCACAAAAGCCAGATTCAGGTGAAAATGTTGGTCAAACTAGGACGAGAAGCAGTCGTCACAATCAATAAAAATTATTGCAAATATACAAAACTAATAGACCTCTATCCCACGGATTGAGGTCTATTTTTGTATCAGCTTTTTTTGTAAAAATAAATTATCGATATTGATAAGCAAAAATTTCTTTTCGGATTATATTTGAAGTATAGGAAAAATAATATATATGATTTATCTTTTTATAGAGACACATCGTCTATAAGTTGATTTTTCAGCATTGGAAGCGATATTTTTTAAGTTAAAACTATTGCTTGTCGAGTTAATTAATCATATGATAAACGTGTATATAAAAGGGTTTTAAATATTGTTTCAAGGAGGTCGTTAACCATGCTAGATATTGGTTTAAGCGTTGTCTCACTAGCGCGTTTCCAATTTGCAATGACAACTGTCTTCCACTTCTTCTTTGTTCCTTTCTCTATTGGAATGGGATTTCTAGTTGCTATCATGGAAACTATTTATGACGTTAAAAAAGACAAAGTTTACTTAAATATGGCAAAATTTTGGGGAAAAATTTTCCTATTGAGTTTTGCCGTTGGTATCGTTACTGGTATTATTCAAGAATTCCAGTTTGGGATGAATTGGTCTGAATATTCACGTTTCATGGGTGATGTATTCGGAGCACCATTAGCCATTGAAGCCCTACTAGCATTCTTCATTGAGTCTGTCTTTATTGGTATTTGGATGTTTACTTGGGATCGTTTCAGTCCTGGTTGGCACGCATTTATGATTTGGATGACTTCAATTGGTACTATGCTTTCAGCCATTTGGATTTTGGCTGCTAACAGTTTCATGCAACACCCTACCGGATTCAAGATTAACAACACTACTGGCCGGATTCAATTGACTGATTTCGGTGCCGTGGTAGCTAATCCACAACTATGGAGAGTCTTCCCACACGTTATCTTAGCTGCCTTCATGACAGCAGCCGTTGTTATTGCCGGTATGAGTGCTTGGGGGTTGTTGCGCAAGAAGAAAGATGAGAACCACTTTTTCAAGACTTCATTGCGCTTTGGTCTCTGGGCAAGTTTGATTTTTGCCATTTGTTCAGCCGGTGCCGGAGATTTCCAGACACAACAAATGATCAAAGATCAACCTATGAAATTTGCTGCAACTGAAGGTATCTATAAAGATACTAAAGATCCTGCTCCTTGGACGGTCGTCGAATTGATCGATGCCAAGGATCATAAAGCAACGAATAAAGTTGATATCCCTGGCGTTTTGAGTCTTCTTACTTATCACAAGCTCAGCGGCTCAGTTAAAGGTATGAATACTCTCAATAAAGAATTGCATGCTAAATACGACAAGCAATTTGGCAAGGATATGAACTACTATGTTCCAGCTAAAACACTCTTCTGGAGTTTCAGAGTCATGACTGGTATTGACGCTTTGATTATGTTGGTATCATTCGTTGGTCTGATTTTCTCCAGAAAGAAAAAGGACACAATCGAAAGCCACAAGTGGATGCTAGTGGTCTTGGGAATTTGTCTTTGGGTTCCATTCATCGGTAATTCAGCCGGTTGGTTCATCACTGAATTCGGTCGTTACCCATGGATCGTTTATGGACTCTTCACAATTGCTCAAGCCGTTTCACCAACTTCAACTGTGGCAAGTCTATTATTCAGTAATATTGTTTACTTCTTGCTCTTCACACTCTTAGGCGGCGTTATGATTTGGTACTGCAGACAAACACTTCATCATGGTCCTTACTTTGAGGGCGAAGATGACAAACAAAACGTCGATCCATTTGCTAAGGAGGCGTTTGGAAGATGACACTAAGTACATTGTGGTTTATCTTAATTGGACTGCTCTTTGCAATCTTCTTGTTTCTCGAAGGGTTTGACTTTGGTGTCGGAATGGCAACAAGGTTCTTAGCTCACGACGAAATGGAAAGAAGTGCAATCATGTCCACTATCGGCCCTCACTGGGACGGTAACGAAACTTGGTTGGTAACTGCCGGTGGTGCAATGTTTGCTTCATTGCCAATGTGGTACGCATCACTATTTTCAGGATATTACATCCTCTTCTTACTTGTTTTAGTTGGCTTGATTCTTCGTGGAGTTTCCTTTGAATTCCACAAGCACGCCGAAACAAAAACTGGTAAAAATCTTTGGATGTGGACTTTCTTCTTTGGCAGTCTCATCCCACCATTTTTCCTCTGTATGATTCTTTTGAGCATGGTTCAAGGCATCCCAATGGACGCTAATGGCAATGCTTTCCCTGCATTCTTCGATGTCGTTAACTTATTATCGATTGTCGGTGGTGTAGCCGGAGTCTTGTTGTCACTAGTTCATGGCCTTAACTTCATCAGATTAAGAGTTGAAGGCCCATTGCGTGACCGCGCTCGTAAATTAAATAAAATTTTATATCCGATTCTTTTCTTAGGTGAAGTAGTCTTTGCGGTCTTGGTATTCTTGCAAACTGACTTCTTTACCAAGAGATTTGCATCATCACTAATTATCACAGCCCTAATTGTTTTGTTCTCACTTCTAGGTTATTATGGAGTCCTAAAGAATAGAGAAGGCTGGAGCTTTGCTGGTAGTGGATTATCACTGAGTATGGTCATTGTTCTACTATTCAACGGACTATTCCCACGTGTTATGATTGCGACAAATCCAGCACACAGTATATTGATTAGCAATGCTGCTAATTCACATTACACCTTAGTCATTATGACCATCGTGGCATGTATCTTAGTTCCAATTGTTGCTATATACTTCATCTGGTCCTACTCCCTATTTACAAAGAGAATAAATCCAAGGGAAAATACGGTGAAATATTAATGATTGATAAGCGTTTATTTCGCTTACCAGGAACAAAGAAACTTCTATTAATGCTTGCAGGATTAACCCTTCTGCAAGCATTTGTTGTTTTATTCCAAGGTAAGTATTTAGCAGAAGCACTCGTAAATTCGTGGGAACAAAAGGCTTTTCAAACAATCATCTATCCGATGACTTTGTTTGCATTGGCCTTTATTTTGAGGCACCTTTTCAATTTGATTAATACTAAAATTGTTGAAAAATTTGCTAGTAAAACCGCTGAGGACATCAGATCAAAACTTCTAGACAAAGTCTATCAAGTTGGTCCTGAAATGATTTCCGATGAAGGAACTGGTAATTTGGTGACCTCTTCTCTTGATGGAATCGACTTAGTCGAAAACTACTTCAAACTGATTTTTACCAAATTGATGAATATGTCGATTATCCCACCAGTTCTATTGATTTATATTTATACGCAAAATATTGCTTCAGGAATAACCTTGACCATTATTGTTCCTTTAGTAATTCTCTTCATGATAATTTTGGGTCTCGCTGCACAAGCAAAAGCGGACGCCCAGTACAAACAATATACGATTTTATCCAACCACTTCTTAGATGCTTTAAGAGGTCTGCCCACGTTAAAAATGTTGGGTCTAAGTAAGCGCTATGCTAAAAATATTTACACCGTCAGCGACGAATATCGCCGTAGAACGATGAATACGTTGCGGATAGCTATTCTATCGACCTTTGCTCTAGATTGGCTGACAACCTTAGGAATTGCCATTCTAGCCGTATTCTTGGGCTTAGGACTAATCAACAATAGCTTCCCACTTTTCCCAGCACTAGTTACTTTGATATTGGCTCCTGAATATTTCTTGCCATTACGAGATTTTTCAAGTGATTATCACGCCACTTTGAATGGTAAAAATGCTTTAAACGCTATTTTTGAAATATTAGAACGTCCTAGTAAATCTAAAACGGAGCAATTATCTGATTTTACCTGGGATGAGAATTCGCAAATCGACATTAAGGATTTGAAATTCTCTTACACAGGCGTTGGCGATAGTGAAGTCAGCTTAGACATCGACCAATTAAACCTTTCCGGCTATCAAAGAATCGGTGTTATCGGTAAATCAGGTTCCGGAAAAACAACTTTGATCAGAACTATCGGTGGTTTCATCGTTCCTGATAAAGCTAAAATCAATTTGAATAATCAAGAACTCGACAATTTCAAACAAGCTAACTGGCAAAAGAAATTGACCTTCTTGCCACAATCGCCTTATTTATTCTCAGGCACACTGGCTGACAATATCGCTTTTTATCGTCCTAAAGCCAGTCTTGACGAAATCAAGAAAGCAGCCAATGAAGCTGGCTTAACAGCTTTTATCGACACTTTGGCTAACGGATATCAAACTCTTATCGGTGAAGGCGGACGTGGCATTTCTGGTGGTCAGCAACAAAGAATCATGTTAGCTCGTGCTTTTTTGGCTGACGACCGTCACGTTTTGATTTTTGATGAACCTACCGCTCACTTGGACATCGAAACCGAATACGCTTTAAAGAAACCAATGAAAAAACTCTTTAAAAATCATTTAGTTATTTTTGCGACGCATCGACTGCACTGGATCAAGGAAATGGATTACGTTGTCGTCATGGACAATGGTCAAATCGTTGAACAAGGTACGCCAAGCGATTTAAGCAAACATAACGGTGCCTTTACTAAATTAATCAAGAATATGCGAGGTGACAGACTATGAATTTCTTCAAGACTTTCAAGCATGACACTTGGGTCAAGCCTTATATCAAACGATACAAGGGACTCTTGCTCACCGCCCTATTTTTAGGATTAATGACATCATTTTGTGCCGCTGCTTTAATGTTTACTTCTGGCTACACAATTGATAAAGCGGCCACTCATCCGGTCAATATTTTATTGATTTACGTGCCAATCCTTTTAACCAGAGCTTTTGGTATTGGACGTCCAGTTTTCAAATATATCGAACGTCTTAAAAGCCACAATTGGGTTTTGCGCGTTACTTCAGATTTGAGAACCAGACTTTACAAAACGCTCGAAAGCGACGCTTCATTTTTTAATGAACATCACAAAACTGGCGATATCATGGGATTGCTTTCAGAAGATATCAGCCACTTGCAAAATCTTTATTTACGGACGATTTTTCCAAGCGTTATCTCATACTTATTGAGTATCATTGCTGCAATCGCCCTAGGTACTTTTAATCCATCGTTTGGCTTTTTCGTCTTTTTACTGCTATTTATCGAAGTCTTTATCGTGCCACTAGTTTCAGTCTCAATTGAAAGTGCCCGTCGTGCTTATCAAAAAGAAGTCAAAAGCGACCTCTATGTTCAATTGACTGACAATATTTTAGGCGTTGACGACTGGATTGTTTCCGGACGTAAAACTGATTTCCAAAACTTAACTACACAAAATGTTAAGAACCTTGATCAATCTAAAGCAAAATCGAAGGCTTTTCGTCGCAATCGTGACTTTGGTCTGCAACTAGTCTTTGTAGCTATCGTCGTTTGCTTTTTGATTTTTACTAACTTTACGATGACCAATAATCAGGAACAAGCTAATTTCGTCTCAGCGGTCGTCTTAGCGATTTTCCCACTATCCGATACAATTATCCCTGTCAGTCAAGGATTCGAGGAGTGGCCACTTTATAAGGACTCTATCATCCGTTTAAATACGCTTAAACCAGTTAAAAGCAACTTGCCAACTCAAGTCGATTTAAAGCCAGACGATTTTGAGAGTCTCGAATTGAAGCACGTTAGTTTTGAATACGATGTCGATTCGCCAGTTTTAATCAAAGACTTCTCTCAAAAAGTTACTAAAGGTGAAAAATTAGCTTTACTAGGGCCAAGCGGTATCGGTAAAACGACCATCTTACAATTGATTCTAGGCGACCTTTCACCACAAAAAGGACAAGTTAAGGTCAATGATCTAGACGTTGCTCAGATTCAAGACAATCGTGAAAAAATCTTCTCAGTATTGAATCAACAACCATTCTTATTCAATACGACTTTATTGAATAACGTTCGTTTAGGAAATGAGAAGAGAACTGATTCAGAAGTTAAAAAAGCGATTGAACGTGTTGGTTTAAAAGATTTGATTGAATCGCTGCCCGATAAATACAACACCATCGTCGGCGAAAACGGCTCAAGATTTTCTGGTGGCGAACAAGAAAGAATTGCCCTAGCAAGAATCCTGTTGCAAGATGCACCAGTCGTTTTGTTAGATGAACCTACAGTTGGCTTAGATCCAATCACGGAAAATAATCTATTAGCAACGATTTTTGATGTTTTACAAGACAAAACTATCATCTGGATTACTCACCATTTACAAGGCGTCAATCATGTCGACCACATTATCTTTATGAATAGCGACCAAATTGAAATGCAAGGCAATCCTAAAGAACTCTATCAAACTAACGCTCACTTCAAAGAGCTTTACAAAATGGATCAAGGCTTATAGGCGTTATAACGTTATATGAGAACATACAAAAAAAGAGTTTGGAACATAACATAACTTTTCATGCTTAAAACAAATAGCCCCTGGTAGTCAGAGTACAATTACCAGGAGCTATTTTAATTAACGTTCAAAAGCTGACCGCGTTACGATCCACTCTTTTTTTATTTGATTCGATTCAATAATCTTTTAACGACATTTTTTAAAGCTTTTTGGCTTTTACATACGGGCAATTTATTAATTTCATCAATTGCTTCTTGACTGTATTTTTGAGCGACCTGCTTTGCTTGTTCCAAATAACCATTGTCAACTACGATTTTCATGGCGCGATTGCCATCTTCAACTGTTAAATCGACCTTTGAAAGCAAGTTGATCAATTCTTTATCGCCAGCTTCAAGGCCTAAAATATATGGCAATGAATAAACGCCGTTTTTTAAATCTTCGTGAACTGGTTTGCCGGTCTGATTCGAGTTGCCAAAATCAAGAATATCATCGATTATTTGAAAGGCCATACCGATATTGTGACCGATATTTTTACAACGCTGAACTAGTTGCTCATCGCCTTCACTGACTACTGCCCCCATGGCAGCACTAAGGCCAAATAATTCAGCCGTCTTCCCCGAAATTTCTTTTAAATACATTGCTGTGGTCGATTTAACGTTGTAGTTAATCAACATTTGATCCAATTCACCTAATAAGATTTTTTTCATGCTCAAAGCATTTTCCAAAATATCGGTATTCTTTTTTAAGTGTTTGGAAATCAATTCAAAATACAACGTAAATAAATAATCGCCCGCGTAGATTGCATTTCTACGTCCATATTTCGTATGAATCGTTGGATGCGACCTACGCATTGGTGAATCATCAATCACATCATCGTGGATCAAAGTTGCCACGTGTAGGATTTCTAAAGAAGCTGCTAATGGTATCAAATCTTCATTTGAGCGCTTTTCTTTGCCAAAATCGCTGAACAATAGAAAGAATGCTGGGCGCAACATCTTCCCACCTGAAGTTAAATCTATAATCATTGAACTAATATCGAGATTGTTGATTTTGACCATTTTATGAATATAATCGGTCGTTTGATTCAATCTCTCCTCAAGTTGAGGATAACTTTTCCAAATTGAGTTCACCATAAAATATTTCTTACCCCTGTATCACTTTGTTGTCGTGCAAATTAATTCTATAATATAACCTATCAAATCCAAAGGACTGATTTTTGTGAAACCTTCTGTTTTTTTTGAGCTCGTTGAAATCAAGGCAAAAACTGCCAGTGTCTTCCCTTTTTTGATGGGAACGTTGTACTCATATTATCACTGGCACTCCATTAACGCTCTTGATTTGACCCTCTTCTTTGTTGCCATGTTCTTATTCAACATGGCTGTCGATATTAACGACAACTACTGGGACTATAAAAACGCCACCGGAAATGACAGCTTCAGACGAAAAACTAATGTCATCGGCGTCAATCATTTAAATATTCATTTGATTGGATTCTTAGACTTATCTTTTAGCGTGATAGCGGCTGTCATCGGTCTTTGGATCGTCTCGAGGACTGGTTTAGTTTTATTAGGCTTAGGATTGTTCTCATTTCTCGTTGGTTTTTGTTATGCTGGTGGACCTTGGCCCATCAATCGTGGACCTTTTGGTGAATTCTTCTCTGGTTTTACTATGGGTTACGTAATTTATTTAATCGCAATTTATATCAATGTCGTCAATAATCCGGTAGTCGTTTTGAATGCTAAGTTCTATGGCGATGCTTTGTTGTCATCGCTTTTGACCGTCTTTTCAATCTCTAATCTTTTGTTAGCCAACAATATTGCTGACCAAGAAGAAGATCTCAATTTGGGAAGAAAGACTCTAGTTTATTACTTAGGCAAAGCTAATTGTATTTTTATTTTGAAATCATTGTATGCTCTAGGATACTTGGCTTTAATTTGCTCAGTAATCTTAGGATTATTGCCAAAACTAATGTTATTGACTATTTTGATTACGCCGATAGTTTACAAAAATGCCAAAGCTTTCAGTAAGAATCCTATCAAAAAGAAAACTTTCCCTTTGATTATCAAAAATCTTTTACTGATTACTTTGACACAAACATTGACCTTTTTCTTAGGCGTTATATTTAATTTTTAACTTCATCAAGATCGAGGAATTTAGCAAATCCATACGTATCTTGAGCAATCATTAATTCTTCATTAGTTGGAATCGTATAAGCAGCAATCGTTGAATCATCAGTCGTAATTTTTGTTTCTTGGCCATGAAGCTTGTTCTTTTCATGGTCTATTTTTAGTCCCATGAATTCAAAGCCGCTTAAAACATCTTCTCTGACTTCGGCAGAGTTTTCGCCAACACCAGCTGTAAAGGCAATGGCATCGACGCCACCCATTTCAGCGATATAAGAACCAACGAATTTAATGATGCGGTTACGATACATCTCTAAAGCTAACTTAGCGCGTTGATTAGTATCCTCGTTAGCTTCGATGTCACGCATATCTGGCGAGATTCCAGATATTCCTAACAAACCTGATTTATGATTCAAGATATCGATCATTTCATTGATATCTGTAATTCCCAATTTCTTCATCAGATATGGCAAAATCGAGAAGTCGATGTCACCACTTCTTGAACTCATCATAATTCCTGCTAAAGGCGTGAATCCCATTGAAATATCATATGCTTTACCATTTTTGATGGCGCTGATTGAAGCTCCACTACCTAAGTGCAAAACAATCACATTTTTATCTTTGATGCCGCCATCGATAATGCTGTCTAGACGTTGGGCGATGTAACGGTGACTGGTTCCATGAGCGCCATAACGGCGAACGTGATACTTCTTGTAGTCTTCCAAGTCAACGCTGTATAAATAATTTACTTTTGGCATATTGACAAAAAACGATGTGTCAAAAACCGCCACTTGAATAGCCCTAGGTACCAATTTTCTGAAGACGTTGATGTAATATGCTTGGACCTTGTTGTGCAGTGGTGCATATTCTGACAGCGCTTCAATTTTTTTCAAGTTTTCTTCTGTCACGATTTCAGATTTTTTGAACTCTTCGCCACCGGCAACGACACGATGACCGAATGCCACAATATCTTCGAACCTCTGGATGATATTCATGTCTTTTAAGGCATCCAAAATTGACAAAACGGCGATCTCATTTGATTCGACAGCTTTTTCCTCTTCAATCTTCTTGCCATTATACTTCAACTTAAAGACTGCTTTAGGACTACCCAATCGATCGATCATTCCAGAAGCAATTGTTGTTTTTTCAGGCATTTCAAAAAGTTTCCACTTTAAGGTTGAACTACCTGCATTTATAGCCATAATCTTCATACAAAAACTCTCCTTTTTTGGTCTAGGTATTCTCTTCAAATAGCTTCATACCAACTTTACACTGGTTTGAAAAAATGCTACTCTTTAGTAACTATTATAAGTCTTTTTATGGGGGAATTCATTCGTGAAATTTTTAGATATGTTACGCAAAATTGATGAGAAACCTGAGCATTCATCAACACCCGCTCAAGAGTCTCCTAAAGAGGATGAAAATCCTAAGCAAAACGATAACAAAGCGCCCGAAAATGACACTGAAGTTGCTACTTCAGATGCTGATAAAAAGGAAAATCTACCAATGTCCGTTCATGACAAACGTTTAAACATTGAAGGACAGATGAATGACTTATCGCACCAATACGCACAACTTAGAAATGACTTAAAAACTAATCTTTTCACTGAAAAAGATGAATTCGAATCTAAAAAAGAAACTCTCGATAATTACCTTAAAACTCTCAAGCGCGATGAAAAAGAATCTAATGAAAAACTAGCCGACACTAAAGCTCAAAACGACGATGCCGCTAAAGAACACTTAGCAAGCGTTAATGCCGACCGTAAAGAACAAGAAGATAAGCTCCATGATTTACAAACTGATTTAGATGAATTAACTTCACAGATTGACGATAAGAGATCTAAGTTAGAATCTCTTCAAAACGACCTTGCCAAGAATGAAAAATCAGAAACTGACATGTCCACTTCCATCAAGGAAGAAAAGGATCTTCAAAAGATGCTTGCTCTAATGGAAGAACAAAAGAATTCCATCAATACTCTTTATGATCAAAGAAAGAACCTCAAGAGCCAAATCAACGACATCCAAGAAGAAATTACTAAGTTAAATGGAAACGCTGACGAACTTAATACTAATATTAGTGACGTAAATAAACAAATTAATAATTTTAAACAAAAAGCTAAAGAAATCGACGACAAAATGAAGAGCGACCACAATTACCGCATTGAGGCAATTGCTGGTTTAGAGAGACACATCAAGAGTCTCGGCGAAGAACATTCTAAAATCGATGGCGAATTAAAAGAAGTCAACGACAATATCGACTACATCACCAACTACATCAAAGAAGTCTTCCATTCTGCATACTTAGTTCGCGATGTCTATCTCGATAAGGACAAAGAATATTACGTAACGACTGATGAGTTTGATTCCGATACCGCTAAAAACGATATGTTCGGCATAATCAATTACTTAGAAACAAAATTGCAAAAGCCTGTAACCGTTGTCTCGACTTTTTATAGCAATCACGTTCATGAAATCATTGATGAAAAAACTAAAGCATCCCAATTGCCAATTCCTAATGTCATCAACTTGTTCGACCAACTTCAAGCAAGCTCCAATCCAACTGACAAAAAAGTTGCCATTCCAGAAAATCCTGGCTGGGTCACAAGAACTGACGTCGAATCACAAGATACTTTCATTTACGATCAAAAACAAACGCTTTTGATGACAGTCGAATATTTCGACAAAAAAATCGATCGTATCAACTATTACAAGAACGACCAAATCGTCAAAACTAATATTTACAATTCAGAAGGTCAATTGTCATCAACTCAAAACTTCAACAAGAAGAAAGAACTTTCTGAACAAAACTTTTATAGAACTGACAGTTCCATTGTCTTGACGGTTATTTTTGAAAAGAACAAGGCTGTTAGTTATCAATTGTTCGACAAGAATGGACTTTTGGAGCACGACTTCAATGAGAAATCTGAACTTATAACTTGGTGGTTAAAGAGCATTTCACCAAATACCGAAAATTCAGTCTTTGTTGGCAATAACTCCGACTTACTATTCCAGTTAATCTTAAGCGTGAATAGTATTTCGACTGACAATACTATTCGTCTTTTGCAAGATGTCGTTAAAAACATCGATAATGTTATTGCACTGCTTGATAAAAAGGACGATATTAAAGATATCTTCGTTCAAACTGACGATGATTTGCACGCCATTGAGAACAAGACAAACCGTGATATCAGTGTTAGTGTAATTAATACATCCAGCAATGGAATGTTATCTCTTCCAGAATCATTAAAAATTTAAACTAATTTTGGACACTCGCTCGAGTGTTTTTTTCTGACTACTGTGAAAGTTTACGAAAGTGAAGAAAACTATGAAGACTATATCTATTATCGTTCCCTGTTTCAACGAAGAAGAAACTATTAATATTTATTATGACGCTATGACTAAACTCAAAGAGAAAACCAACAAATTCAAGTTCGAATATTGGTTCGTTGATGATGGATCAAAGGATAAAACTTATTCCATCTTAAAGGAGTTACAAAAAGAACACAGTGATGAAGTGCACTTCATTTCGTTCTCACGTAATTTCGGTAAAGAATCAGCTTTATACGCTGGTTTAAACGAAGTAACTGGCGACTATACCGCCGTTATGGATGTTGACCTCCAAGATCCACCAGAAATGCTTCCACAAATGTTTGATATCCTTGAAGATGGGGAATATGACTGTGTTGGAACTGCTCGAATGGATCGTGAAGGTGAAAACAAAATCATTTCCTTCTTCTCAGAAGGGTTTTACAAATTAATCAATAAAATGTCGCAGACAAAAATTATTCCTGGTGCTAGAGACTATCGCCTGATGACTCGTCAAATGGTCGAGGCTATCAAGTCAATGACTGAATACAATCGTTTCTCAAAGGGGATTTTCAGTTGGGTCGGCTTTAAAACTAAGTACTTGCCTTATAAGAACCGTGAACGTTCTGCTGGTACGACTTCATGGAACTTTTGGAAATTATTCAAATATGCTATTACTGGTATCGTTGATTTTTCTGAGGGTCCATTGATGTTTGCTACTTGGATGGGAACTTTCTTCTCGATTACTTCAATTATCGCTATCATTGGTATCATTATTAGAAAAATAATCAATCCATTGAGCAGCGTCAACGGTTGGGCTTCTATCGTTTCAATCATCCTTTTGATTGGTGGGATTCAACTATTGAGTATTGGTATTTTAGGTGAATACATTGGAAAAATTTTCCTAGAAGTTAAAAAGCGCCCTATTTATATCGTTAAAGATAAAAAATAACAACAGAGTTCATCGCAACTTATTGATTAGATATCTTTCTAACTGAAATTGCGAATAAACTCTGTTTTTTTTATTTTTAATTGATTTTTAGATGAGCATTATCACATGATAAGCGATTTGCATTAAGATATAATGTATACGAATAGACCAAGGGATGGATTAAACAATGAACGTACGTGATCAACAAGCTGAAAATACAAAGAACGCAATTCTTAAAGTTGCAGCTCAAATGTTTCTTTCACAAGGCTACCAAGCTACTTCCACAAGAAAAATTGCTCAAGAATTAAACATTACGCAGCCTAACATGTACCATTATTACAAGAATAAGAAAGTTCTTTATATTAAGGCTATCGAGTACGCTGTCAGCGGTTTTAGCAAAAACTTGTTGAATGAGTATGAGCAAAATAAAAACCTGCCCTTTGAAGAACTATTATTAGTGATATCGCAATATATGATTGGTAATTTCAAAATCAATTATTTAATTATGAGAAACGATATTGAGAATTTCTTTACTGATGATGAGAAAAAAGATATCAGCAAGAATTGGGATGGAGGATGTTACAAGGTCCTGTTCAATATCTTCCAATCCCATAAAAGCGAATTAAGATCAGACTTGGCCATACCGGTGCAAGTCGGAACTTTTTTAACAATGTTACTCCCTTACATTGAATATAACGATGCCAAAAGGAAGCGCAATATTGCTAACCTCAAAACAGTTATCAATATTTTCATCAATGGCGTTGAAAAAGAATAGGAGAATTATATGAATTTCATAACGCTTCTGGCATTAATGCTTTTCTTAACGCTATTTGTCAGCCACATTTTTAATCGACTGAAAGTCCCTGCTGTTGTAGGACAACTTTTACTCGGGGTCGTTTTGGGTAAGGGCGTGTTACACATTGTCAATCCATCACACGAAGTCCAATTATTCGCTGACATTGGGGTTATTTTGTTGATGTTTTTAGCTGGGCTTGAAAGCGACTTAAAATTGCTGAGAACTCACCTACTACCAAGTATTAATGTCGCTATCTTTGGCGTTATCTTACCAGTTGCCCTAACCTTAGGGACAGCTTTGATTTTTGGAATCAATTTAAAAGAAAGCATTTTTATGTCCGTTGTCTTTGCGGCAACATCAGTTTCAATTTCAGTTGAAGTCTTGAAGAGTCTCAATTACCTCTCAAGTACTTCCGGGACCGTCATTTTAGGGGCAGCTGTTGCTGACGATATTTTAGCTATTTCTATTTTGAGTATTATGTCAGGAACTTTGACAGGAAACTTTTCCATTAAGAAAATCCTTGTTTTAGTAGCAATGTGGATTTTCTTCGTTATCTTAGTTGTGGTCTTCTTCAAATGGGTCATCCCTCAATTAATGAAATTATCCGAATATATTCAAGCAACTCATGCGCAAACGATTTTTGCCCTAGTAATTTGTTTTATCATGGCTTACATTGCCGATGCAGTCCAATTAGATTCCGTTTTAGGAGCTTTTGTGGCAGGTATTGCCGTTTCTAACGCTAAAGATTATAATCCGCGTATCAACCAAAATATCGAAACTATCGGGTACGCAATCTTTATTCCCATCTTCTTTATCAGTATTGGTTTAAACCTTGAATTCGATACTTTCATTCGTGATTTCTGGTTAATCGTGCTCTTCACCGTTACAGGTGTAATTGGTAAATTGATTGGTGCTGGATTCGGAGCTCGAATATCTGGATTTGGTATCAAAGATTCTTACGTCATCGGTTCAGGGATGATTTCTCGTGGTGAAATGGCCTTGATCGTGGCCCAAGTTGGTTATGGTGCTCATTTACTTTCAGATGAATACTATTCAACAGTTATTATCAGTATCATTTTAATCACGATTATTGCCCCATTCTTCCTCAAACATTCAATTAGTAAGAATCCTTTATAGCTAATAGTTTCCACTAAACCTTTTTACGATATATAATGTTAGCGTAAACATCTAATTTCGAAGCAAAAAGGAGAAGGTTGATTATGGCACATATTTTAATACTAGGCGCTGGCTATGGTGGTCTTAGAGCTGCACGTGATTTAGCTAAGAGTACCCCAGCGGGAACACAAATTGATTTAGTTGATAAAAACGAAAAACATGTCGAAAAGACAGCCCTACACACGATTGCTGCGGGAACAAATCGTGCTGATGCAGTAAGTTTCGACGTTCGTTCAGTTCTACCTTCAAATGTTAATTTCATCAAGGCAACTGTTTCTAAACTTGATTTAGATAATAAGACTGTGGAATTTTCTGATCACGATTCAATCATTTATGATTATATCGTTGTCGCTTTGGGCTTCCGTTCTGAAGACTTTGGACTTGAGGGCGCTAGTGAGAATGCTTTGATCCTCCAAGACCTTGAAACAGCCCAAAATATTTATAAAAAGATAAACGAGAATATTGCTAATTACAAGAAATCACAAGACCCAGCAGACTTGAACATCATCGTTTGTGGTGCAGGCTTTACTGGCGTTGAAGTTTTAGGTGAATTAGTCGATACCGTTAAGATTCTTAAAGCAAAATATGAAGTTCCCGAAATTAAAGTTACTTGCCTTGAAATGGCAACTAGAATTCTACCAATGTTTGATGAAAACTTGGCAACTTATGCCGTTGACTACTTAGATAGAAATGGCATTAAATTGATTACAGGTGCGAAGATTACAAAGATTGAAAAACAAGCTGTCATTTATATGGATGGAGACACTCAAAAGAGCGTTGCCGGAAGTACTATTATCTGGACTGTTGGTGTCAGTGGCTCTGATGTTATCAAAGATTCTGGCATGGACGCTAAGAGAAATAGAGTTATGACAACTGAGTTCCTTAACCTCGAAGATCACCCTGAAGCTTACTTCATTGGTGATGACTCAGCTATCATCCCTAAGGGTGAAGAACGTCCATATCCAACAACTGGTCAACTAGCAACTTCTGAAGGTGCTGGTGCAGCCTTTAATATCGCTGCTGCCTTAAATGGCCAAGATTTGAAACCATATACTTACCACTCAATGGGTACCGTTGCCTCATTAGGTCAAAATCACGGTATCGCTGAAATCACTGATAAGAGCCTTAAATTCAAAGGTCCATTTGCTTCACTACTCAAGCACTTGTCAGCTGATCGTGGAATTATGGAAATTGCTGGTATCAAGACAGCTGTTAAGAAAGGTACTATCTAAATCTTTTGGCTGTTCGTCAAATTAAGTTGATGGCAGTTTACATAAGCAGTTAGATCATAATTGGTCTAGCTGTTTTTTATTTGGCTGACGAGCTTGCTCGGAGCCAAAAAATTTGAAGATTGATACGCTTAAT
>NZ_VDFP01000228.1 GCF_009600985.1 Companilactobacillus halodurans
TTGTTTGATGCACATACTGATGAAATCGACGATCCTAGTTCGAGAAGTTTGGAAACGTTAGCTACCTTAGCATATGAAAGTGGCATGGGAGATCGAGTTACAGCCTCACATACAACTGCTATGGGCTCATATAATGATGCTTATATGTACAAGTTGATGCGCTTGTTGAAGATGTCTGATATGAACTTTATTTCTAACCCATTAGTTAATATGTATCTAGGTGGTCGTTTCGATACTTATCCTAAGCGTCGTGGATTAACACGTGTTAAGGAACTAGATGAAAATGGTATCAATGTTGCCTTTGGTGAAGATGATATCAAGGACCCATGGTATCCAATGGGAAATGGTAATATGTTCGATGTTTTAACTGAAGGATTGCATGCTACTCAAATGATGGGACATCAGCAGATTATGGATTCCTACAAATTTATTACAACCAATAGTGCTAAAGTCATGCATGTTCAAAATCAGTACGGAATCGAAGTTGGGAAGCCAGCTAATTTCGTATTACTAGATGCTCATAACTTCTATGATGCTTTGAATAAACATGCAGCGGTATTGTTGTCAGTTCATAATGGTGAAGTTATTGGTAAGACTAAACCAGCTGAAACTGAATTATATATTTAGACTGAATAAGTATAGAATGGAGACAACCATAATTGGCTGTCTTTTTTGATAATAATTTAAAGGAAGAGCATATGATATTAGAAAGACAAAATGTCGTAAATTTAAAGAAATTACAATCACAATTAGGAGGTTTGGAAAAACGTCCTGAAATAGATGAACTTTCTAAAATGATCAAAATATTTCAACTTTATCAAGCTGGACAAAAAGAGATCAGTACAAAGCTAGAAAATTTGGATTCAGAGTTTCAAGTGAATTATGATTATAATCCCATTCACCATATGGAATCTAGAATGAAAGATATGCAAAGTCTTTTACAAAAAGCTGAGCGTAAGGGATATGCTTTGACTGCTGAAAGTATTCAGAAGAATATTTATGATATTGCCGGTATAAGGGTCATTACTAATTATTTAGATGATATTTATAAAGTTGAAAAATTATTAACGACCCAAACAGATGTAACTTTATTAGAACGTAAGGATTATATTAAATAGCCTAAGGAATG
>NZ_VDFP01000229.1 GCF_009600985.1 Companilactobacillus halodurans
CATTGAAGCCCCCAGTAACCCAAACTCCAAAGCGAACCGGATGAGGCGAAGGTTTCTTGAAGTAAGAAAGCAAATTTTACGATTTATTTTTTTATAAAATGCACAATTATATAAATGCAATTATGAAAGAAGTTTTAAGAAAAAATTTGAAGTATAACTGTTTTTATTGATGAACATTAAGACAATAAAAAAATTCCCATGTGGTAACCATCAAAGATGGTTGCTACATGGGAATTGAGTTTAACTTTCTAAATTCTAACTTTGGGACGGAGAGCGTATGCCATAACAAGTGAAATAATTGAAGTTATTAATAGAACATAGAAGCTAGTTCCAAATGATCCACTAGTTGTCACAGCAACTTGTCCAGTAATTGATGATGAATTTACCAATCCGGCATATAAAACGCCATATAAAGCGGCGTAGAGAACGGTGGGAAGTAGAGTAAAGATTCTAACCAATCTGATACTACCACGTGATCTGAAACAACCGGCAATTAAAGCAATAACTGGGGATAAGAAACAAATCAAACGAATGGCTGAGAAACCATTTGTGATCCAAGTGGGTTGAGCAGCCGCTAGATTAGCAGTGTAGTTGGCAGCATTAGCAATTGTACTTGAAAGAGATAGTCCATCTAGAAATGGTCCACTGACAGAAGCGATAAAACCTACAATTGACGAAATAATAATAATTTTTTGAGTTGTCGTCTTTTTGTTTGGTCTCAAACGATCAGCTGCCGTTTGATATTTTTCAGGTTTTTGTTTTTTAGGCTTAGAAGCATAAGTTTCAGTTTGTTCAGGAGCATTATTATTATCAGAACTCTTTTTCAAAGAAGTTTCCTTCTTTAGAGCTTTGTTAGCACCTACTTCATTACCATGGCGTAATTGAGATAACAAGAACCAAAGAATAATGAGAATTGCTAAAGCAATGAAACCATAGTTTCTTTTAACAACTAAGAGAATGGCAACAATAATGACGGCGAAAATACTAACATAAGCATTATTTTTCGCAAACTTAATCATATTGTGAATGAAACCATCGTTAGGGTCGACAGCTTCGGCCTTTTTCTTTGCTTCAGCAGCTCGGCGTTCACTCTCAGTTGGTGCAAAAGGATCTTTGATAGGGTCCTTG
>NZ_VDFP01000230.1 GCF_009600985.1 Companilactobacillus halodurans
GACCAGACTTCATGCCCACGACCGCTGAAATTTCAATTTCCTTGGTTTATGATAAAAACACTCGCAAAGTTCTAGGCGCACAAATGATGTCTAACCACGAGATTTCTCAATCAGCTAATACCATTTCCGTAGTCATTCAAAATGGCAACACGATTGACGAATTAGCCTTTCTCGATATGTTGTTCTCACCTAACTTTGATGACCCATTCAATTATTTGAACTTAGTAGCTCAAGTAGCCGTTGACCAAGAACATGGCTATTGGAGAAAGTAATATCGAGAGTGGAACAAAACATGTTCAGCTTTCGAGCATTAAGGCAAATGTCCCCAGTAATCCGATTTTGGATTGCTGGGGACATTTGTTTTAAGCGGAAAAAGCTATGTTTTGTTCCACGTTTATGCTGCATGTTTAAAGACGACAATAGTTTTGTCCCAAACTCTTCTTTTTCACCCTTCGGCCATGTTATTGAAACTAACAGCAGTTTCAACATTAATACTTAATAACATCCCTACTTTTCAACATTAATAAATGAACGTGCTGGAACTCTCAATACTCGATATTCCATTGCATAGCGATTAGCTTTTAATCCTAATCCATTGATGAAATTATTCTTGTACTTAGCTTGCACCGTAATTACATACGCATCTTGATACTTCGCATCTAACTTCTTGATTTTCTTCATTGGCCAATTCAAATGTAAGCCAGAGACAGTGAAAGGTAATGTAGCATCTGAAATCGTTGCATTACGACTAGATACTGTGTAAGTTGAATTATTGATCCAATATTGATAAACATCTGTGGCGGTATTAGATTCTTTTTTATCTATCTTTACGTAATAACCTTGTCCATCATTAGTTGTTTGGACAATCATTGGCTCGTATTTATATGAAACTGCTACTTCATTTTTATCAGTTAAATCGACTTTGGTAAATAAACTTGTATATAACAGACCACTCACAGCCAAAATAACGACTAAAATCTCCACCAGGTCAATCAAAATTGTTGCCCCAGTAATTTTACCCTTTTTAACTACTAAAATTTTTAAATGACGATTTCTAATATTAAATACTACAAAGATCAATAGCGCAATAACAATGATCCACGCTATAATTCCCACAAAATTCCTAGA
>NZ_VDFP01000231.1 GCF_009600985.1 Companilactobacillus halodurans
GATGATCCTAAAGACATTGATCAATTTAAGGAAGGCGAAATCCTTGTTACCTTGATGACATCACCTGATTGGGTTCCAGCTATGAAGAAAGCTGCCGCTATTGTAACTAATAATGGTGGTATGACCTGTCACGCAGCTATTGTATCTCGTGAAATGCAGATTCCATGTATCGTTGGTACAAAGAGTAAGCAAGTTGCTGCAACGGATGTTTTGAAGACTGGTGACGTGGTAACTGTTGACGCTACAAACGGTATTGTTTACATGGGTAAAGTTGACAGTCTTCTTAAGAAAGACAAACCAGCTGCACAAGGTGGACAAGTAGTAGCCGCTGAAACATTTGCCCCAACAGCTACTGGCGTTATGATGAACCTCGGTGATCCTGATTTGGCTGACAAGTACTCATCATTACCAGCTGATGGAATTGGATTAATGCGTGAAGAGTTCTTATGGACAACATTTATTCATGAACACCCACTATATTTGATTGAACAAGGACATCCAGAAAAAGTCGTTGATATGTTAGCTGACGGAATTTCTAAAGTTGCTCGTGCTATGGCTCCACGTCCGGTAGTATTACGTCTATCAGACTTCAAGTCCAGTGAGTACAGAAAACTTAAGGGTGGAGAGAAATATGAACCACATGAACCAGCAGACTTATTAGGCTGGAGAGGTGCTTCACGTTACTACGATCCTAAGTATATTGAAGCCTTCAAACTAGAATTGGCTGCGGTTAAGAAAGTTCGTAATGAATTTGGTTTGAAGAATTTGAATGTTATGATTCCATTTGTCAGAACTGTCGATGAAGCTAGAAAAGTTACTGATATCATGAGAAATGAAGGCTTGGTACGTAACGCTGACTTCAAAGTTTACATGATGGCTGAAATTCCAACTAATATCATTTTGGCCGATCAATTCAATCAATATGTTGATGGTTACTCAATTGGATCAAACGATTTAGCTATGTTGATTTTGGGTTGTGATCGTAATAATGATACTGTTGCCCATCTATTTGACGAACGTAATCTAGCCGTTAAACGTGCTATCCGTCATTTGATCAAGACAGCGCATAAAGATGGCAGAACAGTTTCAATTTGTGGACAAGCTCCTTCTGAATATCCAGAGTTTAC
>NZ_VDFP01000232.1 GCF_009600985.1 Companilactobacillus halodurans
GAGACACTAATCTCATAATGTATTTTCTACTTTACACGATAACCGCTGATTTGGTTGAGTCCAAAGAACTTAGCCTCCCACTGGTTCATCAAAGCAGTCGGTGGTGTATCTAAGGCAATCACACCGTAGTTAGCATTATACTTGCTTTTTTGCATCGTCATTAATGGTATTCGTGCTGATTTATCCTTTGTTTGTTCAGCTTGGTAAATAATTTGATACTGTGTCCGCATTTGATGATAACTCAAGTTAATATCTTTATATGCTGGGCCAAAACTAATGCCAAACATGACCGTTATGATGGCCGACAAAGCTACTGTAGTCCAAGTTAATTCACTAAATACAGCATAAACTAAGATAAACAAAGCAATACCTAAGAAAATCACTCCACCAAAGAAAGTCCGTTCGGGATATTCTGGTGAAAAGGCCATAGCGTAAACTGCTGCTAGATGTCCAATTAGGAAAAATAGCACTGCCCAGATTGTATCAACGTTAATTTTCTTTAACACTACTCCAACAATCAATAAAACTGCCATTAATAAGTAGATCCAAACCCACTTATCAAAGGTTAATTTATAAATGCCAGCAAAGTTTTTTTGAATCAAAGTCCATGTTCGATGAATATTGCCACGGCTTTGTGATCCCGGAGACAGCATCATAGTAATAAACCCGATACCACTGAAAATGACACTGATAGTGGAAACTAAACTAATTTTATGTTCTTGAATCAAACGTTTAACCATAAATAACAAGATAATTAATACTGCCGCTGGTCCCGAATTTTCATTAGAAGCTCCTGCCAAAAACCCCAAAACAATTACCCCTAGAATACTACTGAAGTTGACGGCTCTAACTTTCAAATTATACAGAATGAATCCTAAATAAATTACACTCATCCACAAGTAATTGCCTGAACCTGATAACCACAAAACTGATTGGCCAAAATAAGGTATATAAAACCAAGTAAAACCAAAAATTAATGGCAAGATAAAAGGATTATGTTTTTTACCAGATAATTTCACCGCTACTTTATTCATCAATAGAAGTAACAAGACGTAAATTAAACTACTACAAATATCAAACGGCACTTTGGAATTAAATTGCATAAAATATTGCACAATCGAATG
>NZ_VDFP01000233.1 GCF_009600985.1 Companilactobacillus halodurans
GTCATCTAAGGGCTCTAAATCTTTATTTATTTCCACTAATTCTTTTTGGGTAGCTTCAATTAATGGTTGTACACTAGCATTTCTAGTCCCCAAATAAATGGCATCCAATATATGATTATCTCCAACAACTGAATTAAAACCTTCAAATAGATGAATATCGAACTGATCATTATATTGTTTTAAAATTGCATGACTAATCGATGTTTTCCCTGTTCCATTTTTACCAAAAATAAAATTTTTAGCTTTTAAATTCTCTAAAGAAGGATTTTCAAATCTATCAGCTGGTAAGTCTACTTTATTAATCAATTGAAGGGCTCCTAACTTTGTCAACCATATTAATTATAAAAGCTGTCTACAAATCCTGTGTCTTACTAAGAACCTGTCTAGTATCTTTTGAGGACCATCTTCAAGTACGCCAGCACAACCATTTGAAGACTGCTATTGCAGTTTACGTTCACAGCTTTTCCAAAACCATTGATATTTGTCTAATCAACTAAAGAATAGTTCGGCTATCCAACGTTGTGAGGTATCTGTCCGTGTTTTAATTGCACTTTGCAATGATCCTTTTAGTGCCAGTCATGCTATTCCTACACTAACAAGAATATCACAAAATGTATTTTTAAATTTGCGTTATGAGGATCATAATAATTTTATTGGAACAGATCTTTTGAATTTAATAGGTAGTCCAATATTAGTTTCTTATTTTTTTAGCTGTCTATCTATTTCAACCTTATTGTATCCTGGCTATTTGTATTATGAAGCCTAAACGCCAATCTGTTCGCGTATAATAAACTAGTGAGTCATTTAAAAGAGGGGGAAGGACTGTTTTCATGTTGGAGTTGTCGTTTGAAAAAGAAGTTGTTAAAACCTTAACGACTGGAAGCAATCAATGGGTGGAACGAAGAGACCTGTATGGTGCGACCCCGGATCAATTATGGACTAATTTTCGCGATAAATTAAATAACAATAACTATGCTAAATTGCAGGGAAACCCTTTAACTGATACCGAATTTAATCAAGTTAAACGGGCGATTGAAGTCCGGACACCTTACGAAGCAGCTAAGTTAC
>NZ_VDFP01000234.1 GCF_009600985.1 Companilactobacillus halodurans
AAAAATAAAATGTTACAACGTATTTATGGTACAGCCTTTTTCGATAAAAAGGATTTGAAAGCACACTTACAAATGCTTGAAGAAAGAAAAGAACGTGATCATCGTAAAATTGGTAAGGAATTAGAGCTATTCTCAAACAACCCATTAGTAGGTGCTGGTTTACCACTTTGGTTACCAAATGGTGCAACAATTCGTCGAGAAATTGCACGTTACATCGTAGACAAAGAAGTGAGCATGGGTTATGACCATGTTTACACACCGGTTATGGCTAATGTTGATTTATATAAAACATCTGGTCACTGGGATCATTATCAAGAGGATATGTTCCCGACAATGAAACTTGATGAGCATGAAGAAATGGTACTTAGACCAATGAATTGTCCACATCATATGATGATTTATGCTAATAAACCACATTCATATCGTGAACTGCCTATAAGAATTGCTGAATTAGGCACAATGCATCGTTATGAGGCAAGTGGGGCTGTGTCAGGATTGCAACGTGTACGTGGTATGACTTTAAATGATGCGCATATCTTTGTTCGTCCAGATCAAATTAAAGAAGAATTCAAACGTGTTGTTAATCTAATTATTGATGTATATAAAGACTTTAGCTTTGAAAACTATAGCTTCAGACTAAGTTATAGAGATCCAGAAGACAAAGAGAAATACTTCGATGACGATGAAATGTGGAACAGATCACAATCAATGCTTAAAGGCGCTATGGATGATCTTGGTCTTAAGTACTATGAAGCTGAAGGTGAAGCTGCTTTCTATGGTCCAAAACTTGATGTTCAAACTAAGACAGCTCTTGGTAATGAAGAAACATTATCAACTATCCAATTAGACTTTATGCAACCAGAGAAGTTCCAATTAACATATGTTGGTGCTGATGGTAAGGATCATAGACCAGTTATGATTCACCGTGGTATCGTTTCAACTATGGAAAGATTTATTGCTTACCTAATTGAAATTTACAAGGGTGCATTCCCAACATGGTTGGCTCCTACACAAGTACGTATCATCCCTGTTAACCAAAAACTTCACACAGATTACGCTAACGAAATTCTTTCAGAATTACGTGCTAAGAATATCCGTGCTGAATTGGATGATCGTGATG
>NZ_VDFP01000235.1 GCF_009600985.1 Companilactobacillus halodurans
CCCCTGTGATTGTGTTGAACTTGATTGACCTTGATCCTGAGATTGCGCTTGTTTCTCTTGCTGTTCTTTTTCTGCCTTAGCCTGTTGTTCTTGCTGTTTTTGTGCTTCCTCTTGTTCTTGTTGCTTAGCCTTAGCTTCGTCAGCTTCAATTTTATCCCTTTGCTCTTGAAGCTTTTTCTCCTGCTTGCTTAATTTAGATTTCTTAGCAACCAAAGCAACGTTTTCTTTTTTTGCGATATTATATTTGTCTTTATCAACGTATTTAGTTTTCTTAACCACCTTAACAGATTCAGAATCGGCTGACTTTTTCTGTGGTGCTTCACTAGGATTTGTCATAATACTGGCAACGAACATTATGACAATACTAATTATTAATCCATTACGATAATTTCTTTTTTTCGTTATAATCGCTAGATCATTGCTTTTTATTTTACGAAACTTAAAAAACTTGATAGCAAAATAAATCGTGGCTATAAAAGCCACAAAAACGATAAAGCTCCCCATATCTTAGATCCCCCTTAACCATATGTTCTTGATTTAATACTATCTAAGATTTCATACGCAAACAAGCGGAAAAACTGGGGGGCCTTTCATAAGGAACAGTTTAAATTAATAATTATTTCAAAAACTTATATGATATAAGATCAATTACTGTTATACTGTATGTTGATACAGCATTTATAGGTAACTATTCTCAGTTATCTTGTATCAAAGAAAGCGTTAGGTGTGGTCACCTAGCGTTTTTTTTATGCAAAAAAATAGCATCCTATTAAGGACATATTGAAGGTAGTCATCAATACCCTGAATTCTTAATAAGATGCTATTTTTATACCTAAACTCTAAAAAATCCATTTAAAAGCCTTTTTATTTCAAACTTGCTAAAACATAATCTCCAAGTATTCTGACTCGTTTAAAATCGTCCTCATCAGGATCTTGATTAATTTTGACTGAATCAGCAACTTGTTCACCATTACTCGAGTTTAACATCATCGTGAAGTAATCTACTGCTCTACCAAAATGTAAATGCTCCTTTGAACTCGACCCCAAAACGGCATACTTAGTTATTTCTAAATCAATATATTTAAGATCATCATACAAATCTTGAGCTTCTTC
>NZ_VDFP01000236.1 GCF_009600985.1 Companilactobacillus halodurans
AGTATCAGACGTACTCATATCTCCCCTAGTTTGCGTCTGCGAAGGTGATTGTTGTTGCTCTTGCTGTTGTTTTTGTTGAGCCGCGGCCTCTTCTTGTTGCTTTTGAGCAGCCTTAGCTTGTTCCTCTTGTTCTTTTTGAGCTGCAGCCTGTTGTTCTTGTTCTTTACGCTTAGCCTCAGCTTCATCGCTAGCAATTTTATCCTGTTGTTCTTGCAGTTTATCTTCTTGTTTCTGCAATTTCTTTTGTTTAGCTAATAAAGCAACATTTTCCTTCTTGGCAATATCGTACTTGTCTTTACCGATATACTTTTGTTTTTTAACAACTTTGGTCGTATCAGCACTACTTGATGATTGCTTGGAAGTGGTATCTTCAGTACCACCACTCATAATCGTAGCCACAAACATTACTACAATACTGACAATTAAGCCGATTCGATAACGCTTCTTTAGTGCTTTACTAGCACGGTCATTCGCCTTTATCTTCCGACCTTTAAACATTTTAATGGCAAAATAAATCATAAATCCGAATGCCACTAAAGCTATAAATTCAGTCATCCCCTAGGACCCCCTAACTATATTTATAATTTTATGTTATCCGAGATATTTTTTATAAACAAGGTAAAAAATGTTCTCATAAAAAAAATATCGAAAATCCATAAGAATTTTCGATATTTTTTCGTAATTTGTTATTTCAAACTTTTCAGTACATAATCACCTAAAGCTTCAACTCGCTTGTAATCGTCTTCATCAGGATCACGATCAATCTTCACAGAGTCAGCAACTTGTTCACCATTGCTAGAGTTCAGTTGCATCGTAAAGTAATCAACGGCTCTACCAAAGTGTAAATGGGTCTTCGAACTGGAACCTAACACCGCAAACTTAGTTCTCTTCAAGTCCACATCGGCTAAATCTTCATAAAAATCCTGTGCTTCGTCAGGCACTTCACCATCATGATAAGTGTATGTTTCCACTATAACGGCGTCATAGTCACTTAAACCAAAGGCATCTGTATCAACGATTTGCTCCAAATCAAGATCAGCACCTTTATCCTTTAAGTAATCTGCCAAATGCTTGGCTATTTCCTCATTACGACCAGTCAGACTGGTATAAGT
>NZ_VDFP01000237.1 GCF_009600985.1 Companilactobacillus halodurans
TGTTCTTTATCAAGCACATCACCAGAAGCATAGATGTTATCAATGTTAGTTTGAAGATGATCGTTAACTTCGATCCCGTTAGCATTGTAACTAACGCCTACTTCGTCTAATCCGATGTTTTCGATGTTAGGAATTCGTCCGGTAGCATCCAAAATCCAGTCGGTGGTGAGGGTTTCGTGATCGTTATAAGACACGGTAAAATGAGAACCGTCTTCCTCAAAACGATCCACCTGAGCGTTGTAAATGAACTTCACCCCTCGTTTTTCGAGGTCGGCAATGACTTGTTTTACGTAATCTTGATTAAATTTGCGCAACGCCCGATTATGGCGTAAAAGTACAGTGACGTTCGCGCCGGCAGCATTGGCAATCGTGGCAAATTCCATGCCGATATAGCCCGCGCCAATAATTACGATATTTTCAGGAAGCTGTTTGAGGTTCATAAAATCGGTACTGTCATGCGTAAGTTCTGAGCCCATAACATCTAGATGGTGGGGACGTAGCCCCGTTGCAATCACGATTTTGTCAGCGGTGTAGCGCTGTTGATCCACTTCGATGGTGTGAGCATCAACAAATTTTCCACGACCGTGAATAATTTCGATGTCAACAGAGTCGAGTAAACCAGTAATCATGTCCGGCAAGCCGTCGATGACTTCGTGTTCATGTTCTACATTGGCAGTCCAATCCAGCTTTAAGTCACCATTTACAATGCCATCAAGGCGTTCTTGGTGGCGTAAAAGTTGAACCGGGTTGTCCAGCGTAATTTTCGCGTTGCATCCACGGTTTGGACAAGTTCCCCCGATTTTGTCCGCTTCGATAATGGCGACTTTTTTACCACTATTAGCTAGTGGAACCGCCCCGTCGAAGGCACCATGCCCCGCGCCTAAGTACAAAACATCAAATTGATAACTTTCAGTCATTTAATTACCTCCATCCTAAATTTAGGTGAATAAATAATTACCATTGTTGGCACGAGCATAGCAGAGGATAGGTGCGAGTTGCAAGCGATTGCAACTGAAGAGAACAAAAAGCAATCCTTAACTTTAAATAAGGATTGCCAACAAATACCTTACTAACGCTTTAATGACTTAATCGATAGCATCGAAATACCACC
>NZ_VDFP01000024.1 GCF_009600985.1 Companilactobacillus halodurans
GCATCAAGACGAAAAACCTCTTTCATTGTTTGTGGAGAACTCCAATGATACCTGATTTTTTCGTCTTGGTGTTTTTATTTTGGAATTTTATTGAAAGTGGCTAACTTGATTATAAAATTCGCCAAATAAAGTATGTGAAAGTCGAAAAATTAGAAAATATATATAAATCCATTTAAAAGGACTATCCCACTTTATGAAAACGTTGACATATTCTATAAAAGATCTAAGATAAATCTTGGTTAGTCGATCAGGCAAATATAAATATGGGAGGTTTTTAGTATGACTGACAATATCGGTAATAATAATGATAATTTAAATCTTGATGCACTTTTTATCGGTGATAAAGCCGAAAATGCGGATTTATTCAAAACAACATTAATTAAGTTGGTTAATGAACATATGGGATGGCGCAAGAATTATATGCCACAAGATGAACCATTAATCTCGGAAGATGAAAAAACTTCTGAGTCATTTAAATCAACTGTAAATAAAATGAATGCTGTTTTAGATGAATTATCCGTTCGTTTACGTACAAATTCTGTTCCATGGCACTCACCTCGTTATTTTGGACACATGAATTCTGAGACGTTAATGCCTTCAATTTTGGCATATACATATGCGATGTTATGGAATGGTAATAATGTTGCATATGAATCATCACCAGGTACTTCTCAAATGGAAGAAGAAGTAGGTAAGGATTTTGCTAAGTTATTTAACTTCAATCATGGTTGGGGTCATATCGTTGCCGATGGCTCATTGGCAAATATGGAAGGCTTATGGTATGCAAGAAATGTCAAAAGTCTACCATTAGCAATGAAGGAAGTAAAGCCAGAATTAGTAGAAGGCAAGAGTGATTGGGAATTACTCAATATGTCTGTGGACGATATTATGGATATTCTTAATAGTCAAGATGATAAAACTATTGATGCCATCAAAGCAAAGTCAGCTCGTGGAGGAGTGGATCTTTCTAAACTAGGCAAGTGGCTAGTACCACAGACTAAACACTATAGCTGGATGAAAGCTGCCGATGTCGTTGGTATTGGTTTGGATCAAGTTGTTCCTGTTCCAGTAGATGACAATTACAGACTTGACGTAAATGAACTTGAAAAGACAATCAATAAATTAGTTGCTGAAAAAACTCCAATACTTGGTGTTGTAGCGGTTGCTGGTTCTACTGAAGAGGGTGCTGTTGATCCTGTCGATAAAGTTGTCGAATTACGTAAAAAATTGATGAAACAAGGGACATATTTCTATTTACATGTTGATGCTGCTTATGGAGCTTATGCACGTTCATTATTCTTAGATGAAGATGGGAATTTCATTCCATATGATAAGTTACAAGAAGTTCATCAAAAGTATGGTGATTTCCAAGAAAATAAAGAATACATTTCAAAAGATGTCTATAATGCATTCAAGGCCATCTCAGAAGCTGAAACGGTAACAGTAGATCCTCACAAGATGGGCTATGTACCTTATGCAGCTGGTGGAATTGCAATTCGTAATATTACTATGCGCAACATCATTTCATATTTTGCTACATACGTATTTGATAAACGTTCAAAGGCACCATCAATGTTAGGTGCTTATATTCTTGAAGGTTCCAAGGCTGGTGCAACTGCAGCGGCTGTTTGGACTGCACATCGTGTTTTGCCATTGAATGTTTCAGGGTATGGTAAGTTAATTGGTCGTTCAATTGAAGCAGCTAACCGTTATTATGACTTTTTGAATGATTTGAGCTTTGACATTAATGGACAAAAGATTGAAGTTAATCCATTAACAAAGCCTGACTTCAACATGGTTGATTGGACATTTAATGTTAAGGGCAATAAGGATTTTGCCAAGATGAACAGCTTAAATCTTGCATTTTATCAAGAGGCCTCATTCGTTAAGGGCCCTATTTATAATAACGATTTTATTACATCACATACTGATTTTGCAAAAGATGGTTATGGTGATAGTCCTGAAGCTTATGTAAAGAGTCTGGGCTTTACACATGATGATTGGGAGAATGAAAAAGCTGTTGGAATTTTACGTGCATGTGTATTGACACCACTTCTATATGATAAAGATAATTTTGCTGAATATGCAGGTAAAATTAAGAGTGCTATGGCTGAAAAATTGTCAAAGATTTTAAATCAAATGAAATAGTAACAATAAACAGTTTATTAAATAAGTATTAATATTATAACTTTTCGTAAAACTCAGGAGTAGGGATGCTGCTGAGCTTTACGTGTTTAGGAGTTGAAATAAAAATGAGCTCAAATAATAAAATAAGCCTTGGTACATTTATCGGGATTGGTATGGCTATGATTGCCACAGTCCGTAGTGTTCCAACATTGGCAGCCGCAAGTTGGCAAATGTTCTTCTATTTGATCTTTGCTGTTATTTTCTTTGCTTTACCTGTTTCAATTATGTCAGGAGAATTCTCATCGATGCTTCAAGATGCCGGTGGTCCTCAGTTATGGGTACGTACTGGATTGGGGTCAAAATGGGGCTTCACCACAGCATGGCTACTTTGGGTACAAATTTTCCCAGGTATGGTTATGGTTGCTTCCACTCTTGGACCATTGTTGGGTAATACAATTGGTAATCAAGTTTTGGGACAAAATCACTGGTTTACCTTAGCATGTATTATTGTTATTTACTGGATTATTACAATATTAAATTTGAAATTTGATATGGCTAAATTTGCTGGTAATTTTGGTGTTTGGTTTGGTGTTTATATTCCATTTGCAGTTATGATTATTATGGGAATTGCCGCACTTGCCAAGACAGGAATTGATGTTAATAGTGTTTTAGGATCATTTTCTTCTGGTAAATTAATTCCTAGTGTTGATACTTTGAAGTATGTTGCTGCTATTTCATTCATCTTCACAGGAATTGAAACATTAGGTGTTTATGTTCCAAGAATGAAAAAGTCAAATGATTTCGTTAAAGGTGTCATTTTTGCATTAGTTGCAATGGTTATTTTGAATTTGTTAAATGCTTTCATTGTTGCTGATGTTGTACCAAAAGGTTCGACAGAATTAACAAATATTACACAACCAATTATTCTATTCTGTAAAATTTTAGGTTGGCCATTATGGATTGCTAATGTGTTTAGCTTATTGGCAGCCGTTGGTGTCTTCCTTCAACTGTCGGGTTGGGTAACAGGACCTTCACAATCAATGATTCAAGTTGCACGTGAAGGGCTAGTACCATCAAAATGGGGCTTCTTTAAACACAATGACATTGGTGTTGCAAGAAATGTTATCTTGACACAAACAACTTGTATTACACTATTTGCTTTAATGTATGCTCTACCAGATATTAATAGTGTTTTTCTAATGCTAACAAATACAACGACATTATTGTATTGTGTTCTTTATTTCTTAATTGCAATAGCATTCATCAGATTACGTTACACACAGCCAAATGCAAAGAGACCATACCGTGTTGGTAAAAGTGGTAATGTGGCTGCTTGGATTTGGACGATATTGTTTATTTTTGGTATTTTTGCCATTGGTATTGTAACAGTAGCTACCGCTGGAATTACTAATGGAATTGCCATGGTTGTTATTACTGTTGTAATGACTATTATCCCATTAATTATTAATTCACACAAAAATGATCAGTGGCTTAAGGATGCTCGAGCATACGAAAATAAATAGTATGTAATTATTTATTAGATTGGGGTGTAACTAATTTGAGAAAGAGTGAAAGACATAAACCAAATGTTGGCGTTTTAGAAAGTATAATTGTTGTTATTATAATTTTGATTATACTGGGGTACTTAATTATCTTTTCGGGTCAATCGCCCCAGGTTCCTCTGCTGATTTCAGTAGTTTCTCTTATGCTTTATGGAATTATCAGAGGATTCAATTGGGATGAAGTAGTTGGAGCAATTGAAGAAGGAATTAAGCCTGGAGTAATTCCCTTGATGATTTTTCTTTTAATTGGTGTTTTAATTGCAACATGGATTTATTTGGGAACCATCCCTACAATCATGTATTTTGGGTTTAAAATAATATCAGTTAAGTACTTTTTACCTACAGTGTTTATTGTCTGTTCACTCGTTGGTATTACTTGTGGCAGTTCGTTTACTACAGTATCAACAATGGGCATTGCTTTTATTGGAATAGGATCAGCGTTGAAAATAAATCCAGGTATTACTGCTGGCGCTATTATCTCAGGAGCATACTTTGGTGCAAACGTTTCTCCATTATCTGGGACAACGAATTTAGCTGCTGGTGTTGGTGAAATAGATATTTATGAGCATATCAAAAGTCTAATTTGGACTGATTTGCCAGTTTGGGGTGTGGTTTTGATTGGATATACACTACTTGGATTTGGCCATAAGGATGTAAGCTTGGAGAAGATAACCATTATGACGCAACAGCTCCAAAATGGGTTCTGGATTTCATTTTGGACAGTTCTACCTATCATTTTATTATTAGTTCTTGCGTGGTTAAAGGTTCCAGCAGTGCCATCACTAGCCTTTGGTTCGTTCTTTGCTGTTATTATTGGTTGGTTACATCGTCCAATAAAATTAAACACCCTAGCTAAGTATATAATGAATGGATATGTAGCTAAAACTGGTAGTAAGACGATGAATGTTTTATTATCAAAGGGTGGAATTGATAGTATGTTGAGTTCTTTGGCCTTGATTATCTTTGCGTTGTCATTAGGGGGATTATTGATTAAATTTCATATCATTGGATCCTTAATAGATGGGCTTGGACAATTTATTAATACTGCAGGAAAATTGGTTTTAATGACAGCTATTACATGTGTTGGTGTAAATTTTTTAGTTGGCGAACAATATTTATCAGTTATTTTGCCAGGTGAAAGCTTTAAAGATTCATTTGATAAAATGAATTTGCCAAGAACAAGATTAACTAGGACACTTAATGATGCTGGTGCAGCAGTTAATTCTATTATCCCATGGAGTGTCAGTGGAGTATTTATTCAAGGAGCATTGCAAGTTAGTCCTATACAATATATACCATATTCATTCTTCCCATTGTTGGTTCCCTTTTTTACTGTTTTTGTTGGATTTATACTAGAACATAAAAAGAGAACATTAAAATAAGACTAATAATTGATTGATTAATTAATTTAATTGTTGTTTAATAAAGCTAAAGCGTTTTTTAAGGAGAAGATATTTATGGACATTTTAGAAGATTTGCAATGGCGTGGAGCCATCAATCAGTGTACTGATCTTGAAGGACTTCGCAAATTATTAAAAAATAAAAAGGTCTCTCTTTATTGTGGTACTGATCCTACCGGTGATTCACTTCATATTGGACACTTAATTCCATTTATTATGTTAAAGAGGTTTCAACTTGCAGGACATCATCCATATATCCTTATTGGTGGAGGTACTGGTTTTATAGGTGATCCATCAGGTAGAAAAACTGAAAGATCACTTCAAACGACTAGTCAAGTTGAACATAACGAAAAAGCTTTAACTAGCCAAATGGTTAAATTATTTGGTACAGAAAATTTTGATATTGTTAATAATTACGATTGGTTAAGTAAAATTGATTTGCTAAGTTTTTTAAGAGACTATGGTAAATCATTTAATGTAAATACAATGCTATCTAAAGAAGCAGTTGCTAGTCGTTTAGATAATGGTATCTCATTTACTGAATTCAGTTATCAGATTTTGCAGTCTATTGATTTCTATCATTTACTTAAAGAAAAGGATATTCAGCTTCAAATTGGTGGTGCCGACCAATGGGGCAATCTGGCTAACGGTGTAGATTTAATTCATAAAAAAGATTCTAAAGCTGAAGCTTACGGACTGACTATTCCTTTGATGCTTAAGGCTGATGGTACTAAATTTGGTAAGACTGCTGGTGGTGCTGTATGGCTCGATCCTAAGAAGACCTCTCCATTTGAATTCTATCAATTTTGGTTTAATCAAGATGATCGTGACGTCGTTAAATATCTCAAGTACTTTACGTTCTTGTCACATGATGAAATCAATGCTTTGGAGGAAAAAGTTACAAGGGAACCAGAAAAGAGGGAGGCTCAAAAACGATTGGCTCAAGAGGTAACGTCATTTGTTCATGGAGTAAAAGAAATGAAAGAAGCTGAAAAAATTTCTGAAGTTTTATTCAGTGGTGACATTAAACAGTTGTCAGCATCAGAAATTAAACAAGCTTTTGATAAGGTTCCGTCAGCACATGCTAACAATCTTTTGACAAATATTGTTGATCTCTTGGTAAATACTGAGATTGAGCCTTCAAAACGTCAGGCACGTGAAGATGTAACGAATGGAGCCATAACTATAAACGGTGAAAGAGTTACTGATGTAGAGTCTATGATAGACCCTAAAGATGGCTTTGATGGTAAATATATTGTGGCTCGTAAAGGAAAGAAGAATTACACGTTAATTAGTGTAGAAGACGCAAATTAAAGAGATTAGTTAATATTAATTGTGATTTTTCTTCTGAATCGTATTGAAAATAGCACAAGTTAAAAAGTAGATAGTAAGTAGATTTACTATTTTGGCTCTTTGTCAAATCATATTGATGAATGATTTTTGAGCTTATTAAGTACCCTCATTGAGGGTACTTTTTTTATGCACAAATCAATCTTATTCTCTTAATAAAATGGTCAAGATTTCTAAATCCATAAGAATTTCTTTTCAATTTATTTATTTTTCCAATGGTGCCCTCAAGAGGGCCATTGGAATATGGCAATAAGCAACTGTTTTTTACATAGTTTATATTTTTTCGTAACGTTGTAATGACTGTATCCATTGCGGTTCCATTTCTTTTATACCTGTAAGTGGTTTCCCTAAGTATATCTATGTCATGATACCTTATCGCTTCTTGAATGCTTTGATAAGTATCGTAGGTTTCTTTGAATACTGGTATTTTATCAGTAGCTATATCAATGACATTTTGAATAGTAGTATATTCGTTTATACCGGTGATGTATTTTACGTGGGTTGCGTCTACATCTTCCTCGGGAAGATGAAATAGACTCCAGTCAGATTTCATAGCTTTGTATATACGAGACTTTTTATCATGGATCTTTTTTAAAGAATTGATACGTACTCGATCCATAGCTCTACTACAAAGTTGAACAATATGAAATCTATCTACGATTATGCGAGCATTGGGAAAAATACGATGAACGACTAATTGATAATTGGCATTTAGATCAATAGATACAGTTTTAACAGCTTGTCGTTCTGACAAGCTATACTGATTTATAAAGTGTTCAATTATTGTTCTGGATAGTCTGTCATGTATCAGTTCAACTAGTCTATGTGTATCTGCATCAATAGCTATAAATGTAAAAAGATTTTTTACTGAGCCAAATTCATCGAAACAAATATTTTCAGGTAAATGTGAACACCTACGTGGAATCTTCGTATTACCATACAAAATCCTATTTACAGTACTAGCCGAAATACCAATAACCTTAGCCATGGATGACAAAGTAAAGGATTCTTTAGCCATAGAAAAGATTCTATGTTTAACTTGCTTAGTCATTGTATGATTTTTGATCAATAAGTCACTGTGGGCACCGCAGGTGCTTCCACAGTTCCTACATAAAAATCGTTGTTTCTTAATTACTAAATGATATTCAACACCATTAAAACTGGCTAGTCTCGCAATAGTAATTCTTTTACCATTTTTAACTAATGAAATTATTCCACATTGAGGACACTTATGTAAGGTATAGGATAATTTTGCGTTCACAATTTTTATACGTTTTATAATGCCACGTTTTTTTATTTTGGCATCTTTTACTGAAATAATTTTTATAATATCGTCTTTTATATCTAATGTACATAGTATAGAATTGTTTTGGGACATCATGTTTACTCCTGTTTGATTCGGTTTGATTGCTTAAATCTTAGCATGAGAACAGTGATGTTCTTTTTTTATCTAAAAGAGAATAAAAAACTGGCGTTGATTTATTCATCAACACCAGAAAGTTTAGAAGCATTAAATTGAAAGGGGTGGCTGGTAAAACAAGTGATTTGAAATAAAATCCCTTGTCAAATGGAGCTATTAAATGTGAGTAATATTTAATTTGGAAGGCCTTTAAGAACCGAAACAAAATATGAATCAGTTAATTATACTTATATTTCAATAAATTATAGGAAGGGATGTGTTCATGAACTTTAAGTAATAAAAACATTATACAATGTTTAATTGTAAGGTTTTCAAATAAAAAATCATCATTAAATATAATAAAAAATATATTTTATTTCTCAAATTGTAATATTAATATGAATATCTAAATAAAAAACACTTACAGTAAAATATTTTACAATGGTTAGTGACAAAACCGATCATGAAAGAAGCATTTACGATGAGCGTATCTACTTTATCACAGTTCGAGCGCGGTGCCATCTATTATTTATTAATTGATGGGTAAATCACAAAATGAAATTGCTAGAATATTAGAGATATCCAATCGACCACTGTTTATCACGGAAAAAAATTTACTGATGTCAACAGCTAATAAAAGGTCATGGTCTATCAAATTATTTTTGTCATCTGTACTCTCTCCTTGGGAATGTGGAGCTAATGAATATTTCAACCGTAAGTTACGTTGGCTCTTTCCAAAGAAAACCAACTTTAATTCAATTGCCGATGACGATGTCATCGAGGCAATTGAATTAATAAACAGATGGATACTAAAAATTTTAGGTTGGAAAATTTCCATTAAAACATTTAGAGAGTATTTTTTAAAGTGTTCGGATCATATTTGCAATCTATTATAATAAAAATTGTCAATGTTATAATAATGGATTGAAATATTAATGAAAATTAGTTATACTAATTACGTATTGAGGTATGTTTTGAAGGAAGGGTAGCGAAGTCTGGCTAAACGCGGCGGATTGTAAATCCGCTCCTTCGGGTTCGGTGGTTCGAATCCACTCCCTTCCATATTGTTATAATCAACTGGTGACTGGATTTATCTGAGATTGTTAGTTGATATAAAGTTAAGTTTATGGTAGTTACATCTGACAGTTAGACCATATTAGTCTAGCTGCTTTTTGCGTCCGGCAGGGATAACTATCCTAGTGTTGAAAGTCGATATAAACTGTATTAGATTGAAACGTTTGAAGAATAAGTAGATAATCTATTTTAACTTAGATTAACAAAGGGAATAGCTCAGTGTGACAATAAATCGAGGCGGACACTTCGCTAATATCTGAAAGTTATACTCGTGAAATTTTTAAAGTAAAACTCTTTAATATAATCTTTCAACAATTATAGAAAGTGTATGTAAATTTAAACATTTACTAAAAATCTTACAAATATCAGTATGATTGTTTCTTTCAAAGTTCGATTCCTAAATCCATTGCTAACATATTCTGAATTGGGATATAACCTATTGAGATTACAAATTTAATTGAGTTCACTCTTATCCCAATCCAGTTTTATGGAGATAAAACTTAAAATGTAATTCAATAAAGTTATAATTTTTCTAAAAATTAGTTCGTCCGTATGCTACGAAATACAGTTTTTATTAAATGAGATACAAAAATGAAGCTGATAGTAAATTACTTATCAACTTCATTATAGCTAGTGCTGTGGATTTGAACGGGACCAATTTAAAATATGAGCAAAATAAATGAAAATATATCAATGATAACGCGTAATAAAAGTTAGGATTTTAAAAGACATTTGTATTAAAAGATAATTAACTATTTTGGAGTTTTGAATTAATAAATTGTTTGGTTTAATATTTGATGATTTCAAAGTGTAAATTATTACTATTAAGACAATAGCAATAATAAAAGATTATGACATTTAAATGCTCATACAAATAATCCCTATTCAAGGATAGCACTCAGAGTAAAATAAGCAAGCGGTTACATAAAACTAAAAACAAAGTTTTATCAAAAATTATAATAATCTAAATTTAAAGATTGAAATTTGATTTATTTTATAATGAGAGAATTAGTGAGTGTATTGGCTATTTATGTAATGATCATTTTCTAGTTGACTAGGATTTAAATTTTCAAAATTATTTGTCTAAATCTATTATTTTTTGTTTGACACAAATTGCTTCCTATTTTTTACCATTAGTCAATAGAGAACCTGATATTGTTGGGTTCTCTTTTTTGATATTATGATATGGGTAAGGATCAGAAGATTCAAGGTATTGATATTTGAAAATTAGAGTTTACTAAATAAAGCTTCATATATTATATTTTTTATGAGGTGGTAAAATGATAAGTGAGAGATGATTAATGTTCGCCCAAGAACATTTTTGTATCATACATCTCATTATTTAAAACTAGATGATATATCGTCCTTATAAGATGATGTATAGCAGATATGACAATCTTCTTGGTTCCTTTGGAACCTGAAGATTGTCTTTTTCTTTTATAAACTAAACGGATATTTGTTGGGATCGTTTTTGAAGCCGATATGATATTTAATATTGCTTTAAAAAGTATTTTACGAGCGTAAGCATTGGCACGTTTTCGTATGTGTTTTCCAGCCGTATAGTTACCAGATTCGTAATGAATAAGATCTATTTCTATGAATGCATTGATGGCATTTGAACTATAAAACCTCCTGATATCTCCCATTCAGCAGTCAAACAGACTGCCTTTTTGATTCCACTTCCTGGAATACTTATTAGTATTTTTATTTCTGGTAGATTTTTAGATAGTTCAGCCATTTCACTAATCAATTGAGATTTCAAATGATTGATGCGTTGAACTTCATGTGCGTGATATCTTGCTTCTCTAACTTCATAATCAATATTGGTTATAAAAAAGATTATTTTGCCAGCTCGATTAATCGGCTGGCAATACGTTGAGAACGGCCAATTCCCATATTTTTGGGAGTCGACTCTAATACTACTCTAGACAATGTATAAATATCATATTTCTTAACAAAATCAGATGATGGAAATTTTTGTACAAGATTCCAATATAGATCTCCATCAGTGGAACTTAAAAGATTTTCTATTTCTGGGAATGTAATTGAAAGTATTTTATGTAGATGATCCTTTTCACGGACAATGTCTTCGTTTTGTTCTTGATAAAACCGTTCTAATGCATGTAGTTTTGAATAAATTGGGTCAGATAGTTCAGAGGGTCATAATGATGCACGGACATCGCTTTAGAGAGTCCGAGAGCATCAAGAGAATCAGTTTTATTATGTCTAAAACTATCCATATCCTTCTTTGCACGCAAAGAATTGATTCTCGTGAATTGATAATCCTCCTGTAATAAATAATTTTCCAAACTTCTAGAGTAAACTACAATAAATTCGAAGATTATTGATGGTTCAGTAAAAGAATTTAGCTCCTTGCCAAGAGTTTCAAATCCCTTGGCATTATTATTTATTTTGAATTGTTTTACTGGTTGGCCATTTACCAAAATAGCTATATTAGACGTAGTTTTACTACCATCAATCCCAAATATGAATTCCATAAATATCGCTCCTATTAAAGTTTTATTCACTCTGGATACACTTATTTCAATTTTCAATACTCGGCATCTAGGCCAACAGACTTCGAACGGAATTAAATTGAGTCCTGCGAAGTTGCCAGCTTTTTTACGACATCATGTGCCAATAGGCCCTTCGACTTTTATCAACTTCATTCTCATTTTACTTTTAAAAAGTAAAATGAAGAATCACGATTTTGTCGAATCATTATTCTTCATAAATGTTAGTTTGTTTTTTTGTTTTAGATTAAATTAGCATGCTCACTGTTGGTTAATAGTTTGAATTAGAAATAGCCTGAATAAATTTGAATCTACTTGTATTCAATAGCTTATGATCCTTAATAAGATGACTTTTCCCGTTCATTGGCCATTCCCGAAAGTAAAGATAAAGATTTGTAAAGGGCAATTCTATTTCGATTTATATTTATATTCTTATTTTCTGATTCATTATGTATTTGTTGTAAAATAGCTTTTAATTCACTTTTGCTTTTGTCTGAAAAAATATTACTAGTATTCATCCAATAAGTGATGGATACGACCCAAGAAAAAATTGGATGCTTTATACCTAAGTTATGGATATAGTTTAGAGATATATCATCTAATTGGATTTTGTTATTATCAATTGAATTAAGATTTATTATTCTGCCATAAACGTTTCCGGTGAGAAAAAGCCACAAAGTAAAGTCATAAGAAGTAACATTTTTTAATGAAATAGGCCTTTTTTTTGTTGAGTTAACAATTTTTATTACATGATAATTGCTCAGCCATTCAATAAATGATTCATAGTAATCCTGAACGAAAGAATTGTTCATCTTAATTGATCCTTTTATTCCTGATAATTTATTGATTTTTTGATGTATAATAGTATCTTCGAATTGTCTAATATTCAATTTAGTGTCTCCAGTACAATATATTTAGTACTTTAATTATAGCAATATAAAATTTATTATGAATATTCTAGCTCAAATTAATATTAATAAAAAAATGCGCTATACTAAAGAATATATAATATTTGGAATTTAATTGGAGGGGCTAATAATGAAATTTATCATTCAAAATAAAATATTTGAAAAAATTAATAATTTATATGTGGGTGTTGTTATAGCGAATGGCGTTGACAATACAAAAAACAGCGAAGTATTCAAGAAAATGTTAAGCACATATACTGACGAAGTAAAAGATAGATATCTTGGTGAAAAAATGAAGGATGATAAAGATATTATTCCTTATAGAAATGCATTTCGAAAATTAAATATTAATCCAAATAAATATCGTTGTTCAATTGAGGCATTATTTACTAGGATTTCCAAGGGAAAGCGTATTCCATCAATTAACCCATTAGTTGACTTGAATAATGCTATTTCGTTGAAACATATATTGCCAATGGGGACACATGATTTAACAGGGGTAGAGTCAGAAGATATTCAAATGCGTTTTTCTGTTGATAACGATGTATTTGTCCCTATGGGCTCTGATGAAGTTGAAAAACCAGACAAAAATGAAGTTGTTTATGCAATTGGTAATGACGTAAGAACTAGACATTGGACATGGAGGCAAAGCAATCACGGTAAAATTAGTGAGAATACACATACAGTATTTTTCCCAATTGATGGATTTAAAGGTATTAACGATGATAGGGTAGATGCAGCAGTTAAAGATCTAAAAACAATATTAATTAATAAATTCAATTGTTCTGTTCAAACTGGATATGTTGATAAGAATACACCAGAATTTTCATGGAATAATATAGATGAATAAATGAATATATAAGTGGTTTTTAATTCTGTTAATTTAATATAATCTCTAAATATTATGTTATCGTTTTCCTTGATGATCTATGATGTGAATGAATGTTTTGTTAAAATATAATAAATATTCTAATTAATTGGGAGAAATTATGGACGATAAAATGGATAGTATTATTAGTAAGTTAAAAAATATTTTTTTGATGTATGGTGATACAACTAGTTTTAATATTATAAATACCTGGATAATTAATGAAAAAGTCATTAACGTTTGGGATATTCAATTTCAAAATGATGAGAATTTAAATATTAAAGTGCCCGTTGCCGTTATTGATTCAAAGAAAATTTCATTTTTTAAGCCAGCTAAAATGGCCATGAGTGGAGTACCATTACCAATTATTGAAGAAGACTCAAAGAAAATAATGCAATTGTTGAATCAATTACATTATTTATCTGAAAAAAATGGTAAGCAGGTTAGAAAGTTCGAACCAAGGATTGATGATATTGATTCTACTAATTCAATTAATTTAATACTTGATGAATTAAAACGTATATATGAGTATTATAATGATAAACTAGATTTTCCAAGAATAATGGGGTATATAGTTAATTCACCAGAATTATATATAACACATGTAAATGTTGAAAAAACAAAATTATTTGATATTTCCATTTATCTACCAATTGGAAAGTTCGTGGATAATGATTCGGAGGAATTGTTGACACCTGACAATTCGTTAATTGCGATAAAATCAGAGGGTGAAATTAAAAATGATTCAAAATATATTGCTGATCTTATTAATCAGTTAATAAATATTATGACTAAATCGGAATGATGTGAAGTACATCTAATTAAAATTTGAATTAAACAGTGATATTATTATATTATGCCTGCTTTCATAATTGTTAAATTGGATTTAGGGTATATTTATATTTCATTGAGAAGAGGATTTTGATTTTGAGTAGCATTGAAGATGTAGCAAAGTTGGCTGGCGTATCAACTACAACTGTTTCAAGAGCTTTAAATAATAAATCGTATGTATCAGAAAAAACAAAATTAAAAATTGAAAAAGTAGTTAAAGAATTGAATTATGTACCGAATAAGGTTGCAAGATCTTTGTCAAGTAAGAGAACGAATATTATAGGAGTTATTGTTCCTTCAATAATCGATCCAGTTTATTCTGAGGAAATTGATACAATAGAAAGAGTTTTGAATAAAAATGGTTTACGCATTCTTTTATATCTTTGCCCCCGTAATTCAAAACAGTATGAATTAGAATTAAAAAATATGTTGAATAGTTATATTGACGGAATTATTTCCGCAGTTTATGATTTTCCAGTGACAGTGGCTGAAGAAAACGTTCCATTTGTACAGCTTGGTGGTGGAAAAGTTGATTATTCAAGAAAAGTTAATGTGATAACAGATGATTATAAAGTGGGGCAAGCTGCTGTTAAACTTATTGAAGGAAGTAATCGCAAAAGGGTTATAGTACAACATGGCCCTTTATCATTATCTGAAGAACAAGATCGTTTAGATGCAATAGTATATGCGCTTAATGGTTCTCAAGTTGACTATGAACTACAATTAGTTAATCAAGATGATCCATATGGTATTGAAGGTACACAAAAACTATTTGCAGAATTTAATGATTTTGATGCGGTTTTAGCAAGAAATGATCAAAATGCTTATCAAGTTATTTTAGAGGCTAAAAGAAGAAAAATTATGATTCCGAAAGAACTAAAAGTCATAGGTTACGGAGGGCCTAAATTTTTAGGAAATATGAGTTCATTAATGACGTCCATTAGTATCAATCCAACCAAAATTGGGAAAACAGTTGCAAATTTGATGATTAGTTTATTGGATGAAGAAAAAAAACAAGGAAACCAACAGATCACAGTGCCCATAGTAATTAAATGAATTTAATGATTTTTGAATTAAATAGATTACAATTCCATACGGTTAGACCATAATTGGTCTAATTTTTTTGGTGCTTTGTCAAAACGTATTGATGAATGATTTTTGAACTTATTAAGTACCCTCAATGAGGGTACTTTTTTTTGCACAAATCAATCTTATTCTCGTAATAAAATGGTCAAGATTTCTAAATCCATAAGAATTTCTTTTCAATTTCTTTATTTTTCCAATGGTGACCTCAAGAGAGCCATCGGAATATGGCAATAAGCAACCGTTTTTTACATATTTTATATTTTTTCGTAACGTTGTAATGGCTGTATCCATTGCGGTTCCATTATAAAGGGTTTCTCTAAGTATCTCTATGTCATGATGCCTTATTGCTTCTTGAACACTTTGATAAGTATCATAGGTTTCTTCGAATACTGGTATTTTATCAGTAGCTATGTCAATGATATTTTGAATAGTAGTATATTCATTTATTTTTACATGGTTGGCGTCTACATCTTCCTCTGGAAGATGAAGTAGACGGTATATACGAGACATTTTATCAGAAATTTTTTTAAAGAGTTGATACGTGCTCGATCTATAGCCCTACTACAAAGTTGAACAATATGAAATATATCCACGATTATACGAGCATTGGGGGAAATACGATGAACAACTAATTGATAATTGGCATTTAGATCAATAGATACAATTTTAACAGCTTGTCGTTCTGGAAAACTATACTGATTTATAAAGTGCTCAAATATTGTGCTTGATAGTCTGTCATGTATCAACTCAACTAGTCCATGTGTATCTGCATCAATAGCTATAAATGTAAAAAGGTTTTTTACTTAGCGAAATTCATCGAAACAAATATTTTTAGATAAATGTGAGCCTCGATGAGGAATCTTTGTATTACCATACAAAATTCTGTCTACAGTACTAGCCGAAATATCAATAATCTTAGCCGTGGAAAAGATTCTATGTTTAACTTGCAATTTTTGCTCAATAAGTCACTGTGGGCACTGCAGGTGCTTCTACAGTCCCTATACAAAAATCGTTGTTTCTTAATTACTGAATGATATTCAAAACCATTAAAACTGGCCAGCCTCGAATTAGTAATTCTTTTACCATTTTTAACTAATGAAATCATTCCACATTGAGGACACTTATGTAAGGTGTAGGATAATTTTGCGTTCACAATTTTTATACGTTTTATAACGCCACGTTTTTTTATTTTGGCATCTTTTACTGAAATAATTTTTATAATATCGTCTTTTATATCTAATGTACATAGTATAGAATTGTTTTGGGACATCATGTTCACTCCTGTTTGATTCGGTTTGATTGCTTAAATCTTAGCATGAGAACAGTGATGTTCTTTTTTTATCTAAAAGAGAATAAAAAACTGGCGTTGATTTATCCATCAACACCAGAAAGTTTAGAACCATTTTTTTATGAGTGAACAGCTTAGAGAGGTATGACAATTGAAGAATCAAATTAAAAATTGATCACCTGATGATAATTTTTAATTAAATATAATCAATAACAATTAAATGTAGCCATGTTTGTAAGGTAAACACATCAATAACATTTATTCTTTAGAGAGTATTATTTAAAGTGACATTGACTTTTATATTAAATTTAATTGTGCGTAATGTTATAGAATGTGTTATGAAATTTTTAACAGATCTGATTAAGACTTTCCTTTTATAATAGGCAAACGTGAGTTACTTATGAAATTCATTGAGCAAATTGAACAATATATTAGTGATGACTATTATTAGTACGTTGAGTGGTATGATATTTCATTGAGTCCATTAACTACTTAGTTTACTAAACTTGTGAATAATTTTTTTAAGGGTCAATCATTATTTTATTGAATAAAATTTAATAATTCAGTAAAGCTGATTATGTAAAGTTTAAATATAGAAATTTGGTAATTTTGTGGAGGATAATAATGAATTTAGCACGTTAAAATGACTATATAAATCGAATGATTTGAAAATATGTAAATTCGCTTAGAATTAGCAAGTAAATACTATGTATTTCATACGTATCATACGTAAATTTTTTGAATATATTTTCTTTTTAAAAATAAAAATTAATTATGACAAAAGATGATCAGAGGAAAATTGATACAATATCAATTTTCCTCTGATCATTTAATTTGATTATATAACTTTAACTTATCTTATCTTTTGAACTGAAGATCCAATCTCAATAAAATCTTTAACAATTGTATTTTTTGCTGAGAAATTAGGTTGGTTCATCAATAATATATTTTCTACGATTTTTTCGGAAATGGTATCAATATCCTGTCTTATACAGGTGATTTTTGGTTTGATAATTTCTTGAAAATCTAATTGGCCAAAAGAGACAAGCGATATATTTTCGGGAATAGATACTTGCACTTCATTTGCAGCTTTTATAATTCCAGCTGTCATTAAATTGTTGGAACTGAATATTGCGGTAAAACCATTTCTATTCTTAGAATTATAGGCCAGAAAATTTAACATTTTTTTGTAAACAAAATTTTCTTTATACATACCATTTATTATTTTTGCGTTTGATAATTTAATATTGTTTTCTATTAGTGATGCTTTAAATCCCGAAACACGTTCTCGGGATGTCATTGCATTTGGGGTTCCGGCAACAAATATTATTTTTTTATGGCCATTTTCAATTAAAATTTGTGTAAGAGCTTTAGATTCATCGAAGTTGTTGCTCCCTATAAAAGGAAAATCATTTACTCCTAAGTTTCTATCAATTATTATTATCCGAGTTCCAGAACTTTGGATTTTTCGTAGTGAATTAGTATTATTTGAAGCCGGTGATATCACAATTGTATCAACTCGTTTTTCAGTTAAAGCTTTAAGAATTTTTTCTTCTTTCTTCTCTGATTCATCTGTATTGCATACAAGTAAATTGTATCCATATTTAAATAAAGCATTATCAATTTCCTTTGCAATATTTGAATAGTAAGGGTTTTTTATATCAGCAACAACCAAACCAATAAGATTTGATTTTTTTGTTCTTAAATTTCTTGCAATGGAATTACGATTGAAATCTAATTCATTAACGGCTTTAAGAATTTTTTTTCTAGTTTCCTTTTTAACTGGATAGTTACCATTTAATACTCTGGAAACAGTAGAAATTGAAAATCCAGAAAGTGCTGACACGTCTTTTATTGTTGCTCTTTTCATCATATACCTCTTTTAAAAGTTTCACCAATCTGAATATAGCATATTATTACAATATTTGAATGAAAGTTCTTGAATTTGAGTAAATTATTAAGTAATAAATAAAAAAGAAAAATTATTTTTATACCATTGACAGCGCTTTCATAAAATGCTACATTAGTTTTGTTGATAGAAAACGTTTTCTATATATGAAAAAAATATCGAGATATAAAGGACTATTCGCTTGAAATATGGTCTTTTAATAATTGTTTATTAATAGAAAACGTTCTCTATAAAAAATATGAAGGAGATTTTTAATTATGCTTACACAAGAATTATTACACCCAGCCATTTTACGAGCTATTGCAAACTGTGGACATGGAGATAAAATTTTGATTACGGATGGTAATTATCCATTGGATTCTGATGTTAATGAGGCTACTGAAAAGGTTTACTTAGCTTTAAGACCCGATTTACCAACAGTTACAGATGTTCTGAAAACTTTAAATTCAACGATTAATTTTGAAAAAGCAGAAGTTATGACTCCAGGAAAAGGTGAACAGCCAGAAATTTATGGAGAATTCAAGGATATATTAAAAATGGATGATTTATCTAAACTTGGACGTCAAGAGTTTTATGATGCATGTAAGAAATCAACTAATTTGAAACTTGGAATTAATACAGGTGAAACAAGAGTTTTTGCAAATATACTTTTGACCGTTGGAGTTAGATAAAATAATTAAAGGAGGACAATAATGGATGCTTTGAAAATCTTTGAAAGAGTTATGGATGACGAAGCTAATGCTATAAAAGATGCGAAAAGAAGCATTGAAAGTGATAAAGATATCTATTTGAAAATTGTGAATAAAATTTCCAACCTTAGTGGCCATTTGATTTTTATGGGAGTTGGCAAATCTGGTCATATTGGTGAAAAACTAGCGGCAACTTTTTCGAGTACAGGAACGCCTTCATTCTTTGTCCATGCTACTGAAGCAATGCACGGAGATTTAGGAATGATAACCAAATCAGATTTGGTAGTAATGATATCTAATTCAGGAGAGACAAAAGAAGCTCTAGCACCAATTTCTGCAATTCATAAAATTGGTACAGAGGTTATTGGAATTACAAAAAAATTAGATTCTAATTTAGCAAAAATTTCTGATTTTGTTTTGATTGTTCCAGTGGATGGTGAGGCAGACAAATTTAATTTAGCACCAACTAAAAGTAGTACAGCTGTATTAGCTGTTGGAGATTCTTTAGCGATTACTGTCTCCGAGTTAAATAGTTTTAAAGAAAAAGATTTTGCAATGTTTCATCCCGGTGGAGCTTTAGGCAAAAAATTATTTGATGATGGTTTAGTGGAAGGGTGATAAATGTTGAAAAAAATTTTAGTAATTGGTAGTTTTATGACAGATTTAGTTGTTAAAGCTGATCGGTTTGTTGAAGAGGGAGAGACAATCATAGGTAACTCTTTTAATCAATTTACTGGTGGAAAAGGTGCTAATCAAGCGATTGCTGCTGCAAGATTAGGTAGCAACGTTGAAATGATTGGCGAATTAGGCAAAGATTCGTTTGGTAAAGATCAAATACAATCTTTAGAAAATAATAATGTGAAGCATGATCATGTATTATTTACTGGAAAAGCTAAGTCGGGAGTTGGAAACCCCCAAGTGGATGCCAGTGGAAATAATAGAATTGTCGTTGTACCAGGTGCCAATTTAAAATTAACTCCAAAAAATTTGGAAGAACTTAGTAATACGATTCAAAGCGCAGATATTATTGTTTTACAGTTGGAGATTCCATTTGAAACTGTATATAAGGCAATTGAATTAGGACATAAGTATCATAAACAAATAATCTTAAATCCAGCTCCTGCTGCAGATTTGAATCAGGACTATGCCTCAATGGTGACTTACATGACTCCAAATGAACATGAAGCTCAAATGTTAACTGGTATTGACACAAGTACTCCAGATGGAATAAAAAAATCTGCTAGTGAATTATTGAAACAAGGATATCAAAATGTGATTATTACTATTGGTGATAAAGGAAGCTATTTTGTTAATAAGAATGTAGAGATTCAAATTTCAGCTTATAAAGTGAAAGCTGTTGATAGTACAGCTGCTGGTGATGCATTCATTGGAGCATTTGCCTATGGACTATCAAGGGGTAATTCAATCCAGGATTCATTACAATATGCATCCGCTGTGTCAGCAATAGCGGTGACTAAAATGGGAGCACAACCTTCACTACCTTCTAAAAAAGAAGTAGATGATTTTTTAAAAAATAATTAATAAAGAAGGGGTGATATAAATGGAAAATGAAACGCAGGAGAATGTGAAAAATAAGAAATGGATAGAAGAGCCTGATGGATATTTAAATAAAACTCCTCCTTTGCAGTTTATATTAGTGACAATACTATTTGCTTTATGGGCTATCGCGGCAAGTTTAAATGATATTCTGATCACTCAATTTAAAGCTGTGTTTGCTCTTAGTGATTTTGCTACTGCATTTGTACAAAGTGCTTTCTATGGAGGTTACTTTGTAATTGCGATACCAGCCTCAATTTTTATTAAGAAAAATAGTTATAAATTGGGAATTATTGCAGGATTAGGTGCCTTTTCTCTTGGGTGCTTTCTCTTTTTTCCAGCATCCAGATTGGTTACATATCAAGTATTTCTTTTTGCATTATTTGTTGAAGCCATTGGATTAAGTTTTCTAGAAACTTCTGCTAACGCATATAGTTCGTTACTTGGTCCTAGGAAGTCTGCTACGGTTAGACTAAATATTAGTCAAACAATGAATGCAGTCGGTGATATTATTGGTATTCTTTTGGGTAAATATTTGATATTTACCGATGGAAATTTGAAGCAGGAAATGGCATCTATGAGTAAAGAGGCTGCTGAACAATTTGGTCAACAAGCATTGGCTCGTACTTTGTCTCCTTATAAATACGTTTTGATTGTTTTAGTAATTATGATTATTTTATTTATTATCACAAAATTTCCTTCAGGAAAACCTAAAACAAGTGATAGTCAAAAGAATGCAACATTCAAAGAAACTATGAATTATTTATCGAAGCGTCCTCGTTATTGGCATGGGGTGGCTGCTCAGTTTATATACATGGGCGTTCAAACAGGGGTATGGTCATTTACTATGCGTCTGGCATTGGATATGTTTCCACAATTTAATGAAAGATTTGTAGCTAATTTTATGCTATATAGTTACATTTGTTTCTTCGTTGGACGTTTTGTGGCTAGTTATTTATTATCTAAATTTTCAGAAACTAAAGTTCTTATGTCATATTCATTCATTGGAATGTTAATGATTTTGTATATTACTTTTGTTCCTAATATTACAGCAATATATGCAGCAATTGGAGTCAGTCTAGTATTTGGTCCTTGTTGGCCAACAATTTTTGCAAGAACTTTGGAAGTTGTTGATGATAAAAGACATACGGAAACAGCTAGTGCATTTATTGTGATGGCAATTGTTGGTGGAGCTGTTCTTCCTATTTTTCAAGGATTACTTTCCGATTTCACAACAATGCAATTTTCATTTATTATTTGTGCAATCAGTATGGCAATTGTTTTCCTATATTTTGTTAGTGAGTATAAATATGATAAAAGGAAGGCCTAACCATTTTAATTAGATTACAATTCTTTGAATTGAACAATTTCTTTTTGAAAATGTTTCATAATTGTTGATTTTTTTCAACAGTTATGAAACATTTTTTGTGTTTAGATTTAAGATCAAATCGTTCTGATTAGGCTTTGCATTGTTTGTTTTTAACTAACTGATATCTAGATAGTCAAACGAAAACTTTTATAAACTATTTCTGATAACTATAGATATTGTATACCCTTGGCTTTTTTGAAAAGGTTAATTGAATTAGTTTAAATAATTTAAGAAAATTAAGATTATGAGGTAACAATTTAGAATAATTATTTGTTAAAAATCCATCAATAAGAAAACGGTTACTTGTGCTACAATAGTACTGCTGAGTGGTTATCAGCAATTAATGTTATGTGCGACTTGATTTCTTGGAGGTTATCAGGTCGTTTTTGTTTTCCATGGAATTGAATGATTTTACTTTAGGTCAATATGTTCATGACAATAGTGATTATATTAATAAAACAGCTATTTTATCACTGGGACATTTTAATGTTGAGCAACCAGGAATAGAGTATGCTGCAAGTTATTTTGACGATATCCTTGATGAAAATGTATCATTTGTTGGAATCATTATTATAATTATTTACGATTATAAATCATTGTATTATTAATTGAAAATGTATCTACTTAGTTTTTAAAGTGATATATAATTTAATAATTGACAGGTATATTTTAAAAGTTATCCCAAAAATGAAGCTGATAAGAATTTCACTGTCAGCTTCGTTTTTCGGATACTATATTAATAATAATCATATTTCATGATAAGCAAAAATTCATTCGAATCCTTCTACGTGTTCCACCCTCTATGATTTCACAAAGAAAAAATTGGACGATGTTACTTACAAATTATCCTAAGCAATATTGGATGTATATTAATTATTCGTTTGTTTATTATTTACTTGAGTTTCTACTTTTGTAAGTTTATTTTCTATAGATTTTAAACAATCCATCATCTGGATGGGGGTCATGACATCTTGGCTATTTTCGGTACTGTTATTTTCTTCTTTTATTCTAAAGGGAATAGAAGATTCGGAACGTCGAACGTCATTATAAAGCTTATTTATAGTTTTGAATGATTCTTTTGAAAATTTTGGAATGCTATTTAAAGATGATTGTAAATCTCGTGATAATCGAAAATCCATTTTTGCTAGTTTTTGATATATATCAGAGATTGATGTGTTTGTTATCGTATTGCTGATGATTTTCGTTTCATTTATATTTATCGATTTATAAAAATTTGAAGCACTATTTATAAATTGACTTAAGTCGGTAATATGCGCGATTGAAGAAGTTATCTGAGAAAGATCATGTATATTAATAGCCATTGATTTGATTAAATCGTTTTTGATGTGAAAGTTAACAATCGTTGGTTCAATTATTTTAGATATATCAGTTGTGATGTTCATTGGAAATGAAACTGTAGATTTAAGGGCTTCAGTTTGCTTGCTAATAGAATTTATAGATTTTAAATAGTTATTTATTTCAGATGTAATGCTATTATTCATAATTAAGATTCACCTAGTTTCATTTTGAATTATATCAAAGTAATAAACATTAAATAATTAAAATAGATAATAGATGTTATTTAGGTTAAAATAAATGCTCTAAATTATTCTGTGCACCATTATTCTCGTTGTAATAGATATCAATCAAGAAATTTTTAATTAGAAAAGTTTAAATATCTTTGCATACAATATGGTTAAACAATTTACTTATACCTTGAAAGTGTATTTAGGTGTAAGTGATTATAAATATATGGCAAATTATAATAATAAGAAGGGTGAGATTTCATTGATTCAACAAATGAGATATTTTGTATCAATTGTAAAAAATCATAGTTTTACCAATGCAGCAATTGAATGTAATATTTCTCAGTCATCAATATCAGAACAAATGAAAAATCTTTCTAATGAACTAGAAGTGAAACTTATCAAACGTAAAGGAAGAAGTTTTGAATTAACCAAGGCTGGAGAATTTTTTTATCAGCATTGTCAAGAAGTACTAAATGAGTATGATAAATTGATTGCTGATACTAGATTAGTTGAGAAAAATACTGATAATGAATTTGTTTTAAGGTTGGGTTACTTAAGAAAGTTTGGGTCACAGGAATTTCTTAAGGCCGTTGCTCAATTTTCTGATAAATATCCAAAGGTGACTGTAAAAATACATAGTGGATCGTATCAAGAATTATTCAAATTATTATTGAATGATAAGTTAGATTTAAATTTTTCTGATAGTAGGAATACATTAATAAACACATATGAGAATCTACCATTAACACAGGCTGAGTACAGGGTGATTCTTTCTCCAAAAATGTTTCCAGATAGGAAAGAGTCCATCGACACTAAGGACCTTGTGGATCTGCCGTGCATTTTAGTAGTAGGTGCGGATCAGTTTGAGTCTGAACAAGAGTACTATCGTAATATTTTAGGAATAAAAAGTCCTTTTAAAATAGCACAGACCTTTGGAGAAGCTCAGATGCTTGGAGCAACAGGTCAAGGATATATAGTTGTCAATAGTAGAACATCAGGGCAAATTGATTCCAAAATTAATCGAGTTTTGAAATTAACAAATAATGGTAGAGATTTGATGCAACATTATTATGCATATTGGAAGAAAGATAACTCAAGCTTTTATATTGAAAGCCTTGCTAAAATTTTAAAAGACCAATTTAAAAAATAAAGTTGTCCAAATTATTTTAAATGATAATTTGGACAACTTTATTTTTTTATCGCTAAGTACGATTGATTAGTATCGAAAACTAAATCGGTGATAAATGATAATTTGTGAACTCATCGGTAAATCCAATCAATTGCATTGAAAATTTAAATTGGTTGAAACATAGAAAGGTACTAAAGTTAGCTATGAAATTAAAAAGATATAGGATGTGATCAAGTGTTACTTTTGATTTTTCCAGTAACAATGGGAGTTGGATTAGCAATCCAAACAGCGGTTAATTCAAAATTAAGAACTTTTGTTTTATCTCCTTATTTATCATCGGGATTATCGTTTTTCATTGCTTGGTTGTTTTTAATGATATTAAGTTTACTAATGCATCAACAGTTGTTAGTTAGTTATACAACCTTATTGCAAGAGCCGATGTGGTTATGGATTGGCGGACTTTTCGGTGCAATAGCTCTGACTGGGAATTGTAGTATTATTTCAAAAAATAGGAAGTTTACAAACTACGGTTTTGCCGATAATGGGAAAAATTGCAATGGGTACCATTATTGATCAATTTGGATTATTTAATTCTCCACAAAATCAAATGATTTTTTCGAGAATTATAGGGTTAATACTATTGATTAGTGGAGTAATTTTTTCATTGGGTATTTTTGACAGCAATGTTAAGGAAGTTATCAAGGAAGAAAAAGAGGAATTGAATCATAAACGTATCAATATTTTTTATCAAATATTCGCTGTTGTATCAGGGATGTTAATGGCTATTCAAACTGCTATTAATGGATATTTAGGTAAAATATTGGATTCACCAATACACGCTTCATTTATATCGTTTACGATAGGAATCATTTGTTTAATATTGATTAATTTATTATTAAAAACTAGGATCATGAACTTAAAGTATGCTATAGAACAAGGTATTTCCTATTGGTGGATATGGATTGGTGGAATATTGGGAGCATTATATATTCTATGTAGTTCATGGTTAGTTCCATTAATAGGGACTGGACAAGTAGTCGTCTTAGCATTATTTGGACAATTATTATTTAGTGCCTTGGTTGAACATCTTGGCTTGTTTGAATCGGTGAGAAATAAAATTTCTCGTTCAAAAGTAATTGGTTTATCAATAATGTTTGTTGGTGTAATTTTCATAAAATTTATATATTTTTAAGGGGAAAGATAAAAATGAAAAATGTTTTAATTTTAGGGGCATCAGGTTCAATCGCAACATTAATCGAAAGAAATCTACTTGAAAATAATCAGGTAAAAATGACTTTACTGGTTAGACATCCCGAAAAATTAGCACCAGACATAAAAAATGATAGTCGTCTTAAAATTGTTGTTGCAGATGTAGTCAAGAACTACCAACAATTAGTTAATGCTATGGTTGGACAAGATGTGATTTATGCCAATCTATATGGTGCAAATTTGGGCCAACAAGGAAAATCAGTGGTCAGATCCATGAACGAAGCAAATGTTGAAAGAATTATTTGGATATCTGCAAACGGTATTTATAATGAAATACCTGGAAAGTATGGTGTTTGGAATGCTTCAATGTTAGGTAGTACCCTGGACGCATATGCAGAAGGCGCTAAACAAGTAGAAAATAGCGGGCTTGAGTATACGATTATAAGACCTGCATGGTTCTCAGATAAAGATGAAGTAAACTACGAATTGACACAAAAAGGTCAAGAATTTAAAGGAACAGAAGTTTCTCGAGTTAGTGTAGCCGTATATATTACTTCACTCATTTTGGATTCTACAAAAGAGGCTCATCAGTCAGTTGGTATTAATGAACCAAATACAGATGGATCAAAACCTAGTTTTTATTAATGAATAAATTCAATGATTGAGGAAAGAAGATATATTTTGAGAGTAATGGTTATTGGAGCGTACGGAAAAGTTGGACGTCTAGTTGTTAAAGATGCAGTTGAAGCAGGTATGGATGTAACTGCTGTTGCACACAAGAAACATTCTGATGTTAAATTAGCGACAAATAATATTGTAATCAAGAATGCAATGGACATGGATGCTAAGGATGTATCTAATTTTGACGTCATTGTGGATGCAATCGGTGGTTGGAACAAACAAACTGCTCATTTAATTCCTGATGTATTGGGGAAGGTAGTACGATTATTAGCAGGAAGTAAAACAAGATACATCAAAGTCGGAGGTGCTAATACTTTGTATATTAATAGGGATCATAGTCAACAGTTACAGGAATTAAGCAGTTATTATCCTACAAGGTTTAAATTTCTTTGTGACGCTCATAAAAAAGCTTTGGATTTATTAAGGACATATTCCAATATAGCTTGGACTTATGTAACACCGCCATTTAACTTTGTTTCAAATGGGGCTAATACAGGAGAATATCGAGTATTTGGTGAGGAGTTCAAAGCCAATTTTCATGGAGATGATGGTCATAATGATTATATTAGTTATGCGGATTTTGCGAATGGTATTGTAGATATAATCAAGAATAATCTTTACTTAAGACAACGAGTCGCATTGGTTCATGGCGATATGCCTACGAATAAGAAGTGAGGTGTTAACTTGAAAATTATGGTTATTGGTGCTTATGGAAAGGCGGGTTCACGCATTATTCGAGAGGCTATAAAGCGTGGACATATTGTGATTGGAATTGCTCATCGCAAACATCCTGGCTTTGATCAAAAAAACATCATTATTAAAGATATGATGAAGTTGGATCGTAATGATATTAAGAATATTGATGTTATCGTTGATGCTGTCGGTGCATGGACACCTGAAACAGAAATTGTACATTATCGTGGTCTTTTACATATTTTGCAGCTAATTAAGAATTCATCAATTCATTATTTAAAAGTTGGTGGCGCTAATACTCTATATATTGATAAGGAGCATCAGCATACTTTGCAAGAATTACCATTATATTATCCTAACTACATGCAAGACTTGTGCGCAGCGCATACAGAGGGGCTACGAATATTACGAACCTATTCAAATGTAAATTGGACTTATGTAACACCGACATATAATTTTGACCCTACAAGAAAAGCAGTGGGATATTATCATGTTGATGGCGAAGAATTTAAACCAGCAAAATCTAGAAACCCTAATGATGGAATCAATGATTATATAACTTATGATGATTATGCTAAGGGAATGTTGGATATTATAGAACAAAATAAATATATACATCAACGTATTACATTGGTTAGTGGTAATAATCCAGTACCAACACAACGATATTAAAAATTATTTTTCATAAAAATTTAAGTGAATTATAAAATATTTAAAAGTTGATCTGTTAAGCTTTTAGCATTTCAAAATAATTCTATGAAAAAGTTTAATCATTGGAATGCGCTTTTTACCACTAGTTGAAAGGAAACATGATATATTGGACTCTCTTTTTTGATATTATGATTTGAATAAGGGCTAGATTATTCAAGGTATTGGAATTTGGAAATTAAAATAAAATCTTTTTCTTTTAAGCACAAGAATAAGATACTATTGACAATTAAGTAAATGGTGTCTGGCATGATATCAATCTAAATATTTACGATTTAACCATCTCAAAGATTGAAATCAATACATTATGGTGAAATTAGGAAAAACAAAAAGTCAGTCATATCAAGATTCAATATCTTGATATGACTGACTTTTCTTTACTTTATGGAGGTGAGGGGAAACAATTAAATATTTTATTTCCATGAGGGTTTATAAAGAAGTGAATGCAAAATTTCAGTTCTCAGTTTAATTTTATGGTTGATCATTGAATGATCTAAAAGTAATAATCAAAATTTAAGTATTGGTTAGTAAATTTAATTGTTGTCGCTATAGATATGATTACACTTATTAATATTTTTATAACGATTTTCCTTTGAAAATAAACATTACCTACCTTTTCTAATGACCTGATTATAAAGGGAAGTGAATTAGTAGCCTATTGAACGAATAAGAAGTATGCAACGTATCTCAAATCGTAGGTAATAATGGGCAATGAATTTTCTAAATGTATAGTTAGTTATTGATGCACTTTCTAGAAAAATCATTCAATGATAGTCTGTTTGTTTTGGGTGTTTAATTTCGTATTACCTGTTATAATATGAGTGTACAAAAAAAGGAGGAGTGCCGTTAACACTCCCCCATGATAGCCCGTTTAAGACGGTGGCTATATTAGATTATTATATTTTAAATAACCGTAAACCTGCCAAAGTTTAGACGGTTATTTTTTTACGTTTATTTCTTATCACTATGAATGTATGTTAACAAGGCAATCAAAAATATACCGAACGTTAACATAAGATTCAAAGCGTTTGAAACAGACAAAAACGCAACTCCTTTTATTAGAATGTAAAGCATGATACCTAGGTAAGAAGAAATATAACCATAAGTACCCACTCCTTTCAGGAATAGCCACCGCCATTAACTTGCTATCGCTATTATTATCTAATATCAATTAAATTAATGAAAGTTGTTTTTTAGGAATCTTAATAAATAGTAAAATTTAAAAATACAATTGAAGTTGTTGAATGATTCATTTTTTTAAATTTGATAGATAATAGAAAAAATATGATGTCATGCTTATGGGCTAAAAGATAATAAGTAGGGTGCGTATATTCGATTTATAGGAAGTTTACTATACCTTTATAAATTGCCACTGTTCTAGAGGTAGGCTATTAAATAGATTCTACCAAAAATGATGTGATCATTAGAGTTGCTTTTCCGTGGGTACGATGTGTTAAAAGTCTACTTATTAATAAAGGATGTATTTGAATTGTTATATATATTAGGTTGTAACCATTCGTTACCTGTATAAATGGGGTATTGATTCTTTAAATTTTACAATTACGCATTTTAAATGCTTAGATCCACCTAATTGCAAAAAAATATTACGGTTTAATTTTTAAACGATTCTCTTTATTGTCACTTAATAAAAATATCGTTGTGGAGCGTATTCTATGGTCAAGTATGTTGGGCAAGTAAGATAATTTGACTGTATTCGTAATTTAATTGAACTGGTAAAAGTGAATAAGAGTGTCATCCTTAGTAAAAAGATACTAAGGTTTTTTTATTGTGGTAGCTATCTTTTTGTTGCTTAGTTAGTACTTCAAGGATTCATAACATCATATGTCAGGCACCCCCTGATTGGTGCGGTAGCGGTATGATCACAAATTTATTATTGTTGATTACTTTGAAATTAAGGAAATAATAAGGACTGGTATTTTTTTAAGTAGTTTAATGAATATTATTTAAAGTTTACAAAGTGAATGCCATGTTTTTACCATTATTATCACGATTCCATGATGAACTACATCAAACATTTATTTTAGTGAATGATCGTTATTCATATTGAGGTCGTTAGCTATGATCACATATTTTCTTGCAATGAATTAGGTTATAAATTATCTTGGTTCCTAAATCTGAATATGTTGGAGAAATTTAACCATTGATGATTAATTAAATTTAAAGTTATATGGTTGTTTTGGAAACAAAAAAAAACCATCACATAAGAAATGTGATGGCACCCGCCCAACCAGTAAAATTATTTATAGTTCGTTGATATGTTTTTGATATGCAAAATGATATGCACTGATATGTTTTATTTGAAATTTAATTAACTTCAGAAAATAAAAAAGCCAGTAATACCAAGGCTTTTAAGCCCTGATAAAACTGGTTGATTTCCTATTATGGAGGTGAGGGGAATTGAACCCCTGTCCAAGCATAATGCTATGCAAGCCTCTACACTCATAGTTGTATCATTTGAAGTTTCGCCATCATGAACGCCATACAACCAGGCTAGCCACAATGACTATTCCGATAATCTCTTTTTAACTATTCAGAATGCACAGTTAAACGTAGCCCAATTAATTTGAGACCCGATTCTAACCCTTGGGCGAAGCTAGAGCGGATCACGCTTAGACTGTTTTTAGGCAGCTAATGCGTAAGAATTATTATTTTTTGCAGTTATAATAAACTGTGTGTTTTTAAGGGACACAAGGCCCTAAGTGCAGCCTGCACGCTACTACACATGTCGAATCCAGAACACCCCCAAAGTGTCCACTAGTAATAATAGCGAACTTTCCTTTTTTTAGCAAACCAAACGATTAAATTAAAAATAAATATTGATACTAAAAAGGTGTTGTTTGGCATAAAAATTGTTAAAATGTTGGGTGTAGATGGAGGAATGAAAATATGATAGAAAAGAACGAGAAGAAGCCTTTCTACAAAAGAAACTGGTTCTGGATCACGATTTTTTCTATTTTTATAATAGTTTCGGCTACAACTTATTTTGCTAATTTCTCTGGCTATCAGGGTAAAGCTGATCAAGCATCAACTAAACAAAGTAAGAGTTTAACCAATGAATCGACGAAAAAGAATCCTAGTTTAATTCAAAAATATAATTCTATTAAAACGGGAAAGCGTGGCTTTAGTAAGAAAGCTATTATGGACCTTCTGGGTCAGCCTAGTTCGATGCAACAGATTGAAGCTGGTGCAGATTTGTATAGTTTAACTTGGGACAGTACTAGTGACAATAATAATGTTACTATTCAAGTTACTGTTCAAAATAACAAAGCAATTGCAAAATCTATTCAAGGTTTGGATATAGATAGGAAGAAACTATTAACTTTGGATGATTTTAAACAACTTCAAATTGGTGATAAGTACAATCAGGTTCTTGATGTCTTAGGTGATCCTGATGAATATTCTGATGTAGATGGAATCAAAACTTTAGTCTACGAATCAGACTTGGCACAGGCAGATCCGGAATTGGATGCAGTTATCAAAATAGATATTTCAAATAATAAAATTATTTCTGAAAATCAGCAAAATCTCAAATAAAATTTAAAAAAAGCCGTTAACTAATCAATAAAATTAGTTAATGGCTTTTCTTATGAAATGAAAAAGGTGCATATGTCAAAACACAATCTGCTTTGATATGTGCGCCTTTATTGTGTAACCAAGTTTCTCTGTCGGAGTGTTCCAAAGACTTTAATAGCGAGACTTGAAATTCCAACTGACATGACTGCTAATAAGAATGAGGTCATATCGGCTAAAACTATGTTACCGATACAAACGATACCGTCAATAATGAATAAACTTATGTATTTATCAATACCAAAATTCTTATGAATTATCATAGGCGGAACGGTTGTACCACCACTGGACATGTTTAAAGTATATAAAATTGCAAGTCCAATTCCAAAAATGATACTTCCTACTATTATAGAAACCAGTCGGCTACTAGGAATCAAGTTGTAGACAGGAGTTATATATAGGAGGAAAGGCAATAGGAAACTTCCAAGTGTTAATTTAATGGTTGTTTGTCTATCTAAATGTAAGTAAGCAAGTACTAGCATCACAATATTTATGACAAGAACCGAGATGAAGGTTGGGATTTTCCATCCTGCTTGCAAGAGTATAGCAATTCCGGTGGCTCCACCAGCTGCAATACTATGCGGTTCGAAGAACATATTTAAACTAAATGCGATAAGTTCCAACGCAACTAACATTATTAGTAGTTTTGAGGACAATCTTGTTTGTTTTTTCTTCATATATATAACTATATCATGAATATATCTCCACATCAATAAAAGTCCAAATTACCTTAATTTTTGCTTAAAAAAATAATATTTCATGAGTATTACTTAAATTACATAAAAATCCTAAATTGTAACTTGCAAGTCGTTGTCATGTAATACTGAGCTGTTAGTATAACATCATAGCAATTGAGAGAGAGCTAAACAATATTAAATATAAGGATGTAATTAATTCATGAAAAAAGTTTTATCTATCGCTTTATTAAGTACAATGGTTTTGACAGGAGTTCTTGCTTCAGGTAACACAACAGCTCAAGCCGCTGTTACAAATGGAAACAAGGCCACAGTTGAAAAGGGTGATACTTACAAGAGCATTGCTGAAGCTAACGGAATTAGTATCTCCGCTCTGGAACAAGCAAATGGCCGTGAAGTCGGCGGATTTGACTTGATCTTCCCAGGTGAAACAGTAACATTGCCTGGCGCTACAAATACTGCTACAACTAATAATACAAATACAACACAACAACAAAATACAGCATCACAAACTCAACAAGATACACAACAACAAAATACAGCTTCACAAACACAACAAAGTACAGCACAAACTGATACAGCATCACAAGCACAACAAAACGTAACAAACTCAACTGCTAATACACAAGCAACAACAAATAATGATGCTGCTTCAACACAAACAGCTAGTGCAAATACTGCTGCAAACACAAACAATACAAATACACAACAAGCTTCAACAACTGATACATCATCATCACAACAAGCAACTTCATCTACAACAGGAACTTCACAAGGAACATTTAAGATTTCCTTCTATGATCCAGCTGTCTTAGGTTCAAACATGGGTTACTCCGGTGTTGCCGCTAACCTATCAGTATTCCCTAAGGGTACACAATTGAAGATTACTCTATCTGATGGTACCGTACTATACAGAACTGTTAATGACACAGGAACATTTGCTAACTCAAACTCACAACAACTAGACGTTGCTATGCCAAGTTCACAAATTCCTTCATATGGTGTTACAACAGCTTCAGTTGAAGTATTATCATAATTTAGAAAATAGAATATAGATGATTGCAAGAAAAGATTTCCCATTGATTTGGGAGGTCTTTTTTCTTAGCAATTAATTAATTTTTCTAATTAATGTTGTGAGGATAATGTAATTTATTTATTTTTTATTTAAAATGTCAAAATAATTTATCGTTATAAAAGGCGTAACGCTAGTGTTGCCAAACACTTGCAATATCGGCTTTTTTATAAAAGAAGATTATAAATAACACTTGGCATGAAAATATAAAATTAGAAAGTTAGTAAAAAAATCTGATTTTTATGGATTGACATTTTAAAATTTAGATTGTATTATCTAACCAACGATTAACAAAAGATATTTATTAAACAATTTGATCGGGGGAAGTAATTCAATCCCGTTTGTACAGAAAACCTCTATTTGCTGAGATGAGGGCAACGACTTGAATGAAAATGACCCGTGATTGGTGCGCTGAATCCTTTTTTGGATAAAGATGCAATGGCCGGTACCCTTTACAGTACACGCGTATAGAATTTTTGTACGTTGTTGAGGAAATAAGTGTAAGCTTATTTCGAATTAGAATGGTACCGCGCTTAGCCGCTTCTAAATTTGAACAGAAATGTTCATTATTTAGAAGCGGCTTTTTTTATTTAATAAATAAATTAAGTTGGTTAAGTATTAGTTTAAGGTGGGAGAAAGATATGAGTAAATTTAAGAAATATAGCAAGGTTATATTATTAGCCTTTACCGCATTATTTATTTTCGTATTAGCTGGCTGTGGCAACCAAAATAGTGGCAAAACAGTTAAAGTTGGTATCAATCCTTCAGATGAGGAAATTTGGAAAGTTGTTCAAAAGAAAGTTAAGAGCGAAGGTATCAATTTAAAGATTCAAACTTTCAATGATTACAACCAACCAAATACAGCTTTGAACCAAGGATCAGTTGATATTAATGCTTATCAACATACTGATTTTCTAAATTCTTGGAATAAAGCACACAAAACAGATTTAGTTTCAATTGGTAAGACAGTTATTCAACCAATGGCTTTATATTCTAAGAAGATTACTAAACTGAGTCAGTTAAAAGATGGCGATAAGATTGCTATTCCAAATGATGCTTCTAATGAAGCTCGTGCATTACAATTGCTAGAATATAATAAGATTCTAAAATTAGATGATAGCAAGACATTACCATCAACTAAGGATATTACAGAGAACAAATTAAACTTGAAATTCACTACTGTTGATGCTGCACAAACAGCTCGTGTCATGGGTGATGTAACTGCATCAATCGTTAACGGAAATGTTGCAAGTGATGCTAAATTGAATCCTAAGAAAGCTGTTGTTACTGAAAAGATTAACAAGAACTCAATTCCTTGGATCAACATTATTGTTACTCAAAAGAAAGATAAGAATAACAAGACTTACAAAAAGGTTGTTAAAGCCTTCCAAACTAAAGCAGTTGCTAAAGAAATCAAGAAGGTTTACGGCGGTAATGAAATTCCAGCTTGGAACGCAAAGCTTTAATAATTAGGTGTTAAAAAATGAGGAGGTTTTCTAATGTCACAATTATCAGATCCAGCAATTCAGAATTCGATTGAAGATTTAAAGAAATATATCGCACTACCATCCGTTTCAGCAAAGAATCAATCTATTACTGAGACAGCCGAATTCCTCAAAAATCTTTTAGAAGATTTTGGAGCCGATGCCACAATTTGGAACGAATTTGAATATCCAGTCGTCTTCGCGGAGGCAAAGCCAAAGGAGCCAAGTGATACCACGATTCTGATTTACAATCACTACGATGTTCAACCAGAAGAACCACTTGAACTTTGGAATTCAGATCCTTTTGAATTAAAAGTAACAGATGATAAATTTATCGGACGTGGAGTTTCCGATTGTAAAGCTGACTTAATTAGTCGTATCACAGCTTTAAAGATTTATCGTCAAGAACATGGCGACTTGCCTTGCAACATCAAATTCTTAGTTGAGGGACAAGAAGAAGTTGCTAGTCGTCACTTGGAAGATTACTTGAAGAAGTATCAAGACAAGTTGTCAGCTGACTTGATAATCTGGGAGTCAGGTTATAAAAATGAAGAAGAACAATTTAACTTTACTGGTGGTAACAAAGGTGTTCTTTGTTTTGAACTAGAAGCTACTTCAGCTAATATTGATTTGCATTCATCGTTTGCTGCAGTTGTTGACAGTGCTTCTTGGAGATTAGCTCAAGCATTAGATGCTTTGAGAACTCCAGAAGGCGACATTAAGATTCCAGGATTTTATGATGATGTTGTTGAACCTACTCAAATAGAAGTTGATTTAGTTAATAAAGCTATCACACCAGATTTAAAGAAAAAATGGGATTTACAAGTTCCATTGTTGAAGAACAAATCGGTTAATTACAATTTAACTTTCAATCCTACTATTAATATAGAAGGAATTAGCAGTGGTTGGGAAGGTGAAGGTGTTAAAACCGTCACTCCTAAAGCAGCTAAGGCAAAATTGGAATTCCGATTGGTTCCTAATCAAGATCCACATGATTTATTTGATAAACTAACAAAATATCTAAACGACCAAGGATTTAAAGATATCAAAGTTAAGTATTTGCTTGGTGAAAAAGGATATCGTTGGGACCTAAACAGTCCAATCGTTGATAAATTGATTGGAACTGCTAAAGATTTCTTCGGTGGTGAAGATAAGGTTGAAGCTTTACCATCAAGCCCTGGTACTGGTCCAATGTATCTCTTGAACGAGTACACACATGCATCAATTATTTCAACTGGTGTCAGTTATTCTAAGGCTGGCAACCATGCACCAAACGAAAATATTAGAATTCAAGACTACTTAGATTTCATTGATTTCTTTGATCAATTCTTGGGTAAACTAAGGGAGTAATTATTAAATGGCAGAACAAAATGGGATAATTCAGCTAAAAGATATTGATGTCACTTTCAATAATGAAGAGAAAACGATTGAAGCTGTTAAAGATGTTTCTATCAATGTTAATAAAGGTGACGTCTTCGGAGTAATTGGTTACTCTGGTGCCGGAAAAAGTACTTTGGTTCGTGTAATTAATTTATTGCAGAAACCAACTTCAGGTACTGTTATTGTAAATAATCAAAATCTTACGGAATTAAATCAAAAAGATTTGCGTAAGGCTCGTCGAAATATTGGGATGATTTTCCAACACTTCAACTTGATGAATTCATTAACAGTTTATGGAAATGTTGATTTTCCATTACGTGATTCTGGTTTAAGTAAAGCTGAACGTAAAGAAAAAATTGATAAGTTGCTAGATATTGTTGGTTTGGGAGACCGTGCCCAAAACTATCCATCACAATTATCTGGTGGTCAAAAACAACGTGTTGGTATTGCTCGTGCTTTGGCAAATGATCCAGAAATTTTGATTTCTGATGAAGCTACAAGTGCTTTGGACCCTAAGACTACTACCGAAATTTTGAATCTGTTGGGTCGCTTGAATCGAGAACTTGGCATCACAATTGTAATCATCACTCACGAAATGGACGCTATCAAGCAAATCTGCAATCGAGTTGCCGTTATGGAAAGTGGTCAGTTGATTGAAGAAGGCAGTCTCTTATCAATTTTTGGTAATCCAAAGGAACAATTGACAAAAGACTTCGTTAATACTTCAACTCATATTGGTTCAGTCCTTGACGAAATCAGAGATAGTGGAACTGTTGATAAATTAGCTGGTCGTTTGATTGAACTCAATTACATTGGCGATTCTACCAATGAACCAATCGTTGTTGAATTGTACAAACGTTTTAAAGTTGAAGCTAACATTTTGTTCAGTAACATTGAAAGATTACAAAATACCACTGTCGGAATCATGTTGTTTGCTTTAACGGGTGATGACGACAATGTGGAACAAGCTATCCAATATTTGAATAGTTTGAACGTTAACGTTAAAGAAGTCAGTTTAAAGAAAGAGGGCGAATAGTTCATGGCAGATTTAGTAAATAAATTTCTTCCTAATGTTGTTGCTAACTGGGAAGGAGATAACGGCTTCGTAGTTGCCATTTGGCAAACACTTTATATGACATTTGTCAGTGCATTATTTGCCGGTATTATCGGTATTATCTTGGGAATTTTGTTGGTAATCACAGCTGATGATGGAATCACGCCACATAAGAATTTTTATAACTGTTTAGATAAGTTAGTCAATCTATTCAGATCAATTCCATTCATCATCTTGCTAGCGGTTATCGGACCCTTCACCAAGTTGATTGTTGGACAAACGATTGGACCTACAGGTGCCTTAGTTCCATTGGTCATCGGTACATCTCCATTCTTTGCTCGACAAGTTCAATTAGCTCTAGTTGAAGTCGATCACGGGGTGATTGAAGCGGCTGAAGCTATCGGTCTTTCACCAATTAAAATCATTTTTAGAGTTTACTTGCGTGAAGGTATGCCGGAGTTGATTCGTTCTGGAACTTTAACAATCATTAGTTTGATTGGACTAACTGCCATGGCTGGTGCTGTTGGTGGTGGTGGTCTTGGTAACATGGCCATTTCCGTTGGTTATCAACGGTTTGAAAATGATGTTACTATCGTCTCTATGTTATTCATTCTGGTACTGGTCTTTGTCATTCAAGGAATTGGTGACTTTGCCGTCCGGAAGTTGGAACACTAGATAACAATTTGATCGGAAGAGTAGGTTACCTACCACAGTCTGTACAGAAAGCCTTGGTTGTTGAGATGAGGTCAGACTTGTAGCTGAAAATGATCCGTGATTGGTATCTCCGATACTTGGGGGATAATGGTTGGTACCCATTAAAGTACACACATGTAATTACATGTTATTGAGGAAAGTAGATGTGAATTTACTTTCGAAATAGAATGGTATCGCGCAAAGGCGCTTCTATCTTAGACAATTATTTGTCTAGTTAGGAGCGTCTTTTTATGTTGAGGAGGAGTAAGAATGAAAAATAGAATAAAAGGGTTAGTGTTGTTAGTTGTTGCTACATTTAGTTTATTTGTCTTAGCTGCTTGTGGAAATACTCAAGCCAGCAGTAATAAGGATACGACAGTTAAAATTGGAGTAACTGGTTCAGATGATCGAGTTCTTCAAGCTGTTGCTAAGAAAGTCAAAAAGGAAGGCATCAATATTAAAATCGTTGAATTTTCAGATTACAATCAACCCAATACCGCTTTGCAACAAGGTGAAATTGATCTGAATGCCTTTCAAACTGTTACATTCCAAAATGATTGGAATAAAAAGCACCATACAAACATTGTTTCTCTTGGTTCAACCGTGATTGCTCCAATGTCACTTTTTTCAAAGAAAATAACTAAGCTCAGTCAAATTAAGGAAGGCGATAAGATTGCTGTTCCTAACGATGCCACAAATGAAGGTCGTGCACTTCAATTGCTTGAAAGTGCTGGCTTGATTAAGTTAGACAACAAGAAGATTCCTAATTTGAAAGATATCACTGAAAATAAGCTTAATTTACAAATCTCAGCTTTGGATGCTGCTCAAACAGCTAAATCGCTTGAAGATGTTACAGCATCAGTCGTTAACAGTGGAGTTGCTAACGATGCTAAATTGAATTTAAATAAGGCACTTTATCGTGAAAAGATCACTGCTAAGTCAAAGCCTTACGTAAATATTATTTCAGCTAATGCTAAAGATAAAAATAATAAAGTTTACAAGAAGATTGTCAAAGCATATCAATCAAAAGATATTGCCAAAGTAATTAATGATGAATACCATGGTTTCGAAAGTCCAGCTTGGAATTATAAAGTCTTAAATTAAGGGATTAAATAATATATATCTTGGAGGATAAAGGATAATCATGCTAAAGAATAAAATTAAGGGAATATTACTAATGTTCATTACCGCACTTAGTTTATTCGTTTTAGCTGGTTGTGGGGGCAATCAGTCAAGTAAGCAAAGTAAAGAAAAGGTTGTTAAGGTTGGAATTTGTGGATCAAATGATCCAGAATTAGAGAAAGTTGCAAAGAATTTGAAGAAAAAAGGTATAAAAATCAAAATCGTACAATTTTCTGATTACAGTCAACCTAATACAGCACTAGCTAATGGGGAAATCGATATGAACGATTTCCAGACGTATACTTTTCAAAGTGATTGGAACAAAAAGCACAAAACTAATATTGTTTCAATCGGCGAGACAGTGGTTGCTCCGATGTCTCTATTTTCAAAAAAGATTAAAAATATTAAACAATTGAAGAAAGGCGATAAAGTTGCCATTCCCAATGATGTTACTAATGAAGGTCGAGCCTTGCAATTACTTCAAAGTGCTGGTTTGATTGAATTGAATAACAGGAAGATTCCTAGTTTAAGAGATATTACCAAGAATAAAGTTGGTATCAAGATTTCATCTCTAGATGCTGGTCAAACTGCCAAATCTCTTGATGATGTGACAGCCGCTTGTGTTAATAGTGGTGTTGCCAGTGATGCAAAACTTAATCCACAAAACGCAGTCTATCGTGAAAAGATAACTGCTAAGTCAAAACCTTATGTAAATATTATTTCTGTTAATGCTAAAGATAAAAATAATCCGACATATAATGAAATTTCAAAAGCATATCGTACAAAAGAAATTGCTGCTTTAATTAAAACGGAATTTCACGGATATGAAAAAGCCGCTTGGACTTATAAGGTCTTACAATAAAATATTTGATTGATTTAAAGAATGATATCTGCTTGGTATCATCCTTTTTTTGTGCAATTATTTAAATTTTAATCTAAAATTGAAGTAGGTAATTAAAAGTAGAAGTCAGGGATAAGATATGAAAAATTTAGGGATGGTTTTAAAGGAATTACGTCAAGAAAAGAAAATGACTCAAAAGGAATTGGCTGATGGTATTTGTGCGCAATCAATGTTGTCAGCAATTGAAAATGATATTTACGTCCCCAATGCTAATCTGTTGATCAATTTGGTTAATCGTTTGGAAGTCGACTTGAATGAAATCAGTTTGGCGGTTAATTTCAAAATTAGTCAAAACGATAAAATTAATGAAATTGTCGACAAGTTGTGTAACGCACACCAATATCAACAACTCTTAAACTTTTTGAATCAAAAAGATGTTCTTGATAATTTAGAAACTTCTAAGCAAATTCAGGCTTACTATTATTATTTAGGCGTGGCTCAGCTGCAAACTAATGCAATCGATGAGGCTTTGAAGTCTTTGAGATTATCTTTGGCAGAAATTAATCATCTTCATTTAACGACTATTTCACGTTTAGCTTATTTAGCCATTGGTTATATTTATGCTCTCCAAAACAAACGCACTGCGGCTGTGGATAACATTGATTTAGCTTTTCGTAATTGGAATGAATTTTCTTATGACGAAAATCAAAATATTATTTATTATCTGACAGCTTTGATTTATTTCAAATTGAACGATTATCAAAATTCGACGGCTTACTTGATTGATGGGATTACGTTTATTGCTAAACACGATTCGCACTATATGTTAGCTAATTGCTACTTTTTGATGGCACGTTTGGCACAAGAGGCTCATCAAGATGACGAACGGTTGGAAGCTCATGGACGTAAAGATTTATTCAGTGAATTGTATAATGAACAAATTTTTAAGGACTTTTAATTTTAGTGACGAATTTGTAAGTCAAATGTAAGTCCATTAAATGTACTATTGTCAAAAAATAAATTATTATATATTTATAGATAAAGGGGGAAACAACTTATGCACATACCGATTAAACGTTCACAAAATAATAAACTTATTGCTGGTGTTTTAGGAGGTCTATCCGAGCATTTTGGCTGGAATCCTGCCATTGCAAGAGTTCTTTGGGTACTATTAAGTTTGGCACTGACAGCAGTAGGAATTATTGGTTACTTAGTTCTTTGGCTCTTAATGGAAAATCCAGATTACTAAATATTGGAGGATAAGAAAATGCATATTCCCGTAAAAAGATCTCAATACGACCGCATTTTAAGTGGAGTGATTGGTGGCCTTTGTAATCATTTTGATTGGAATCTTACTTTGGGACGAATCATTTATGTACTACTAACATTGACACCTGTTTTCCCAGGTATTTTAGTTTATTTGGGTTTATGGCTCTTGATGGAAAAACCTGATGATGTTCAATAGAAAATGACTCATAAATTACATACTTTGTAATTTATGAGTCATTTTGGGTTCTAAACTTTTTGGTGTTGATTTATTCAGCAACACCAAAAAGTTTAGAACTGATTATATATAGTTTCATAATTTTACAAATTGTATTAAATTATGAAACTATTATTTTACTTAATAGTGAAACAAAAAATCATAAATTTTAAAAATTTATAAAAATATGAAAAAGTGTTGCATTTATGTATAAAAGCTTATATAATTCGAATTGTGGTAAGCGATTACAAAATAAAAAGGAGATAATTATCATGACAGTTTCTTTAGGTATTATTATTGTTTTATGTATCTATGTAAGTTTAGCTGTATTGGATCAAATATCCCTTCAGCTTGGACCATATTCGCCTTTATTTGGTGGAGCTTTAACAGGTCTTGTCATGGGTGATCTTAAAACGGGATTAATGGTTGGTGCTACATTACAATTGATGACTTTAGGAGTTGCAACATTTGGTGGAGCTACAGTACCAGATTTCTTAACAGGTTCTGTTATGGGAACAGCCTATGCAATCCTAGCTAATAAAGGAGCATCTTATGGGATTGGTCTTGCAGTTCCAATTGGATTGCTATTAACTCAAACTGATATTTTAGCTCGTATGGCTAATACGTATTTTCAACATCGCGCAGATAAATTTGCTAGTGATGGAAATTGGAAGAAAGTTGAAATGCAAAATATTTGGGGTATGATACCTTGGATTGTTTCACGAATTTTACCAGTTGCTATTGGTTTATTCTTTGGTCAAAGTGTTGTTTCAGCAATTAATAGTTTTATTCCAATGTGGTTTATGGATGGATTAAAGACAGCAGGAACTATCCTTCCTGCTATGGGAATTGCAATTTTGATGCGTTATCTTCCAATTAAAAAATATTTTCCATTTTTCATTATTGGTTTTGTTTTAATGGCTTATGGAGGAAAGAACTTTTCCATTCTGGGCTCAGCACTTGTTGGGTTAGCTATGGCTGCAATTTATGTTATTTTTAAAAATAATCCTTCAGAGCATTCAAGTTCCTCTGGAAAAGGAAACGAAGAAGATAATTCTGACGATGACGAGGTAGAAATTGATGACTAAACTAACTGATAAAGACATAAAAAAGGTTTATTGGCGTAATCTTTTTGGACTTCAATGGGGATGGAATTATGAAAGAATGCAAGGCCTTGGTTATTCATGGGTTGTTATGCCAGCATTAAAAGCTCTTTATAAAAATGATGAAGAGGCAATGAAAACAGCTTTAAAAACACAATTGGGATTTTTTAATACTAGTCAACCAATGTCTCATTTGATTATTGGAGCTGATCTTGGTATTGAGGAAAAAACAGGTATGAATGATCCAGAGGCAATTGTTGGTTTAAAAACAGGTTTAATGGGCCCATTTGCAGGCGTTGGAGATACTATATTTCTGGCTATTTATAGGGCGATTGTGTTTTCAATTGCATCATACATGGCTCTTTCAGGATCTGCGTTAGGACTATTATTACCTATAGTAGCCGGCCTGGCTATCCTTTGGCTAAGATATAAGTTTACTTGGATTGGATATCGTCAGGGAACAAAGTTGGCAACAGAGTTTGCTGGACGTATGAAAACACTGACAGAAGGAGCATCAATCCTCGGATTAACAGTAGTTGGAGCTCTTATACCATCAGTCATAACTTATTCATTAGATTTGAAATACAAAATGGGAAAAGTAACATTGAACATCAATGATATGTTAAATCAAATCATGCCTTCATTAATCCCATTGGCTATAGTTATGTTTTCATATTGGTTATTGGGGAAGAAAAAAATGAATTCTACAAGATTAATTTTTGTATTAATTGCACTAGGAATGATTTTGGGAAATTTAAAACGTATTTTTGGAATGTAAATAATTAGGCGAATTTTATAATCAAGTTAGCCACTTTCAATAAAATTCCAAAATAAAAACACCAAGACGAAAAAATCAGGTATCATTGGAGTTCTCCACAAACAATGAAAGAGGTTTTTCGTCTTGATGCAAGA
>NZ_VDFP01000238.1 GCF_009600985.1 Companilactobacillus halodurans
CAAATCTGCCATTTCAAAGAAATGTGTGTCACCAAATTGTTGAGCATCAATAACATCTTCAGGCACTTGTGAAACACCCAAAATTGTCATCTTACCACTAGCATTAATAACCTTCTTTAATCCATATTCACTGTAAATATCTTCAGCCAATTTACTTTCCTCCAATTGAATATTCATTACCGGCAATAACCGAATAAATAGGTTTGATTAGCGTATCTGTCTTTCTTTGATTTCCATTTGAATCCGTTAAGACTTTTTCACCTTTTTCAACATTGAAAATTGTTAGATCTCCATCGTATCCTAAGCGTAGAGAACCTTTGCTTTGTAAGTTGAAATTATCAGCTGGAGCCCAAGTTACCATTCTAATTACTTCTGGTAGTGAGTAGCCAATTAACAACATCTTTTCCAAAGTCGTTGCCATATCATAAACGGGACCATTGGCCCTATTTCTATGATAAATATCGGTACTTACTGACTTAGGAATCAAGCCTTCATCACGTGCAATTTCTCCAGTTCTGAAGTTAAAACTGTCTGTTCCATGGCCAACATCAAAAATCACACCACGATCATAGGCATCGAGTACGAAGTCCTTAATATGACCAGTCTTATCTAACATTCCATTAGGTTTTCCATTATAGGCATGTGTTAAGATATCGTCTCTAGACATTGAGTTTAAGACATCTTTTAATTCTGGGGGATTAGCTCCAACGTGAACCATAATTGGTAAATTAAGTTGTGCCTGAAATTTTTTAGCTTCCAATAGTGGTTTAACATCGTTATCAACAACTACTGAATGACTCTCTCTTACTTTAATACCAACAATGAAATCTTGTAATTCCTTCACTGCATCATAAAGAGGAGCTTTTTGAATTCTAGTAATATCGCCTAACTCATCCTGAGCCAAAATACCAGTCTTAGAAATATTAATCATTGCTAAAACATTAGTTTTCTTATCACGAGTAATCTTATAAAAATCGCGAATATTGTCTGCACCAGTTGAACCAGCATCAATAACCGTTGTTACCCCAGTTAAATAACCATCTTTATCGGGATCATCATAATAGAGACTTAGCTTTTCATAAGAATGTACATGATCATCAATCCATCC
>NZ_VDFP01000239.1 GCF_009600985.1 Companilactobacillus halodurans
AACTGCCATTGCTGGAGCCAACATAATCGTGTAATACGGATGGAAGAAACTGGCTACTGAAAAGAATCCTGCAACTGGGACTAGCCAACCAACCCAAAGCCAAAGTTCTTTTCTTTGTGGATTGAGATTGTACCATTTCTTCATCTTAGAACCTCTGAAATAAGCATAACTGGAAATAATTCCAAAGACTGCTAATAACATTAACCAACTAATTTGAGGTCCTAGTTCTTTTTGAAGTAATCTAAATGGTCCAGCTGTACCAATATTGAAGGCTCCACCACCTCCGCCACCAGTACCTTTATTATTACCGCCAGGTTGACCACCTTTACTCATTTTTGGAGCATTAGTTTTAGAGCCAGATGGCTTGGCTGGTGGATTACTACTTGTAGATTTTTTCTTTACTCCCCTTGGAGGTGTTGGTGCATTGCTTGCTGATTTCGTACCACTTGGTTTCTTAGATTTACTAACAGATGGTGGTGTCATTGATTTACTACCCTTTTTTGAAGAACTACCCATACCAGGGAAAGCTCCACCAGTACCAGTTGTTTGACCAAGCAAGCGTTGCGTACCATTGTACCCAAAAGCTAATTCCAATGCTGAATTAGTTTCTGAACCACCTTCATATGGTCTTTTTGATGAGTTAGTCATATCAACTGATAATGGCCAAAGTAAAGTGAAAACAGCTAGAAAAACCGTTGCAATTGACAAATGTGCCAATTTCTTTTTCCAATTTGTTTCTGCAGCTAACCAGTAATAAAGATATAAAGCTGGCAAAATCATAAAAGCTTGTAACATTTTGATATTGAACGAAAAACCTATCAAAGCAAATCCAATCCAGAGATATCGTTGCTGCTTCTTCAAAACTGCCTTCTGAACAAACAAAACCGACAATAATAGGAAGAAAACTAAGGTTGCATCCATATTATTAGTTCTTGAGTCAGCAACTACAATTGGAGTTAATGTCATAATTAATGCAGAAATTCGGGCAGGAATCCTGCCAAAGCGTTTTGAAACAAGATTATAAATTAGATAAACCGACCCAATTCCAAATAGAATTGATGGCAGGACAACACTCCATCCATGAACACCAAAAATCTTGGCACTGATA
>NZ_VDFP01000240.1 GCF_009600985.1 Companilactobacillus halodurans
GATCTTAGTATCTTGAATCAAGAAATTTTCCATTGGTACAAGGTCATGTGAGCGACGACGATAAAAACCAGTAGTCAACTTACCATTCACTTGACGAACTGGCACTTGAGCCTTGTTACGGTAGTTAAATGGTGATTCCATACCAAGAGTTTGGTTAACAGTAATATCTTTTAAACCAATCTTGTTAAAGTCAGTTACAACTTGATCGTGCTTAAATTCCAATTGCTTGTCATACTTCAGATGACTTAAAGGAGCGATTCCTGTTTGAGCATAAATAGCATCAATATCATGTACACGATCGGGAGATTCCTTTAAAACATCTAAAGTTCTAGCAAAACCGAAGTTCTTATTTACACGAGTAATCACTGCCTTAACAGTTTCACCTGGCAGAGCATTATCTACGAAAAGTGTAAAGTCATCAACTTTAGCAACACCTTTACCTTCGTATGATAAATCCTCAATATTTAATTCTAATTCTTGGTTCTTTTTTAAGTTTGGTTTTTCCATTTTTCACCTATACATAGAAAAAAGAAGTGTCAAAAAGGTTCTCTTCAAATTTGGTTAAGAATGCCGTCTTCCGTAACAAACCCGATTGGGCTGGAACGTAGTGGGCACGAATTTGAACCAATTGAAGTTCACAATTGTTTCAAATCTCGGCCTTCTACTAAGTGGTAAACCACTAAGTAGAATTTCACTACTGAGCCCATTTTCTTTGTTGCTCCGGACTAGTATTATTATTTTTTCGATTTTATACGAGAATTTTAAATGACGAAAATAGAAATCAGCACCTTAGTCTGGAGCAAAATTTCTGCGGAAGACGGCATTCTTTAATTCTCCTCCCTAAAGAAAGGGCTATTTTTCAGTACCAAATTTACTTTTGCGTTAAAATTATAATTGTAGGAGGAATATTATGAATTTAAAACTAGATTCTACTGTAACTTTGAACAATGGTGTTAAAATGCCTCAATTGGGTATGGGCGTTTGGAAGGTCAACAACTCTGGCGCTTCTCAAGCTGTCCAATGGGCATTAAAACATGGCTATAAAGCTATTGATACTGCTAAGCAATATGGTAATGAAGCTGGTGTTGGTGAAGGTCTTCAAAAAGGC
>NZ_VDFP01000241.1 GCF_009600985.1 Companilactobacillus halodurans
AGTTACATCTCGATGTGGAACAAAACCACTATAAAAAACTGCTATTCCTGGAACCATTATCCATACCAATATTGCTGAAAGTATCATAAACACTTCATTCATAACTATCACTTTCTTTCCATAAAAGTATCCTCTTTAATTTCAGTATTGTATTACCTTTTTTATTCCATGTATACCAATTTGATTTGTGATAATCATAAATATTTTTAAATATTAAAAAAAAATCTATAATAGAGTTTGTATAAACAGCTTCAATTTCTTTTGGAAAGGAGCTTACTATGAAGAAATCCTCATTATCTACTTTGGGTATGTTAATAACACTCGGTATAGTTTATGGCGATATTGGTACCTCTCCACTTTATGTCATGAATGCTATCGTCAATGATGCTGGTACTATGTCTGCTGCCAAACCAGAATACATTCTTGGCAGTGTCTCTTTAATATTTTGGACTTTAATGCTGATTACAACCATTAAGTACGTCCTAATTGCCATGAAGGCTGATAACAATAATGAAGGTGGCATTTTTGCTCTCTATGCTTTAGTACGCTCTAAAGGTAAATGGTTGATTATTCCTGCCTTGATTGGTGGATCAGCACTCTTGGCTGATGGAACTTTAACCCCAGCCGTAACTGTCACTTCTGCCATCGAGGGCATTAAGGGACAACAATTTGGAAATCTCATTTTCTCTAACAAACAATCAGTCGTTTTAATTATTGTAACGGTAATCCTATTATCAATTTTTATCATTCAAAAATTTGGAACCGAAAAGATTGGAAAATCCTTTGGACCAATCATGTTAATATGGTTTAGTTTCATTGGTTTAGCAGGATTATTCAATCTCACTAATAATTTTGAAGTTCTAAAGGCCCTCTCTCCCGTTTATGCAATTAGAGTTTTATTTAGTCCCGTAAATAAAGTTGGTATCTTCATACTAGGCAGTGTCTTTCTAGCAACCACTGGTGCAGAAGCACTCTATTCCGATATGGGACAAGTGGGAAAACATAATATATATGCTACCTGGCCTTTCGTTTATCTAATGTTAATGCTTAATTACTTAGGACAAGCCGCTTGGGTAATTAACAATTATCAAAACAGTCATTTTAATA
>NZ_VDFP01000242.1 GCF_009600985.1 Companilactobacillus halodurans
TAATTAGTCCCAGTGCTGTGAATTTTAATTTGTCATGTCTTAATTCTTTTAAAGTTAAATACATGTTGATGCCTCCTTGATGCTGTTAATATTAAGGAGAAAATCATCTTAGAACAATAAACAGTCAGTTTCATTTTGTGTTTTAATACACACATCATATGAAACTGTGCTGTGAAATGAGGCTAATTATGAACGAAAATGATCGTCGAACAAGAAGAACTCAGAGATTAATACGGGAAAACTTTATAAATTTAATGTCAAAAAAGCCTATTACAACAATAACTATTAAAGAAATTACGGATCGAGCAGATATTAATCGCCGAACTTTTTATCTTCACTATACGGATATCTATGATTTACTACACAGGACTGAAGATTATGTCATGGAACACTTTTCGCAAATATTATCTGAGTTTGAGATACCTGATGACAAGGAAGTAATAGGAGCGGCTTTTTTTAAAGTGGTAATGCAATATATTAATGAGAATCAAAAGATGTTGGGCGTATTATGCCGTAATCCCGATTCAAAACTGATGGCAAAGATGATTGAACTAACGGTTAATAATGGTAAACGAGTTATTCCTTTTATTCATCCAGAGGATGCAGAATATATTCTTAATTATTGTTGTTGGGGTATGGTGGGGGTATTACACATATCATTGCGACAGGAAAATTTCGATACCAATAAGTTAGCAAATTTGGCGGATAAGCTATTACTTTCAACTCTAGAAGTTGATAGGAAAGGGTAGAAAATTTATGTCAATTAAATTTGAATAATGACTGTTTTTTATTAGATTCATACCTTAAAAATATTTCGATATCATAGCTAGTTTTTTTATGGTAAAATATTTCGAGTTGCTTAACTTTCCATAATGTATACCAAAAGGTCAATCTCAAGGATTGCGGTCATGTCGGGTAAGTAAGCGCTTAAATTTTTTGATATTTTTAAATCATTTTTCTACTATTTTTCTAAAAATATTGTATATTTGAATTAACCGTTAGGTGAATAAATTAGAAAGAATGATTTATTTTCACTTGAGGAAAACGCCATGACAGAATTAGATACAAAGAAGAAGTACATTAGCTGGCCAGTGTTGGCTCTTATGG
>NZ_VDFP01000243.1 GCF_009600985.1 Companilactobacillus halodurans
TTTTAAGGGATTTTATGAAGATGGTCGTAAAGAAAGTACTTTAGATAATCGAATTTCTCATTTAGAGGATTATTTGTTGGAGTACTGTAATTTCGGCTGTGCTTATTTCGTTTTGGAAAAAGTCAAAAAAGCACCACTTAAAACAGGTCATCATCGAGCTAACCATAGATTTAGAACTAGAAATAATCATGTTAAACCCGGTACTAAGGCTAATAAGCCACATAATAACGGGCAACGCAAAAAAAGGATTTCTAAACATCGTAGTAGTAAGAAGACAACAACAACTACGAGTGCGAAGAAGACGTTTAAAATTAGAAAAATAGGTGAAAAGAATAAATGAAGTATCAAACATATTTAATTGATTTAGATGGAACTATGTATCGAGGCAAGGATAAGATTCCTGAAGCTAAAATTTTTATTGATAACCTAAACGCTACGGGGGCTAAATATTATTTCTTGACGAATAATACTACTAAGACGCCACAACAAGTAGCAGACAATTTGACTAACAATCATCAGATTACAGCAACTGCTGATCAAGTATTGACGCCTTCACTTGCCACAGCAGCATACATAAAGAATATGTTTGAAGACGATTTGGAAAATCATTCGGCTTATGTTATTGGTGAATATGGATTAAAAAGTGCCGTTTTTGGAACAGGTATCAAGTTAAATGAAGTTGATCCGGATGTTGTTATTGTAGGATTGGATTATGACGTAACTTATCATAAATTTGAATTAGCAACGTTAGCAATTAAGCGTGGAGCTTTCTTCATTGGAACTAATGCTGATACTAATTTACCTAACGAGCGTGGACTTGTTCCAGGTGCTGGTTCTGTAATTTCCTTAGTAGAAACATCAACGCAACAAAAGGCTCATTATATAGGTAAGCCTGAACGAGATATTATTGATTTTGCCGTTAAAGCTAGAGGATTTGATCCTAAATCAGCTGTAATGGTTGGAGATAATTATAATACCGATATTAAGTGCGGTATCAATGCTGATGTTGATACTCTTTGGGTCAATACTGGTGTAAGTACGCATGAAGATATTGACAAGGCACCAATTAAACCTACGCATCAAGTTGAAAGCTTGGACCAGTG
>NZ_VDFP01000244.1 GCF_009600985.1 Companilactobacillus halodurans
TAACCTTCAAGTAACCCACTGACAGTTGAATTAGTTTGATAAGCCTGTGTTGGCATATGATTCAAACCACCCATTGGATGTAAGAATGCGACAACGAAGATTACGGCTAATAATACCAAAAAGATAGTGTTGAGGTACTTTCCAACGTATTTCAATAATTTGCTTTGATGAACAGTTAAAGTATATGCAAGGCCGAAGAAAGCGGCAGTAAATAGTAACATCCCGACGGTGTCAAATTTAGCTGGTAGGAATGGTTGAACGGCCATTTGGAAAGCTGTTGCAGCGGTACGTGGTGTACCAAACAGAGGTCCGATCGTGAGGTGGACCAAAACTAGAAATAGTGCGGCATAAAATTTGCCAACGGGACGAGCGAGGTCGTATAGGCCATCACTTTTTGTGACAACAACCGCCATGATTGCTAGTAATGGGAAGAGGGAACCGGAAATTGCAAATCCGAAGGCAGCTGAAAACCAATTGCTACCAGCTAATTGTCCTAAGTGGACTGGGAAAATTAAGTTACCTGAGCCAAAGAACATTCCAAAGATTAAGGAACTGACTACAAGTAAGTGTAGAACTTTCTTTTTATTATTTTTTTCTCCTGTTAAATCTAAATCGTCTTTCATAAGTAATCCTCCTAAAAATGTTGTTTCTAATCTGGGCTGGGCTTTTAATGCCACTAATATCAGAATCCATTTTTACCACCTCTTTATTTTTTATGATGGGCTGCCGCTTCCGGTTGTAGGTGATGATATTGTGCTGTGGGACCGCCTGGAGCCAAGGTCTCCAGGCTCGGTTTTGAACTTCGAGAAGACCGCTCGAATTTCAAAACTCGTCCCGTGGTGTAGGTGCTAAAGCACCAACGCCACCTTCATAGCGACCTGATTTTCTGGCTCCTTCCGGCTAGTTTATTCGTTGTTTTTTATACCAGATGATATTGAATTCAGAATATACAGTATCTTTATATTCTGAAAAAACTAGAGCGCCATAACTTAAAGTCTATTTTTAAATTTTTAACCTTTAATTAAAAAAAGAGATAGTGAACGGCTGTATTCACTATCTCTTTTAACGTCTAAGTAATTTTGCTTTTTATTTTTATCGTT
>NZ_VDFP01000245.1 GCF_009600985.1 Companilactobacillus halodurans
ATACCTTTGAAAGCCCGATAAGCGTTGTCATCCATGTTATTCCTAGCCAATTTGAGATATTTAATATCATCCCTTTGATGGTTAACAATTACCTTTTTGACTTTCTTGGACTTATTCAATGGCTCCGGTTTATCAAGATATCCATTGACTGCCTGTCTGCTCATCCAGGCTTCTTCTAGTGTCAAATTCAAATTAGAGCTATCATCCATCTGGTCCTGTAGTTTCTTTATCGCCTGGTCAAATGCTACGGAAACAGATGGAGCAACTTCATTCTTAACAGCGTCCTTGTATACCATAATTTCATTAAGCCAGTCTTGAGTAGATTTAGAATCCTCAAGGCTATTCTTATTGATTGCGGTAGCAAGATGTTTAACGATGATACCCCAAACTTTGTCTTCAACTATTTTTATTTTGTCAGCTTCAGAAGCAGCAAGGATATCTAGTTCCCATGGTAAGAGTTTCATGATTCACGATCATCCTCATTGTTATCCTCGCCATAATCTTGACGGTGATTGTCTAAGACATCTTCAATGCTTCCCTGTGATTCCTCTTTAGTAAGCTGATCTAAGTATTCTTGTGCCTGGTCATTAGTCATACCGAATATTTGTTTAATAGCTTCCTTCCGTGGCATCAACGGTTTATTACCTGTTATTAACTCATAGTAATTGGCATTTTCAGTACGATCCTTAGCAATTGAATCATCAAAATTAATTGATACATCTACATCGGTATCGCCCCTATAGATATTTGAGGCCTTACCTAACTCTAGGATTGTTTGGCACATCTTTTTAAAAGCATCTTCCAGAATCGTTTCATGACTACTCTTGGATTGGTAGGTATCAGAATTTCTACTAATAACGCCGGTAGCTGTTTCTAATCCTTGAGTATTTGAATAACTAAATGTACCGGCACTAAATCCAGTTTGTGCAGCAAGGATATCCAATAATGAATTAATGGTTTCAATGATCTCTTTATTGCGAAGTGGCAACGTAATATCTTTTGGTTCCTGGGATGTAGGCTGACCTGAAGTATTATCGAATGTAAAGCCTTGATATACACGTTCTTCAAAATTCATGTGATACTCCATATCACCGGTGT
>NZ_VDFP01000246.1 GCF_009600985.1 Companilactobacillus halodurans
CAGTACAAAAGGTCAGTTTCGAAAATCTTTCTGATCAGACAGTTGATATCAAAGTGATCTCAGCGATTGATGCTGATGTCAAAAATGAAGATGCTAATTACGATGAACGTTTCTGGCAAGTTTTGGAAATAACTGATAACAGTTTGATTGCTAAAACTAAGCTTAATGATTTTGGTACGCCAAGATTTACTTCAGGAATGCAAGTTCATTATGTAACTGATTTGCCAAAAGTAAATCAAAAAGTGACTGATTTGGAAACTAGTCAGACCTTCGCTAAAACTTTGAAGCCAGAAGAAATTGGTATGATTGAAAAACGTGTAGTCGTAGTAACTTCACGTGATTATAAAGAGGTCGACAATTTACGTGACGCTATGGAAGGTATTACTTTTAAAGTTACCAAAGTAGCTTATTCGGAACTTTTAAAGGCTCATGAAAATGTTTGGACTCAACGTTGGAATCAATCTGATATCAAGATTGATGGCGATACTGACGCACAGCAAGGTATGCGCTTTAATCTCTTTGGACTCTTTACAACTTATTCCGGTGAAGATTCTCGACTTAATATCGGTCCTAAAGGATTCACTGGTGAAAAGTATGGAGGAGCAACTTATTGGGATACCGAAGCTTTCTGCATTCCTGTTTATTTGGGAATATCAAATCCCGAAGTGTCGAGAAATCTCCTAATGTATCGCTATAACCAATTAAAGGGTGCTTATGTTAATGCTAAGGAGCAAGGACTTAAAGGTGCTTTGTTCCCAATGGTAACTTTCAACGGTATTGAATGTCATAACGAATGGGAGATTACTTTTGAAGAAATCCACCGTAACGGTGATATTGCATTTGCTATTTATAACTACACTCGTTATACCGGTGATGAATCATTTGTACTTAACGAAGGTAGTAAAATCTTAACCGAGATTTCACGCTTCTGGGCCGATCGGGTCCATTTCAGTGAACGTAACGGTCAATATATGATTCATGGTGTAACAGGACCTGATGAGTATGAGAACAATGTTGATAATAATTGGTACACTAATTTTCTTGCCAAGTGGACTTTGAAATATACTTTGCAAATTTTAAAGGAAGTTTCCCAAGAAC
>NZ_VDFP01000025.1 GCF_009600985.1 Companilactobacillus halodurans
ATGTATATTACTATAACAACAAAAGGATAAGGACAAAATTGGCCGGAAAGACACCGGTAGAATACCGGAATCTTTCCGACCAACTGATTGCCTAAAATAAACTCCAATTAATGGGGTTCACTTCATTATTGAATTGGGGACGGATTTTTTTTTCGGTAAATCATTAGATTCTTTACAATAAATTTACATGAAATAGATTAGATATATACATCGCGGATACATACTGTAACCAATGACATATTTGGAGGGATTAGATAAATGTCTACAGTATTGACGAACGTTTCTAAACAGTATGAAGCGGATAAAACCGTTTTGAGTGATGTCTCAGCAGAGATTCAAACTGGGGAATTCTTTGTAATAGTTGGACCATCAGGTTGTGGTAAGAGTACCTTGCTACGCATGATTGCCGGCCTAACAGAAATCAGCGATGGTCGAATCAGTATTGACGATAAAGTAGTCAATAACTTGCCACCAAAGGATCGTAATTTGACAATGGTCTTCCAAAGTTACGCTCTTTTCCCATTTTTAAGCGTTTGGGACAATGTGGCTTTTGGCTTGAAAGCTAGAAAAGATAAGTCACAGTCAGAAATTGACGAACGAGTAAATAACGCTTTACGCATGGTTAATTTGGAAGAATTAAAAGAACGTAAACCGCGTGAATTATCTGGTGGACAAAGACAGCGTGTGGCTTTAGCCCGTGCTGTTGCCAGCGATGCTAAAATCTGTCTAATGGACGAACCTCTATCTAACTTGGATGCACAATTAAGAATCAAGATGCGCCAAGAAATCTATTCACTACAAAGAAAATTGGGCTTAACTTTAATCTACGTTACCCACGATCAAGTTGAAGCAATGACGATGGCTGACCACATTATGGTCTTGCATGACTCAAAGGTTCAACAAATCGGAACACCTGCAGAAATTTACAAGAAGCCCGCTAATGAATTCGTTGCTAGTTTCTTCGGTGTTCCACCAATCAATATTTTACCTGCTGTTAAAGAAGACGATGGCCGCATCAATGTTAACGATGATTTCCAAGTAAACATTGATCAAGAAGTACCAACAGGCGAATTCAAAATTGGTATCAGACCAACAGAAATGAAATTAGAAAAAGTTGAAGAATTGGATGCCAACGCTTCAGTAACCAGTGTTGAATTCTTGGGTGATGAAAAAATCGTTTACGCTAAGATGAGCAACAATGATAAGGAAATTTCTGTAATTGTAGAAAGCAATGCTGATTTCAAGGCTTATGATACGATTCAAGTTTCTGCAACTGACAACATTTTGGTTTTCAATGCTGATGGTGTAAATATTACAAAAAATGCGGAGGATGTAGTCAATGCTTAAGACTTCTACAACTGACGTTGTTCCAGAAAAGAAGGTCCAAGCAAAGCAACGCCAAGCTTTTAAATTAAATGCGAAAGATAAATATTACGCTTCAATTTTTATTGGTCCATCGCTTCTCATTTTAGGATTGTTCGTTTTTTATCCTATGATTAAAACTTTGTATATCAGTATGTTTTTGACTAACACGTTGGGTAAAACAACCGTTTTTGTTGGTTTACAAAATTATGCAAAATTGATTGCTTCAGCCGACTTTATCTCTAGTATGTTAGTCACCTTGATCTATGTGGTCGCAGTAACATTTTTCACGATTGCTTTAGGTCTCTTATTAGCTAACTTGGCAAGTCAAAGATTGCCAGGTATCGGTATTTTTAGAACGCTTTATTCAGTAACAATGGGAGTTTCTGTTGCCGTTGCCGCAATCTTTTGGCTCTTTATTTTCAATCCATCAACTGGTTTCTTTGCCTTAATGAGCGGTTGGTTGAATCTTCCAGTCGTTAACTGGTTGACTAGTCCAGCAAACGCCATGTGGGCAGTTATCATTACAACTGTTTGGATGAACTTAGGTTTTACTTTCTTGATTCTATTAGGTGCTATCGAATCAGTTCCAACAACGCTTTATGAAGCTGCTGATGTTGAAGGAGTATCTTCAAGATATCAATTCTTCCACATCACGATTCCAATGATTTCGCCAACATTGTTCTTCGTTTCGACAATTACTATTATCGGAGCATTCAAGAGTTTTGGTTTGATCGATTTGATTACTAATGGTGGACCATCAAATGCCACTAACATGTTGGTTTATCGAATTTATAAAGATGCCTTTTACAGTGGTAACTATGCAAAATCAAGTACAGAAGCAATCATCTTAACAGTTATCATTGCCTTCTTTACCTTATTGCAATTCAAATTCTTAGAGAAAAAGGTGAACTACTAATGGCAGATTTTGATGAGCGCGCAACTTTAAAGAGAGTTTTTAGCTATTTAATTTTAATAGCTTTAGCTTTAGTAATCTTAGCTCCATTCTTCATTGGTATCTGGACTAGTTTCTTGCCAATGTTAGATATCGCTAAGGGTAATTTGTTCAGTCACGACATTTCCTTTGATAATTACGTATCAGCTTTTACAAAAACGCCAATTCTACGTTACTTGGCTAATACCGTAGTTATCGCCACAGTTACAATGTTTGCTCAATTGCTCTTTTGTTCAATGAGTGCTTATGCTTTTGTTTTCTTGAAATTCAAATTCCAAAAGACAATCTTTGCAATGTTTTTGATTACGATGATGTTGCCATTTGAAGCTGAAATCATTCCTAACTTTGCCACAGTTAAAGCTATGGGCTTGTTAGATAATTATGGAGCTTTGATCATTCCATTTTTAACTTCGGCATTTGGTACTTTCATGCTTCGTCAATCATTCTTACAAACGCCAGCTGAATTAAAAGAAGCAGCTGATATTGAAGGATTGAATCATTTCCAATTTTATTGGAGCATCGTCTTGCCATATAACAAGATTAGTATGATTACTCTAGGTGCTTATAGTTTCTTAGGCGCTTGGAACCAATACCTCTGGCCAATGTTGACAACTTTCAGTAACAATTCTCGTGTGATTCAAAATGGTTTGAAACAATTACAATCAGAAGAAACATTCAATGACTGGGGAATGATTCAAGCTAGTGCTGCTATCATCGTTATTCCAACGATTATCGTTTTGTTTATCGGTCAACACTACTTCAAGTCAGGTATGAATGAGGGGGCAGTTAAATAATGTCAAAGTACAAAAAACTTACTGTGCCATTGATTCTAATTTTAGGAATTGTCTTAATTGCAGTTTTTGGCAAAGCAATTTCAGCTAAATCGGCAGTTAAGGATAATCGGACGGAAGTCGTCTTCTGGCACGAAATGGGTGGTCCTTCCGAACAAGCATTGGAACAAGTCGTTGACGGTTTCAATAAATCACAAAATAAATATCGTGTCGTTCCTAAGTATCAAGGTACTTACGATGAAGCTATTCAAAAGATTTTACAAACTCATGGAACAAGTACTTCGCCAGCTGTTTTCCAAGCATTTGATATTTCAACAGCGCAAATGCTTCACAGTGGTTTTACAACACCTGTTCAAGACTTCATCGACCAAGATCATTTCGATGTAAGCAAGATTTCACCAGTTGCGAGAGCTTTCTATTCAAATGGTGGCAAGCAACAATCAATGCCATTCAATACTTCACAACCAGTGTTGTACTATAATGCAACTCTATTGAAGAAGTATCACATCACTCCACCTCCTGTATCGCCTTCATACAGTGATATTACAAGAGTGGCTAAGGAACTTTATGAGAAGTCAGGTCACAAGACTAAAGGTATGACGATTCAAATTTACGGTTGGTTCTTGGAACAAGCTATGGCTAATGCCGGAACTCAAATTGCTAACCAAAACGATGGTCATACTGGTAACCCTACAGAAGTTAAAGTTAATAACCCTGAAGCTGTTAAGTTCATGAAGTGGATTAAAGAAAATATCAAAGCTGGCGACTTCATCAACTATGGTTCCGGTGGTAGTGCTGGTGCTAACCAAACTGCTGGTTTCTTATCAGATAAGGTTGGTATCTTCATCCAATCTTCAGCAAGTATCGGTCAATTGACTAAGAGTAATAAAAATGAACTAGGTATCACATATTTCCCACACCCAGATGGGCAAAAAGCTAATGGTGTTGCTATTGGTGGTGCATCACTTTGGATTTCAAATGACAAGCCAAAAGATGTACAACGTGGTGCCTTTGAATTTATCAAGTATACAGTTAGACCAGAAGTCCAAGCTCAATGGCAAAAATCGACTGGATACTTAGCTCTAAACAAAGATTCACAAAAGACAAGTATCTTAAAAGACCTTTACAAGAAGAGTCCTGAATCAAAAGTTCCTGGTCAACAATTGGCAACAGCTAAGCCAAATTATTCTAACTCAGGTATTTTGATGGAAGGAATGCAGTTGGCTCGTCAACTTGAGGAAACTGCCATGGAAGGTGTTTATAACGGAAGCGACATCGATCAAGAATTGAAGACGGCTGATAAAGCTATCAACGAAAACTTGCAACAATTGAATCGAGCTAACGGCTATAAATAATTAGCTTATAAATATTTAAGTTTATAAGTGTTTAATAGTATAGAAAAAGCACATTTTCCTAATCCGGAGAATGTGCTTTTTTATATCTAGATTTCAAATTAAATAAATTTGGTGGCAAAGCTTGTAGGAAAGTAATCCCTAAAATCAGTAGAGCTCCAATCAATTCAGCTCCACTGATCTTCGTATTTAAAATTGTTACTGACAAAATTGTGGCCGTTAAAGGTTCAAAGGCACTCAACATTCCTGTAGTTGAAGGCGTTAAGAAGTTGAGACTTTGTAAGTAGAACAAGTAAGAAAACATTGTTCCGCCGGTAACAATGAAGATGATGCAAACCAAAGCTTTAAGATTTAATTGAGGTACTTGTCCCAAATTAGCAAATGGAGCAAAGACGATCCCGCCTAGAAGCATCGACCAACCAGTTACGATTCGAGCATCGAAACGTTTCAATAATCCCCGAGGCAAAAGAGTGTAAGAAGCCTGACTAATACCGGCCCCGACACCCCATAAAATTGCTGCAGGTGACAACATTAATTTATTGAGATGACCATGAGTCACTAGTAAAAAAGTTCCCAAAAGTGCTAAAACGATTGAAATCATATCGATTCTTCGTGGTAGCTGCAATTTACGCAGGGAAATATAAATGATAATGAATAATGGCCCTAAAAATTGTAAGACAGTGGCTGTTGGCGCATTGCCGTATTTAATCGCCATAAAGTAGGTGTACTGAGCCGGTAACATCCCTAAAAGTCCAAATGCCAATAATTGGACGATGTAACGCGGTTTCTTCAAAATGGCGAATAATTCCTTTGAATCGACAAAATAGCACCAGATAACTAATAACAAGCCAGCAAAGAGCAATCTGATACCGACTATCCAATGCGTGGGGATGCTTTCTTGGGTAAATAGATATTGAGCAATACTGCCAGAAAATCCCCAGAGAACTGGTCCAGTAATTGCATAAAAGAAGCCCTTTTGTTTGTCAGACATTTATAATCCCCCTTTCACAATAGATAACATGCTAACACAAACTAAATTTCCTTAAAACCATATCGAAGAAATTATCATTTCTGTATAATTTAGGCTATATGAAAAGAGGGGATGAATAAATGCTTCAAATCTCAAATATAAAAAAGAATTTTGGAGGTTTAAAAGCTTTAGATAATGTTTCTTTTGACGTGAAAAATGGTCAAATCCTTGGTTTGATTGGTCAAAATGGAGCAGGAAAATCGACCACGTTTCACAGTATTTTAAATTTTTTAAAATATCAAGGCACCATTACCTGGAACGACCAACCGATAACAGAAGATGTGTTCAATGAAATCGGTTATCTACCAGAAGAACGCAGTTTGATGCCCAAATTGACAATTGAACAACAAATCATTTATCTAGCTCGTTTGAAAAATAAATCAGCCAAAGAAATTCGTCCACAGATTGACAGATGGATGAAACGTTTTGCTGTAAAAGGCGATAGGAAAGATAAAATCAAAGATTTATCCAAAGGTAATCAACAAAAAATCCAGTTAATTTCCACACTGATTCATCAACCAAAAATGATTATCTTAGATGAACCATTCAGTGGTTTGGACCCAGTCAATGCTGACCTTTTGAAACAAGCAATTCTAGAAGTCAGACAACAAGGCGCTTCGATTATTTTTTCAAGTCACGATATGGAAAATGTGGAAGAACTCTGTGATTCCTTAGTGATGTTACGCAATGGCAAAGTGGTCTTAAAGGGCACTGTTAGAGAAGTAAGACAGTCGTTTGGCAAGACAAGGATTTATGTCACAAGCAATTGGACTCAAGACCAGTTGGAGAAATTACCGCACGTAATTCAAGTCAAGTCTCTAGAAGAAAAGCGCTTTGAACTTTTGTTAGATGATGAAAACGCTGGTGCAGAACTATTTGACGAATTGACCCACGGTAAATATATTGAAGAATTCAATCAGCAGCCACCAACTTTGGATGAGATTTTTAGAATGAAGGCAGGTGCTGACAATGAATAAACTCTGGGTTGTAACATTTGAAACTTTTTTGAGACAGGTCAAATCTTGGAGTTTTCTAACATTAATTTTAGGACCATTTATCCTAGTTGCCTTCACGATTGGGGCTGGATATCTTGGCGCTCAGTCTGGTGGGACGAGTGATAAGATTGCTGTCATCAGCGACCAATCACAATTGCGTGACAGTTTCATCAAAAGTAACCATGATAATGTTTTACAAAAAGTAACTGATAAAAAGACTGCACAAAAAAAGATGAATCAAAACAGTTTAGCGGGATATTTGCTTTTGAAAAGCGATGACCAAAAAATCACCGGTAAATATTATGTCACAGACAGTTTGGATTCTGCCGACAAGAATAAAATCAATAGTTTCTTAACTCAAGCGCAACAACAATTAAACGTAAAAAATGCGCAATTGAGCCCTAATCAAGCACAATCGCTAGCTCAACAACCAGTTTTTAAACAATCAGTACAAAAGAAAACTGGAACAGCTAACTTAGCAAAAACTATTTCATTTTGGATCATAATTATTATGGCATATATGATTTTACTTACGTATTCCAGCATCACCGCTCAAGAGATTGCTTCGGAAAAAGGCACCAAAATTATGGAAATCATCTTTTCCAGTACGACCGCCATTAAATATTTCTTAGGGAAAATCTTTGGAGTCTTGTTGGTAATCTTATTACAAATCGTAATTTACTTATTTGGAGGTTGGGGATTATACCTATACGCCCAAAGAGCCAGCCTGACCAAAGGTTTCATGCACCAGTATCAAGATTTAATCACCTCAGTTTTAAAGAATTTATTGAGCGTCAATTTGCTTTATCTATTATTGGGAGTAGTAATCTTCACAATTCTAGCAGCCTTTGCCGGAGCCATAGTATCAAAGGCAGAAGATGCCTCAAAGGCAGCTCAACCGGTAATTACGTTTAATTTATTAGCATTTTTTGCGACCTTCCCATTCCAAAATAATTTAGACTCAGTCGTTGTTAAAATATTGTCCTATGTACCATTTTTCTCAACGTACTTCATGCCAATGAGAATCGTTAATAGTGATGCTAGTGGAATTGAGATTGGAATTTCGTTAGTAATATTGATAGCAAGTATCGTCTTGTTAGCAACTTATATTGGTAAGATTTATCAAGGATTAATGTTGCAGACAGATGAAGGAAGTTTTTGGAAAAAACTGAAGAGAGTGAAGCAGGACCGCTTAGACACCGAGGATTAAGACCAATATCTCAGGTGACTGCAAAGCAGGCGCCAGAGATATTAGACTTAACCGGAAGTGTCTGTCCTGCGTAACTCGTTTTTGCTATATTGACAGAAAGTATGGTTATTCCAAAAAAACTAAACTAAAATTTGTTAAACTTATTTCTATCGCATAGTTAAGACATTGAGTTAAATAAAAATAATACATAAAAAAGCAATCTACTTAACCAAAAAATGAGTAGATTGCTTTTTCATTAGTTAAAAAATAAATCCTATAATATATAAATATTTAATTTTAAGTAAACTGGTATCTTTTCATATAAATGTATATGAAAACGTTTTATAAGATTATATACTTCATTTGTAATTTAAAGGAGGGTGATTTTAAGATGTCTACTAGAAAATTTCAACACAGGAAATTTGTAAGTAATCATAAGTTGCTTTTGTTAGGGGTCACAACTTTTGGTTCCTTACTAGTCTTTAGCAATATGTCAGCTAATACGAACATTGTTCATGCTAGTGTCATTACAAATGAGGTTGCAGAGAATAATAATTCTTTGAATAAAAATGACGCTAGTCAAACTGGCCAAGCAGAAAATGAACCCCAAAAATATGAAACAAATAGCAGTATGAACGAAAATCAACAAGGGGATTCAAGAGAGGTAAATTCCAATCAAAGGGTAAATACTGGGACTAATTCAAATTTAAATGTTCAAACTGAAAAGAAACAGGTAACAACACCCGAGGCACAACAAAATCAAAATACTAATCAAATACCTGTAACATCAACGCCAATTAATAATGATGGCAAAGTTAATAAAAATCAAACCAATAATGTTAATGGCAATAACAAAGTAGCTGATGCAAAAGTCAATAAAACTGAAGCAAGTATCAACAAGACTTATAGTGTCCAATCAAATAATGTTAATACTACGGTTGGTGCTTCTGTTAAAGATAATCAAACGCAACAATCAATTGCTGAAACAACTCAATCTTTAAATGATAATCAAATTGATGTTGATAATACGTATTTTGGTTTAGCCAATGATGAAGCAGTAAATCAACAATTGTCCAATTTGAATACAGAAAATGCTGCTAATTTAAATGACAACGGCTATTTAATTAGAAGTGGCATTGTCAATAATAAAAAGATTTTAGTTGTTCAAGGAAAAGATGCCACCGGTTTATTTTACGCAATCAATAATCTGAATAATTTAATTAGCAGTAAGAGTAGTTTCGATAATATTAACATTCGTGAATCACCACAAATGTCTATTCGTGGGGTAATAGAGGGCTTTTATGGTCAACCATGGTCACACCAAGCTAGAGAAGATTTATTTAAATTCATGGGTGAACATAAGATGAATGTTTATATTTATTCACCTAAAGATGATGACTACTTGAGAAACAATTGGAAGGAACTATACCCACAAGACAAGTTGAATCAAATCAAGGAGTTAGTAGAGTCGGCCAAGAGAAATCATGTTTCCTTTGTTTATACACTTTCACCCGGTAATGATATTACATACTCTAGTCAAGCAGATTTCGACAAGACAGTTGCCAAATTAGATCAACTAAGATCAATTGGGGTGCAACAATTTTATATTGCCTTAGACGATATTCCTTTGGGAATGACTGAAGAGGATTCTAAAGTATTCAAAAATCATCCAACGACCAATTACCCTAATAATCCATGGTCAGCCTTGGCTGATGCACAAGCTTATTACGTCAATCGGGTTCAAAAAGAATATGTTAAAAAGCACAATTTGCCAGACTTATGGTTAGTGCCAACTAACTATAATGGCTCTAAACAAGACCCATTTAAGGAAGCTCAAGGCGAAGCACTTGATAAAGATATTCGCCTGCAATGGACTGGTGAAGGTGTTTTCTCTGGTGAAATAACTAATGAATCTGTAGAAGAAGCTAAAAAGACTTATCATTCAGACCATTTGTTTATTTGGGATAATTTCCCTGTAAATGATTCTGATCAAGATCGACTATATTTGAACCCACTTGAAGGTCGAAGCAAAGACCTCTATAAAATCATGGATGGATTCACAAGTAATCCTATGATTCAACCTTATGCATCGTGGTTTGGATTGGCTGGATTTGGAGAATATATGTGGAATGCTAATACTTACAGTCCAAGCGTAACGCTACAAAATACTTTGCATGAAATTGCGGGAGACAATCCCGAAGCTTTAGTGGCTTTACAATCATTTGTGGATTTGAATCAATATTGGGATTATGCCACCGATAAAAATAAAGTTCATGCACCAATTTTATCGATTTTCGTAAATAGCTATGAGAATGCCACTTATGGAACTCCAGAATATACTGAAGCAAAACAAGCATTGATTGAACGTTTGAATATAATCGCTGATTCACCCGAAACAATGACAAATTTGAAGACTGTTGGTTTTTATGATGATTCCTTGCCTTGGATTAACGCATCAAGTCATTGGGCAAAGGCTTTACTTGAGGGAATTAATATCAATGATTACATCAATAGTAACCAAAATGATAATGCTGTTTTGAGTGGATACTTTAAAGAGTTTACGAAACAAATTTCTTTAGCAAATGCCAAAGCACTACCAGATAGTCGGACTGGAAAACCTGATTTATTAATCACGCCATACGTTGGTGACGGTATTTTCCAAAACTTTACCGACAAAGTTTATACAAGCTTAGATGCCTTTCTAGGTGGAACCGCAATAAAGACAGAAACTAATAAAATAGCTAGTCAAGCAACTACAGAAATCCCTCAAAACGGTGATTACTCACCGGAAAATATGAGTGATGGTAATTTGAATACCAAGTATTGGAGCAATCGCAGTGTAAAAGCTGGCGATACGATTGAGATATCTCTAGATCAAGCTCAAGATATCCAACGACTTGACCTTTATCAAGGAACTGACGATGCAGCAACCTCAGGAGATATGTTTAAGACAGCCGTTATTTATGCTGGCAATAAAAAAGATGGCAGCGATAAAAGAGCAATTGGATTAATCAATTCAGTTGGACATTATCAATTGAACATCAATCAACCAATCAACGTGAAATATCTCTTTATAACTGCAACCAGCAAAACTGATAATTGGCTTCAAATTAGAGAAATAGCTGTAAACGGGAAAACCGGATTAAATATTTCAAATATCCAAAGCATAGGCCAAATAGGATCACAAGCAATCTTTGATGGTACGAATAAGACAGCCTATGTGGGGAAATTGAATAAAGCAAACGAAACCGGAACAATCGAACAACTATTCACTAAAATATCAGGAATCCATTCAGTTAAATTAGTGGGTCAAGTAAATGGAAAAGTATATGTTCATCAAAATAATGAATGGAAATACATCGGAAACGTCAGCAATAAACAAGCTATCACCGACCTTAAAGTTGATGATTCAGCAGTAGATGGAATTAAGGTGGTAGTCGATAGAAGCGATGATGAATTCGTTATTAATGAAATAAACTTTAAATAGAGAGTGAAGCAGGGGCGTTCAGCTCCCTGCGTAACTCGTTTCCACTATATTGACAGAAAGTATGGTTATTCCAGAAATGGAATCAAACAATAATTTTAAATAATTACTCTCTGTCATACATTGACAGAAACCATGGTTATTTAAAATAAATCAAACACACCAAAAAAGGCAATCTACCATCAAAAAAACGGTAGATTGCCTTTATTTATCTAATTTCATTTAAAAAAACACACTGTAAAGCTTAACGGCTGCAATTGCACCTAAAATCGGAGCAAGTACAGGGACCCAACTGTATTTCCATTGAGAAGAACCTTTGGGATTTAAAGGTAATAAAGCATGCAATAAACGAGGACCAAGATCACGAGCAGGATTTAGAGCAGGACCAGTTGGTCCACCAAATGAAACGACCAAACACATAACTAAGAATCCTAGACCGATGAAGTCGGCACGTGGATCGATGTGGTCTGAAGTTAAAGCAACAGCACCAAAGACTAAGATAAATGTTCCGATAAATTCATTAATGAATCCGTTCAAACGACTGTTTTCGGCATCAATCGTTGCAAATGTTCCTAAAATACTTTCGACGTTTTCTGTCTTGTTGTAATAAGGTTTGTAAGCTGCAACAATCATCAATTGTCCAAAAATGGCACCTAAGAATTGAGCGATGATATATGGACCAACTTCAGACCAAGGAAATTGACCATTAACGGCCATTCCTAGAGTCATAGCTGGATTGATTTGACCACCAGAGATGGGACCAAACATCATGGCAGGTACCATAACACCGATACCATAACCGAATCCAATCAAAATCCACCCGCCGTGGAAGCCCTTTGTTCCTTTTAATTCAACGTTGGCAACTGATCCATTACCGAGGGCAACCATAATAGCTGTTCCGATAAATTCAGCGACACAACGTACTAATAACGTATAATGCATTATAAATACTACCCCTAAATTTAATTGATTTTTCTCATTACGATTTAAACGCTATTCAGCAAAACACGAATATTAGAAATCACGCATAAATGGGTTAAATATTTGAAATTCGTTAAAATTTGTCTTTTATACGTGAATAATCTTCAATTTTCACATAAAAAAATTGCTCCACCAATACGGGGCAATATTTACTAACATAAATAGCAAAATAAATCAAATAATGAGCAACGGTTAACATTGTATCATACATTCCGAATATTTTTAGAGATTTTCAGAAAAACTGGATAGTTTTTGCTATATAGTTATAATATGAATTAAATTAAAAAAACGAGGTAGGAAAATGAAAGTTCTTAGTTTAGTTAATTTAACCAGAAAACAAACAGAAAAGATTCAATCGATTTCTGGAGTCGATCTCAAAGTTGTTTCGCCTAAAAAGGTTACTGCAAAAGACCTTGATGGAGTAGAAGTACTTTATGATTGGTCAAGCAATTTAAAAGATGCTGTTTTAAAAAGCGATACTTTGAATTGGATTCAGGTTATTCGCGCCGGCGTTGATGCCTTACCATTGCGTGAATTGGATGATAAGGGAGTTATTTTAACTAATGGTTCAGGTGCCAATGCCATCAATATTGCGGAACAAACGTTAGCTTATATGTTGATGTTCGTGCGGAAGATGAATTTGACCACTCGCTACCAAGACGCTAAGGAATGGAAACACGAAGACGGATATGACGAAGTTTACGATAAGACCGTCATGATTGTTGGTGTTGGTCACATCGGCAAACTCCTTGCTAAATATGCCAAAGCCTTGGGAATGAAGACGATTGGCGTTAGAAGAAGCGATGAAGCAGTGGAAAATATCGACGAAATGATTCCAATGTCCGAAATGAAATCGCGTATCTCTGAAGTCCACTTTGTCGTCAACGCCTTGCCAGGAACAGATGAAACGACCGGACTTTTCAATCAAGAGATGTTCTCCGAAATGTCTAAGAAAGCCTATTACATCAACATTGGCCGTGGAAAAACGACTGAAATGGATGATTTGATATCCGCATTACGCAATCAAGATATCGCCGGAAGTGCTTTAGACGTTACAACACCCGAACCACTGCCAAGCGACAGTCCACTTTGGGATATGGAAAATGTCATCATTACTCCTCATGATGCTGGGGATAGTGTAAATTACGAAGATCGTGCTTTTGATATCTTCAAACGCAACTTGAAATCCTATGTCGAAAATGGCGAGGTCGTTAAAAACGTCGTCAATTACGAAACAGGCTATTAAAAAGCCAAACAAACCATGTTGAGAATTTTACGAGTTGTATTAAAATTAGACTAGATAGAAGAAAGGAAAAATAATGTTATCTAGTGACTATTTTATAGGCTTTATGCTCGTGTTCTTGTTTTGGTTGTTGTTATTGCTTTTGGAAATAATTTTGAATATGAGAAACACGATTATAGAATTATCTTTCTTTTCTAGTAAAAAACCGTTTTTAATGGACAAATTGGATAATGACCTCAATAAAAAATTTGGCGTTCGTTTCCAATTCTTATTTGAATTGTTTGAATTTGTGATGATTGGCTATATTGTTTATGCCGTGGTCATGGACTTGAAATACCAAGGGTTACAAATTAATATGGCATCATTGCATCAAGTCATTTTCTTGTTTGTCATCATCATGGCAATAATGGTCGGGGACTTGATCATGATTGCTAAAGACTTGCACGTTTACAAATTCATTAAAAATTACAGTCCCGAAGCAAAATAAAAGGAACTTCCAATTAAGGAAGTTCCTTTTTTAGTCGAATCATATCTTTTAGAACTAATTTATTTTCAATAATCGGTTCATCATAATTATCAACGAAGAAATCATGGATCACATCAGTAACGCGAAAGCCAAACTTTTGATACAAATAAAGTTGAGTAAAACTAGTGCTGCCAGTCCCAATTTCTAAAAACCGATAATTTTTTCTCTGAGCGTATTCTTGGGCAAAGCTGAGCAACTGTTCACCCAGACCCTGATTGCGCCTATTCTTAATTACAGCGAGATTAACAATTTCAAGTGTTTGCGGACTAGTTTCGACTAATAAGATTTCACCCAAGAGGTTGGTCCCATCAACTAGTTCGAATTTATCAGCTTGTTTCAAATAATCGGCAACAATTTTTTTTGATGGATCAGCTTCTAAGAATAATTGCCAATGTTTTGACGTAATTTGAGTTATTGGACGAATCGAATTATTTTCTGATTTGACCATCGCCTTGGACCAAGTACTTAGTTGTCGTTAATTCGTTGGCTCCCATAGGACCTCTGGCGTGCAATTTTTGAGTACTGATACCAATTTCAGCCCCAAAGCCGAATTGTTGTCCGTCAGTGAAACGTGTTGAGGCGTTTGTGTAGACTACTGCAGCATCAATTTGTTTCATAAATTGACGACTGCTGGAGTAATTTTCGGTGATGATTGATTCGCTGTGTTTAGTGTTGTACTTGTTGACATGCTTGATAGCTTCGTCAATTGAATCGACGATTTTAATGGCAATAATGTAGTCGTCGTATTCAGTTCCCCAGTCTTCTTCAGTAGCAGGGATGATGTCAGGACAGATTGCTTTTGATAAAGTATCGCCTCTGACTTCAACATTGTTAGCACGTAAAGCTGCATAAATTTTTGGCAAAAATTCATTAGCGACATCTTTATGAATAACGATTTTTTCAGCAGCGTTGCAGACGGAAGGACGTTGAACTTTTGCATTGATGATGATTTTAAGAGCTTTATCGAGGTCAGCATCTTTGTCAACATAAATGTGACAATTGCCGGCACCAGTTTCAATAATAGGAACTTTAGCCTTATCGACAACCATCTTGATGAATTTGCCGCTGCCTCGAGGAATCAAAACATCGATATAATCGGAGAGCTCCATCATCTTTTGAGCTGTTTCGTGACTGATATCATCAATCAATTGAACGGCATTTGGATTGATGTCCACGTTTTTAAGTGCCGTACGTAAAATTTCAGACAAGACGATATTAGAATTGATAGCTTCTTTGCCACCACGCAAGATTACTGCATTACCGGCTTTGAAACAAAGTCCTGCAGCATCGACGGTAACGTTAGGACGAGCTTCATAAATCATTCCGATGACGCCTAAAGGGACTCTTTCTTGAGTGATGTCTAAACCGGTTTCCGTTGTCCAGCCACGATCGATTTTACCAATTGGATCAGGTAAATCCATGACTTGGCGCAAGCCATTCGACATGTCATTGATTCGATCTGGCGTCAATAATAAGCGATCGACCATAGCTTGTTTGAGACCATTTTTCTTAGCCGTCTCGATATCTTCTTTATTAGCTGTGAGGATTTTTTCAGTATTAGAAACTAATGAATTAGCCATGTTAAGTAGGGCAGCATTTTTTTGTTGCGTTCCCAATTGACCGAGTTCAAAAGCAGCGTTTTGGGCATTTTGACCCATTTCTTCAAGATTTGTCATAATAATCACCATTTTTCCCGTAAAAAATGTATTTCTAAATTATATTAATGATAAGTATAGCATGTTAATGATTATTGAGGATTTTTAGTGAACAATGTTCCAACTGGTTCGCCAGAAAGGATATTGAAGATTACCTCGGGATTCTTTCCATTCGTTAAGACCATTTGCTGATTGTGCTTCAAAATCAATTCGGCAGCTTTTAATTTTGTCGTCATGCCGCCAGTTCCAAATTTAGTACCGTGGCCGCCGGCTGCAGCGATGATGTCAGGATTGATTTTGGTGATTTGATCAATCAGTTTTGCGTCAGGGACCTTGAGAGGATTAGCAGAATAAAAGCCGTCGATATCTGACAACATAATCAAAAGGTCTGCATCGACAAGGTTAGTGACAATGGCAGATAATTGGTCGTTATCGCCAAATTTAGTGTGGTGATCCAATTCAGATACCGTCACAGTATCGTTTTCGTTGACGATAGGGATGGTATTTTCCATGGATAATAATTCTTGGAAGCTGTTCATCACGTTAGTGTGGCTTTCGGGATAATCGATGATATCTCGAGTTATCAACATTTGTCCGACCGACATGCCGTATTCGTGGAAAGCTTCATTATAGATTTGCATCAATTCCGCTTGACCGACAGCAGCAACAGCTTGTTGTTTAGAAATTTTTATCGGCCGAGTATCGATTCCCAAAACACCCATGCCGACACCGATAGCACCTGATGAGACTAAGACGACATCCTTGCCGTCTTTTTTGAGACTGCTCAAAACGTGAGCGAGTTTTTTTATAACTTTTAAATTTATCTTGCTGTTTTGACGAATCAAAGTACTAGTACCGATTTTGACTACAATTCTATCAGCAGAAATGAAACGTTTATTTTGCATATTTTTATCCTCATAAAAAGTTTTGACCTAGTAATTAATTGTTAATACTATTACGATAGAACAATAGGTAAAATAAGAAAAGGGTGTATTTCATGTATAAAATTTTAATCATGCTCCATGACGGTGACGACTATATCCGAATGAACAAGGTTTACATTGAAAGCATGCCAGTCGCAGGACAATATATTATCCATTCAGATGGATTGCCATATTATGTTGAAGAAGTAACAACCTTCGTCGGGTACGTTAGCAGCAAAGGAGCAATCGCTATCGTGGTTGTTCACCAAGCCGATAAAGATGCCGAAGTTAATAAATTATATGGTGTTGATATTGCCAGAGATCTTGATGATCCTGAATATAATAAAAAATCTTAAAAAGTACGAGTTAAAGGGGTTTGCTCTACCTTTAGCTCGTACTATTTTTATTATATTATTTAATATATTTTATGTTTAAACATGTTTAAAACGCACTTCAGAAACAGTAAATAATTTTTAATAGATATGGTGTCAAAATAAGCCCCTAAACATTTATTATGAGGGTCGTAGGAAGTTTTGCTGGGGACAAAACAAACCAAGATGATTTGGCTCGTTTTGCCCCTTTTTTACCAAAAAAAAATAAAGGCCTACCACTAGCCTTTATTTTGCGAGAAATTGAAGCCAAAGCCTACCACTAACTTTGACTTTAAGCAGTTGAGAAGGAGTACTACTTTTCAAAAAGGATAACAATGAAATATTGTTAGGTATATACATCTCGCTTATATAACCAAATTAATTATAAAGCGGATATTAAAACTTTTCTACAATTAGTGGGAAATAATTTGATTAAAATAGCAAAATATTAAAACAACTGGCTCCGATAATACACTATCTTGTTCAATCTGTTGATAAACGTGACATGTAGTGGTCAAACTGTCATAATTTATTTAATGGCTTAATACATATTCTATATTTGATTTCCAGAAAAATATAATTATTTTATATAAAGTTGGAAGTAGCTTGTTACTAAAAGAGAACATAATAGTAACAATGATTAAGAAAAGAGTATTACAAGTTGGCTTTCAAATTTCAAAAAGAAGGGTGGTAACATTTTGAAACAAGTACATGTCTCAAACGCTGAACGCGATAATTTTGTCCGTTCCCTTGAGGAGTCTGTTGGATCCTTCAATTTGGGTTCTGAGCGGTCTTTAATCAACCTAGTATTTAAACATATTAAATTACTCGAATATAATGATGGTTTAGAAAATGAATTGATTAGTTTTCGACGCGATTTACTCGAATATGATATTGAAACTGGTCATCGTCACAATCGAGACGTTGAAGAACTGCTATTTAAAATCAAGAATAGAAATTTACCCTATATTTAATAATGCTGGAGCAATAAATCCAGCATTATTTTTTTGCCATGATATCATAACTTTGAGGTGAAATTATGGTAAAAATCAAACAACGCTTGATTCAAGACGTTCCCATTTTGGAAGTAGTTAAGGAAAAATTTGAGAACGACGCCTTACCTTTAGTAGTGTTTTATCATGGCTGGCGCTCCAGTAAAGAACTTGTGCTGACCCAAGCCCGGAAATTGGCCGAAAAAAATATCCGCGTCATTTTGCCAGATGCAATCAATCATGGTCAAAGACATGCGGATATTTCATCGATTCCCTCATTCACTTTTTGGAACAGTATCCAAGGGAATCTTGCTGAATTTTCATTGTTACGAAATTTTTATAGCCAACGCGGCTTAATAAAAGATAAAAAAATTGGCGTCGGTGGTTATTCAATGGGTGCAATGACGACTGGGGCTTTATTAACGCAACACCCTGAAATCACTGCAGCGACCATCATTATGGGTACGCCTAATCTTGAAGCCTATGCAAAGTTGGTTCGAGAAGATGCTAAGCGTCGCAATCTTTATATTCCTGAAGATTTGCAATATCTAACTAGTTGGATTGACCATTTTGACTTGAACCAGCATCCCGAAAAACTAGCCAATCGACCAGTCTTATTTTGGCATGGGACAGAAGATAAGAGGATTCCTTACCAACAGTCGTGTGATTTCTTTAATCGAGTTCACGCACAACCATTTGCTCAACAAGTGGCCTTCATCACTGGGTACAAAGCTGGACACTTGGTTGAAATCAGATTGATGGATAAAATCGCCAACTTTTTCGAATATTATTTGGAATGATTATTTTGGATTGATCTGAACAAGACGATCCAAGAAATCAAAGCGATGATGACTAGGATGATGAGGGCATTACGACTTCCAATAGCTGTAGAAACTGCGGTACTCAAACTAGCATTATCTTGGCTCAAAGAAATAATTGCAGCAACGACTGAGGTACCAACGGCGCCGGCAAATTGTTGGAGCGTGTTGAAGATAGCATTGCCATCTGCTTGAGTTTTGTTGGATAGATACTTGAGTCCATCGGTCATGATATTTCCGTAAGAAACACCCATCCCGAACATATAAATGATGTAAATAAAAATAATCAAAGTGTTATTCAAGTGCAAACTGAAGATAGTAAAGAGAATCAATGAAATTGTGGCTAGAGTAATTCCTGAAAGAATCGGAATTCTAGCACCGACTTCATCCAAAATCTTTCCACCTAATGGAGCTAAGATATCTCCAACTAAACTAGCTGGTAAAACAGCTAAACCAGCAACTGTGGCGTTGTCGTGATTAACTAGTTGAATGTAGTTAGGCAAGATAAATGATAGACCTAGTGAAAGAATTTGAATCATGAAGAAACTAGCTACGTGACCTCTAAAGAGATGACCTTTTAAGATGTTGAGATTCAACAAGGGATTATCAACTTTTTTAGAACGAACGACAAAGCCGACTAAACCAAGAATCCCAATGATAAATGAGGCAACAACGAGTAAGGACATTTGACTCATGTTACTGAAACCAACGATTAGGCCACCAAAGGTCAAAATCAAAGTGCATAAACTAAGCAAGTCAAATTTAACTTTTTGAATTTGGCTTTTTTGATGGATATTTTTAACCCCTAGAATAAAGGAAATGATGAGGATTGGTAAAAGAATGACGAAAATATAACGCCAACCTAAAGAATTAACGACTAATCCACCAAAGGTTGGTCCAATAGCGGGGGCAATCGCAGTAATGAGAGTTCCTAACCCCATCATTAGGCCAATTTTACTTTCAGGAACGTTCTCTAAAATGATGTTGAACATCAAAGGCAAAGCAATTCCAGTTCCTAATCCTTGGATAACTCGACCCAAAAGTAAGAGTGGAAAAATCGGAGCAATCGCATCAAGAGCGACACCCAAGATAAAGAGTAAGTTAGCAACAATAAAGAGTGCCTTAGTTTTAAAATTCTTTTTTAGAAATGATGATAGTGGAATGACGATGGCAACCACTAGCAAATAAATTGTTGTCATCCATTGAACAGTCGAAGTTTTAATACTGAATTCCCTCATCAAAGTAGGGAAAGCAATATTCATTGAGGTTTCGACGATGACCCCGCAAAATGACATTAGACCCGCAGCAAGAACTGCTAACAGGACATTTAATGGTATTTTTTCTGCTTGTTTCATAAATTAATGTTCCTCCCGATCACTGTAAAACTTTAATATTTTCTCAAAAGTACTAATTTCAGCGTTGGAGAAATTTGCTTCTAAAATTTCTTGTTGATGCTTCATATAGGCGTTAATCTGTTTTTCCAGTTTATGTGCTTTTTGAGTAAGAAAGACTGATTTTTGGCGAGCATCTTTAGTAGATGACTGGCGATAAATCAAATCTTTTTTTTCCATTCTTTGCAACAAAACTGTCACAGTTGAACGCTGAAGAAAAAATTCTTTTTCAATATCACGTTGAAACATTTCTATATCGCTATTACGACTTATGAAGTCGATGATAGACGCTTGCATCCAAGTCATGTCATGGGCTTTCGAAAAATCATCGAAGCGGATTATCATATGATTGGACGCTATTTTAAGTAAAGTATTGGTGTATTTTTTGGACATTTGATCAAATCTCCTTGTGGATAAAACGTTAGTTAGCTAACGATTTATATGGTACAACGATATTTTGAGGTTTGCAAGGGGATAAAAAATGCCAATCAATTGTGTGTTGTTTTTGATTGCACTTATTGGCTGGTTGGGGTTTTTTGTTATTTTTTGGATAGCTAGTGAGGATTGATTGTGGGGGAATACCTTTTGATTTTTTTATAGTGGGGGTATTTTGGGCGCTTTGATGTTTTATAGTGGAAACGAGTTACGCAAGCCAGATTCCTGTGCTTTTCCTGACTTCCCAAACTGTCTGCTTCGCAGCCAATTCGTGAAGTAATGCAAATGCTCGGAATCTAAGCGGGCTTGCTCCACTCTCTGATTTTACTCTCTAGATTATTTTAAATTCCAATCCTTTTAATTTCCATCTCAATATTCTTCCATTAGTGGCTTTAGGCATTTTCTTAATTAACCGAAATTCCACTGGTACTTGGTAATTCAACAAATTATGTTGTCCGAATTCTTTTAGATTGCCACTGGTTAGGCGATATTGGTCTTTTAAACTTAGGTAGGCTACGGGGGCCATTTTGTTGTCTGCTCCAATTTTGCCTACGATGCAGATGTCTTCGATGCCGTTGACGCTGCGGTAGATGTTTTCGATTTCTTCGGGATAGAGAATCTTGTCGTCGGTGTAAATCAAATCGTCAGCTCTGCCTTTGAGGTAAAGAAAGTTGTCGTCATCTAGGTAACCGACGTCGCCGGTTTTGAAGTAGCCGTCATTGGTAAAGCGTGATTGGTATAAGGCTTTATTATTGAGATAACCGACTGCAACGCTGGGGGACTTTACTTCGATGTCGCCGATATTATCTTGGTTGATGTCGGTGATGCGGATTTGATCTGTAAAGTAAGGTTGGCCGCAGGAGCCGGCTTTTATTTCAGCGTCATTATAGTTTAAAGCGGTAATCGAGGCTGTCGTTTCAGTCATGCCATACGTCTGCAGAACTGGGATGTCAAGCATGTTGCAGCGCATAAGGGTCCAATTGTCAGCCACGCCGTTACCGACAAAGACGCAACGAAAGTATTCATTGTAGTGCTTTCCCTTAGGCAAAGTGTTGAGAGCTTGTCTCAATAAAGTCGGCGTAAAAGAAACAATCGTGGCACGCTCATTTATTAGCACTTTATTGATGAGGTCGAAATAAAACATTCAATCAAGTTGACCCCAATGCCGTAAATCAATGACCGCATGATGACTGAATAGGCGGGGACGTTGAAGATAGGCAGGGCCAAAACCCAAGTATCTTGTTTGGTAATGCCTAAGTTCAAGGCAGTCCCCATGGCTGATTCAAAGAAATTGCGATACGTCAACATGACCCCAGTGTCAAAGGAAGCCGCATTTGGGGTATAGAAGATAGCAACAATTTTATTTTCGTTAAAATCTTGAATCGGACGGTAATTAGGATTTTTTTTGAGACTGAGAACTTCTGAGACAAAAGTCTTATCCCAGTCGATTTGATCAAGGTATGTGGTATCGGCTGAATCACTGACCAGAATCGTTTTAGGACAACAATCTTTGATGTGGTCTTCCAAGGTTTTCAAAGATAATTGCGTATCAAGTAGAATCGTCTGCGCTCCGAGCTGTTGAAGTGCTAAAATGGCAACGTAACCATTAAAGCAATTGTCGGTAAATAAAGCGATGGGATCATTTTCACTAATGCCACAACTCGACAATTTGCTAGCGAACAATTGGACCGTGGTGTTGAGTTCACTGAAGGTGAAATCAGCATGTTCCAAGATTAAAGCAATTTTGTCAGGATCAAGTTTAGCGCGTTTGACTAACCAGTTTTCCAAAATGTGGCCTCTTTTCATTGGAAGATTTGATGCGAGTGAGGTGCTTTAACTTGATTGTAAAACAATTAAACAATAAAATTTAACTAATTATTGAAAAAAATTGAGGTACAAAATGAGTTTATTAGACGATTTAGGGATTGAAGTTGTCGAACGTGGTCGGCATAAAGTAGTTTTAAAAATGGAATTGACCCAAGAACACTTGGATCAAGAAGAAAATAAAGCCGGAAGCATCAACGCCGTTTTGTCAGAAACAGCGGCCAGCATCGGCGCCAATTTGAATGTTGACGAAAACGACACCGCGGCCATCATGCGGGTTTCTTTGCACAGTCTCAATAAATTGCGTTTGGGAACATTGATTGTTGGAGCAATTTCGGTGAGAAATGGCAATAATATTCAGACCTGGCAAGCAACGACCCATTTTGATAAGAGTGCGATTGAAAATTGCTTAAGTACCATAACATTAAAAAAAATCCAGATCTAATCACGATAGATTCTGGAATTAATAATTTCGAAGAAAGCTAGAAGAATCAAGCCTACTCCGAATAGTTGATAAATAAAAATAATCGTTTTTGAAGGGTTCAAGATAAAGACAATACCTGCTGCCACTAAAAGGGCTGAATAGAAATAATCGAGGTAGGGCTTTATTTTGACCCTTTTTGTCATCTCGTGAGAATCACGAAACTGGTTGATGCCGTTGACCAACAAGATGATACCCAAAACAGGAGGCACCAAAGCAATTAAAAATTTGGCAAATAACAAGACACCTAATGCTAAAAATAATGCACCGATGCCTAAAGCGATTGCTATATTATTTTCCCCAGTTAATTTCCGAATGCTGAATCCATCGATAATCGAAAGGATTCCGTAGATAGCAATGTAACTTGAGACAATGTAAATGATGATATCAAAACTCTTAATAGGTGCAACGACAATTAAAATTCCCGCCACCAATAAAAAGATAAACCGTAGCCAACGATAGAGTTGGAATTGTTTAACCATGGTAGGCCCCCTGAATAACTTCTAAACATATCATAACAGAAAAGTTCCAAAATGGATTTTTACTTTCAAATGTACTTCACAAACTGGTTTATCAAGATATAAGCAAACTACTGTTGTAAACGTGAGCAAAACGCTTTCATTGTGAAGCCATTGTGGTATTTTATAGGTAACTGATACTAGGAGGGACTAATTATGGCTATTCGTGCATCTGATAAGATGATAGATGTTTTAGCAAAATGGGGTGTAGATAATATTTACGGACTCCCAGGGGACTCAGTTGATACAACAATTGATGCCTTATACCGTGCGCAAGATAAAATTAAATTTACACATGTTCTTCATGAAGAAGTAGGTGCTTTAGCGGCCGCAGCTCACGCCAAACTGACTGGAAAATTGGGAGTTTGTCTCTCGATTGGAGGACCAGGGGCAATCCACTTGTTGAATGGACTGTATGATGCCAAAATGGATCATGCTCCCGTGTTGGCTATTTTGGGTCAAGTTCAATCAAAATTGCTCAATACTGATTTCTTCCAAGAAGTCGATACGCACGTTTTGTTTGAAGATGTTGCCGTGTACAACAAGATTATCATGGATCCGCAGTCGTTGCCTAGAATCGTCGATGAAGCCATTAGAACTGCTATCGCTAAAAAGGGTGTTGCTGTTTTGACGATTCCTGACGATATTCCAGCTCACATGATTAAAGATAATTTCACGCCCAACGTCGATAATTTCCAAATGGAAGATTACCGTGTCGACGATGACCAAATTAAAGCTGTTTTGGAAATGATGAAGATTCACTCTAATCCGATTGTTTTAGCAGGTGTTGGAATCAAGCATGCTAAAAAAGAAACTAAAGAATTTATCGAAAAATACAAGCTGCCTTTGATTTTAACAATGCCCGCTAAAGGATTGGTCGACGATAATCACCCTTATAATTTAGGACAACTAGGAAAACTGGGAACTAAGCCGGCTTTTGAGATGATGCAAAAGGCCGATATGGTCATCATGATTGGGACCGATTATCCATATGCACCATATTTGAATAAAAAAGTCGATGCCGTTCAAATCGACATCAACGCTGATCGCTTGGGTAAACGTCGCCACGTCAATATTGCCATTCAAGCTGATGCTAAGGAAACTTTGGCTCGCTTGAATGAATTAGGGACAGAGGTCGAGTCACGGCCATTCTTAGATGAAGCTGTTTCAAAAATTGGTCAATGGCGCAGTTGGATGCATGACGTTTACACTAAGAAACATGATGGCGTCTTGCCTTCATTGATGTTCCATCGTTTGAGCGAAAATGCTCCAAGCGATACTATTTGGTCGATTGATGTTGGGACTTCAACTGCTTTTGGAGCTCGTTTCCTAACGGCTAAGTCATCACAAATGTACACTATTTCAGCTTGGCTAGGTACGATGGGCTGTGCACTTCCTGGAGCAATTGCGGCCAAGAATGCTTTCCCAGATCGTCCGGTTTATGCATTTTCTGGCGATGGTGCAACTTCAATGGTCATGCAAGACTTTGCCACAGCTGTTAGATATAACTTGCCAATGCTTTATATCGTCTTAAATAACAAATTGTTGGCCTTTATTGAGTATGAACAACAATCAGCTGGTCAACAAAATTACGGCATCAGTTTGCCAGAAATCGATTTCGCCAAAGTTGCTGAAGCCTGTGGTGGAATTGGCGAACGTATTACAACTGATGATGAATTCAAAGCTGCTATCGACAAATATCGTATTCCAAAGAAACCAGTTTTGCTTGATGTAGCAGTGACTGATGAAGCACCACTTCCAGGTAAAATTATGATGGATGAAGCTCAAGGTTATGCTAAATTTGGACTCGGTCACGTAATCGACAAGAAGTCGATACCACAATTGCCACCAATGAAAGAAATCTTACGTTCATTCTTATAAAATTTGAATTTCAAAAAGGCCTGCCTATTTCTAGGTAGACCTTTTTTAGGTTTAATGAACATCAGTATTTTTAACAAATTCATCAGTTGCTACACGATAATAAGTAGATTGATTGAAAGTAGCAGACTGATCAGCGTGCCACTTAGTATTAGGAGCTAAAGCTCGATTTTGAACGTTTTTATCTTTAGCGCTTATGAGGTATTTAACTGAATCGCTGTTAGTTGTGACATCTAAATCAACATACTTGTAAACGTAGACTTGATTAGCATTGACCCACTCGTTAGTAGCAACGCGATAGTAAGAATCCCGTCCGATAGTGACATATTGGTCACTGAACCAAGCAGAATCAGGCGCCAATTTGAGATTGGAAAGGAGATTCATTTTTCCATTGTCCAAACTAAAAATATCGACATACGAACCAACGAAAGTATTGACAGTTTCGTTGATTTTTTGAATATTGAGGTTATTTGACGTGGTAGATGGATTGGGGCTTGGATTATTGTGATGCTGATTTTCTGGAGTAGTTTCAGGTTCAGGAGCAGGACTTGGATTAGGAGCAGGACTTGGATTAGGAGCAGGACTTGGATTAGGAGCAGGACTTGGATTAGGAGTAGGACTTGGATTAGGAGCAGGACTTGGATTAGGAGCTGGATTTGGCTTAGGAGTAGGATTTGGATTAGGAGTAGGATTTGGCTTAGGAGCAAGACTTGGATTAGGAGTAGGATTTGGCTTAAGACTTGGAACTGGTGCCGATGGTTTTGTTGTTGGTAAAGACTTATAACTTATGATGCTTGTAACCAGATCCTTTACTCCTTCGCCTTCTTTATAAGGCAATATGTTCCCTAAAGAATTTTTTACACCTGCCTTATCATCGATATAAACAGTTTTAGGTTTACCGGTAGAATCTATAATTGTACAGGACCAAAGGTGACCATTATTTGGCAAATCAATATCATTATTAAAATGATTTCTGCTACCAAATGTTATTGATTTGAGGTGGGTTCCATCAAACATGCCAGTTCCCTTTTTAGATTCGCCAAAGGGATGTTCAACTCTTTTACTCCAGTTAGTATGTCCCTCAAATAATGATGCCATATCCCAATGTGTGAAATCTAAATCTTGTACACCGGAGTTTTTAAACATGCTTGTCACATTAGTGATAAAACCATTTGACCATGGTCTTGTATTTAGATGCTTTAATGAAGACGTATTTTCAAACATACCATGGAAATCTGAAACATTGCGAGTATTCCAATAAGGAATGCCAAAACGATCCGTGTTGTAGTTAAATTTGATATCAGCTAATTTATCATCATTAGCAAACATTTCGTCCATGTAATTACAAATGGGAGTATTAAAAGAAGTTAAATCTAATGATTTTATTTTGGGTAGGTTTTTGAACATACCACTCATTTTGTTAACTTTTGATGTATTAAAATTCGATAAATCTAATGAAGAAAGATTTGAAGCTCCGTTGAACATATTTGACATATCAGTAGTGTTGGAAGTATTTAAATTTGATAAATTTATGTTTGTTAATTTTTCATCACCTTTAAACATTCCACTCATATCAGTAACTTTAGAGGTATCAAGCGGTGATAAGTCGAGTGAAGTTAAATTCTTATTACCACTAAACATATTTGCCATTTTAGTAGCATGAGAAAAATCAAATTTTGATAAATCAATTGATTTTAAGTCTCTATTTGCAAAAAAGCCACTCAAGTCAGTTGCTTTAGACAAATTAAGTTTCGATATATCTAAATTAGAGATTTTTTTATCGCCACTGACAATGTCAGATAAATTAGTGGTACTAGTAGTATTCAGTTTTGATAAATCTATATTAGATAAATTTTCGTCATTTTTAAACATTCCATGCATATCAGTAACTTTAGAAGTATCAAGCGTTGATAAATCAAGTGTGGTCAGATTCTTATTTCCACTAAACATATTTTTCATTTTAGTAGCGTGAGAAAGATTGAATTTTGATAAATCAACTGATTTCAAGTCTCTGTTAGCAAATAATCCACTTACATCAGTTGCTTTAGAAAAGTTTAATTTTGCTATATCGGAATTGGAGATTTTTTTAGCACCATTAAAAATATCAGCTATATTGGTAGCGTTGGAAGTGTTTAATTTCGACATATCCAGATTTGATAAGTTTTCATCATTTTTGAACATGCCACTCATATTAGTGACTTTAGAAGTATTGAAATTCGATATATCTAAATTAGAGATTTTTTTATCGCCACCGAATAAGTTTGATAAATCAGTAGTTTTAGAAGTGTCAAATTTTGAGACATCTAAAGCAGTTAAATTTTCATCTCCATTGAACATGCCATTCATTTTAGTGGCTTTAGAAGTATCAAATTTGGAAACATCTAAAGCAGAAAGCTTTTTGTCACCATTAAACATGTCTGATAAATCTTCAGTATTAGAAGTATCGAATTTTGAGACATCTAAGGCGGATAAGTTTTTATCACCGTTAAACATCTTACTCATACTTTTGTTTTTTGAAGTATCGAATTTGGAAACACTTAAAGCAGAAAGATTTTTATCGCCGTTGAACATATTGCTCATGTCAGTCACATTGGAAGTCTTAAAAATGGAAACATCTAAAGCTTTTAAATTTTCGTCGTTATTGAACATATTGGTAAATTTAGTCACTTTAGAGGTGTCAAAATGTGAAACGTCTAAGGCTGATAAATTTTTAGTGTTGTTAAACATACCGTACATATCGGTAGCTTTAGAAGTATTAAATTTAGATACATCTAAATTATGAATTGCTGAAACGTTATTAAACATATCAGAAAAGAGAGCAACATTAGATGTATCGAAATGGGATACATCTAATGATGATAGGTATTGATCATCATGGAACATACGACGCATGTCGGTAACTTTTGAAGTATTAAAATTGGATAAATTTAAATTAGTAAGATCATTGTCATAATCAAACATACTGTTCATGTCAGTAACATTAGACGTATCAAAATTGGATAAGTCTAAGGATTTGAGGGTAGATGTATTTTGAAACATCTGGGACATATCGGTAACTTTTGAAGTATTGAAATTAGATAAATCTAGCGATTTTAAAGCAGAATTCCATTCAAACATACTATTCATGTCAGTAACATTAGACGTATCAAAATTCTTTAAATTGATTGATTCCAAATCATCATCATCTTTGAACATACTCGACATGTCTGTGACGTTTGGCGTTTTGAAATTTTTTAAGTCAAGTGACTCAAGTGCTCGATTATTGGAAAACATATTTGACATGTCAGTAACCTTGGAAGTATCGAAACTAGATAAATCAAGATTTGTCAGGTTAACATTAACGGAGTGATCGTCTTTTTTATCTGGGAGGTTATCGAACATACCAGACATATCGGTAACGCTTGAAGTATCGAAATCAGCTAAGTTAATTGACTTAAGATTATAGTTATCAGAAAACATATACGAAGTAGTAGTGTTATTGGTCATCTTCCAGCCTGAAAGATCAACGTCTTTTAATGAAGTATCATTTGAAAAAAGATATGAACTATCTTTTATATTAGAAAGGCCTGATAAATTTGGCATTTTGACACTTTTTAAAGCAGGATCTTCATAAAACATGTAACTAATATCAGAGGTATTCGATAAATCAATATTTTTATAATTTTTAATTGACTCTAAGTTTGGTAAAAAAGAAAGAATATATGAGGAGTTCTTAGGAAATTTCACAGGCCCGTCAAAGCTGATGCTTTTAATGTAGTCATTGTCATCATCATAATAGCTCCAGTCGTGATTATTATCGTTATTATTTGAAGTATCGTTATCGTCCAAGCTATATCCCAAAGTTCCACCTTGTAAATGTAGGACATGATCATTAGATATGTACCAAGGACAGGTTCCATAAGTACCAGAATCGAATGTATCATCAGATTGGTCGTTAGTTGATGTTTCTGCATAAATGGTCGTAGTCTTAAAGGAATAGAAACCAGTGACGACGGTCACACCAAGTAAAGTTTTTAAAGCTATTTTTTTCAAATCTTGACTTTGAACCTTCATTTAGAATCATCTCCATAAAAAGTAATTTTTATACAAAGAGTATATTCCTAAAGAAAGGAAAAACGTCTACAGAAGCACGGGATATATCAAACAATAATGCATAGAAAAAATAAATTAATTTTAGAATATAAAAAGGCATTCCCAAATCAGGGAATGCCCTTATTTATTTCTATTCAAATTTTAAAGTGGACTAAATTCTTTCATCACATATTTACTAGGGAAGGATTTATTCTTGTCTAAATACTTTTGGTATCGAGTTTTTTGATGAATCTCGTTATAAGCATCTTCCAATTCGGATATTGTGTACTTTTGCTTCAACTCAATAGAAGATGTTTTATAAAATTTTGACATGTAAGCTAACAATTGTTCTTCATCATTAATCATACTATCGACCTCTAAAATCATCATAGTGCCTGAAATTATTATTAGCAACTTCTAATAATTAGAATTTCTTTAATTAAATTTTGTAATTTTTGACCGATGTAACTATCTATCTCATAGCATTTGCTTAATAAGTCAACCTTTCGACCACAAAAACATCTTGCAACTAAATTAAAAAACCATTAGAATGGTGCTATTTCATAAATAAATTTAATAGGAGGTGTCAATATGACGACGCAAGAAGCACATCATGACCACGAGGTGGATCACCGATTGATCATGCACGAAAATGAAGCCTTTTCAAAAGCATCACGAATCAATTATTTTGACCTTGTTATCGAATCAGCTCATAACTCCACGCTAGTCGATGCAGATGGGAACGAGTACATCGACTTGTTGGCAAGCGCTTCGTCAATCAACGTTGGTCATACGAATGAAAAAGTCGTCCGCGCGATACAGCGCCAAGCGCAAAAACTGATTCATTACACATCAGCCTATTTTCCCAATCGTCCGGAACAAGAATTAATAGAACGATTGAGTCAAACAGTGCCCGGCGCACCTAAGGAAGTGTCTCTGGCAAATTCTGGTTCCGAAGCTAACGATGCCATCATCAAGTTTGCTCGAGGATACACAGGGCGACCTTATATCGTCTCATTTATGGATTCCTATCACGGTTCAACTTATGGTTCCATGACCTTGTCCGGTGTCAGCTTGAACATGGCACGAAAGATGGGACCTTTGTTACCGGATGTCGTCCACGTTCCGTATCCAGATTTGTACCGACGCCATAAAAATGAAACTGAGCATGACGTTGCTGTGAGGTATTTTGAAGAGTTCAAGCAACCCTTTGAAAGCTACCTGCCAGCAGACGAAGTAGCCTGCATCTTGATTGAACCGATTCAAGGCGATGGCGGAATTAGAAAAGCACCAGAAGAATTCATGCAACTGGTCTATGAATTTTGTCATCAAAACGGTATCTTGTTTGCCGTTGACGAAATCAACCAGGGCCTAGGGCGAACTGGCAAGATGTGGAGTTACCAACAGTTTCAAGATATCGAACCCGACTTGATGTCAGTTGGTAAGTCGCTTGCTTCAGGGATGCCTTTGAGTGCGACAATTGGCAAAAAGGAAATTATGGAGAGCCTTGATTCACCAGCCCATACTTTCACGACCGCCGGCAACCCGATTTGTTGTGCGGCCTCGCTTGCAACCTTGGACGTTTTAAAAGAACAGAAGTTGTTGCTTCGTTCCCTTGAAAAGGGAAATTACGCCAAGAAGAAGTTTCTCGAACTACAAAATCGTTATCCAGAAATAGGGGATGTCAGGATGTATGGCCTTAACGGTGGAATTGAACTAGTTAAAGACCAAAAGACGAAAGTTCCCGATGCTGATTTTGCTAATAAGATTATCTACTATGCCTTTATGCATGGAGTGCTTATGATAACTTTGAAGGGAAACATTTTGAGATTTCAACCGCCTCTAGTCATTACTCAAGAAGAGCTTGACTATGCCTTTGATGTCTTGAATGACGCATTTAAAGCAGCTGAAAATAATCAAGTCATTATTCCAAGTAATGCAAAAATAGGTTGGTAATCAAGAGGAGTGTATTTTTTATGAGTGGTTTTTTTAAACGTTTGACCTTAAAAGAAGATCCGAGTATATACGAGGATAAAGATTCACATTTAGTACGAGTATTAACAGTTAAAGACTTCCTAGCCTTGGGTGTTGGGACAATCGTCTCGACTTCAATCTTTACTTTACCCGGGGTCGTAGCGGCAGAGCACACTGGACCTTCAGTTGTTTTCTCATTTATCGTCGCAGCTATCGTGGCCGGACTTGTAGCGTTTGCCTATGCTGAAATGGCCGCCGCCATGCCGTTTGCTGGTTCAGCTTATTCGTGGATTAATGTCATGTTTGGTGAATTCTTCGGATGGGTCGCTGGTTGGGCGCTGTTGGCAGAATACTTCATCGCTTTAGCCTTCGTTGGTTCAGGACTGTCGGCCAACTTTCGGGGGCTGTTAGAACCGATGGGGGTCCATTTCCCCAATGCCATCGCCAATACCTTTGGCAATAACGGTGGGATCGTTGATTTAGTTGCTGTCGTCGTTATCGCAGCCGTTGCTTGGTTGATTTCACGAGGAGCCAGTGGTGCCGCTAAAGTCGAGAACGTCTTAGTTGTCCTTAAAGTCTTAGCAATCCTAACATTTATCGTTGTTGGTTTAACTGCAATTCATATCGAAAACTATATTCACTTTATTCCTAAGTATCGCCTTAACGCCGACGGAACAGCATTTGGAGGCTGGCAAGGAATCTACGCCGGAGTATCAATGATTTTCCTTTCCTACATTGGATTTGATTCGATTGCTGCAAACTCGGCCGAAGCCAAAGACCCAGGCAAGACGATGCCTCGAGGAATCCTTGGTTCATTGTTGATTGCCGTGGCCTTGTTCGTCGCCGTTGCTTTAGTTCTAGTGGGAATGTTCAAGTATTCTTCATACGCAAATAACGCCGAACCTGTTGGCTGGGCTCTAAGACACGCCGGACATCCAGTCGTTGCCAGCGTTATCCAAGCCGTAACTGTTATCGGAATGTTCACCGCTTTAATCGGAATGATGCTGGCCGGTTCACGTTTGATCTATTCCTTTGGACGTGATGGCATGTTGCCAAATTGGCTCGGTAAGTTGAACAAAAACAATCTACCAAATCATGCCTTGTTAGTGCTTTCCGTTATCGGAATCCTGATTGGCGCTTTTTGTCCATTTGCCTTTTTGGCACAATTGATTTCAGCAGGGACGTTGATTGCCTTTATGTTCGTTTCCTTAGGGATTTATCCATTGAGAAAGCGTGAAGGCAAGGACATCGCCATGCCAGACTTCAAAGTGCCATTTTATCCAGTACTTCCAGCTCTTGGATTTTTAGGCTCTCTAGTAATCTTCTGGGGACTTGATATTCAAGCTAAGTTATATGCTGGTATCTGGTTTGCCATTGGCTTAGTGATTTACTTTGTCTATGGGATGCATCATTCAACTCTCGGCAAAAAAGTTGCCGCTAAAAAGAATAAAAAATAACAACAAAAAAGCCATCGGGTTTTCCTTCCCCGATGGCTTTTTCAAAACAATAAAAGTGAGAATCGCTCCCATAATCTGAGACTTGCTAGTAAAAGAATCACAGGAGTTTTAAACACTGTTTATTTTATATGAGTATTAGTATAGCATCAGAATGACAACTTGGGAACTAAATTTTCAATCGAATTTGTCATACATTTTGTACAAAAATAATTTTTAATTCTAAAAGCTATATGTATCAACGATTATTGGTGAATAAATGGTGCCAAATGATGAAAACGCTAAAAACTTTAAACATTTAATGTGTCACTTTTTCAGAATAGAACTATAATAGGAATTGTAACTAAGGAGGTTGTTGAAATATGGCAGAAGTAGATCCATCAAAGATGGCTGATGCAGCCATTGCAAAAGAACCAGAAGTATTGAACTTAAAGATGAGCGAGGCTTTCGACTGGAGTGACGATAAGACGGTTGTCCGTGACGCTATTTGGGATTATTTCATGGAGAACAACAATCACGATACTATTAAGACAGAAGAAGCTGAAAAGCCATTCCTCGATAAGAGCGATGACGAAGTACGTGATTTTGTCGAGAAAAACCTTAAAAAATAAGTCTTTAATTTTCCTTTAGGCACCTTAAGTTGATGCCTAAAGGATTTTTTATGGCATTTTTTAAAAATAAATCAGTATATAACATGACTATATAAAAACTAAAAAAGTAGGACTTCCGAAATAACGGCTGTTCGTCAAATTAAGTTGATGGCAGTTTACATAAGCAGTTAGATCATAATTGGTCTAGCTGTTTTTTATTTGGCTGACGAGCTTGCTCGGAGCCAAAAAATTTGAAGATTGATACGCTTAAT
>NZ_VDFP01000247.1 GCF_009600985.1 Companilactobacillus halodurans
CATCATGGGCTTTTAACGCCGTTTCAACACCAATATTTATGGCTGGAATTACAGCCAATATTGCAGCAGTTCAAGCAGGAAGAACGGCGACAAACATTACTACTAATGAAGTTATGTTTACATCGGCCTTAATAACTATGGGTGGAATGGGGGCAACATTAACATTGAATATCTTGATGTTGTTTGCTAAGTCTACAAAATTAAAGACAATAGGCAGAATTTGTTTAATTCCTTCAATTTTTAATATTAATGAGCCAATTATGTTTTCCGGACCAGTAGTAATGAATCCCTTATTAATGATTCCTATGTGGATTAATGCTGTGACTGGTCCACTTGTTATTTGGGTTGTTATGAGAATGGGCCTTTTAAAAATTCCAGCGAAGATGATACAGGTGGGACAGATTCCAGCGCCTCTTTCCTCGGTAATGATTACTGAAGATATGAGGGCAATTATTTGGTATGTGGTCTTATTTATAATCTATCTATTTACATGGTATCCGTTTTTTAAAGTTTATGATAAGCAATTAGTTACTAAGGGGGAATAGGAGCATATGACTGATTTAGGATTTCCAAATAATTTTTTGTGGGGAGCATCAACAAGTGCTTATCAGGTTGAAGGCGCAGCATTAGAAGATGGTAAGGGACTTTCTCAGCAAGATGTTTTGAATGAAAATAATTATAATTTTGCAGATGCATCAGTTACTAGTGATAATTATCATCGATATAAAGAAGATATCAGTCTGATGAAGGAATTGGGAATGAAATCGTATAGATTTTCCATTGCCTGGTCAAGAATTTTTCCAGATGGAACGGGAACTCCTAATATTAAGGGAGTGGAGTTTTATCATAAATTAATAGATGAGTTAGTTATTAACGGAATTGAACCAATTCCCACGCTATATCATTACGATATGCCACAAGCTCTAGTAGAAAAATATAATGGATGGATCAATAGACAGAGTGTTACTGATTTTGTTAAATATGCAGACTTTGTAATTAAAGAGTACGGGGATAAAGTAAAGTATTGGCTAACCATAAATGAACAAAGCATTATCGTTCAATATTGGACTCAAAAAAATTATATTGCAAAAGAGCAT
>NZ_VDFP01000248.1 GCF_009600985.1 Companilactobacillus halodurans
TGTTCCTAGCAATATGAAACTAATGCCAGTTGTTGATAATAAAGTTGATTTAACTGTTATTATCGGTAAGGAAAGTGTCTCATATAAGGATGCCATTGCTGCTGGTGCGGTTGACCGTGAAGACTGGTTGGCAAAACATGATATTTCAGACACACGTCATTATGAACTTCCTGATACACGTGAAGGCTGGGTTATTGGTAATGCCAATATGATTGATGCCCACTTTAATGATACAAATGATGGTTTCAAAGATGTTGTCCTTGATATTACTGACATTCGTGCCAAAGGTGAAAAAATTAAGGGCTTTGGTGGAACTGCTTCAGGTCCAGTACCTTTAGTTGAAATGTTCTTTGATATTAATGAAGTTTTGAACAATGCCGTTGGACGTAAGTTAACTTCAGTTGACTGTACTGATATGGGTAACTTGATTGGTAAAACTGTAGTGGCTGGTAATGTTCGTCGTTCTGCTGAGTTGGCACTTGGTGGTGCAACTGATGATGATTTCATCACTATGAAACAAGACCAAAAACAACTTTATCATCACCGTTGGGCTTCAAATAATAGTGTGGCAGTTGATTCTAAATTTAATAAGTATGCTCCAATCGCTGATTCAATTACTCATAATGGTGAACCTGGTATCGTTAACCTTGAATTGTCACGTAATTATGGACGTGTAATTGATGGCTATCAACCAGGAATTGACGATGGTGTAGAAGGAACTAACCCTTGTGGTGAAATTTCTCTAAGTAATGGTGAACCATGTAACTTATTTGAAATTTTTCCATTGATTGCAACTCAACAAGGCTGGAGTCTTGAAGAAGCTTTTGGTTTAGCTGCTCGTTATACAAAACGTGTTACATTCAGCAACTATGATTGGGAAGTTTCACGTGATGTTATTCAAAAGAATCGTCGTATCGGTGTCTCAATGTCAGGTATTCAAGATTGGATTTTGACAACCTTTGGTAATCGTGTTGTGACTGGTTTTGAACCTACCACGGATCCTGAAACAGGAGAAATTGTTCAAAAACCTATTTACGATCAACGCGTTGTTGAGAAATTCGATGACTTGTACAAGACAGTTATTGAAGCTGACAAGG
>NZ_VDFP01000249.1 GCF_009600985.1 Companilactobacillus halodurans
CGTTTCATTTTCTTTATTTTCTGATGTATTAGTATCACTAGAACTGTTATTATCGTGATTTTCTGAACTTTTATTATTACAACCTGCTAAAAATACCAGAAAACTAACAATTGATATAGCTAAAATAATTTTTTTCATACTGTAACTCCTTTTTAAAATTTTAAATTAAACTTATATTGATATCTTTTCGATAAAAAAATTCATATTATAGGAGTTAAAAAGTCGTATAACATGATATGTATTAAATATATAATAAAAGAAATATCTGTTTATGTAAAATAGATATTTCTTTTATTCGTAGAAGCTTAAATTGTATAGAATATACATTATAGCTACCTATAATACTTAATTATGTAAACCGAAATAAAAGGGCGAAACACTGTTAGATCAGTGTTTCGCTCTTTTATTTCGGTTTATTATTTATTCATATTATATACATTGCCTACACTATACGTTTTCAAACATTTTCATAGGTGTCCATTTTGTATTTTTATTCAAAGTCTAACGTTATAAAGTATCGTCTTAAGTTTAAGGATTTTGTTACAATAGAAAAGCACTTCCTGTGCGTGAAAGGAGGTGTGCATATGGCGTTAACTATACTATCACTTGTTGGAACGTTTATCTTATCAGTTATTGCTAGTGTAATTGCTAATTACATTTACGATAATTTCAATAGATAAACAAAAAACCCCACTTTGCTTTGGTCGGCAGTGGGGTTTTTGCATATGGCGAACCATACTTCACTTGTTACTTGCATAATAACATAATAGTTTCCAAAAAGAAACTGAGTTTGTTTTTTCGAACTCACACTATACATGCTGATATGACAAGGATAACAGACGTTTTTATTGCTATATATTCAATATACAATAATGAAGAATGCCGTCATAAAGGAATTTATAATTTACTTTTTAATAAGAATTGCCATTCTTATTTTTAAACTTTAGTTTACTCAAGTCTATGTTAATTTTTTTTGAATAATTTTGAGAAAATGGATTGTTTTTGTTCATTTTGATCTGGTGTTTTTGTCTCAAAAACCTCTTCTTTTGTATTTAAATCATCTGTTTCTATAGGGTCATTATGACTTAATATATTT
>NZ_VDFP01000250.1 GCF_009600985.1 Companilactobacillus halodurans
GTTACATTAAATTCTTTCGTTACCGGTACCTTTATCAAATGCGTATACGCAGGGATGGTTCCAAAATCTAAATTCTTAGTAACGTCTAAAGTCAAAGTGTTAGTTCCACCTACATTCAACACAGTAGCTGGCAAAAATGTAGTATCGTGAAAGACCGTTTCCGAAAATGGAGTAGTATTTGAATTCTTGTCAGTTAAGTAGATAACAACTTTATCATCGTTTAAAATTCCAGAGATATTGCTTATCTTCCAATTCCCGTCATTATCTACTGTCGTAGCATTGGAGTACACTGTATCAGCATCACCATTATGATGAATTATCTTCCAATTTAATGACGTTCCCGGTTCACCTGTACCTTCGATTTCTTTAGACCATTGAGAAATTTCCTTTACATTATTTTTTATTTTTACTGGATCAGGTGGTGTCCTATCTATAACCGTTTGTTCCTTATATTGATTATATTTTTCTTTGTTAATATCTGTTTTTATGGCATTGTTTGAATTATAATCAGGATCATTTCTCCATAGTTTTAAAATTTTTATTTTAGTTCCTATTTCCAAATATTTTTTGTCACTATCAAAACTACTAACTGGTATTTTGATAGCACCATCAATTGTAGAAGTATTGTATTCGTAATATTTTTGATGCTGAATAGATGCTCCAACTGCATTTTTTGTAGTTCCATCTGGATAAGTCAATTGAACTTCAGCATAAACCTCGTTGTCATATGAAGGACGATATGCATTATTTTCAGCAGGCATTAAAGTTGGTACCCAAACATATGAATCCGCATTAGTTGGTTGATCAGGGGCATTCTTCACTTGCGCAGGTGATGTATTAGCTGTCATTCTTCCTAACTTCGATAGTCCTAAATTACTTCCTAGGAACTCTCTAAAACTGGCATCAGAAGAAGTTGTAGTGAACTTAGTAAAATTAACCCCAGAATAAGTAGCATTAACGTAATTCCAACTTTTAGTGGGAGATCCCTGAACATTTGATGTCGACAACCATACAGATAGTGGAATATTACCATGACTAAATTGACTAGTATTGGCACAGTTGAATAAAGTTCCACCCTCTCCCGTTCCGCTAG
>NZ_VDFP01000251.1 GCF_009600985.1 Companilactobacillus halodurans
GGTGGTGGAATTTATCTAGATTACTTGAATAATGATTCTCGTTTGGTTATTGAAAATATTAAGAAGGCTCATGAACTCGGAGGACTTATGGTCAGTCGTATGAAAGCTGTCAAAGTTATCCATAATCAATTTGGCAATGCATGCGGTGTAACTGTTAAAGATATGATCAGTGGTGAAGAGTTTGATGTTAAAGCCAAGATCGTTCTTAATGCTTCAGGTCCATGGTCAGACTTTGTTAAAGACCTTGATGACAAGCATGATCCAAAGAAGACACAAATGCGTCCTACAAAGGGTGTCCATTTAGTTGTTGATCAATCAAGACTAAACGTTCCTAAGCCAACATACTTTGGTTCAGGTACAAACGATGGTCGTATGATCTTTACAATCCCTAGAGATGGTAAAACATACTTCGGTACTACTGATACTGACTTTAAGGGTGATTTAACACATCCTAAGGTTGAACAAAGCGATGTAGATTACCTATTGAGAATCATCAACAAGAAGTATCCAAATGCTCATATTACACTTGACGATGTTGAATCAAGTTGGGCTGGTGTAAGACCACTTGTTGCCGAAGAACCTGCTCCGGTTGATGAAAAAGCGGAAGAAGAAAAGCCAGATGTAGTTTCAGGTGCTAGTGATTCAGGTAGCCACAAACTAACTGCTTCACAAGTATCTCGTGGTAGTTCATTGAAACGTGCCGATGATGGTTTGATTACTTTAGCTGGTGGTAAATTAACTGACTATCGTAAGATGGCTGACGGTGCTATGAAGATGATTATTGAAATCATGAATAGCCAATATGCACGTGATTACAAGCCAGTTGATTCAGCAAATATCAAGGTTTCCGGTGGTGACTTTGACTCAGATCACGCTGAAGAAGAGCTTGAAAACTATGCTAAAAAAGCTATTGCTGCAGGAATCGATCCTGTTGGAGCTGAAAAGATGGCAAACATCTTTGGATCAAACATGGACGAAATCCTAGCTAGTGCTAAAGACGTTAAACCAGTTCAAGGTTTGAGTTTAGCTGAAACATTGAGTTTACATTATTCAATGGAAAACGAAATGGCAATGACACCAGAAGATTATCTCT
>NZ_VDFP01000252.1 GCF_009600985.1 Companilactobacillus halodurans
TACGAGATTTCTTGCATCCTTAGCGTAAACGATAGCTGAATCAAAAAAGGCGTCAATTTCAGTTGGATTTTGAACTTCGACGTGCACGGATTGTACTCCATCAGTAGCATCACGTTGTAAAGCAGCTGGAACATCTGATGTTTGGAACATTTCCCAAACGTGCCAGTCAGGCTCTAATGCATCAACTGCAACATACTCCATCATGTTGGCGAAACTTTCATTCAACCAGAGGTCATCCCACCACTTCATAGTTACCAAATCACCGAACCATTGGTGAGCTAATTCATGAGTAATGACTGTGGCAACTAATTGTTTTGTATCAAGAGCTGTATTGTCAGGATCAACCATCAAATAAGCTTCACGATATGTAACAAGACCCCAGTTTTCCATAGCACCAGCTGAAAAATCAGGAAGTGCCAATTGCCATGAATGTGGAAGTGGATAAGGTGTTTGATAGAAGTCTTCATAAAATTCAATAGCACGTTTAGCAATATCCAAAGCAAAGTCTAATTCATTAGCTTTGTGAGCTTTAGTAGCGAAGACGCCAACTTCAACACCACTCTTAGTCTTAGTGATCTTGCTTTGAAGATCACCAAATGCAAAGGCAATTAAGTAAGTTGACATGCGAACAGTTGTATCAAAATAGTGAATACCATTTTCAGTTCTGATTTCAGGCATATTAGCTAAAATTGTTTCGCCTGGTTTTTCATCAAACTTGATAGCCATGTCAAATTTAGCCTTTGCTTCAGGTTCATCAACACATGGAAAAGCTTGACGAGCAAAAGTTGTTTCAAACTGTGTTCCAATAATTTGTTTCTTTTCACCATTAACTTCGTAATATGAAGGATAAATACCCATCATTGAGTCAGTCAATTTAGCATTATATGTAATTGTTAAAGTTGTTTCACCAGCTTGTGGCAAATCAATATTGATTGCATCATTGTTATCGTCAGTTGTGAATGGAACATCTTTTCCATCAGCTTGGACCGTTTCAATATTCAAATACTTTTGGTGAATAGAAATTGATGGCACCTTAGCCTCACCATCAATAACAGTCTTACCAGAAAATTGTTTTGTACCACGGTTGATATC
>NZ_VDFP01000253.1 GCF_009600985.1 Companilactobacillus halodurans
TTTTGATTGCTAAAATCAATGCACTCCTACGTCGAACTTATGATTTCACTAAAAATACTAGTGACACAATTGAACATAATGGTTTAAAGTTGAATCTTTCTAGTGGAAACGTTGAAATTGATGATAACAAAATCGATCTTTCCAAAAATGAATACAAATTATTACAACGTTTACTCAAAGATCAAGGTAAAATCGTTACTCGTGAACAATTACTAAATTTCATGTGGGATGATGAACGATTCGTTGATGATAATACTTTGACCGTTAACATCAATCGTCTCCGCAGCAAAATAGAAAAGTATGGTCTTAAAGATTATATTGTAACTAAAGTTGGACAAGGATACATTATTCCCTAACGAGGTAAAAGATGACATTCTTTAAATATTTACGTGACCATATTTATTCCATTCTTATTGTTTTAGTGGGGATGACTTTCGTTGAATTAGTACTCTTCTTAGATCCAAGAGTCAATTTTCACATGGGTACATTGATCTACACTTGGGTCTTGGCAATGGTTTTTTTAGTTGCTAATTTAAGCATCTCCTATTTACATAAGCGTACTTGGTACAAACAATTAGAAAGTTACCAAGAAGATTTATCTAAGGAATTATTTGGTGCACGCAATAACGAGCAAAGATTTATTCAAAATAAAATCAACAATATTTCATTAGAGTATCGTAACGAATTGACTGAGTTATATCAAAATCAAAAAGATCAACGTGAATATACTGAATCTTGGGTTCACGATATTAAGGTTCCTCTAGCGGCCTTAAAATTATCACAAGATGATGAACTGGACAAAAAATTAATTGCTGAAGAATTAGATCAAATTGATTATTTGGTCGATCAAGCTTTATATTTTGCCCGCTTAAATAACTTTTCGAATGATTACTTGATTCAAGAGCAAGATTTAAACGATATCGTCAAATCTTGTATACGAACTAATAAAAGACTTTTTATCAGTAAACGAATTGGCATTAATTTAGACGTTACTGATAAAAAGGTTCTTACTGACGAAAAATGGTTAAGTTTTATTATTAATCAAATCGTTTCTAACAGTCTCAAATATACCGATCAAGGTGGTAAAA
>NZ_VDFP01000254.1 GCF_009600985.1 Companilactobacillus halodurans
CCGTAACAAATCATACTTGATGAACAGTGGCAGCATTATTTCTTATGAATTTATTTATCGTGGCTACTACCCGGCAGCCCTTGATCAATTACCTAATTCAAGAGTCAAAAAAGATTCCGAAGGTGAAATCGTCAAAACAGCCGATGGTGGTGTAATCATTTACGGTCAAATGTTCTTCAATGGTGCAAAAATGTGGGTTCAAGGCCAAGGTAGCAAGGTCACCGTTAAGGCTCCGCAATCGTTGATTACTGCAATTAAAGATGAATTGCAGGAAACATTGAATGGCTATGAAAAATAACTTGACCGTGACTTAACTATTTTTGCCTTAAACGTGTATCAAAACATGGCTTTTTCTTCTTGAAATAGACAAATGGTCCCAGTAATCTGATTTTGGATTGCTGGGGTCATTTGTTTTAAGTGGAAAAAAACTATGTTTTGTTCCGAATTTTTTTTACTTATTAATGAGTTCAATTTTACTTTTACCATCGCCAAGTTTTTTGACAAGTAGTTGTTGGCCGATACTTTGTTTCATCGATTCGATATGACTGATAACGCCGACCATCCGGTTTTTACCAATATCCTCAAGAGCGTTCATGGCTTCATCAAGGGTTTCATCGTCAAGTGAACCGAAACCTTCGTCAACAAAGAGGGCATCTATTTGTACACCATTAGCTGATGATTGAACGACTTCGCTTAATGAGAGTGCAATTGATAAGGCAGCAATAAACGTTTCACCACCAGATAAAGTATCTGATGAGCGGATGGCGTTGGTTTCACGATCATAAACATTGATATCAAGGCCGTGGTCACGTTGCTTATCAGCCGCTTTTTCGGAAATGACAAATGAGTAACGATTATGTGATAGACGATTTAAGAAAGTGTCGTTAGCGTATGACAAAATCTTTTGAAGATAATTTTGAACGACGTACGTCTCGAGTTTTAACTTACTATCGTTACCATCTTTACCATTAACAACGTTGTAAAGACTAGTAATAGCAGCTAATTCTTTGGCAAATTCACCTTGCTTCTTCATAATACTTTGGACTTTATCGAAACTCTTTTGAGTATTCGTGAAGTCAGTTTT
>NZ_VDFP01000255.1 GCF_009600985.1 Companilactobacillus halodurans
AAATCAATACACCTTAAATCTTTCATTTTGCATAGCAACATTATAAAAGAACTTCTATAGAAATATAAAAAGAAGTATAATCAAGATGTTTTAGGAACTAAGTTGAAAATTCAATTATTCATCTATATTTGTTATTAGGTATAGAGAATAAAATTTTAAGGGGAAAAATATTATGAAATTCAACACAAAATCAACAACTATTATAGCTGCATTGGCTATGGCTACAACCGGAGCGCTTGCTCTAAACCAAACACAAGCAGATGCTGCAACGGTTGCTACAACACATTCAGGAACATATTCAAGTCTTTACAGAAAAGACGGTAAAATCATTTCCAACCGTGCTCTTGCTCCTGACACACCATGGTTAGTCGGCAAAATTGCAACTATCAATGGCGAAACAATGTATCAAGTTTCAACTAATGAATATCTTCGAGCTAGAGATGCAAGTCTTAATAACCAACAACCAGCTACTTCGACAAAACTTGTTGGTACAGTGAAGAAACAGTTAAGACTTTACAACAGACATGATGGTAAAATGGCATCAAATCGTGCTCTAGGTTCTGGAACTGCTTGGCAAATTGGGGATGTCTTCAAAAACAAACAAGGTATTACTTTTGTACAAGCATCAACTAATGAATACGCTAATGCTGCAGACATGACATTTAATCAAACTCTAGTTCCAACATACGTTGAAGATTTCGGTATCGGGAACGAATTTGATAGTTCAACTTCTATAGACAATAATCAAGATCAAACTGCTACAATGCCAGATATCAATACTAATAATGGTGATTCTAGTTCAAACGAATCAGCAACTCCAGATTTAGCTGCTGTACAATCTGCTATAATTTCATCAGTAAACGCCGAACGCCAAGCTAAAGGATTAAATCCCTTAACTGTTGACCCAAGACTATCACAAGCTGGTATGGTTCGTGTTAAAGAAGTAAGTTCATCAAATAGCCATACTCGTCCAAATGGTACTCAATGGTACACTACATATTCTGATGCAGGAATTTCTAATCCAGAATCATTACATGTAGGTGAAAATATTTTTGGTACACCATGGAATCAATTATCAGTACA
>NZ_VDFP01000256.1 GCF_009600985.1 Companilactobacillus halodurans
CCATGATTTTTTCAGGATTTCACAATTTTTATGCACCATTATTTGGAGCTTTAGCCGGGTATACGATGGTTGTTTTGCTCTTGCCATTTGATTTCAAGCGATACTACACTTATTGGACATTAAAAAAGATGGGGATAGTATACGTAGTAAACAATAAGGATGTTTACAACAGTTTGGAAGAATTAACCATACCGATTAAGACACTTTTTCACGCTCGAAAAACGGCTTTTATACCATATCAACAAATTAAAAAAATCACGGTTAAACTGGATTTGTTTGCGACTAATCCTAATTCGGTCAATGCTCCAAGGGGTGGTTATGCACCTGGAAGAGCCCAGTATATGCATGAAGGATTTCATTTAATAATCACTACTAAGCAGGACCAAGAGATTTACTTAGACTTGCGACAATATTATTGGCCACGTTCCTCAGAACGTCAGATGTTATCGACTATTCTTATGTTTTTACAACGGAAAAATATTGAGTTTGTTGACGAACAAAATATTTCTGAGTTAGTTAAAGATCGAAGCATCAGTCTAACAAGGACGTTGTACGAATTGCGCGATAACCAAGGAGTTGCTGGATCTAAAATTTAAAGGGAATGGGATGATGTCTGAAATGGCTTTGGCAGATAACATTGTTAAATATCGAAAAAAGAATCAGCTGTCACAGGAACAACTGGCTGAATCGTTAAACATTTCAAGACAGTCCATTTCTAGATGGGAAACAGGCGAGACTTTACCGGGAATCGATAATCTTATTTCTTTGAGAGGTTTGTTGGATATATCCTTAGACGAATTAATTACTGGTGAACCGTATCTGCATTTTCCGTTTGATTATGGGAAACCAAAGAATCGTTGGCCAGTATTTTTTCTGGTGTTATTAATAATAGCTTTTGGTGGTATTGTCGCAATAGAGAATATCTTTTTTTCATTATTACTCTGCATAATGGCTTATTTTATGGGGACATTCATGTCACCATTTGATTTTAAACGTTACTATACTTACTGGATGTTGAATCGTACAGGAATTACATATATCAACGATGCTAAGAAGAAATATACAGGCGTTGATGAATTAAT
>NZ_VDFP01000026.1 GCF_009600985.1 Companilactobacillus halodurans
TTGCATCAAGACGAAAAACCTCTTTCATTGTTTGTGGAGAACTCCAATGATACCTGATTTTTTCGTCTTGGTGTTTTTATTTTGGAATTTTATTGAAAGTGGCTAACTTGATTATAAAATTCGCCAATTTATAAAAATATTACTAATCAGAAATCGTTAGTAATCCATCAAAGAATGAACTAATTTTTTGACTGAGACAACGGTATTCAATATGTCAACTCCGTTATTTATACTAACGATACCTGTATTAAAATCACCAAGAAGCATTCCAGGTCTAACCCCACCATGAGAATTGATTTGTTTATCAAGATCATTATTATGAGGATTAAGATACTCCTCTTTTGCATATTTTTCAGCTATTGAGGTCTTAATTGAACGTTGCGTTGGTGAAACCCGATAAATATTATCATAGCTTGATTTTTTAACTAATTCTTTTGCTTGGTCACTCATCGGCGCCTCATCAGTCATTAAGAATCTGCTACCAATGTAGACACCCTGTGCTCCTAAAGCAAAAGCTGCTTTAACACCGCGATGATCATTAATGCCTCCTGCTGCTAAGACGGGAATGTCAACAGAATCAACCATTGTTGGTACAACAGTAAAAGTTCCAAAATCTTGTTCAGGAATTACTCCTCCTTCATCTGAACCTGTGGCAACGGCAACATCTGCTCCATACTTTTCGCCCAAACGCATCTGATCAATAGTAGGCGTTAATGGACGAAAAATAATTACTCCGTCATGCTCCTTTATCAGATTGAATAATTCCTGATGGGCAGTACCAACCACTACAAAATATTTAATTTCTTCAATAAAAGCTACATCGAGTAATTCTCTAGTAAACCTCGTTTCAGCAACTGATCTATCTGTTTTTGGAGTTAAAATATTTATACCAAATGGCTTGGTAGTAAGTCGTTTAACCTTTTTTATTTCTGATTGCATTCTTTTGGCAGTTTCGTCAGGATCTCGGGTTACTGTAGTTTGACCCGCATTTGGACCTAATACTCCTAATCCGCCAGCATTGCTGACTGCTGCGACCAACTTAGCACTAGTTAACCATGACATTGGTGCTTGGATAAGTGGATATTGAGTATTTAAAATATCTGTTACTTTTTTCATTCGTAAATTAACTCCTTAAATATATATATTCCTAATTGTGAATGTGTTTGATCAAAAAAATAAATGCTACAAAGCATCTATTTAAAAATGGCTAATTTTTTTAAACCATTGTGTAAATTAATTGCATCCCAAGGCATATGTTCAGCAATTGATAACCCTACTAAATCAGAATTTGTGCTGACATCTTCCAAGACACGTAAAACTTGAGACAGTTTCATTGAACCAATAGCTGCTCCAAAATTATCTCTATCTAATCCTGGTTCCGCGGGCAAAATTGAGCGAAAATCATTAGGATCTAAGACATCTAAATCTAAATGAATGGCAATATGCTTAATTTTCTTGGATACAAGCCATTCGAGAATCTTTTGGCTATCAGTTACTAATTCATCTGGTGTAACGTAACTCATTTTAAGATCATTAACCATTTTATCCATAGGACGCAAATCATTGTATTTTAATCCAGCAAATAAAACTTTATCAGAAGAGATAGGATTCTTTACTTGATTGTTAAATTTAGAAGCGCCCTTTTGCAGTAAGTTAGCTACAACCATTTCATGAATATGACGTGAATCATCAGTATTAGAAATATCTGGATGAGCATCTAACCATATTACACCAAAATCATCTGGATATTTACCATGTAAGTAATCAAATGGGGCTTCAGAAATTGAACAATCGCCACCTAAAGTAACTACTCTTTGAGGATTTTTAACTGTTAAAGTATCATAAGTCGTTTGCATTTGATTTAATAAACTAGATTCGCCGTCAATCTCTTTATTGTCTGTTTCGGCAACGTCAGATACAGGAATTCTAATAGTTTCTGACTGTGAACTTTCTGGTACTAAGGCTTCTAAAATTTTAGCCCCCATTTGGTAATTGGGATTCATCCCACCTTGCCATTGTGGTAAAACGATTCTTAGATTCTCTTCCATAAGCAACCTCCACTATATTTATAAATCGGAAATTATCGATATTAAGTTTTAAAAACAAAAGGAACTAATTACAGTTCCTTTGTAATAAATTGGCCCAATGCTTGAATGTTTTTCTCATCACGTCGATAGTAAGTCCATTTGCCATGACGTTCTGAAATCAATAATCCACAACTTTGAAGATCACTTAAGTATTTTGAAACAGTTGATTGTGCAAGACCGGCTCGTTTGACAATATCTGTCGCACAAATACCACCCTTTTCTTTCATCATAAATTGCACAGTTTCACAGGATACCGAAGTAATCTCTTTTTGAGGATTTTTAAGCCATTGTACAATATCGAGTCTTGTTTGATTAGACAGTGCTGAAAACAGCTTTGCATTAATTTCCATGTTTCTATTATATTCATATTTTGCGATTTGTAAATAGGTTTTTAAAAATTATTTTAATTATTATTTTTCACTCAGTAAGTCTTTTAATGGCATCTGATAATCGAGGCAATGGCTGACCAATTACTTTATCAAAAGTAGTTTGGTCGGCTTTTTCTTCGCCATTGTTACCTTTTGAAGTATAGGTCTGATAAGCTTTTGTCAGCATAATTTGTTGTGGCTCAATTCCAGCTTCTTGTAATTTCGATTCAAATTCAGTTGCTGAAACTTGTTTAATGTCTAGCTTTTCTCCAAGCGCCTCTTGAGTTGCTAAACCTAATTCTTGATAAGTCACTGGTTTCCTAGAAAGACTTAAAATTTCCTGGTCACTTGGATGAGTGATCACTTGAGCGCCAGCTTTGGCATATTCTGCTTTCAAAGCAAAAGAAGTTTTACCTTTATCAGAAAAGTATAAGAATTGTTTAGTCTTCTTAGCGTAATCGAACAAGGCTTGACTGATTTCCAAATACCAACTGTTACGTAAGAATGTGTGAGCAATTCCAGAATCTTTTATCCATCGTTCCGTTTCAGCATGATTGATTTCTAAGCCGAATTTGAAGAATTGTGGATCCAAAATACTAGTATAAGCAATGTATTTAACTCCATTATAAACAGCCGCATCAACAACATTTTTTTGAATATTGGGAATTGCTACGGAAACAAACAATAAGCGGTCAATGCCCTTTAAGGCTGATTTCATTGAGTCTAAATCAGAAAAGTTCCCAATACGAAGGTTGATACCATGTTTCTTCAAGCCGGCACCCTTCTTCTCGCTTCTTACTAATCCATATAGATTATCATTGGGAGCTAATTTTTGAAGATATTGGAGCGCATCGTGACCATATCCACCATTAGCACCAGTTACCATTATGTTCATATATAATTCTCCTCATCATTGTTTATTCTTATATCGCAAATACATTGTAAAGGGCAAATCATTGTCTTTCACTAGATAAAAATATTATTATGTATAATAACTAGATAAATAATAGGTTTTATATAAAATAAGTCCGGTATAAATGAGGTGAAACCTTTGGCTTTAAAAAATCAAACGAAATTATTATTTGCTAAAAAATTTGAAGAAATGCTGCAAACTACCCCACTCGATAAACTTCGCGTCGTTGATCTCTGCAAAGAATGTAATACGATTCCCCAAACTTTTTACTATCATTTTCATGATAAATACGAATTAGTGGCTTGGATTTTTATAAATGATTTTTCACTAACTTACTTAAAGATGGGTTCTAAATACTCGATTGAAAGTATTATCGAAAATTTGCAACAGATGGAAGAACATAAATTGTTTTATCAAAAGACTTATCTTGGCAATTATCAAAATTCCATCAACCAATATATTCAAGATTTTAATATCAAAACAGCACTGGCTGCAATCAAAGCCAATACACCGGAAAAGGAAGTTTCAACTGAACAAGTACTGGCTATCAAGTATCATTCTTATGGCATGATGGGACTATTCAAAGAATGGCTCCAAGATTCTAAACAAGTTACCATCCCCCAATTAGCAAAATTCCAATACAGCCACACGCCGAAATTTTTAACTACAGCTTATCAAAATTACGATTTTAAATGTTTGAAATAGAAAGGAAGTCTCAAATTGGCTTTTAACACACCATTAGCTGACCAAATGCGACCTCAAAAACTATCAGAAATGGTCGGACAAAAAGAACTCTTATCACCTGGTCAACCACTCCGCCAAATCATCGACCGTCACGTCAACATCCCATTATTATTATGGGGACCACCAGGGACTGGAAAAACCACTTTGGCACAGATTATCGCTCGAGAATATAAATATGCTTTTGCTTCATTTAATGCCTCAATTGACAATAAGGCTAAATTGACGCAATTGATCGACCTTTATCCTGAACAATCCTTTGTGCTCTTGATTGATGAAATGCATCGAATGACGACGACTTTACAAGATTTCTTACTGCCTTATTTAGAAAATGGTCATATCATGTTAATCGGTTCGACGACTGAAAATCCAGTTATGTCCGTCGTACCGGCTATTCGGTCGAGAAGTCAGATTTTTGAATTCAAGCCTCTTACGCAAAAAGACATTCAGACGATGCTAAAAAAAGCTGTGACACAAATTTATCAATTAACGGACGAACAGATTGAACCTAAAGCCTTGGAACTAATAGCTATTTCAGCTGATGGCGACTTGAGGATTGCCCTGAATACTTTGGAGACATTGCACGCTATCAATCCTGACAAATTAACCGTTAATGACGTGAAAAAGTTTGCCCAGCAGCAGCATTTTAATTACGACAAAAGGGCTACTAAACACTATGACTATCTGGCCGCCTATTCTGATTCAATGGCTGGTTCCGATACAGATGCAGCTTTGTACTATTTAGCAGTTTTATTGAAGAATAATGACATCAAATCAGTTGTCCGGAGACTTCGGGAAATCCCTTATACCTATATTGGTCTGGCTAATCCTCAACAAGTCACGCAAATCGTCGTAGCTGCCAATCAAGCTGAAAAGGTTGGAATGCCTAAGGCTAAATATCCCTTGATGTTTGCGACGATGCTGATGTGCATCTCTCCTAAATCTGGCTCTTTTGATGAAATTTGGGAAAAGTTGGATGAAGATACAAAACATCCTAATGAACATCCCATGCCTAGAGGCTTACGAGATATGCATTATAAGCATTCTAAAGAGATTACTGGTGGAGGCTTGATAGAATCTCCTTTTCAAGCACCGCATCAAATTGCTCAGCAAAATTATATGCCTAAAGGTTTGACCGGAAAACGCTATTACTATCCTAAGGATAATCAAAATGAGAAAAAATTAGGTGAGCAGTATCTCAAATTACACCGTTTGATTTATCAAGAAAACTATAAAGATTAAAATAACCAAGCAATCTTAATTTTATAATGATTGCTTGGTTATTTTTACTCATTATTATTACTATCGATTTTTATCATCATTTCAATGAATTTATTGACAATTGTTGGGACTTTACGTTGTTTACTCCAAATCATTTGTTGATAGATTGGTTTGACATTATCTATTTGTAAAAATTTCAAAGTTTTTGTTTCACCGACAAAAGCCCCACTAGCACACAATGGATAAGCAGTTTCATTGTCCGTTAAATATAAAGAATTGGAAACTAGGTTTTGTATGCCAACTAAGTTGAGCTGACTAAAAGAAATACCTAATAACGTTTTCATTTCCGATTGCATAATATTGTTACGGGTAATAAATAATGGCAATTTGAGTAAATCAGCCTTTTTAATACTAATTTGTTCTGGAAAACGCTTCTTTGGAACAACTACACCCCATTTATCAGTTAAATTAAGGTCTTTAGAATGGTATTTGATAGTTTCACTCGGTTTTAAAACTATTCCCAAATCTAATAAACCTTGATCCAACCTTTCTTGAATATCAGTACTGTCTAAATCATATAATTCAAACTTTACTCCTGGATATTTTTGATGATACTCTTTGATCACTGAAGCTAATAATTGTGCTGCATTCGCTTCAATGCACCCAACAGCGATTGTACCCACAATATCATTTTCAACTTGCTTGACTCTTTGTTGAGAACGTTCAATCATTTTAATAATTTGCTTAGCATCGTTTTGAAATTCTAAACCTGCTTTGGTCAAAATCATTTGGTGCTGCTCTCTGGTGAATAGTCTGGTCCCCAATTCATCTTCTAAAGATTTGAGTTGGCGACTTAGCGTGGGCTGAGTGATATGTAACTCTCTAGCAGCTTGGGAAATTGTCCCCAGTTGTGCAATCGTTAAAAAATATTTTAATAATCTCGTTTCCATGATTTTATCACCTTTTTATGCAAATATTGAATACTAATGTAATCAATATAAGTATTTTACATAAATAATTTTCTCTCTTACTATAAAAGTAGTCAATAAATATGAGGAGAAAGTAAATTAAGGAGTAATATATGAAAATTTACGATATGAATTCAGAAGAATACAAAGACAACGTGAAAGAAAGCGTTCGTTCCAAATCGCTTTGTTTTAAAATCAATAATCTTGATCCAAACGATCCTAAGCTTCGTAATTATTTGGACCAATTGTTTGAAAATCGTTTACCAGAAAATAGTACGATTTGGACTCCAACTCAAATCGACCGAGCTAATAAAATAAACATTGGTAAGAATGTCTTCATTAATCACAGTCTGATAACTGTTGCCTTAGGTGGCATAACAATTGAGGATAATGTCCAGGTTGCCCCTGGAGTAACAATGTTAACAGCTAATCATGATATCGAGAAAATGAACATTCTTAAAACAGCTCCAATAACAATCAAAGAAGGTGCTTGGATTGGAGCTAAGGCTGTTCTTCTTCCAGGTGTGACAATTGGTAAGCATGCAATCGTTGGTGCTGGCAGTGTGGTAACCAAAGATGTAACTGAATATACCGTCGTCGGCGGGAATCCTGCCAAAGTAATTAAAACTTTAAAATAATATTAATAAAACGGGCCATACTTTTAATGAGTATGGTCTTTTTCGTTGATATTATTTTTAAAAGAATGACTCCCTGGAGTTAGTTTAATTTGATAATAATCAAAATTTGAGCACTCTGATATTAAATTTAAATTAACTGCATCAATTTTCTTTAATCTAAGTGTAGCTGACTGATTTACAGGAATAGTAACTTTCAAATCAGTTAACTTACTTCCATCAGAGAACCAACTGACCTTTATCAATCCATAGACTGAATCAAATGAACCATCGACTGAAGTGATACGAGTTTGATCATTATATTGCTTACTACGGTCGATTTCTGGAGCAATGATAATATTTTCAGTAGCTTTACTTGGATCAACTTTTATACCTAAAAGGTTTTTGTACAACCATTGAGCGATGGAACCATACGAATAGTGGTTAAACGAATTCATTGCCTCAGCAGAAATTCCTTTTTCTTTAGTATAAGAATCCCATCTTTCCCAAAGAGTCGTAGCACCATTTTTCACAGCTAAAAGCCATGATGGATTATCATCGCTGAGCAAAAGATCGTAAGCCAGATTATCTAGCCCTACTTCGCTCAAAACAGGCAATAAAACATTTATTCCTAAAAAACCGACGGATAATGATTTTTTAGGCATATTTTTTCTAAACTGTTGTCCTTTATTTTCTATAACTTGTTGTAAAACCTGGATTGCAGAATTTTTTTGTTTTTCATTAGCATAAAGTTTTAATTTTAAGAACCATAACAGACCTGTCTCTGAGTTATCGACAAATTCATAGCCTTGAAAAGACTTATCTACGTCGTCAGCTGTTTTTGTCAGTAAAGTGAACTTATCATCTTTTTCCAAGACATATTTATCTTGGATAAAACTTTTTATAGTGGAAAATAAATTTTTATAGGCTTTAGTATTTTCAATATTACCAATGACTTGTGACATCATGACCATTAATTTAGCTGTATAGGCACGATAAATGAGATTCATAAATGGTGTGGAAGCTGGAGCATATCCTAACCAGTCACCAAAGATATGATCATCATAATTAGTCTTCTCACTGTCTAAATCACCAATAAGATGCATATAATTATCCATTTGATCGTAATACATAGTGATAAATCGTTTATCACCAGTAAACTTATATAATTTCCAAGGCAAAATCACACCAATATCAGACCAACCAGAGGCTTGTGCATTAGCCAGTTTAGGGAAAAACGACATCGGCATAATAGCCTTATAAGCAAAACCAGATTCTGTCTGATTGATAACTCTTAAATAATTTTTTAAAAATGACACACTGTCGAATCCAATTAAACCACTTGCTGCAAAAACTTGAGCGTCAGCAGTCCAACCGCCTCTTTCAGCACGATTTGGCGAATCGATTGGAATGGAAAGATAATTTGATTGCTCTCCAAATTGAATATTTTTGACCAGACGATTTATTTGCGAATTATTAGTCTTTAAATCAGCTGTTTTAGTAGTTAACGAGCTAACTGGTACTTGATAAATTGATTTTACAGTTACCGGATTGTCACTTTCGACTTCAACGTATCTGAATCCATGAAAGGTCCATTTAGCATTGTAAGTATGTTCTTGATTATCAGTCGTCAAGAATACTTCTTCTGATTTGGCATCCCCACCAATTTCTGAAATCAAATTACGGTGATGCAACGAATTCTTTGGTCCATCGCTCCCCGTTTTCTCTTCAACGTTGCCTCGACCATCATTAAGTATTTCACCAGTCTTAAATTTAACTTTGGTTGGTTTAGATGTATTGGATTTAAAAGTAATCAATAAAGTTGCCGCCATATTTTGACCAAAATCAAATAATAGTCGCGTATTATCCTTTGCTATCAATTGATAAGCTTGAACTTCGTTTAATTTAACCTCACCAAGTTCTAACTGGACATTTGAAATAACTTCATCTGCTTGATAACTATTAACAGAAATTGGAGCATTTTTTTGGTTTAGAAATTCATAAGCCTTAGCACCATGACTTGGCGTTAAATTTTGTTGCAATTTCTTTTGATTGACTTTAGGTTCAATAACTGACTTTAGCTTGCTATTTTTTAAACTAAAATCGATGATTTCTCCATTATAGATATCGTTGTCGACGTGACTATATTGGTCATAAAATTTCCAATCTTTAATATCATTGGTGGTAATGACTTGCTTTTGCCCATTAGCATAAGAAATAATCAATTTAACAATCAAAAGTGGTCGTTTAATATTATCCTCAAATAAATCTTCATAGTTAGAAAATTGAGCAATCTTACCGAGGAAGTAACCTTTTCCAATCGGAATCTTTAAGTCGTTATCAGACTCAAGGTAAGATTTTACATCGTAAGCTTGGTAATTGATTTGGGTGTGATAATCAGTCCAACCAGGATTCAAAATTTCAACTAAATTATCTTGATCGTGTTGAATATCCTTTTGATTAATCAAAACATCATAAGATCCTAGACCAGAGATATAAAGAACGGCTGAATCGATATTTTCAATCCGTTGGTTCAACTTGAAGTCACGTGTAAAAATGGGCAACGAAGACTCATTATCGGAACTTAAGAAACGAATCTCGTCAAAACAAGCCTTAGTGAAAAATTTCTGTTGCTTCGATACAATCAAGTTACCGCGATTATCTCTAATTTTAACTTGCCAAAAATAAATTCTTTCAGAATTTAACAAAACATCTTCAAATTGATTATTAATCGTTTGAGAACTTTTGATATCCGGACTGCTCCAAATTACGTTTTTCTCATCAGAAATAACAATTTGGTATGAGGTTTGATGAATTTCGAAGGTTTGAGATTCATCTTTTCGTAATTTCCAATTGAAAGTGAGATTTTTATCCTCAACAATTGGATTTATTTCATGATTCAATTTTAAATCGTAAATTTTCATTTATTTGTACTCCCTCAAAAATTTTAAGGCTTAACAATTAAAATTATAACATCTGTGACTGTTGATAAAGTGACCATAGATTGCAAAAAAAACAGCTAGACCTCAAAGTCTAACTGTTTTTATTGATTTAAAGGACAACGACATACTTACCATTATATTTATTAGATTCAAGATTTTGTTGAGCTTGCCCAACATTTTCAAGGCCTTGATAAACATGAGCAATTGGAACTTCAATCTCTTTTTGTTCAATCTGTTTCAAAACTTTAGAAAGAACTTCAGCTGATAAATCAGTTGCTTCACCAGCATAACTAGTTAAGAAAACTCCAGATGGAATCATAATTGGATAGGTTTGGTTAACTTGATTGCTTTCATATTATGCCCCTTTTCGATAATAATATTACTTATATGAATTAATTATATCGCTAAACAAAAAGAACAGTTAGGCATACAACTGTCTAACTGTCCAATCACTATCCTGTGACAGATAGCATCAAATCGTTATTCCCAATCGTAATCGGTTGGGTCTTGTAAACCACGTCCTGTGGCCTTGTCCAACATAATTCTTTGTTCAAAGTGTGCAACGTTGCGTTTTGTTGCCTTGACCATGTCTGGGTTGACTGAAACGTAGTCAATACCACATTGAATCAAGAAGTTAGTGAAATCAGGGTATTCGGAAGGTGCTTGACCACAAATGGATACTGTCTTGCCATCTTTATGAGCGGCCTTGATCAAGTGCTTGATTGCACGTTTAACAGCAAGGTTACGTTCATCAAATAGATGTGCAACTGTATCATTGTTACGATCACAACCAAGAATTAACATTGCCAAGTCGTTTGAACCAATTGAGTAGCCGTCGACATATTGGTTAAACTTGTCGGCAAGGATGATATTTGAAGGAATCTCAGCCATCATGTAAACTTTAAAGTCTTCATTACGAACTAGTCCTTCATTTCTCATAATGTCAGTAACTTTCTTAGCTTCATCAACAGTTCTGACAAATGGGATCATCACATTCAAGTTCTTCAAACCAAATTCATTACGAACTTTCTTAACGGCGCCTAATTCTAGTTTGAAGGCTTCAATATACTTAGGATCGTAATAACGTGAAGCACCACGCCAACCTAAAAGATCTGCTGGCTCATGTGGTTCATACTTTTCTCCACCTTTGAGGTTACGATATTCACTTGACTTGAAGTCTGATAGACGGAGCACTACAGGTCTTGGTGCCATTGCACGAGCAACCTTAGAAATTCCGTCAGCCAACATATCGATAACTTTTTCTGGGTGTCCTTGTTCAATCAAATATAGTGGGTGTTCGTGAATAAAGGTTGTCCAGAGGAACTCTTCTCTCATGAGTCCAATTCCGTCAGCTGGAAGCGTTGAGTACTTCTCAGCCAAATCTGGATCACCTAAGTTCATCATGACACCGGTAGCAGTAGGAGCAAATGTTTCAGCAGCAACTACTTGGCCACCTTGTGCTGAATTGTTATCTTTCTTAACGATGCTATCAACTTTACCTTCGTAAACGATACCGTTTGTAGCATCAACTGTAATAACGTCACCAGTCTTCAAAACATCAGTTGCGGCAACTTTCTTACTCTTAGTACCAACGATACAAGGAATCTGCATTTCTCTAGAAACAATTGCGGCGTGACAAGTCATACCACCATTGTTAGTAACGATAGCGGCAGCTTTCTTCATAGCTGGAACCCAATCAGGTGAGGTCATCAATGTAACTAGGATTTCACCCTTCTTGAATTGGTCGATGTCTTCAGGATTATCGATAACGTGAACAACTCCACTAGCCATACCTGGACTTGCAGGTAATCCACGAACTAAGACTTTAGCATCAGATGCATCAACTGTGTCAGCATCTTCTTCTTTTGCAGCATCAGCCTTCTTCTTCTTTTGTGACCAAACTGTTTCTGGACGAGCTTGGACAATCCAGAGACGATCAGTGTTCTTATCCAAAGCAAATTCCATATCCATATAACAGCCATAGTGACGTTCGATTTCTTTAGCATAACCAGCTAATTCAATAACTTGGTCATCCGTAAGCACTTGTTTTTCTTGTAATTCATCAGGAACAGGTTCTTCTTTAGTACCACCGTTAGCGTCTCTAACTAATTCAATCGTTTGTTTAACGACGTTCTTTTCAACAATCTTCATTGATTGCTTATCTACAACGAAGTGATTAGGTGTAACTTTACCTAAAACAATATATTCACCTAAACCATAAATTGAATCAATCACAATCTTAGATGCGTCACCATTAGCAACGTTAACTGAGAACATGATACCTGATGCTTTTGAGAAGACAATCATTTGAACGGCAGCAGACAAAGCAACTTTTTCATGTGGGAAGTTTTGCTTGTGTCTGTAGTAAGTTGCCCGATCAGTAAACAATGATGAATAGCATTGTTGGACTCTATCAACAACATCATCTTCGCCTCTGATATTCAAATATGATTCTTGTTGACCAGCAAATGATGCGTTAGGCAAATCTTCAGCTGTGGCAGAAGATCTAATTGCTACAAATGGATTTGCTTGTCCAACTTTGTCAGCTAATTGAGCATAGCCTTCCTTGATGTCATCAGCTAAATCGTCAGGCATTTTAGCTCCGACAATCATATTTCTGATCTTTTCACATGTTTCATGAAGCTCATCTGAGTCTTCATAGTCTTTAATACCTTCTAGCAATGCATTAACTTTATCGTTCAACCCAGTTGCATTCATAAAATAACGATAGGCACGTGCTGTTGTTGCATAACCATAAGGTACCGGTACATTCATCGATGATGTCATTTCACCTAATGAAGAGGATTTACCTCCTACTAAATTGACATCTTTCCGATGTAAATCATCAAACCATAGAACGTTCGCAGTATCACGACTACTCATAATATTACCTCCTTGATATTTATACCTCGAATCAGTCCCAAACTATAAATGTAATCGCTTTCATGTTACAAATATATTATAGTTCACTTAGTCACAAAATGTTACCCTATTTTCTGATTTTAATTTTGATTTTTAAGTGATTTTTCCTTGACAAATTAATTGAATTGGTCTAGAGGTTGATATAAAAGCATTCTAATTTATATCAAATTTTATAAGAGGAATTCTAAAAATAGTCAATTGAAAGATAAATATTTCACAAAGGTTCACTTTGATAAATTTTTTATACCATATTTTACCGAAAAATTGACAAATAATATTGATTTGAATCTTTGGCATAAAAAAATACCTAAATTGTTTTTTATTAGGTATTTTTTGAACTATTTTTAATTAAAAATCCGAACGGCAAATGATGGTTTGAAACTGTTAGATATATTGTCGATTTTTACGTTAGTTCCAGGACGTAAAGCATTGAGATATTGATTATTACCAAGATATAACGCTACATGATAACTTGCTCCTGGAGTCCCCCAGAACAATAGATCGCCACGTTTGGCTTGATTGGTCGAAACTCTAGTTCCAGCTGTCTCTTGAGGCACGGTCCATGATCCAATATTTTGCCCGGTAACTTGACGAAAAACATACTGCATCAACCCTGAACAGTCGAATCCATCAGGTCCCTTGCCATTCCACACATAAGGCTTACCCAATTGATTCTTAGCACTTGCTATTACTGCTTCAATGGCTTGAGATTTAGTTTTGCCATTCAACTCGATGGCAGACCGTTTGACGGAAATATCCTGAACATTAGTAGATGGCAACCAGCCACCATTACTTGTTTCATACCAAATGGTACTGCCTTCTTGAACAGTCGAGGCTACTTCAACAATCGTCCCAGCAGAAACCTGGCTCGTCTGTTTAGCAGAGAATTTACTATCGGAGTACACCCCTGAGTTTTTGGTAACTTTAACAGCACCAAAGTTTGGATCCCAATGTTTGGCAGCAGCTTCATTAAATGAAGTGTTCTTTATTTTAGTGAATGCCCCTGAAATCCAGGCGTTGTTTCCAACTTCATACCAAGAATCGCCATTCCAATCAATTACTTTTTGCGAAAAATGCCAGTTAGTACCGTTGGCTAATCTTTGTCCACTGTCGGTTTTATTAGGTCCCAAGCCATTAAAAAGCGTTGTTCCTGAAGCTGGAGCATAGCTTATTTGTGCTGTACCGGTATTTTGAATCGTGATACCGTCAGAAACATCATCGCTACTGATCCAAGTATTGGTTGCTACTTGATACCAAGTTTTGCCATCAAAATTATCCTTGCGATTGTATTTCCAAGCACTGGAACCAGCAAGTCGGTTGCTTGAATCAACATATTTATCAGTTTGATAATTATAAATTAAAGCGCCACTACTTTTAGTCCGAACGATTCCATTAGCAGCGCTCCCCGTTTGTAATTGCACGTCGGAAGCTTTGACAAATTCATTGGTGGCAACTTGGAAGCTAGTGCCGACTTTTGGCAATTCTATTTTTTTATTAGTAAACCATGGAGTGTTGGCAGCTAGAGCTCGATTGGTTATTTTTTTGCCATCTTGATTATACAAAAAGGTCACCTTTGAGGTAGTTACGACCCCATTTATATTATCAGCTGCGTTAACTGTCAATGGATTAAAAATTGTTCCACCAAAAAGACTAGTTCCAAGTAAAAGAGTTGTCAGTATTTTTTTATTCATATGTTCCCCCTACTGAATCATTTGAATTAATAAAAAATATCCTAATCTAAGGACATTTATAAATCTATTTACTATAAAAAACAGTCTTATTTGTTCACTAATAATAATTATATATAAAAAAACAGTCTTTTAAAATGTAAACTGCTTCATAATTGTCAGATGACAACCATAAAAGGATTATCGCAGTATCTTCGAGTTGGTATTAGTATTAGCTTTCTTTTCAAAAAAAGTAACCTACAATTTAGATATTCATTTATCAGATACCGTTTTGCACCGTTAGATGGATGAACTAAATGTTCAAGTAAGTAACAGTCCTAACAGTAAATTGATATGGATACACTCAAGGATTACATTGATTGGTTCAACAATCAATGTGTTTCAAGGAAAACAAAAGGCATAACTCCCCGCGAATATAGAGAGCATGCCTTAATAGATTAAAAATATTCAATTTTGTCTAACTTTTGTATTGCACTTTAATAATCAAACTTTTTTAACTAAAGATTTTTTTTGAAGAAACTTTCAAATTTATCAAATGGAATCAAATCCATTTTGTCATACAAATCAGTATGAGTAGCGCCAGGCACAATAACTAATTCCTTAGGATCCTTCAAGCGATTATATGATTCTTCAGCCATATAACGTGAATGGGCCTTCTCTCCTGTCACGATCAAAGCTGGACGGGGTGAAATAGTTTCGATATGTGCTTGCAAATGGAAATTATAATAACTAAGTGGTGATGTAGCAGTCCATGCGGCAGAAGAATTCACTGAACGAGGGTGGAAAGCCCTACCACGATAATAATTATAGAATTCAGTTGTAACCGAATCAGCATCCTTAGGCAATGTTTCTGGGAGAATAGTGTCAGATTGCATAGGTTTGTCATTTTCATCGAATGGTAATTCATGTAGTCCTCGAGCGGGAACTCCGTTTTCAGCATCTTCCCAACGTTGTTGAGCTAGAGTTTGTTTTTCAATTTCACGTTGCTTCTCAGTCTTAGAATTATTCATACCCATCCACATTGAATCAGACATATCATTCATAACTGATGTAGCAACAGCCTTGATTCGAACATCAATTGAAGCTGCAGTTAAAACGTGACTTCCTAGGCCACAGATACCAACTGCTCCAATTCTATCGCGGTCAACAAATTTTTGAAGACCAATAAAATCAACAGCAGCCGAGAAATCTTCCACAAAGATATCAGGTGAAGCTACATTTCTAACACTGCCGGAACTTTCACCAGTGGTTGATTGATCAAATGCGACTGTTACAAAGCCACGTTCAGCTAAGGTCTGTGCGTATAAACCACTTGATTGCTCTTTAACAGCACCGAAGGGGCCAGAAATTACAATTGCAGGATATTCTTTACTATCGTCAAAATCTAATGGTAAGTATAGGTGTCCTGCAAGGACAAAACCATATCGATTTTTAAAGCGAACATTTTGTACATCTATCTCAGGATTAATCTTAAAAACTCTTGTATCATTGGCTAATTTACTCATAATTAATTTCCTCTCTTATTTAAACATCTTGTCTAATAGGACGGATGATAACTTCATTCACATCCATATTATCTGGTGAACTAATTGCAAAAGCGACTGATTTAGCAATATTTTCAGCCGATAAGCCGATTTCTTTTTCGACATTTATTTCATCTTTTTTGTTCTCAGGGTTATTAATAGAATTATAAAGTTCAGTTGAAACAGAACCTGGAGAAACAATCGTTGTCCGAATATTGTTATTATGCTGTTCCTGACGTAAGCCTTCCATGATTGCTCTGACAGCAAACTTTGAACCATTATAGACAGCTAAATTTGGTACGACCACGTGACCAGCAACTGAATCAGTCGCAATAATATGACCTGACTTTTGTTTGACCATAGTTGGTAGTACTGCAGCAATTCCGTTGAGAACTCCCATAACATTAACGTTTAGAATTTGTTGCCATTCGTCACGAGCTCGATTGATCAAAGCGTTAACTGGCATTACCCCAGCGTTATTATATAAAACGTCAATATGACCAAATTTTTCATTAGCAGTATCGATCAATGCTTGAACTTCATCGAAATTAGTAACGTCGACTTTTTGAGTAATGATCTGTTCATTTGGAAATTCATTTTTTAAATCATTTAGCCGATCCAATCTTCTAGCGCCAATAACTAACTTGGCATGATTTTTAGCTAATTCTCTAGTTGTAGCGGCACCAATACCACTTGAGGCACCAGTTATTACGACAACTTTATTTTCTATACCCATCTTATGATCTCCTACTTTCTTTATTATTGATTATTTTTGCTGGATTACCAGTAACTTCAGAATTTTTGGGAACACTTGTGACCACGACCGAACCAGCATCAATAATTGAGTTCTCACCAATCGTGACACCAGGTAAGACAGTTACTTGACCACCGATATTGGCACTTTGTTTAATTCTGATCGGCTTTTTTATCAAATTCTCTTTAGAATAATTAGTGGTTATTAAGGTTGTGTTAGGACCAATAATAACGTCATCGTCGATTTGTATACCACCAATATCGACCATTGTGACGTTACTGTTGATAAAAACGTGTTGTTTGATCTGAATGTTCCTTCCATAATCGGTGTAGAAAGGTAATCTGATTTCATTATTGGGATTCAATTCATATCCAAATATCTCACTCAATAATTGATTTATTTCTTGAGAACAAAAATGACCGGTGTTTAGACGTTGCATTAAACGTTGATTTTGTTCCACTAGACGTTTATCAATATTGAATAAATCACTTTGACATGTCATCGTTATATTCCCTCCCTTTCCATCGAATGACTATAGTATAAAATCATTTGCTAACTATGTGAAATACTTCTAAAATATAGACAAGCATAATCAAAAACTATGGAAGCGGGTGTGACCTTGGAATTGAGAATTTTACGTTACTTTTTAGCCGTATCGCAGGAAAAAAATATTACGAAGGCAGCGGAGAAACTACTAGTATCACAGCCTACTTTATCAAAACAGTTATCTGACTTTGAAAAAGAATTAGGGACTAAGCTTTTCGTTCGTGGTCACCGTCAGATAACTTTGACCTCGCAAGGTGCCTATCTCCGTTCAAAAGCTGAGGAAATAGTTTCCTTGGCTGACAAGACAGCTTTAAACATTCAGACTAATCAAGTTATCAGTGGCGATTTGACTATTGGTGCCGGTGAAAGCATTGGTATGAAAAGAATTATTGATCTAATGGGCAATATTAATCAAGATTACCCTGACGTTAAGATTCATTTAATCAGTGGTACTGCTGATGAAATGGAAACAATGCTTAATAATGGTTCAACTGATTTTGCCGTATTTATGGGCGAACGAAATCTGAATGACTATAATTATTTGCAGCTACCAGAAACTGACCGCTGGGGTGTGATCATGCGTAAAGATTCATCCCTAGCTGATAAAACAGCAATTTCGCCAACTGATTTATTAGAGAAGCCGCTTTTGATTTCTTCACAAGAGATTTCTAGGAGCCGTTTTAAAAATTGGTGGGGAAACTTAGGTTCACAGATGAATATCATAGGTACCTTCACTTTGGTTTTCAATGCCGAATTCTTGGTGGAAAATGGAACTGCTTATATGCTGAGTTTTGACAATTTAATTAATAGAACTAACCAAACTGAGTTAACTTTTCGTCCACTTGATCCACCGATGATTGAACCAATCACGATTGTTTGGAAGAAAAACACCGTCCTCTCAAAAGTTGATCAATTATTTATTAAGCGGTTACAAGCCTCGTTACATAATAATGACTAGCCAATGAAATTTTTGAAGTTGACTTTACCTATAAACTAACGGTTGACTCTTGAACAACTTTTCGGAGATTCACAATACCTGTTTTGACGCCTATACTTAAAGTAACTCATTTAAACAGAGGTATATTCATGTCAATCAAGAACAGGCTTTATCGTGATTTCATCTTGTTGTTAGTCGTCTTACAAATGTTAGAGATAATTCTGCCCATACATTTAACACTGTTGGTGGCTATCATCTCAGTACCAATCTTTATTCTCGGACTCAGCCGTTTGAGTCATTCATTCAAAATTGCTACTAGTATCTTCTTAGTTATGGGAATCATCTTATTATTGACCAGCAAACTTTCGTTAAATAGCTTTGCTAATTCAGTGACATCGATGATTGATATCGTAGTCTTGTTAGTAATCATGCAGTTATTTATGGTACCTGTGACGATGGGAAATTATCAGACAGCCGTCGAAGACTTTATGAAAAAGAAATTACATACACCAAAAGCCATTTATATATTTGTTATGGCTGTTACCCATCTATTATCCAGTATCTTATCGATGGGAACAGTTCCAATCGTCATCTCAGTTTTAGGTGACAGCATCAAGCAACGTGTCAATGATTACCAACAGTTTTCAGGAAAAGCTATCACCAGAGCTTTTACGCTTGGAACTCTCTGGGCTCCTGGCGCAGCTACGATCTTTTTGATCAGTACCGTGACTAAAGTTAAATGGAATGTACTATTTTTACCATGTATTATTTTAGGAATACTAGGTCTGTTCTTAGCCTATTTTTTGGAATCGAGACAAGATTTCTTTAAGAAGCCTCAAAGAACAAATAATTCTGAACAAGCATTTGAACAATCAAGTAAAGGACAATCATTGATCCCCGTTTTGGTTGCCATTGCAGGCTTATTGATTCTAAGCTTTATCTTCATGCATTTTAATATTGGAAGTTCCATGAATTCAGTTACTCTTGCCGGAATCATCACCATTGGAGTTTGGATTGTTTTGTTGTTGTTACCTAAAAACAGCCGTCAAGAACATTCTCAGTCATTGAACGTCGCTGTCAAAGAGTATTTAAATAATGGCGTCTTTAGTGGTGCCTCATTAGCACCATTCTTCATTGGTATTGGGACCTTTACTTACGGTTTTGAACACTCTGTCGTCAGTGCCATGTTGATCCAATTCCTCAAACCGATTTTTTCTCAGCTAGGTTGGGCTCTAGTTGTTTTGATTCCATTGATTGTAGTCTTATCATCATTAGTTGGGATTCATCCCTTAGCATCAGTTGCTCTGATTGGAAAAATTGTTATGTCCGCTCACCTTGTCTTATCCCCATTACTCATCGCTTTGAGTTTAAACATTGGAAGTGTGATAGCATACATGGTTTCGCCATTTGCCGGAATCATAATAATTGTGGCTTCATTATTGGAAGTCAAACCAACGACCATTTCCTTACGTTGGAACTGGCTGTTTTGTCTTTTGTTTGCGGCAGTCGGATTAACATTTTCAGTTTTGTTTAGCTTTATATATTGAGTACTTCAAAATTAATTTTATGATGATCATCCATAATTAGGTGCGTATCAAAAAAAAGAACAACTGCTAGTCAGTTGTTCTTTTTTGTCTAACTTATTAAAAAAACAGTTAAAATCATTTGAACTAGGATGTTGTACCTTATCTTTGGAGGAGACCGACCAGAGTCTATGGTTCTTATCAGTTACAACACAATTATTATAAACAGCCTTCGCATGACCTTAAAAGTTATCGATTGAAAGGTTTGCACTACTTACTATCAAGCCTACCCAAGATATAAGGCTAAGCATTATATCTCCTTTTTACTATGAGAGTTCTGTTAAATCAATTATTATATTATATGGATATAAATTGTAAAACTAGATTATAAAATATATAATTGTCTTGTATAAAATATATAAAAAAGGATAATTTCCAATTTTAGTTCCTCATTGGGAATAGAAGGTTATTGTTTATGAAAACTGCGATTTTTGAAAAACCCGGATTAGTGGACACCGAGGATGTTGAAAAGCCTACTATTCAAGCTGACGATGATGCAATTATCAAAATTGTCCGCACTTGTGTTTGTGGCTCTGATCTTTGGGCATACGCTCAAGGAGATCGTAAGGAGAAACATTCGATTAACGACGGTCATGAAGCACTGGGTATTGTGGAAGAGATTGGCTCAGCTATCAATACGGTCAAACCTGGTGATTTCGTGATTGTTCCATTCACCCATGGTTGTGGTGACTGTGCATCCTGTCGAGCAGGATTTGACGGAACTTGTGATCGTCACCAAGGAGGTAGTAATTGGTCGAACGGATTTCAAGCTGAATATGTCCGTTTCCGATACGCTAATTGGGCTTTGATCAAGATTCCAGGACAACCAGAGGATTATACTGAAGGCATGCTAAAGTCACTCTTAACTCTTGCCGATGTTATGCCAACAGGTTATCACGCAGCACGTTGTGCCAATGTACAGCCAGGAGACAAAGTTGTTGTTATTGGTGATGGAGCTGTCGGACAATGTGCTGTCATTTCTGCTAAAATGCGTGGAGCTTCGCAAATCGTTTTGATGAGTCGTCATGAAGACCGTCAACAGATGGCTCTACAATCTGGTGCTACTGCTATTGTCGCTGAACGTGGCGAAGAAGGAATTAAAAAGGTACGTGAAATCCTTGGTGGCGGTGCCGACGCAGCACTTGAGTGTGTAGGAATGAAGACGGCCTTTGAACAAGCTCTTGGTGTTCTACATAATGGTGGTCGCATTGGCTTCGTTGGTGTTCCCCACTATGACGATCATGCAATCGGTTCAACCTTTGCACAAAATATCGCCATTGCCGGTGGTTCAGCTTCAGTAACGACTTATGACAAACAATTCTTACTTAAAGATGTGTTGGAAGGTAACATTAATCCTGGTCGTGTCTTTACTCAAACTTATTCTTTAGATGACATTAACCAAGGTTATCAGGATATGCAAGCTCGTAAGACAATCAAAGCAATGATTCAACCATAATAGATGATTTATTAAATATGAAAAAGTGAGATGAAATTCCAATTATTTGGATTTTCATCTCATTTTTCTACTATTTCCATAATTTCCCTCACTTTCAATCCATACATCTCGTATGTTAGGACTAAGATAGTATATATCTAAAGAGTTTGTTTTAAAAAATTTGAACGTTTAATTAGTTTTACCAAATGAAAATCAAGAAGAAGACTTATATAATGTTATTAATCAGGATAGGAAAGAATTATCTAATTTGAAAAGTTACGCTCATTCATTTACTTACCTCCTTGCGAAATAACGTAAATCATATAATATACGAATTATTTCAGAATATAAATTAAGATAACTAATCTTAGGTTGTTTCAATATATTGTTCAATGGCCATTATTATTTGTCGGTTCTGTGGTAAATCAGAATGTTCCGCCCCAACACCTGAAACAGTTATTTGCGTATAATGTTTAACTTGCTTTTGGTAAATATAACGACCTGACAATACACTGTACAAAGGAACTAACCCGTCATTACTATAACTTTGAGTGCCAGCTAAAGAATACATATCAATTGATTTTGGAATGTATTTTTTGTTTGTAACCAAGTTTTCTAATAATTCAGTCTCACTTCTAACAGAAGAATCGTTCAAATTATACGGTGCAGCAATAGTCATAACCTTTTTTACAGTTAGTTAATGACTAGTCAAATTATGTTCCAGTGCATATGTGATAACCAGCCCACCATTTGAATGCCCAATTAGTGAAACCTTTCGAAATTCATATTGTTGTGATAAACATTTTAAAGCGTATTTTAACCAGTTAGCCTGCTCCTTTATATTTTTAAAACCATCTTTATTGTCTTCAAAAGCAATCACAATATAAGGTTGTTTATCACCTTTTTTTATTGTCCCACTATAGGAAATCGTATAATTTTTATTCACTAACACTCTTAACGAAGAATGAGGTATTTCTTCCCTTTTATTAATGTCTCTTATAAGAGAATCAAATCTATATTGCGTGGCATCACTACCTGGAACCAAAACTATGGGTTCAGTAACTGAGTTGCGTTGAATCTTCAAATTTGAAATATTCTGTTTAGTCCATTTATCAGATAACAAAATTAAAGTCATAAAGAAACATAGTAGACCTAATGAAACAATAATTTTTTTTAAGATTCGCAAATTAATCACCCCATCTATGATTCTCTAGACACACAAATTCAAAATTTATCTTTTAAAGGAGGACTAATTTTTGCATGCTCTAGATTAATTAGTTTCATCTCTGCTTTAACAAACGGTAGATATATCAAGCAAGAAACTATTAAGCAAAAAAGTCCTAATAGTAGGGTCAAAATGTTGCCCCCAGTGGCAATAAAACCCATCAGCGGTCCTGGCGTACCATTAGGCACTGGATAAACTGGTGTTGGGATAATATTATACTTTAAAAACGGATAGACAATGATCGTCGTTACTAAAGGACTCATTATAAAAGGAATTAGATAAATAGGCATATACATTATTGGAAATCCAACCATCACTGGTTCTGAGAAATTAAAAAACGTAGGTATGAACGACCAAGTTAATAACCTTCTCAAATGTTTATTTTCCCCTATGATGAGTACGACAATTACCAATGCTAGTAACATGCCATCACCACCCAAATGTACAAAACAAGAATATAACGTCGAGTAAGCGGTCGGATAAACTGCAGCTACAGGATGTGAAAATTTCAAAGCATGATTTAAATTTACCAATTGCGCTCGGGTACTAAAATCAAAAATAGAGTCTGTACTAATACCCATAAACTTACTGATACTTCTCAGAAAAATTATTAGTAACATTGGTATCAAACTGTAGTGATTATCAGTTAGATTTGTCTGAATTATGCTCTGAATGCGAACGTTTATTCCATTTGAGTAAATTTCAAAGTTTAATATTTTTAGAACTAAAATACCAAAGATGATACATAGAATAGGCCTAATGTTTGCCAATGTCGAAATTAACGAATTTTGATAATCATTATTATCCCTATTTACTTCGACTCTAAAAAAATCGAAACATTTACTAACTCCTAGTCCCGTTAGCAAGGCAAAAGTCACACCATGGATTATAAAAATTAATTCGTTACTTTGACCCAACTTAATGCTCAAAATAATAAAAGAAAATGCAGTCATTGCACCACAAGTTATATTATTATCTAGAGATTTAGCTACATTTCTTGAGAACTGGACAGCAATTATTGTATTGGCAAAAACTTGCAATAACTTAACTAATACAGTCAGTTGATTTATTAAAACAACATTACTTGCAACAAAGTGTTCTAAGTGAAATGTAACTACAAAAAATCCATTGTCAGTCATTAATGTTTGCAAGATTGTCTCAAGAAATCCATTAACAACAATTATCGGGAAAGCAACTATTAATGCGTTTTGCAAATAATTAAAACATTTTAAAGTACTGATTCTGTAAAGCCAACCAATTATGGGCCGATTATTATATTTTTTCATTGATTGTTTCACCATTTAGAATTACTTCCCATGTCAAATGTCAAAAAATCTGAATAATTAAATATATATTTAATAGGATTAAGATACTTGTTACCGTCCACGCAGAAATTTTCATCCAAGTGGGATTGACAAATCTATTACCCATTAACTCTCTACTATTAGTTAATTTGACAAGTGGAATAACGGCGAAAGGAAGTGCAATACTCAGAAAGACTTGGGAAAATGTCAATAGTGATTCAAGCTTAGCTTCATTTCCATGATAGTAAATGGCAAACGCCAATACTGGTGTTACTGATAGTAAGCGTGTTATTAACCTTTGTGCCCATAAAGGCATCTTTAATCTAATAAATCCCTCCATGATAACCTGTCCTGCCAAAGTTCCAGTAATTGTTGAACTTTGACCTGACGATAATAGAGCAACCGCAAACAACATACTTAAAAATGGGCTAGCTATTGAGCCAACAATTTGTTTGTTGCTCAGTGCATTAAATAGATCAACAAAATGCCCTAGATTACTGTCTTTACCATAGAAAAGTGCAGCACCCAAAATTAATAATAAACAGTTTACAATAAATGCAATTATTAATTGATTATTTGAGTCGATAGTACTAAATTTCAATGCTTTTGCTATTTCGTTATCATTTTTCCGATCAACCTTTCGAGTTTGTGAAATGGAAGACCCTAAATATAAATCATGAGGCATAACCGTTGCACCTACGATTCCTAATGACAGATACAACATGGAATGATTTTGTAAAATTCTCATTTGTGGAACTAAGCCTGTCAATATACCTAAAGGATCTGGTTTTGAAAGAAAAACTTCATATATAAAGACTAATAATATTACTAATACAAGTGTGGCAACTATTGCTTCAATCTTCCGAAAACCAAGCTTCATTAGAATTAAAAGTAGTAAAACGTCTGTCGCAGTTATTAAAATACCGACAACTAATGGAATTCTAAATAACAACTCTAATGCTATTCCTGATCCGATTATTTCCGCAACATCAGTGGCCATAATAGCCAGCTCAGCAATAATCCACAAAATGATTCCAACTGACTTAGATGTTTTCTCTCGTGTAAGCTGCGCCAAGTCCTTGCCAGTGACAATTCCAAGTTTTGCAGACATTACTTGCAGTAACATGGCAATTAAACTTGACAATAATATTACAGACAATAATGCATATTTATATTTCGCCCCTCCGGCAATGGACGTGATCCAATTACCGGGGTCCATGTATCCGACCGCAATCAACGTACCTGGACCCGTATATGCAGCCATTGTCTTCCAAAAACCTGCGTTTTTTGGGACATCTATGCTACCATTTATTTCATCTAAGCTTTTATTTTCCTTATTTACGAATTTCATATCTATGTCCTCTTTTCTTTGTACAGAAATTTGACTTTTCGAATAGAAATCCCTCAAGTTAAATATTTGTCGAGCGTTCAACAAATTAATGAAAATGTTTCGGTATCTTTACATATTGTCGATAGTAATGACGTTTATTAGGCTCTACAATATTAACGGGTGGGTAGTGACGATAAAATGTTTTTCTATCTACCCCTGACGTTAAGCAAGGCTTTGTAACGATAATGCCTTCGAGCTTTTGTCCATCCTCAATGAAATCAAATAAATGATTTACCAATTTAGCATCAGTTAGTTGATGTTGTTCTAGTGACATTTATTTTATCCTCTTTCATAAAAAACCTTGAAGATAAATTATCATTTGTTGAATTAAATAGTGGCAAACCAGGGATATGTTTGGTTTAACCACTATTCATGTCTTAAATTCGTTTTTACTAAGCTCAGAATTTTAAAAAAGGTGTAAATAAATTTTATGCTATGTCTTCTTTCCGTTTCTTAATGAGAGTAGATGCATACATGGCAATGATTGAAGCTATTCCAATGTACAACAAGCTCAACATTGAAGAACCAGTGATTGATGCATCTGTAATATACATCTGGTTAAGAATAAGATCGTAGGCAAATCGAATTGGAGTAATATCATAAACGTAATTATGATATAAGGGACTCAGCATTTGCGGAATGAAAGTAATGACTGCCATTGAACCTATCCAGATAATAAGCAATAGTGGCCATCCTTTTAGTCCAAGCAAATCGAGTACAGCTGACTGCAGTAGATAGAAAACAAATGATATACCACCAATCAGCAATAGAAATTGTTTTGGATCATGGATGGGAACGGAGTAGCAAACTTTTGTGAAGAAGTAAACTGATACAGCAATCGCAGCAACAATTGCTACGCCTGAAATTAATTGACTTGTGACACTAGTTAATGAAAGGCGACCATCACTACGTTTCTTTTCATTCTTACTATGGTCTCGCCAGTTCAATAAACTAGCAATAAGACTACCGAGCCAACAGAAGATGGTTACTAAGAATGGTGCCATACCATTTATTTCTTTGGTTGAAACTTTATTACGTTTTATAAGTGTTGCGTGAATTGGTGTTTGCAATTTAGACCAGTCTTGTGGAGAGAGCGTTAGCCCTGATTTATTTGCAACAGTTATATATTTGTTAGAAATCTTCTGATTTAGACGGTCAGTCATCTTTGGAAGTGCAGTAGTCAAAATGTTTGCAACTGTAACGTTACTTCCTTGACTGACGTATAAAGATACTTTTGCTTGTTTGGGAGTTTTCATGGTTAATGAATTTGCTAAGACTTTTTGTTGTTGGAATGGTGCCGTCTTAGCAGCCATTGGTGTTTTAACTTCCAGTGCGTCTAGTTTCTGAGTTATGATTTTACCTTTCAAATAGTCTGTTTGTTGATTGATATCTTTAGTAAATCCTGAATGAATGACAACGGCCCCGTAGTATTTTCCGGATGCAAAACCTTTAGTGAGTTCATTCGTGTGGTTTACATTGACCCATTTGATTTCAGAATTTTTCTTATAACTCTCTTTTTGTAATTTCTTAACAACATTATTAGCATCTTTTCCTTTATCGTTTACTACTAAAGCTAATGGTAAATGACGAACCTTAACTGTGCTTCTAGCTCCAACTTGCGCGAAGGCAAATAATCCAATTAATATAGCAGCGACTAACATGCAGATCCAGATGCTTTTTCTCTTAAATACACTGAACATTTTCACTGCCTCCTTTTTTTATTCTAGGGGTAGTTTATATTAATTTTTAAATTAAAAACATGGCCAAATTAATATGATTTGGGTCTTAATGCTACAGATAGCAGCAATATGTGTCATAAGGTTACAGAATTGACAAAATTGGTAATTGGTAATGGAGGAATCGATATGACAGATTTTAGAATGAAAAAAACTGACGATGTTATCAGAAAATCATTTGTTGACCTAGTAATAGAGAATGGGTTTGACAACGTTACTGTTAGTGATATTGCACTCAGATCTATGATCAGTCGTAAAACGTTCTATTTGCATTATGAGGACAAATTTGCATTGACAGATGCAATATTACAAGATATTCTTACGTGGCTTGATGAGACCTTGAAAAAAAAGCTATTACTCATAAATCAGGGAATTGTCTTAAATAACTCAATTAGTATACTAGAACCGGAACTTAGACAATTAATGAAGTGTTGGAGCAGACCAATAAAAGCGATAATGACAATTCCGCAAGCTAAAATGCAACTAATGGATGGTCTTAAAGATATTTTAGCTAATCATTTACAAGTAGGTCTCAAACATCCAGAATCAGATTTGGAATTAAATGTTATTGGTGGCATGATGTTAGGGATGATAAGATATTACTTGCAGACAAATGACTTTCCATCAAGCAAAGAAATCCAGCAATTATCAGACACTCTTAATTTGATATTTGTTACGTAGTATAGGTCAGTCACATCTTTTTCGAATATAAGCCGCAAATAACGCTTTAGAAGCCGGTATATATATTAAATCTATAGTCTAATCTATTCATGGAATCTAAAACACAGAAAAATCAGGACCAGAATTGTAATTTTTACAATCTTGGTCCTGATTTTTTTGGCTCTTTGTCAACAGCTGTTGATGAGGAATTTCCTTTTATTTTACATAAAAAACCAGAAATTAGGTGTTGATGGAATTCTCCATCAACACCTAATATTGTAGAGCCGTAATAAGTCATTCAGAGATTTATCAATATTTGTTAAATTTCCAAATTAAAGTAGATTGAATATTTTTAGTATTGAAGTGCACCCTCTCAATTGGAGACAATATGGAGAGTGTTTTTTCTATACATCTTGTTTAATAGGACGAATGATCAATTCATTAACGTCCATATTATTAGGGGCGTCAATTGCAAAGGCAATCGAGTTAGCAATGTTTTCAGCTGAAAGACCAATTTGTTTTTCGACATTGATTTCAGCTTTTTGATTGTCAGGATTATTGATTGATTTATAAAGTTCAGTTGAAACTGCTCCTGGTGAAACAATAGTTGTCCGGATATTGTTTTTGTGTTGTTCTTCGCGAAGTCCTTCCATGATTGCTCTTACAGCAAATTTCGAACCTTTGTAAACAGCTAAATTTGGAACAACAACATGACCGGCCAAGGAATCGGTTGCTAAGATATGACCATATTTTTGCTTGACCATAGTTGGCAACACAGCAGCTATACCATTGATAATCCCCATAATATTGACATTCAAAATCTGTCGCCATTCAGCACGAGCACAATTAATCAAGGCATTGACAGGCATTACCCCAGCATTGTTATATAAAGCATCGATATGTCCAAATTGTTTGTTGGCGGTATTAATCAAATCTTGAACTTCATTTAAATTAGTTACATCGACTTTTTGAGCAATGATTTGTTCGTCAGGGAATTCATTTTTCAATTCGTTTGGTTTTTCTAATCTTCTAGCTCCAATAACTAATTTAGCGTGTTTTTTTGCTAATTCTCTGGTTGTTGCTGCACCAATACCACTTGAAGCATCTGTAATAATAACAACTTTATCTTTAATACTCACTTAATTTCTCCTTATTACATTTCTTCATTGAATGACTACAGTATATGAATATTTGCTAGCTATGTTAAATACTTTGGCGAATTTTATAATCAAGTTAGCCACTTTCAATAAAATTCCAAAATAAAAACACCAAGACGAAAAAATCAGGTATCATTGGAGTTCTCCACAAACAATGAAAGAGGTTTTTCGTCTTGATGCA
>NZ_VDFP01000257.1 GCF_009600985.1 Companilactobacillus halodurans
TTCAAGGTATTTTTATCTTGGAGGCCATTATCTAAAAATTGATAAATGAAGTCATCTCTGAAGCCAATATTTTTGGCATCTTCAGCAGTATTTCCGTAGTAACAAGTTTTGATATTTGCCCAAATAATAGCTCCAAGACACATTGGACAAGGGTAAGCGTTAGTGTAAAGTTCACATCCAGATAAGTCATAAGTACCCAACTTTTTGCAGGCTTTTCTAATTGTATAAATTTCACCATGGGCTGATGGATCATTGTCGGAAAGAACGTGATTCCGTCCTTGAGCAATAATTGTTCCGTCCTTAACGATTACAGTTCCAAAAGGACCACCAACGTTGGTACCAATATTTTTCTGAGCTTCATTGGCTGCTAATTTCATGAATTTTGATTCGTAAGCCATTCAAACATCTCCTAACATTTATGATTATTATAGTTCATAAAAAAATGAGAGCGGAAGAAGCTGTGTTTTGTTCCGCGTTTATGCTGCAATATTGGAGAAGAAACTAGTTATGTCCCAATCTCATTATTCTTTTGAAAGTAATTTAATTAATAAATTTTTGTATCACGAATGTCTTTTAATATTTTCAATGATCCATCTTTGTAACTAAGGAAACCATAAACTGCAATACCAATTAGACCGCAAATAATAATGACAATCATGGCACCAATCTTAGTAGCATCAGAGATAACTTTAACAACTAAGAAATTAGCAGCGACAACGACAATTAGCATAATGATGCCATCAATAAGAATCTTTAGTAGCTTTTTAGCTAAATCTTTATCGACAATTTGGAATTGCTTATTGATAAGTCTGAAGGCAAAATGCGACATCACTATAAAGGCAATAGCAGTTGCTGTAACAGGTCCGTAAACGCCTAAGTAGATGGTTAAAGGAACTTGTAGTATCATTTTGATAACATAGGCTAGGACTAAATAGAATAATGATTTCTTTACATGATGCGTAACTTGAAGAATATTTTCCAAAATCATAAATAGGCAATAGAAGAAAGCTTCAACACAGGAAACAATCAATACTTTGGAGCCGAGGATGCTTTGATTGTAAAATACAAAAACAG
>NZ_VDFP01000258.1 GCF_009600985.1 Companilactobacillus halodurans
AAGATTATGATTTTTAGCATATTTTTTAACCATCTTGATCTGTAAAACTGAATTTTCTTCTGATGAATTATATAAAACACCAATTGGTTTATTATTCTTAGTCAAAGTAGTTAATAGTTTAACTTGCTTATCAACTGGTCCTAAATCTTTAGTACCAGTGACGTTAGTATTAGGCTTGTTATCACTCTTGACCAAACCGGCACTCTCTAAATTAGTTACAGCCGTGACAACAATTGGAGTTGATTTAGTTTTCTTGGCCAAAGCTTGTGCTGATGGTGTAGCAATACCCAAGATCAAATCATTTTTCTTTTGAGTCAATTGTTGTGCCATTGAATTAAGATTTGATTGATCCCCTTGAGCATTTTGAAATTCGATTTTGACGTTTTTACCATCAATATAACCACTCTTTTTCAAAGTGTCGTCGATTCCCTTATTAATTTGATCCAAAGCGGGATGTGACATTAATTGCAGGACCCCAACTTTTGGAATAGCATTTTGCTTTTGGCTATCAGCACGTCCCGTATAAAAATATGCAAAAATTAAAAACATTGCTAATGCAGCAAGTGTTGCGTAAAGTCTTCTCGTATGTTTCATCGTTATATTTCCCCCAAATTAAAAAGACAACCCCAGATTGTGTGGGATTGTCTTAAAAAATAAAATACCCACATGGCTAAATTTTTAAAAAATTTTCCATGTGGGCTCTAAAATTATCATAGTTTAATAAGCCGATATGGATTCAATCCTATTCAGATTGAATCCATCTCGGATCAATCTGAGTTATCGGCTTTGCCAACGAATATTCACGATGTTTAGAGAGTTAATTGATTTCATAATGTTTTCTCCTAACAAATTGATGTCTCAAATATATTTCAATAGTTAGAGATTGTCAACTGTAAATTTTTGATAAGAAAACTATTAATTATTTTCTGAAAAAACATATAATGTAAGCATTGGTAGAAATGCGAGGAATTTTTATGAAAAAAAATATACGAATACTCTTAATTGTTGGATTGATGGTAGCTATTTTTACTGGATTCACCTATTTTGATAGTTTTATGTATCACGATCCGGTAG
>NZ_VDFP01000259.1 GCF_009600985.1 Companilactobacillus halodurans
GTCCGCCAAGTCCTAGTCCTAAATTAACGCCAAAATCATCAGTCGATGCTAAGACACCTTCAGCTTGGATACCCATAGAAGTTCCATAGCGAATAGTATCAGCAATCATGATAGACACTAGTCCAATAATGAAACCTCCACCAATACAATTGATGAAGATACCAGTGAATAGTACTGGTAAGTTTTTGGTATAAGTGGCAAAGGTAATGATCAGTTGCCCAACAAAAGCAGTGACGATACCTAAAAGCATCGTATTTTTTTTACCAAGTTTGGCCGAAACGAAATAGATAGCTACTACTCCAATCAAAGCAGTCAAAGTGAAACTATTAGCTAAAGATACGAGGTTCTCGTCGTGGATAATGTATTTGAAATAGTAAATAGTAGTTTGATTTTTTATGGAAGTAGTTAACCAGTAAAGAAAGATTACGATTGAAATTACGATCCATGGCTTGTTCTGTTTTAACATTTTCCAAACTTCAGAGATAGGTTGATGGTTGATTTCGTTGTTTGTATAGCGTTCTCTAACATGAAAGAATGTGTTGAGAATAAGAAATAGCGAAATGATCCCGAAGAGAAGAATAGTCCCTAGGAATCCCCTTTGTTGATTGCCTTTACCAAAGAAGTTTACTAGTGGAATTGTAAAGACAGCTACAATAATTTGAACTGAACTGCCAAAGAATTGTCTGATAACGCCTAAAAGGGTCGTTTCCTGCTCATTATCCGTCATAGTAGGTAAGATAGAAGTAATAGGTAGGTTTACGGCTGTATAGAAGAATCCAAGGCCTAAATAAGTGACGTAGGCCCAAAATAATTTCCCGGAATGTGGTAGGAAATTGGGCGTGACAAAAGTGAGAACAGCGAAAATTACATAAGGAAATGAGTACCAAAGAAAGAATGGCCGACTTTTCCCCCATCTAGAATGAGTATTGTCGATCATGATTCCAATAATTAAACTTTCAAAGACATCGGCGGTCCTTGCAACAACGAAAAGAATGGCGACTTCATTCGCAGTTAAACCAAAGACATCTGTATAAAAAAATAATAGGTAGGTAGTCATCATTTGGAAAACCAAAT
>NZ_VDFP01000260.1 GCF_009600985.1 Companilactobacillus halodurans
CAATAATGGAACATATAATCTTCAAGCTGAGATCCTATTAAGACCTTCTCCTACTAATAACGCCATTGTTCAAAGGGAATTATATTTATACAATCCGAATAATAACTCACAAAAGTTTACAGTTTTATTCGGTGAAGATACAAGTATGAAAAATGGGTACAGCCTTCCAGATAGTGTTCCTGTTTATGATCTTGGTAGTAAACGTGGTGTCTATGTCGATAGTAATGGATATAATGGTCACAATTATCGACTATATGTTACTAACGAAGTCCCCGATGGCTTTGATTCTTATACTGGACAATCTAAATCAGGCTCAGCCGTTAATTGGGTAGATGCCTTTTCCAATAAAATTGTTTCTGGAACTGGTGCCGAAACACAGAATAATCCTACGGGTACTCAATTATCTGGATTTGGTGATTCAGCCTACACTTTAAAATGGAGCCCTACAACCTTAGGACCTTACCAAACTGCCCATTACAGTTCCACTTTTGGTGTTGCTGCCAGTCCTGTTTCAGTTCCAACTGCAACCAAAACCTACAAAAATGAATCCAGATCTGACGGCACTAATCATATCGGTGACAAATTAAAATTCACTTTAAAAATGATCAATAATGGTTATAGCGCCAGCTGGAGCTATCAAAAACTAACCGATGAAATCCCTACCGGGCTTCAAATTGATCCCAACTCCATCAAGCAATCAAGTAACGGCGGTACCGCCAGCAGTCTTGTGCCAGGTGACTACGATTCTGATCAACACACCTTGACTGTTTATCCCAATACCACTTTAACGGATCAAAAATATACTACAATTACCTTTGAAGCTAGTATTGTTAAAAGTGCTCTTAATAATTTAAACAGTGATGGTGCTATTACTAATAAGGCTACATTCACTGGTACCGATACCGGTAATGGCGAAACTTCGAGTAAAGATTTTGACGCCTCCGTTGATATACCAATTCAACAACCTAGCTTTAATTATTCATTTTCAAAAAAAGTTCTGAATGTCACTAACGGAGATACTGATTATAAAACTAGCGTCAATGCCAAAAAGGGCGATACCGTTAGATTCAAATT
>NZ_VDFP01000261.1 GCF_009600985.1 Companilactobacillus halodurans
TAAAACTTTAGGATACCTACCTCTGATTTGAATATCACTAAAATCATAACTCTCACGCATTATTTGGGTCGCTTTTAGCATATTGCGCGGATCACTGTTATAAGGATAAACCATTGTACTAGTAATCATGCTTCCGACTCTAAGAGTTGGATAATTTTCATGAATATACTTAGTAATTTCAGCTGAAGCAACGAATTGATTATGCATTGCTTGATAAATAACTTCTTTAAAGTTCTTATCTGGAAAACGATCTTTAACTAAACCAGCTGAAGAATATGGATGACGAATAATACTATCAATTTCATTAATAGGAATCCAGTATTGAACTAAATCATGGTACTGATCAATTACAATCTTAGCAAAATTATAGAAAAAATCTGCAACTTTTTTATCATACCAAGCATTGTAGTTTAAAACTAAATTCAGTGGCATCTCATAATGAGATAAAGTCACAATTGGTGTGATTCCCAAGGAATTCATTTTTTCAAAAAGATGTTGATAATAATCAAGTCCTGCTTGGTTTGGCTTAGAGTCATCTCCATTAGGGAAAATGCGAGTCCAGGCAATTGAGATTCGCATCGAATTAATTCCCGTTTTAGCTAACATTTCAAGATCAGATGAATAGCGATGATAAAAGTCAACCCCGTGACGCTTGCCCCAAGCTTTACGTGTTTTATCTCTTAAAGCTTGATCAATCTCAGCACTAGTCATGTCATTTACTTTTCGATAATTATTTAGATCTTGATGTGGATTAAAACGTTCACAATCAGCAATCGACATTTTCTTACCATCTTCATTCCAAGCTCCTTCAACTTGGTTAGCCGAAGTTGCTACACCCCACATAAAATTTTGCGGAACATGATAATTAGTCATTTCTACATCTCCTAAGCTAAGATCATAACATTTGTATCATTAGTAACTTCTTTTGTTTTATTCTTATCTTTTAATACTGGTAAAACCTCTAAGACATCTTTAGAGTTAGTTACAATCATAATTACAGTTGGATCATATCCTGCTTGTTTAATTTTATCAATATCAAACTCAAGTAATTCTTGGCCAGCTTTAATCTTT
>NZ_VDFP01000262.1 GCF_009600985.1 Companilactobacillus halodurans
TCGAACATCTAAAGGGCATGAATGGTGTCCTTTTTTGGTGTTCTTAAATGGTTATTACTAATAAATGGTATACAAAAATAAAGTTGATGGCAAAATACCTATCAACTTTATTTATCGTACAGCCTTAATAATTCAATAAAATAAGCCAGTTGCAACAGTTTTAGAATAGTTGCAACTGGCTTATTATTTTTAAAGCCATTTTTCAAGAAAAAGTCGATATGCTACCCTTATTGGAGAAATCATATTCATTTAGGGGGAATTATGAAAAAAATTCAAAAATTACCGACTGAGATTAAGTCAATTTGGCGAATTAATGCTGCCGTTGACTTTTTTATCACCTTAGTGATAGCTCTTGGATTCTTCATCTGGAGAAATTTCTCATCCAATGGTTTTCAAAAAGTTTTATCCGTCATCATTATTATTTCGGTATCATTTGCCATTATTTCACTTATCTCTGAATTGAGCTTAATCAATTATCATTGGAAATATTGGACTTATTTTGTTGATGAGCGTCAAGTCGAATTGCATTATGGCTTCTTCTTTCAAAAAGAAATCGTCATCCCTATTTCTCGAGTTCAAAATGTCACCTTGTCACAAGGACCTTTTTTACGTTTAAAAGATTTACAAAAGATTACTGTTCAGACTGCAGCTGGTGCTAAAGAAATCGATGGCCTGAAAACAACTGAAGCTAATAAAATCAAAGATTTGATTATGCGTTTAGCTCGGGAGGCTAAAAATGATATCTAAACCGCAACATATCCATCCCATTGCTTTAGTTTTCTTTCTTTATGATTCATTGAAACAGTTGGTATTTCCAGCACTGATTATTTTCTTTGGAATCGTAAACGCAGAAAACGAAAAGTGGCTAATTATTTTTTCAGTTTTATTAATTAGTTTTATCATCATCAAAACATTTTTAGGTTATTTTATGTTCACTTATCAACGGCGAATTTTATAATCAAGTTAGCCACTTTCAATAAAATTCCAAAATAAAAACACCAAGACGAAAAAATCAGGTATCATTGGAGTTCTCCACAAACAATGAAAGAGGTTTTTCGTCTTGATGCAAG
>NZ_VDFP01000263.1 GCF_009600985.1 Companilactobacillus halodurans
ATATTTACTAAGATTTTTCGTATCAGGGATATTACTGCCGATCCACCAATCATTGTCTGGTTTAGTAGCAACTCCAAATAACATCATGAATCATCTCTTTTAATTGTTATCTGTTTAAACATATTATAAATCTCACGCTAAATATACTATAAAATATATAATAATCAACAAAAAAGATTCGGAACACAAAAATCCTCATGTAAGCAACCATCTTGGTCACTGCATGAGGATTACTTCAATTACTTCATTAATTTATTCAAAACAATTCGATAAGTATTAGGCATGGTCCGAGCAATCATAACCATCCTGTGATCAACCACGGAATTATAATATCGTCTCTTCGGATGAGCATCCGTTGCGGCATGATAAAATACTTGAGCTAAATCTTCAGATGTTGCTCCAGTACCTAACTTAGAAAAGAGCTTCTCTACTTTATCAACTAATTCATCATAGGGCGAATTATCTAACGAATTCTTTCTAGCATTTTCAAAACCAATTTTACTCCATTCAGACTTAGTTAAACCAGGCTGATCAATGATTGAGCGGATTCCAAATCTCTTCACCTCAGAATCCAGCACATCACTCCACATATTCAAACTAGCCTTAGTAGCATGATACCAACCACCTAAAGGACTATAAACATTAGCCCCAATAGATGAAACATTGATGATACGACCAGAATTTTGACGACGCATAACCGGTAAAACTAATTGAGTTAGCTGTCCAACTGCAAACAAATTGACGTCAAATTGTTTTTTAGCATTTTCAATGGGAACTTCTTCCAAAGGTCCATACTCGCCATAACCTGCATTATTGATCAAAACATCAATTCTTCCCTGCTCGCTGACAGTTCGATCAACTAATTGTCGAATTGAAAATTTATCAGTCACATCCAATTTCTGTGTATGAATTCCCTTTTCTCTTAAATCTGTCAATCTTTCCACACGTCTAGCACCGCCATAAACTTCAAAACCTTGCTGTTTAAAATATAAGGCTGCTGCACGTCCCATACCAGATGAAATACCCGTAATAATCGCAACTCGTGTCATAAAAATTCCTCCAAGCTT
>NZ_VDFP01000264.1 GCF_009600985.1 Companilactobacillus halodurans
TAAATCCTTTTCATGATTCTTAATTTCAATTGCGCTATGAGCATTCACTGGATTAGGATTCATCGCATAATTAACAAACATATCTAAATAAATTATGGCACTCTCATCTGATATATCTGGATTAACGGCACCTTCTTCACGTCCTTGATCCAACAACCTTTTCCAAAAGCCATGTTTGTATTCGTTATAAGTTTTCATAACGCTGTCGTCACCATTTTTACCACTGAATTCGTTATACATGAAGACGACAAAATCATCATGTATAGCATCAGCAACGTTCACCCCATACGACATCATCATTTCCATTTTTTCCGCAAAAGTCCCATTGGAACTATCCAGAGTATCTTCGCACGCTTTGTATCCATCAATAATTTGTTTAATGATAACTGCACGTGCCAAAGCAACCTTGCTTGGAAAATATTTATATAATGTCACTTGTGATGAGTGAGCCTCTTTCGCAACTTGCGCGATTGAGGTTTTTTTGTAGCCTTGTTTAGTAAAAGTTTGAAGTGCAGTCTCCAAAATTAACTGTTTCTTCTCTTTTTTACGCTGTAAATTATTAGTCATTATAATTACCTCAAATTTTTTTATAACAATAGTTCAGTTTTTTGATTGGTCTAATAAGACTTTCTAAAAAGGCCTTCTAAATAGTTCAATATCAACGTTTTTCTCAGTTGACTTTGACATTTCCCAGACCTAATATACTCGGTAAATAGTGAACTATTCAGGAAAAATATTTCATTTTAGAGGTAATTATTATGTTGAACGAAAATGTACCAACCTTACATATCGATCATTTACAAAAGAAGTTTGGTAAATTTCAGGCTCTAAAAAATATCACTTTTGATATTTATCCCGGGGAAGTTTTTGGTTTCATCGGACCTAACGGTGCTGGTAAATCGACAACTATAAGAACTATTTTAGGAATTTTGCGAGCTTCAGGTGGTAAAGCCACTATCTTCGGCAAAGATGTCTTCAAAAGCTCCGTTGAAATTCACAAACGTATTGCTTATGTACCTGGTGACGTTTATCTTTGGCCTAATTTGACCGGTGGTGAAATCATTGA
>NZ_VDFP01000265.1 GCF_009600985.1 Companilactobacillus halodurans
AATTATTGGGTGCAGAAGATGCAATCGTCGTAAATTCGGCTTCAGCTGGTATTGCAATGTCTGTTGCAGCTCTAATTGGTCAGGGGAGTATGTATCATGTTTATCATGCAAATGATCCACGTTTTGAAAAACGTGAAATCATTATGCCTAAAGGTCACAATGTCGACTATGGTACTCCAGAAGAAGTAATGATTAGTCTTGGTGGAGGACATGTTGTCGAAGCTGGCTATGCTAATATGTGTACCCCAGAACATATTGAAATGATGATAACTGATAAAACAGCAGCAGTACTTTATGTAAAGAGTCACCACACAGTTCAAAAGAGTATGCTATCCGTCAAAGAAGCTGTAGAAGTAGCTCATAAAAATAATTTGCCATTGATTCTTGATGCTGCTGCAGAAGAAGATATGAAGAAATATTTGGATCTAGGCGTAGATATTATTATCTTTAGTGGTGCCAAAGCACTAGAAGGACCAGCATCAGGCTTAGTTTATGGTAAAGCTAAGTATATTAATTGGATTCGTCTACAAAAGAAAGGTATTGGCCGTGCCATGAAGATCGGTAAGGAAAATATCTTAGGTTTAACTGCGGCAATTGAACGCTATCTCAAGATTGGACCAGAAGATGGTGAACATATGCGTCAAAGATTAGCACCATTCTTAAAAGATTTAAATGAGGTTCCTGATATTGAGGCTAAGGAAGTTCAAGATGGTGCAGGTCGTGAAATTTATCGTGCAGCCGTGACCGTTAAAGAAACTTCTAAGAAAGACGCTAAAGAAGTAACTAAAGAATTAAAACAAGGCGATCCTGCTATTTATACACGTGAATACAGAGCAAACGAAGGTATTATTGAATTTGACATTCGTGCAGTTGATGCGAATGAAATGAAAGCAATTGTAAATAGATTACAAGAAATTCAAAAGGACTAAGGAGCTTATATAAAGATGAAACTAATTCCTAATTATTATAAAAATAGAGTTGCTATTAATGTACTTGCAGGTTCTGTGGAGAATGCTAAAGATATTTATGCCGCAGCTGAAGGTCACACAGTAGTCGGAGTT
>NZ_VDFP01000266.1 GCF_009600985.1 Companilactobacillus halodurans
TATCCAAGGCCTTGATATCCTACCTTTCCATACCGTCTACAAAGCTGACAGTCGTATGATTGGTGACACAGAATATAAGACTGAATGGGGAACTGTTCGTGCTTTCGAAAACCATAGTGGTAGAACCTATTTCGACGATAAAACTATGCTAAAACCATTTGGAAAGATGATTGAAGGTTATGGTAATAACCCTGATGAAAAACAAGAAGGTATGCGTTACAAGAACGTTATTGGAAGTTATTCACACGGACCAATTTTAAAAAATGAAAACGTTGCTCGTGCAATTGCTGATAAAATTATTGCTTCCCACAAAGAACGACTAGCTCAAAAAGTTAAATAAAAGCATTTCTACTTCGACTATCTTAATTTATACTAAGATAGTCATTTTATTTATAAAGGGGACTACTTTGAAAAATAAAGAAAAAGTTTTTTTAGCTATTTCTGATATTCTTATTTTTGTAATTTTAACTTATCCTATCCTAAAAGGTGGAGTTGTTGGTGGTTACGATCCTGGTTTCCATATGGCTCGTATAAGTACATTAGCATCGAACATCTCTCACGGTCATTTTCCTAATCCTATCGGTTTTGAGTATCTTGATAAGTTAGGATACGGTGTGGGATTCTTCTATGGGAATTTTCTACTTTATCCCTTTGCCATTGTCAACGCCTTAGGATTAAGCAGTTATCATTCTTATCTACTATTTCTTTTTGTATTTGCTGCTTTAAATATCTTCTCAATTAATTTTGTTGTTAACAAATTATTCAATAATGCTTGGGCTACAATTGTATCTGCACCAATTTACCTTAGTTCCTATTACTTCTATGGTGTTATCTATATGCGAGCCGCCGCAGGTGAACTAATTGCCTTTGCATTAATTCCCTGGATATTACTAAGTACTTTTAAATTAGTAAAGGGGCATACGAATTATTGGCCCATGCTTTCGATATCCTTAGGTTTATTGTTTGTTTCTCATATCTTGTCATTTTTAATCACCTTAGGAACTGTTTTAATAATTTTTATTATGAACATTATCCCAGTTTTCAAAAACAAAAAGATAT
>NZ_VDFP01000027.1 GCF_009600985.1 Companilactobacillus halodurans
TAAGCGTATCAATCTTCAAATTTTTTGGCTCCGAGCAAGCTCGTCAGCCAAATAAAAAACAGCTAGACCAATTATGATCTAACTGCTTATGTAAACTGCCATCAACTTAATTTGACGAACAGCCAAAGTTTACGGTCAATTTTTTAGAACTTATTCTTCGTCGTCACTATCTACAGCGGCTGTATAAACTTCCGAAACATCTTCATCATCTTCAAGTTGATCAATCATATGTTCGAATTGTTCTTTCTTTTCTTCTGGAACTGGTGTTGTGTTTTGAGGAATCATTGTTAATTCAGCATCAGCAATTTCATAACCCTTTTCAGTTAATCCATCACGAACAGCTGCGAATTCCTTAGCTTCTGTATAGATTTCATAAGCATCATCTGATGTTTGTAAGTCATCTGCGCCAAGATCCATGATATCCATCAAAACTGTATCTTCGTCTTGTGAATTCTTTGTACGATCTAAGACAATGTAACCCTTACGATCAAACATGTATGCAACTGAACCACTGGAACCCATACTTCCTCCGTTACGAGTAAATGCAACACGTACAGCAGAAGCAGTTCTGTTTTTGTTATCTGTCAAAGTTCTAACTAAAACTGCGACTCCACCTGGAGCATAGCCTTCGTATGTAACTTCATCATAATGTTCTTCACTGCCACCCTCAGCCTTCTTAAGGGCACGTTTAATATTGTCCTTTGGCATATTGGCTGCATGAGCTTTATCTACTATCAAACGAAGGGCAGCATTATCGTTAGGATCGGCACCACCCGATTTAGCTGCCATGAATAACTCACGAGACAACTTTTGGAAGATTTTACCACGTTTTTTATCTTGGGCACCTTTTCTACCTTGGATGTTATGCCATTTTGAATGTCCTGACATTTCTGTTTCCTTCTTTCATGATTATTGTAAACCGCATATTATTCTATCAAAATAACCATATCATTTCAATATTTGCGGCATAAATAACCACATAAAAGGAACAATTATCGTCATTAGTGACGAATCCTTCTGATATCGATTACACCTAGCGTCATCAAGCCAATTATGACACCTAGAATTTTAACAAAAATATTATCATTATTGCCTGTTTGAGGGAATGTACCTACACCTGATTCTTCATAAACTGGCTTATAGTTTTTACTTGAATTCTCATCTTGTTTTGGCACAACTAATTGAGCAGTGGACTGCTTATTACCCGGAATATAGTAAACCTTTCCAGACATGACAATATTAGGCTTATCGGCAACTGCTTGGGAAATAATTGGTTTTGCTGGTTTAGTTGATGGATTGCTTGGTATTACTGGGCTGCTTGGGTCCGTTGGATCTGTTGGATCTGTTGGATCTGTTGGATCTGTTGGGTCTGTTGGGTCTGTTGGATCTGTTGGATCTGTTGGATCTGTTGGGTCTGTTGGACTTGTACTAGAACCTCCTCCAGCATTATCGCTTGCATTAATAATCAATTGAACTGTCTTTTCTTGTCCGTCTGGAGTGGTTAATTTAACATTATAAGTCCCTGCCTTAGTTAAATCTGCTTGACTTAAATCTAAACTAACATCTTGAACATCGCCATTGTCATCTGTAGAACTAGCCTGAAAATCTTCAACTGTTGGTGTTGGATCACCAAGGGTCATTGTGTAATTAGAACCATTCAATGATTTCTTGGAAGCAATAATTTGAAGATTGCCATCTTCAACTGTGAAATTGTAATTTGAATCAGCTGTAACGTTTGCCGTAATTGGGTAATCGCCAACGTCTTCGCCTGGCGTTCTTGTTAAAGTGTAATTTATCGTATCACCTGAAAAAATTCCTGTAACACTTGCGCTAAATTGAGGGTCACTATCTCCAGCATACTTCGTAGCATTGTTAATGGTAATAGTTGCATCAGCTTGATTAATTATGAATGAACCAGTACTACCTTGAGACCAATCATAGAGATTGCCCTGTTCTGTATTTGCAATATGGTTCAATCCTTGAGTAGTTAAAACCACATTATAAGTTCCAGCATTTTTAGCATCTTGATCTAGAGCTATATCTCCTGATTGTAAATTGTAAGTTGAACCATCACTTAAAGTCACATAATAATCATTTAAATCCTCAACAGACTGATTCTGACCATTATAAGTGGAGGAACTTGACCCACTTAAGTTAGCCGTGCCTTCACGCTTATACACCGTTACATTGATGGTTGTCTTTTCATTGCCATAACTATATGTAACCTGATAAACGCCTGGAGTTTGTGTATCAACAGTTCCAGTTACTGTTATTTGATCAAAAGGAACGGATGTCCCGTCTGGCGTATTGGCACTGACAAAACTATCAATTGGCGTCCAAGTACTTCCTGCAGCAACTTTGGTATCAACAACTTTAATTGAAGGATCATTTAAAACAACATCGTAAGTCCCGCTGTAACCTTTGTCTGACGCTGATGGTGCCAGTGACCAGTCAAATGTAAAACTTGTTACACCCGTAGGAATACTAAATATACCGGTTGAACTGTCATATGTAACGCCGTTACTCAAGTTTGAAACGCCTACTAATTTTTCTGTCAATAAATTCCCGATATTGATATTCAAATAATCAGAAATACTATTATGAGCGGAATCAGTAAAGATCGCAGCCAGTTCGTTAGTAGCTAAATTGGGATTATAAGTTGATTGAAAGACACTGACATCTGGAGCAATAATAGTCGATAGACGATTGTATGAAAATGCATTGCTACCAACATTTAATTCTGTAGCTGTGGTAGAAACACCATTAATTTGATTACTCATAAATGCATTTGAGCCAACAGTTGTTATAGTACTTGGGAATACTAGTGTACCTTCTATTTTATTGTAAGCAAAAGCCGATTCGCCGATACTTTTGAGGTTATTTCCAAAAGTCAAATTAGTAATCTGGTCTCCTGCAAAAGCTTGTTCTCCAATTGTGGTCGTACTATCTGGAATAGTCAAACTACCGGAAACTCCTGAATATTCAAAAGCACCGTCACCAATGCTGGCTAAGTTATTAGCTTTTGAAAAATCTAAGTTTGTCAAAGCCCCATCATAAGTGAAAGCATTGTTACCAATTGAAAGTAAGCCAGCACCAAAATTAATTGAATTTAATTTATCATTTGATAAAAAGCTTTGATTTCCAATTGTTTGCAAGCTATCAGGCAATTTTACATCCGTTATAGAAACGTCATAGCCAAAAGCAGTATCACCGATACTAATTAAATTCTCATTATTGCTCAGATCAACGCTGCTTAACTTAGTATCGCTACAAAATGCTTGATTCCCAATTGTTTTAAGAGCTGTATCTTTAGAAAAGTCAACATTAGTTAAATTATCATTATAAATAAAAGCATTATTGCCCAAAGTTGTTAAATTAGCGGGTAAAGTAATATTTGTTAAGGCCTTATTAGCGAAGAAAGCATCCTCGCCAATTGAAGTTACTGAATCTGGCAAACTAACGTTTGAAATTTGGTCGCCAGCAAAAGCTTGACTTCCGATTGTTTGTAAAGTCTTATTATCCGATAAGTCAACTGAAGTAACACTTGAATAGCCAAAAGCTCCGTCGCCGATACTTGTAACGCCGTTATTGATTTTGACCGAAGTTACATTCGAATTTGCATAAAAAGCATTATTACCAATGCTTGTAACGGTATAGTTCGTAGCTGGGGTTGAATTATCATTACTTGTTACGGTAATCGTTGGTGGAATATTGACAGAAGTTCCAGTGTAATTATCATTTATTGCTGTCAAGGTTGCTTCATTAGTTGTATCATCTGTACTCCAAGTAAAATTATTAGCATCAGTATAACTAGCATCTGAAGTGATTGTATTAGCAGTCGTATCGACAGGTTTTAGAGTCGTTGCCGTTGACGCATCTGTGCTTGAAGTTGGCGTTTGATCCGTTGTTGTTGATGTTTGCGTTGTACCGGTATTTGGTATTTGTGCACTAGTCGACGTCGCTGTAGCTGTTGTTGGTGATACTGGTGAAGTGGTTTGATTATTTGTTGTATCTGTCGTTGTATTCGTTAAATCACTCGTAAGACCAGTAATAGAGCTATTTGAGACATCAGCTGTTGAAGTTGCATTGGTAGTTGTATCAGATGCAACTGTTTCTTTATCACTATTATTTGTTGTAGAATTCGTTGATGAATCTGAAGTATTAGCAGTTTTTTCAGTATCAGTTGATACCGAAGCTTGATTGTTATTGTTGTTGTTTTGCGTATCAGGCGTCACAGTGGTAGTACCATCTGTTGCAGCGTGGGCAATTTCTTGATGTGCCATTGTGGTTCCTAATCCCAAAGTTACAGCTGTACCAGCAGCAATTAGCAATTCCTTTTTATTAATTATCATTTTTCTATTTGTCATATTAATAAGCCGTCCTTACTGGGATCAATCCAAAAAGATGTTTATACATCTCAATAAATATAATACAACATTTTCAATATTTTCCAACTATTTACTTAATAAAATATACTGATAGTCTGTTAAATTTCTTATACCAAAAAAAAGACATGGTAATCATTTTTGATTATCATGTCTTTTCATTCAAAATTTATAATTTAATTTATTTTCATGCTTACTTACTAAATACAAAACCAGAATAATAATTAATATACCAGTAATTGCACCGCTACTATCTAAAATGACATCAACTACAGAAGGCGTCCTACCACCAGTCAGTCCTTGATGAAATTCATCAAAAGCTGCCAATCCAGTAGTTGTCATCCATGGAATGAATAATTGTAAGACAAGGTTCTTTTCAAAATAAAGATATAAAGCCAAACACAACAAAATCCCCAAAACAAAATAAGTTCCAAAATGAGCTCCCTTACGAATAAAGAACTCTACGAAATTATAATACCCATCATTTGAAAGAGATTGTTGTTTTCCACCATAACGAAAGCTAATTGTCTTCAAAAAATTTGATAGAGGCTTTCCTTTTAAATATTTTTCCAAAAATGGCACTGAAGTTTGTTCTTCATAAGTCATAGAGGAACTGTAAAATAATATCAATTCAACTAAAACAATTCCACTCCAAAACCATTTCCTATTTTTTTGAAGAAATCTTACCATTAATCATCATCCATATGAACAGTATCGTTTAAATCTTTAGCATCATCAAAATAGCCAGAGTAGTAATGAGAATTGATTGCCCAATAATACATTACAGTTGAGAAAATAATAATTGCTAAGAAGTCTAATGGGTATTTAACTATGTTGGCTCCACCGAATTGTGAACTACCAATCCAGGAAATAAGCGATAGACCGACCAAGTGAACAATTAACCACAAGCTGGCATACAACTTCTGTTTAAATTCTCTAAAGCCACGACGGTAATCGTAAATAAAGTAAATTGGTAAACCAACAATAATAATTCCAATAACTTCTACAGTTGTTGGGAACATTGACCAATAAATAGCCAAACTGATCAAATCGAAGACAATTGGACCTAAGATGTGCATCCCTTTAATTTTTGTTGAACGTCTCAAATTAGGACCCATTTTCCGCAAGCTTCCTGCAACCACTGGACCTGATAATAGTGAAATCAAGGTTGAAGCGGCAACCACTCGAGACAAGAGTGACCAATTTTTAAACATTAAAACTAAAAGGAAACTAACAACACAGTTGACCAATAGAGCAACTCTTGGTGTGTTGTATTTATTATCGGATTTACCCAAGAACATTGGCAAATGCTTATTCTTAGGCATTGATGACAATGATTTACTTGCTGAAGAAGCAAAAGCAATTCCACTACCAATAGGTGAAATAAATGCAGCAAAGTAAATTAAAGTCGATAGCCAATAAATATTCAACAAAATTGCCAAATTGGCAAATGGTGAATTGAAACTAATATGGGACCAACCTGCATTGATAATTGATTTAGGTAAAGCACCAATAAAGACTATTTGTAAAGCAATGTAAATTAAAGCACTAATCAATAACGATAAAATAATTCCACGACGGATATTAACTGAAGGCTTATTGATATCATTTCCCAAGTTAATCACCGTCTGAAAGGCAACATAGGAATAAATAATACCAGCACTACCAATGGCTACGAAAATTGAAGCAGTACCATTGGGCATGAATTCTTGTGCCGAACTTCCTAGATTTCCTAAATCAAAATGGGCTGCAACTAAGGCAACCATTGTTATTAATGGAACAACTATTTTTAAAACCGAAATAAAATTATTGAACTTGGCCATTAAAGTAACTGACCCATAATTTATTAACGTAAATACAATAATCATGACCGCGGCCATCATAATACCTTGTGCCGTTAATTGACCGCCCTTCATGAATCCGTGCATCCATTCAGCCCATTTCCAAGGCCAAGTACTCATATATTGAGTCGCTGCAACAGCTTCAATTGGTAAAATTGCTAAAAGCGATATCCAGTTCGCCCAAGAAAAGATGTGACCCAAAAGCGATCCATGCGTATACATGGTGAAACGGCTCATGGCTCCTTCTTCAGGGAACATCGTTCCGATTTCGACGTAAACCATCGCAATCATTGCTACTAAGAGTGCTCCCACAATCCAGGATATAATTGCTGCCGGACCAGCTATTTGTGCTGCTTGACTCGAACCAAACATCCACCCAGACCCAACAATAGCGCTAAGTCCGAACATAACTGTCGAAAACAAATTTAATTTTTTATCCCTCATAAAACCACCAATCTTTGATTTTTTGTAATAAATAAAAAATAGCCTCTATCTCAGAGACTATTGTATAACTATTACTCTCAAAAAGGCTACTCTACTGTCACGCTTTTTGCAAGATTTCTAGGTTTATCAACGTCATTACCACGTGCAAGGCTTGCGTAGTAAGCGATTAACTGAGCTGGGACCACACTGATGATTGGTGATATCAATTCATCAATTTCAGGGATAATAATTTGATCCGTTGGTTCAGCATATTTTTGACTAGCAATCACTAAAACATGGGCACCACGTGCTTCAACTTCTTGAATATTTCCACGAGTATGACTTGCGCCAACACCATCATTGACATATGCCAAAACTGGAGTGTTCTTCTCAATCAAAGCAATTGTTCCATGCTTCAATTCACCAGCTGCAAAGCCCTCTGCGTGGATATAAGAGATTTCCTTCAACTTCAAGGCTGCTTCAAGTGCTAGAGCATAATCGATTCCACGGCCGATATAGAAGGCATCTTTTTGATCTGTTAAATAGTCAGCTGTTAAATCTTTGATTTTACTCTTTTCATCGACAATCGTTTGAATTCCATTAGCAGCTAATGCTAATTGTTCCTTGACGTTGAAATCTTTTCCACTTTGTAATCCTTTAGCTTCGCCCAATGCTTTAGCCAAAACAGCTTCAACAGCGATTTGGGCCGTATAAGCTTTAGTTGAGGCTACGGCAATTTCAGGTCCAGCTAGCAATTCCATTGTGTAAGTTGCTTCCCTTGAAAGAGTTGAATTAGCAACATTAGTCATTGTTAAGCTTGGTAAATTCATCTTGTTGACCTTAACTAAGACTTGGCGACTGTCAGCTGTCTCACCACTTTGTGATAAGAAAATGAAGAATGGATGCTTGGATAGTTTTGGCATGTGATAACCAAACTCGCTTCCTAATTCAACATCAACTGGAATATCAGCAACTCTTTCAAAAATATTTTTACCAACTAGTCCAGCGTGATAACTTGTCCCAGCGGCAACGATATACAGACGGTCTGCTTTTTTCATTTCATCTAAAAGATCTTGCTCAACATTCAAGCTACCATCATTATTCAAATAATTTTGAGAAATTCTTCTCATAACGCTTGGTTGTTCATCAATTTCTTTTAGCATGTAGTGATCATAAGTTCCTTTGGAAATATCACTGGCATCAATGTTAACGGTATATGAATCTCTCTTAACTGGAGTTCCATCAATTTTACTAATCTTAACAGAATTCTTTTCCAAAATAACCACTTCGCCATCGTGAATCTCCACAAATTCATGTGTTTGGTCAAGCATGGCCATAGCATCAGAACAAATGACATTAAAGCCATCACCCAATCCAATCAACAATGGACTTTTATTCTTAGCCACGAAGATACGATCAGGTTCTTCTTTATCCATCATAGCGAAAGCATATGAACCCTTGATAAGTCCTAAGGCTTTTCTAAATGCGGCTTCGCCATCTAATCCTTCTTTAGCAAAGCGGTCAACAAGTTGTACAGCAACTTCTGTATCAGTCTGACTCTTAAAATCAACATCAGATAAATATTTTTCTTTTAATTCTTCATAATTTGTTAAAACACCATTGTGTACTAAATAAAAACGGTTATCCTCTGAAAAATGAGGGTGAGCATTTTCAATGGTTGGCTTACCGTGTGTTGCCCATCTAGTATGTCCAATACCTGCAAGTCCTTGAACGTCACTTGTAACCGCATTCTCCAACTTGCTAATTTTACCAACTTCTTTAACCAAGAAATCTTTACCATCTTGATTATTTACATAAATACCGGCTGAATCATAACCACGGTATTCAAGTTTTTCTAATCCATTTAACAAAATATCAGTTGTTTTATTATTTCCAATTACTCCGACAATTCCACACATAGTAAATTCAAGCCTTTCTCAATTGGTCTAGTTTATTTATTTTAAATTGGTATAGCTTATTTGAACTGTACCTATCACCTCGTGACAACGACAAGAATACTAATAAAGGCTTTTTTTGTCAAGAAAATTTTAACATTTTTAATAAATGGTATAGTTGGTATACACCGATATTGGAAATTGGTATATAACTTATATATCATTAAGAGATAAAAAAAGGAGAACCGGAATTTATCCGATTCTCACTTTATTTTTTATATTAAGCTAATTCTTTTTTAACAACATCGACAATCTTGTCACAGTACTCATTAACTTTTTCCTCAGTAGCAGCTTCACACATAACACGTAGTAAAGCTTGTGTGCCACTAGGACGTACTAAGACACGACCATCCCCATCCATTTCATCTTCAACAGTTTTAATAATGTCGAGGATTGGTTGGTGTTGTTTCCAGGAATTCTTATCAGCCACTGGCACATTAACTAATTTTTGTGGGTAGACTTTAACAGGCTCACCCAATTCAGCTAATGACTTGCCAGTTTCTTTCATAACATGTAGCAAGTGAATACCAGTCAACATGCCATCTCCAGTATTCATGTACTCATATAAAACAACATGTCCTGATTGTTCTCCACCGATGTTGTAATTGTTTTCGCGAATTTGTTCAACAACGTGACGGTCACCGACGGCTGTTTGAACGGACTTCATTCCGTTAGCTTCGATAGCTTTATACAAGCCAAGATTACTCATAACAGTAGTTACGATTGTATCCTTCTTTAAACGGCCACCATCGTGAAGATATTTACCAAGAATGAACATGATTTTATCGCCATCAACGATATTTCCATCAGCATCAACAGCAATACAACGATCTCCGTCACCATCAAAAGCTAATCCGGCAACAGCATCTGATTCCTTAACACGCTGTGCTAATTGTTCAGGATGCGTTGAGCCAACATTCTTATTAATATTTATTCCATCTGGATGTGAAGCCATGATGTCGAAGTCAACATTCAAGTCAGCAAACAAAGTGCTTGCTAAACGACTAGTTGAGCCATTGGCAGTATCCAAAACAATCTTCATGCCACTTAAGTCATCTGAAAGAGTTTGCTTTAAGAATTGAAGATACTTTTGAGCACCTTCAGGATAATCTGAAACGCTACCTAATCCTTCAGCAGAAGGTCTTGGTAGAGTATCTTCTTTAGCGTCCAATAACTCCTCGATTTCTTCTTCAACTTCATCTGCTAATTTGTAACCATCAGAACCAAAGAATTTAATTCCGTTATCTTCAGCAGGATTATGTGAAGCTGAAATCATAATTCCGGCATCAGCAGATACCGCACGGATTAAATATGCAACAGCTGGAGTAGTAATAACATCAAGGTCTAAAACTTCGATACCAACTGAAAGAAGTCCAGAAATTAAACTTGATTGCAACATTTGGCCAGAAATACGTGTATCTCTAGCAACAAGAACACGAGGACGTGAATCATTGTCTTCTGAATGTTGAGTTAAAACATAGCCACCAAATCTACCTAATTTGAATGCTAATTCTGGACTTAATTCCTTATTTGCAATACCTCTTACTCCGTCTGTTCCAAAATATTTTGTCATGAAAAATTTACCCCCAGCGTATTATTGTTCGCTATTATTGTCATTTGTCGAATTATTATCTGATGAATCAGTCGCATTATTATCATTATTGTTGGTGTTGTCATCATCATCATTATTATTATTATTTGTATTATTAGTACTGTTATTGTTGGTGTTATTGGTGCTAGTACTATTCGACGAATTACTATTGGTTGTTGAACCAGTATTGATCGTCACATCAATAGTATCCGGATCTGTATATGCCACTTTACTTCCCAAAACATCGCTTAGATTAATCGTCTTCTTGGTATTTCCGGTCACATCGCTAACATCAACTGGAACATCAATTGAATCTTCAATTGCATCCATTTGATCCTGTGTACCAAAAATTCTAATGTTTTTCACATCAGATTCAACTGTGAAATTCGTGTTCGATGAATTTCCCTTAGCTTTAAGATTAATACTTACTTGTTTACTTTGAATCGTAATTGGAATTTTTACATGAACCGTTTGAGGATCCAATGTGACATTTACTGTTTTACCATTTTTATCCAATGCTTGCACTAAAACTTCTTGATCAAAGTTCGATTTAATTCCCTTAGGTAAAATCGGCTTGACGACCACTTTGTCTATTTTTTCAATCTCAGATGCAGCACCAGTAACTGTCACAGTATCAGGAGAAACTTCAGTTTTACCTGCTTCGTAACCTGTAGCTAATGAGTTTTTATTGTAATCAACATCAACATCAAACTTTTTTGTTTCTCGTTTTTGAATATTTACTGTGACATATTTTGGCTTAATAATATAAGTCAGTTCACTATTGAGTCCTGACTCTTTAATTTGTACCCGATGTTGTCCAACGGACAAATCTTTTAAATTCAAATAAAGATTAAAATTTTGGGTATTTTTTGTCGCGGTAACTAAAGCAGATGGTCCTTCAATAGTTATCTTAACGTTTTCTGGGTATCCTGTAATGTAGTACTTATCAGCATCAGCTTGTAACTGTAAAGGTACGCTTATCGTAGCCTTTTTCGTTACGGTTGATGTATTGGACTGATTAGAATTTCTAGTCGTCCCAACTCCCGGAGTACTGACAAAATAAAATAACCAAAGGGCACAACAGAGGGCGATAAATGCATAAAAATAATTGCTATTAATTATCTTTTTCATTTTGGTCCCCTCTCTTCTTATGTCCAATCTTGAAGAAATCAAGCAGAGTATGATTATTGCTTTGATCAGGATCTTTTAATTGTGCGTGAAGATACTTCAAATAATCTTCTCGAGACAGATCAAGCATCATATGACCATTTCTTGTAATCATCACGCCACCAGTTTCTTCAGAAACAACTATGGTGATAGCATCCGTAACTTCACTAATACCCACAGCAGCCCGGTGTCTGGTCCCTAACTCTTTAGGAATCGTATTGCTTTCTGATAAAGGCAAGTAAGCAGCAGCAACAGAAATTCGATTATTTCGAACTATTACTGCACCATCATGCAATGGCGTATTCGGAATGAAAATATTGATTAACAAAGCTCCAGTAACTTCGGCATCCAAATCAATTCCAGTTTCAACGTACTCTTCCAAACCAGTATTCATTTCCAAAGTTATCAAAGCACCAATACGACGCTTACTCATGTACTGAATCGCCTGATCGAGACTTTCTATCAGGTGATTTTTAGTTTTACCTTCTTCATTGCTCGTTGAACTGAATAGCGGCATTCGTCCAAGATGTTCCAGCCCACGTCTAATTTCTGGTTGGAAAATTATCACGATAACAATAATTCCCCAATTTATCAACTGGTCCATTAAAAATGAAACAGTATGTAGATTTAGAGCCCAACTGACCAGCTTTATTATAAAAATAATGATAATTCCTTTTAAAAGCTGGACCGCTTTAGTTCCGCGTAGCATTGACAGAACTTTATACAAAAAATACCAGACTACCAAGATATCAACCAAGTTAGCCAGATTCTGCCACGTAAAAATATTACTTGGTATAAGATTCATTTTCTTTACTCCTTAGCAGTTCGAATTAATTATAACAAACAATAAAAATTATAAAAGTTCATTATAAAGGTGTTTAATCGACATCCATATTTATGACTTCTTCACTATAATTGATATTTTGTCTTAATTCATTGGCAGTTGCCTTGCTAACTTTGCCTTGTTCTAACATGTCTTGCACAAAAGCTCGTTGATAACTTAAGGCTTTGATTTCTAATGCCATTCGATCGCTACTGAATTGTGGCGAACGACCACGATATCTTCCTTCTAATAACTCAAGGCGATCCTCATAGTGACGTTGGAAAATATAAATTAAGTTGTCTGTAAACTCTTCATGCTCAGATTCATTCAACTCTTGCAGTTTCTCAAGAGCCTTTTTAGCACCGGCAATTGAAATTTTAATTGAATCTTGATTCATTTGTTTAATATCATCGTACTTCACTGAACGATAAATCCAGCGTCTAATCTGTTGAAAGGTCCTTCTAAAATAATTATAGAAGAATTCAACAGTCGAATTGTATCGACGATGAACAATCTCTTTTTTATACTTAGCAATCTTTCTAGTTGCAACATCGTAAGAATCATCTGAAATATCGTGATTGGTATATAATTCTTCAACTGCATCTAACTCGCAATTAAAGCATATATCCCAAAGTTCAGCATCCTTCTTACCCTTAACACGTCGCTTACTGATTTGACGAGTAATAACTTGTGTATTAGTATTACGAACACCCATATTCCGAATATCATATAAGTATTCGGCAATAACTGACGAATAGACAGCAGGAACGCCATCATCCATTTCGTTACGAAGCTTCTTAATCGTTTTTTCTAAGACCAAGCGATTGGCTTCTTTTTGAGTAAATTCAATTGGCGTTATATCCTCATCATCGTCGTCATCATCATTATCCATATCATCTTTATCAGACATGAAAGTATTGCCACGATAAGCGACCGGTGCACTACTTTTAGTTAACAATGGAATTATAATTGTTGCTCCTAATAAACTAAAAACAATCACAGCACTCGCTACGAATAACAACAACGTTCTGGAAGGAAACGGAGCGCCACCCTTGATAGTCATAGGTATCGACAAAGCGGCAACCATCGTAACGGCGCCACGAACTCCAGAAATCCCTGACATCAAACAGTCGTACAACCTAGTCTTTGACCAAATCGTGACTTTTCCAGCCCCATTGTTGGAAAAAGTCGTATAGATATAGCTCCAAACAAAACGAATCACGACTAACATAATCCAGATAATAAAGGCTAGTATCGTTGCATAAAAAGTATTGATATTGTCGTTGTGAACTAATTCTTCCATCGCAAACGGAATTTCAATTCCCAAAAGAACAAAGACAATCCCATTTAGTACATAAACTACTAAATCCCAAGTTCTAGATGTAACCAATCTAATTTCAGGCGTAAAGGAACTTATATTCCTGCTTGAAGTGATATTCAAAATACCGGCAATAACGACCGCTACAACACCAGAAACATCAAAAATATCTTCAGCAACATAGTAAATAATAAATGGCAAGATGATTTGAATTATCGCATGCAATATCGAATCATCCACACCTTGATTGATCAAATACAATCTAATTCCATTAAAGATCCAAATCATTACAGCACCAACTAAAGCTCCCACAATAGAAATGTGGAAGAAATCAATCGTCGCATTTTGCAATGAAAAAGCGCCAGTTACCGTCGCTGCTACACCATATTTAAAGCAAATCAAACCGGATGCATCGTTAATTAAACTTTCGCCACTGATCAAATGCATCAATTTATCTGGTATATGAGCTTTTTTAGCAATCGACTGAACAGCAATTGGATCTGTCGGAGACAAAACGGCCACTAACGTAAAAGCAGTAGCCCATGGTAAACTTGGTATCAAAAACTTCACGAAAACGCCACCTACCAAGGTTGAAATAATAACTAAAACAATGGCATTTCCTAAAATTGGACCTTTTAATTTCCAAAGTTCTCGCTTGGGAAAATTATTCCCATCATTAAATAGAATTGGAGCAATAAATGCTAATAAAAACCAATCTGTATCGACACTAACTCTTACATGCATAAATAAAGCCGCCAAAACTCCAGCAGCAATCTGAAGTAAACTTGGTGGTATCGACACAAAGTAGTGACTTATGATATTAGCAATAATTAATAGTGATAGAATCAAAATAATTGATTCAACTATTTCCACAGACAACACCTACCGTTCTTTAATTTTTGTCTTCACCAATAATGCGAACTTCTGTGTGCAGTTCAACATCAAATTTCTCTTTAACAGTCTTTTGAATCAAATGAATCAGGTTCATATAGTCTGTTGCTGTCGCGTGCTTGACATTAACGATAAAACCAGCATGCTTCATCGAAACTTGAGCTCCACCGACCATTTTTCCTTGAAGTCCAGCTTTGATAATTAAAGGACCGGTGAAATGTCCCTTTGGACGTTTAAAGACGCTACCACAAGAAGGATATTCTAGCGGTTGCTTGGAACGTCTTAAACCATTTAGACGATCCATCTCTTCCTGGATAGCATCCTTATTACCACGTTTCAAACTAAAAGTAGCACTTATTACGATGCCACCATCGTCTTGAACTGTACTATGACGATAGCCAAAGTCCATATCTTCATGATTCAAAGTTGTTATATGACCATCTGGCAATAAAACTTCTGCCGAATCAAAAACATCCTTGATTTCACCACCGTAAGCTCCGGCGTTCATAAAGACAGCTCCTCCGACACTACCAGGAATTCCAGCTGCAAACTCGATACCAGTCAAACCAGCTTTTTGTGCTGCAATAGTAGTATCAATAATCGTAGCACCTGCTTCAGCGGTAACTTTAGTTTCAGAAACTTCGATTTTATGGAAATTAGGTAAGATTATAACGATGCCACGGATGCCGCCATCCTTAATAATCAAATTACTAGCGTTGCCAATAATTGTTATAGCTACCTTATTTTCACGCGCTGTATCAACAATTTCCACTAACTCCTCACGAGTTTTAGGAAAAGCTAGCACATCAGCATTGCCACCTGTTTTAGTAAAAGTGTACTTGCTTAAGGGTTCATCTAGCTTAAATTCAATATTAGGTAATTTTTCAACTGGAAAATTCAATTTTCATCATCCTTCATATAACTAAGACTTACCTATAATTTTATCACATAGAGCGGTACTTAACGAACTAACTACTATTACAAAAATGCTATAATTATTTCGAGGTGATTATATGAAACTTATTTCTTGGAATGTTAATGGATTGCGTGCCGTCGTTAGAAAAGATTTCGCTGATACTTTTAAAGATTTGAACGCTGATATCTTTAGTATTCAGGAAACTAAATTACAAGAAGGTCAAATCGATTTAGATTTGCCAGGTTATCATCAATATTTCTTCTATGCTAAGAAGAAAGGTTACTCAGGAACAGCTATCTTCACTAAAAAGGAACCCTTGAACTTCACTCAAGGACTAAATGTTGAAGAGTTCGATGATGAAGGACGTACGATTACATTAGAATTCCCTGACTTTTATCTAATCAACAGCTATACTCCAAATTCTCAACCCAAACTAAAGCGTCTTGAATATCGGATGCGTTATGACGATGCTTTACGCAAATATATGTTAGAATTATCAACCAATAAACCAGTCATCCTTTGTGGTGATTTAAATGTTGCCCATGAAGAAATGGATTTGAAAAACCCTAAGACTAACCACAAGAATCCAGGATTTTCAGACCAGGAACGTGAGAAGTTTACTGAACTATTAGATAGTGGTTTCATCGACAGCTTTAGAAAGTTGCATCCCGATGAAATCAAATACTCATGGTGGAGCTATCGTTTCAATGCTCGTAAAAACAACGCTGGTTGGAGAATCGACTATTTCGTCGTTTCTGACAACGGTCAAAAATTAATTCAAAATGCCGATATTTTAAATGACATTTATGGTTCTGACCATTGTCCAATTGAATTAGATTTAAACATTAAAGGAGAGTAATCAATGAACTTCGTTTCTATGGATTTTGAAACTGCCAATGGTCACCGGACAAGCGCATGTTCTTTAGCCTTAGTTCTAGTCCGCGACAGCCAAATTGTCGACAGTTTTTACACACTGATCAATCCACAAGAATATTTCAGTCCAAGAAATATCCAAATTCACCATATTCGTCCCCAAGACGTTTCCGACGCACCGACTTTTGATCAAGTTTGGCCCCATATACAGCCACTCTTCGATAATAGTCACTTAGTTGCTGCTCATAACGCTAGTTTTGATAACAGTGTCTTAAAGAACACGTTAACAAACTACGGAATTATGGCTCCAAAATACTTAACCATCGACACTTTAAGAACCAGCCGAAAATTTTATCCACAATTTCCTAATCATAAACTGAATACTGTTTCCGAGAATTTAAATATTGATTTAAGAAATCACCACAATGCTTTGGCAGATAGTGTCGCTTGTGCAGAAATCCTCTTAAGAACAGAACAGGAATTTGGTACAGAACAAATAAAAAAGATGGTTAAGCTTACCAGCTAAACCATCTTTTTCATTACTAAAGTTTTTTCTTTTTCTGACTCAACTGCAAAACCATATTTTTGATAAATATGAATTGCAATTGAGTTATTTTTATATACTTCTAAAAATATTTCATTCAAGGGCGAATCTAACGCCCAGTTCAATGTATCTTCTAATAAATATGAGGCAATCCCGTTGTTCCAAAATTCTTTATCAACAACAACGCCAAATTCGGCTTTTTTATCATCATAATTTTCCACACGACAATAACCGATAATCTCACTGTCAAAAACAGCTACGATCATCTCATCATAATCCGATTGATAAATTGCATCAAGGGCAACCTTTTCTTCTTCGACTGTGACATCCTTCATCTCATCAAAGGTAATGAAATCAGACTGCTGACTCACTTTTTTTAAAAAGGTCAATAAAGATTTTGCATCAGGGGGAATTACTTCTCTTAATGTCATTTGTTCACTCATACTAACTCTCCAAAACCACGTTCATTGAATTTGTCGCCGTGAAGTTTGAATTCAACCTGACGTTTTGTATCAGATAATCGTTTGATGTTAATGGAAATATGCTCCGTAGGAATTTCATCCTTAATAAACTGGGGCCATTCGACCACTGTAATGCCATCACCATTAAAATATTCATCAAAGCCTAAATCTTCATCAGGACTGCTTTCTAAGCGATATGCATCCATATGATAAAGAGGAATCTTTCCATCCTTATACTCACGAATCAAAGTAAAAGTTGGACTTTTGACATTTCGTTTAATACCTAACCCTCTAGCTAAACCACGAGTTAGAGTTGTTTTGCCAACGCCAAGGTCGCCATTGAGAACTATAACATCCCCGGCCCTTAGAAGTTTGGCAAGTTTTTCACCCAATTTTTCCGTATTCTCATACGAATCAGTCGTTAATTGATATTCGAGCATAAGTTCTCCTTAATTCTAGAGTCCTAAGGCAGCTGTTAAAATTGCTGACTTATAGACATCTTCTTCATTACAACCACGTGATAAGTCAGAAATAGGTTTAGCAAGTCCTTGTAAAATAGGTCCAATAGCTTCAAAGCCACCAAGTCTTTGCGCAATCTTGTAACCAATATTACCTGATTGAAGGTCTGGGAATACGAAAACATTGGCATGTCCAGCAACTTTTGAATCGGGTGCTTTTTGAGCTCCAACGCTTGGGACTACCGCTGCATCAAATTGTAATTCGCCATCAAGAGCCAAATCAGGTGCTAATCCTTTTGCAATCTTTGTTGCTTCTGCAACTTTTGTTACTTCATCACTTTTGGCACTGCCTTTAGTTGAGAAACTAAGCATAGCAACTTTTGGATCAATATCAAATAATTTTGCATTTTTGGCCGTTTGAACAGCAATTTCAGCTAATTCTTGGGCATCGGGATTGATATTGATTGCACAATCAGCAAACATATAACGTTCTTCACCTTTTTGCATAATGAAAGAACCACTGATACGAGAATTGCCAGGTGCTGTTTTAACAATTTGCAAAGCTGGGCGAACTGTATCACCAGTTGAATGGATAGCGCCAGAAACCATTCCGTCAGCTTTATCCATATAAACCAACATTGTTCCAAAATAATTATTATCTAGCAACATTGTTTGAGCTTGTTCTTTAGTATTCTTACCCTTACGACGTTCAACAAATTTTTCCACCATTGCGTCAAAATCAGCATACTTTTTAGGATCGATAACTTCAATGTTAGAAATATCGAAAGATTTTTCACTAGCAATCTTAGATATTTGATCTTCGTTACCAATTAAAATAGGCTTCAAAATATTTTCTTTAACTAGTCGAGTTGCGGCACCGAGAATTCTAGGTTCTTCACCTTCAGGAAAAACAATTGTTAAATTTTTCCCATTAATTTTACTTTTAAGGCTTTCAAATAAATCCATTACTATTCCTCCGTTTCATCGGCATGTTCAGGTAATTGCCAATTGATTTCTTCTTCATTATAGTTTAAAAGTGCTGCGTTTGCTTTAGAAAATGGTTTTGAGCCAAAGAAACCATAACGTGCTGCAAATGGACTTGGATGGGTCGACGAAATAATCGTATTCTTTGTTTCATCGATTAAAGGTATCTTACTCTTAGCAGCGTTGCCCCATAGGATGAAAACAACCTTGCCACGATTGGATAAAGCTTTAATCGCATAGTCAGTCAATTCTTCCCAGCCTTTACCTTTGTGAGAGTTAGCTTGTCCTCTTCTAACAGTTAAAACAGAGTTTAGTAGTAAAACCCCTTGCGTAGCCCAAGATTTCAAATAACCATGATTTACAGGCGTACATCCCAAATCATCTTGCAACTCTTTATAAATATTGCGTAATGAAGGCGGAATCGTAACCCCAGGAGCTACGGCAAAACTGCAGCCAATAGCTTGATTAGGTTCGTGATAGGGATCTTGCCCTAAAATGACCACTTTAGTTTTTGAAAAAGATGTCCAATCAAAAGCCTGATAAATTTTATGCATCTCTGGATAAATAGTTTGCGTGTTGTACTCATTTACAAGAAATTCGCGAAGTTTTTCATAATATGGCTTATCAAATTCGCTATTCAAAACATCTTGCCAATCGTTGTTTATTAAGGTTTTCAAATTTACACCTACCTGTTTTGATATATAATCACATAAACTATGGTAACATTCACATATAGCATAACGCACTCGGAGGGAATTTTATGATCAAATTAATTGCATCCGATATGGATGGCACTTTACTGAATGACAAAATGGCAATTTCGGACCGTAACATTGAAGCAATCAAAAAAGCCCAAAAAGCTGGCATTGAATTTTTAATTGCTACAGGACGTGGCCTTGATGAAGCTAAGCCATTCTTGAGAGACCAAGTACACCCAGGTTACATTACCTTAAATGGTGCTGAGGTTTTCAATGAAAAAGAGGAACTTATTTCTAGCAATCCTATTTCTGAAAAATCAAAAAATGAAGTCGTTAAATACTTCCATAAACACAATCTATACTTTGAAGTAATCACTAATAAAGGAATTTTTTCTGACGATGAAGAATTGCGTGTATCAAGTTTAGCTGAATTGTTAGTTAAATTGAATCCTACAACAACTTATGAACAAGCAATGGAAGATACTTTGGAACGTGTTAAATTGACGCCAATGAAATTTGTTGACAGTTATGATGACATCTTCAATGATAAAACTTATAAAATCATGAAACTAATTGCCTTCAGTAAAGACGAAGGCAAAGTTTTAAAACCACTTAAACAAGAAATTGATGAAAATATCAAAGATGTCGTTGTAACCTCATCTTCACCTAATAACGTTGAAATAAATAGCGTGGACGCTCAAAAGGGAATCGCCCTCTTACAATATGCCAAAAGTATGAACATCTCACCAGAAGAAACCATGGCTATTGGTGACAACTTAAATGATGCTTCAATGATAAAAAGTGCTGGAGTTGGTGTCGCCATGGCAAATGCTATTCCTGAAATTAAAGAAATAGCTCAATATTCAACTGATAACAACGTCAATGATGGTGTTGCACAAGTCATTGAAAAAGTTATTGAAAAGGCTAATCAACAGGCCAATTGATGAATCTTTATATTCGAAAAGCTGATTTGGCAGTCGGTAATATTCTTGTTATAACTAACCAAAGTAAAGAAACAATGTTTATTGCGGGACGTGATAAGAATAATCCCTTTTTAATCAAATTATATAATCGCTTAAATACGTTAATTGGTGAAATCAAATTAAAAAATAATTTTTTGAAAATTTATTCAATCGAAATTAATGGCGAAGAAAAAGCTACAATTAATGCTTTACCAATGATTGATTTAAAATTTGTATATTTAAGTAAGGCTAATTGGAGTGTCAAAGGCAATTTAGTTGAATCAAATTACCATGTAACACAAAGTGGCAAGGAAATTATTCAAGTTCAGCCTACAATTCTCTATCAAGGACATCTTGGCCTAGAAATGTCATTCGACAATCTCGACGATGGCCCAATGGGAACCTTATTAGCAATTTTTCTTGATAAATACATTAAATTACCAACAATAGCTCCTAAGGCGGATTTAAATAATTTTGTGAAATCCAAAACACCTTATTTGAATAATTTTAAAAACAAATAAAAGCGGACTAAATATGACCGTTTCAAAACTGGTTAAGACTGTTGATGAATAATCAATGGTCTTTTTTTAGCGCATTTTGAAATTGCATTTTAGTTCGCTTTATTTTGTTAAATCATATTGCATGTGATCATACAAATGACTTCCGATATATAATTGTCCTACTTTTTTGAAGCCCGTTTTATCGTAAACATGTTTGGCAGCCTCATTGGTGACATCAACATTAAGACTTAGAATCTTTTCTCCCCGTTTTTTTACAACATCAATAAATTCTTCCATTGTCTTAGTACCAATACCTTTACCTTGGTATTCTGGAGCAATCGCAAATGAATCTAAATACCATTCGCCTGGCCAAGCCTCTTTATCATTAAATAAGTTATTTTCTTTAATACCATGTTTATGCATGATTTTAATCAATGGTGCATCGATATTATCTTCTAATTCCTCAGGATATCCGACCATAATAGCAACCACTTTACCATCAATTTCATTGACAAGAATATTTTCAAGACCATAACGATAACCAGGTTGGAAGAAACCTTCTTTAATAACTTCAGCCATCTTTTTATCGCCAACTTCTTTAAAAACATCTAATTCCATTTCGTCAAAGATTTGGAAGAGAATTGGCAAAATCTGATCTGCATCCTCTTTTCTCGCATATCTTAACATTTCTTCACCTCAGTTATATATGATACATGTTTTACTTATAATCTCAAATTTAGTCGGGAAAATACAAAAAGCAATGATTAACTTTAGACAATCATTGCTTTTGCATATATAAAATAAACACTGTTTTCCCCTTTTTTATTTTGTAGCCGTCGTTCATCTGACTACTTCTATATAATAACTGAATAATTTCTCTTTTAATATGTACACTTTTCTGAAAATGTTCAAAATTTGAACACTTTTTCTATTTTGTAAAGAAAATCATTTTCAATAGGTTTGCAATTGCTCAATCACCAACCTAGTCTCCAATTCTAAATTAGATTCAAACCACATAGTTAGAACATGGATGAATCCACCGACAATAAAGTGATTCGGCAAGGTTATCTCATTCTTATATTCTGATAATTGCTCATTAAAAATTTTGATTAAATAATTCTTGCGATTAAGATCTCTCGTTAAATAATAAAGGTTTAGGCAAAAAGTTTTATTTTCTGAAATAAACGAAATGAATTCACTTATTAAATCTTCAAATGACTGACTATTCTGTAATACTTCTTGCAAAATTATTTGATTAAAAACTTCTTTATAAACGTCGTCAATGCAATCAAAGTAATAATAAATGGTTCCTCGACTAACTCCTGAACTTTTCGATAAACTTGTTAGCGTAAATCGTTTAATCCGTTTCGCTGATAACTCTTGATAAACGGTTTGAATTAAATGCTTACTAGCAAGTCTCATGGCGAACTCCTCCTTTTATTTTGTTTGGTAATAATAACAAAGACAACAAATTTTTAATACCAAATCTGAACGATTTTTCAATTTAATTTTTTATATAAATTGACTTTCTAATAAATAAAACACTAAATGTTATTAATATTTAGCTATGCATATGACTGCTAAAATCAATATCACTGGTTTTATAATTATCGTCCAAAGAGATAAAATGGAGGGATTTTATGAATCGTAAAAGAATCGCATTATTGACGGGTTTAACGGTGCTAACTACGGCGATGATAAATACAGCTAATCCATTAAAAAGAAGCTTTACAGACGAGATTGATGCTTCTTCAAGTCAAGAAGAAGTTAAACCAAAAAAGAAATACCCAAATGCTTCAAAGGAACTTGATTTAACATCTACTGAACAATATTCCAGCAAGAGTCTATTTATGAACATTACTCTGAATGACTTTTATATTAAAGATTTAGGAATAGACAGCAATCGAAACTACCATTTGTTGCTAGCGCCTATAAAGACTAGTAATCAATATTTCTTAGTTACCCTCTATTCCGATAAAAAGATCAAAAAACATACTAAAATAACCATTCAAGGGTTCTTAAATGGCAAAAGTAAAGTTAATTCTGAAGATATCGATGCTGGAATCAATCCAAAGTTTCTCGATAAAACAGTTGTTACCATGATGGCTGATCGAATACTATCTTGATTTTAAGATACAAAAAAACCGAATGTCTATTCAACATTCGGTAATTACTTGATTACATATAATACCGGTGATCGGGGTCGAACCGATACTCCTTATACAGGAACAGGATTTTGAATCCTGCGCGTCTGCCAATTCCGCCACACCGGCATATCTCTATGCCTGATTATTTGAGCATAACCAAAGGCGGTAACCGGATTTGAACCGGTGATGAAGGTTTTGCAGACCTCTGCCTTACCACTTGGCTATACCGCCATATTCAATTATTACAGCAATTGGGTTAGCTGGATTCGAACCAGCGCATGATGGAGTCAAAGTCCATTGCCTTACCGCTTGGCTATAACCCAATAAAGGGCGGTATGTGGGAATCGAACCCACGTGTGTCGGTACCACAAACCGATGTGTTAACCACTTCACCAATACCGCCATGATAAAAGGTAGAAACAGGGATAGTAGGAATTGAACCCACACCGACGGTTTTGGAGACCGTAGTTCTACCTTTAAACTATATCCCTAAATATGGAGGGGAGTGGATTCGAACCACCGAACCCGAAGGAGCGGATTTACAGTCCGCCGCGTTTAGCCAGACTTCGCTACCCCTCCAAAATGGCGCGGGACGGAATCGAACCGCCGACACATGCAGCTTCAATGCATTGCTCTACCGACTGAGCTACCGAGCCATTTAACGGTCCCTGCGGGAATCGAACCCGCGATCTCCTGCGTGACAGGCAGGCGTCCTAACCAACTAGACCAAGGAACCAAATATTTAATTATTTAAAACCAATTGCGGGAGAAGGATTTGAACCTCCGACCTTCGGGTTATGAGCCCGACGAGCTACCAGACTGCTCCATCCCGCGATAATAAAAAATGAATCTCATATTTGAAGGAGGATGTGGGATTCGAACCCACGCGCCGCTTTCGCGACCTGACGGTTTTCAAGACCGTTCCCTTAAGCCGGACTTGGGTAATCCTCCATAGCTTAAAAAGTTAAAGCTTATACAATTGTGTAACTATTGATGAATTAACATCAATGACCCGTACGAGATTTGAACTCATGTTACCGCCGTGAAAGGGCGGTGTCTTAACCACTTGACCAACGGGTCATATTAAACGGAGAAGGAGGGATTTGAACCCTCGCGCCGCGTTAGCGACCTACACCCTTAGCAGGGGCGCCTCTTCAGCCACTTGAGTACTTCTCCAGACATAGTGGGCCTAAATGGACTTGAACCATCGACCTCACGCTTATCAGGCGTGCGCTCTAAACCAGCTGAGCTATAGGCCCATAACAGTGGCAAAGCGGGTGACGAGAATCGAACTCGCGACAACAGCTTGGAAGGCTGTGGTTTTACCACTAAACTACACCCGCATAATACCTGCGACATCTCTTAACAAGCGTAATGCTTATTAACGGTCCCTGCGGGAATCGAACCCGCGATCTCCTGCGTGACAGGCAGGCGTCCTAACCAACTAGACCAAGGAACCAATTAAAAATTACAAAACTAATTGCGGGAGAAGGATTTGAACCTCCGACCTTCGGGTTATGAGCCCGACGAGCTACCAGACTGCTCCATCCCGCGATAATATTATTAATTATTAACCAGAGTCCATACAAAACGATGGACCCTGTAGGACTCGAACCTACGACCGAGCGGTTATGAGCCGCCTGCTCTAACCAACTGAGCTAAAGGTCCGGAAGAATAGCGGCGAAGGGGATCGAACCCCCGACCTCCCGGGTATGAACCGGACGCTCTAGCCAGCTGAGCTACACCGCCAAAAACTATTACATAAAACCGACAAACAATTTTGTCTATCGGGAAGACAGGATTCGAACCTGCGACCCCCTGGTCCCAAACCAGGTGCTCTACCAAGCTGAGCCACTTCCCGAAAAAACTAATGCACCCAGTAGGAGTCGAACCTACAACCTTCTGATTCGTAGTCAGACACTCTATCCAATTGCGCTATGGGTGCATATTCATTATAGTGCCGAGGACCGGAATCGAACCGGTACGGTAATTACTTACCGCAGGATTTTAAGTCCTGTGCGTCTGCCAGTTCCGCCACCCCGGCGTTACTATAATGAAAGCGGAAGACGGGATTCGAACCCGCGACCCCCACCATGGCAAGGTGATGTTCTACCACTGAACTACTTCCGCATTATGCCGACTAGAGGATTCGAACCTCCGACCCCCTGTTTACAAGACAGATGCTCTGCCAGCTGAGCTAAGTCGGCATAAAAACAATACTTTCATATCTTACTAAATATTACTCAATATTGCAACAACAATATTGAATACGGGTGAAAGGACTTGAACCTTCATGTCCAAAGGACACTAGAACCTAAATCTAGCGCGTCTGCCAATTCCGCCACACCCGCATGGTGTGTATATATGTTGCAAATGAGCCGTGACAGGTTCGAACTGTCGACCCTCTGATTAAAAGTCAGATGCTCTACCAACTGAGCTAACGGCTCATGATGAATGGAGGATACAGGGATCGAACCTGTGACCTCCTGCTTGTAAGGCAGATGCTCTCCCAGCTGAGCTAATCCTCCATCATAATGAAACAGCGTGGCAGCTCCCTATCCTCGCGGGTAGTTTCCCACCAACTACTTTCGGCGCGGAGAAGCTTAACTTCTGTGTTCGGCATGGGAACAGGTGTATCCTTCTCACTATCGCCACCACACTATTT
>NZ_VDFP01000267.1 GCF_009600985.1 Companilactobacillus halodurans
ACTTAAACATTTATCCGCTGACCGTGGAATTATGGAAATTGCTGGTATCAAGACAGCTATTAAAAAAGGTACAATTTAATTAATAAAAAAACTCCCATTCGGGAGTTTTTTTTGATTTAATTTTTCCCAAATAATATACTTACCCTGTAAACACAAGGGGTGTAAACTATGGCAATTAAAAAAAATCAAATCTGTGCAATTTGCGGTAACCGTTTTACGATCATGGAGGGATTATTCCTGAGGGATTTAAGCGACCTATTAAAAGAACAGGTTTTAAAAACCAATAGTTATGCTAAAGATTCCTCATTTATCTGCCTAAAGGATATGCAAAAACTTCGTATTGCTAGAATGCAAACTATTATCGATCAAGATTTACGAATTGATCAAAAAATGAGCGATGAATTAAAGAAGGAATTAGAAAAAGATACTTATGTCATTACTAATATCAACGACACCGTCTATGGAAAAAGAACTACTGGTCAAAGATTAGCTGACGCTGTAGCTAAATTCGATATGAAATATGAAAACTTTGACTATGTTGCTCCATTGTACGTGCCTACTGACAGTGAATTGGTACAAACATTGATGCAAACATATCAAGATTTAACTGGTGATACAGAATCTAAGCCAGCTATTTCTGGTGGTGCTACATTTGCCAGAACAATGCATAATTGTGTTGCGTTCGGTGGAATGTTGCCAACAACTCCTGATTTCATGCATCAAGCCAATGAAAATTGGAGCAAAGCAGATATGAGAAAAGCTATGGAAATCTTTGCTGAAGCTATTTACAGATTGTGTGTTTAAAAATATAAAATAATAATAAAGTAAGGCGAAAGCCTTATTTTTTTTGCATCTAAGACTAAAAATTTGTTTTCTTTGAATAAATTAGGTAGCGTAGCAGTAGGAAAGTAATGAGATTTTATAGATTAAAAGATAATGGTTCATTAATATATTTGAGGTGTAGCAATAATGTTTGATTATAATACGCAACCACGTAAGTTTAAATTTCAGGGTGAAATTACAGTCCCCGGTGATAAGAGTATTGCTCATCGAGCTAT
>NZ_VDFP01000268.1 GCF_009600985.1 Companilactobacillus halodurans
TGTGGATATCTTTGAGACTGTGCAAAACTTCAATCGCTGCTGTGGGATTAGAGTTATACACATCACTCAAAATATCAGCACCATTTTTGGCTTTAAGCCATTCAGTTCTATTCTCAGTCACAAACAAGTCACGCAAAGCTTGTTGCATTGCAAGTGGTTTAATATGAGACGCTTGACCAACTAATAAAGCTGCCAAGGCATTATTGACGTTATACTCCCCCATCATTGGAATTTCAAACTTAACGTCTGGCCATTGATTGGTTGTAAAACTAGTTGTTGTCTTCTTAGCTTCAATTTCAGTTGCATATAAATTGTTGCTATTATGACTACCAAAAGTTAATTGATCTTGGTTAACCTTTTTAGCACGTTCCAACAGTAATGGTTCATCCCCGTTATAAATGAAAGTACCATCTTCATGCAAGTGATCAGTGATTTCCATTTTGGCATCAGCAATCTTATCTCTTGTTCCAAAGAACTCAATATGTGCTTCACCAATCATAGTAATAACTGAAATATCGGGATTAGCGATACTACTCAAATGATCAATTTGACCAGGACGATCCATGCCCATTTCCACAACTAATACTTCGGTGTTAGTTGGCATGTTCAAAATTGTAAAAGGTACACCAATCTCGTTATTGAAATTTTGTGGTGTTTTAGCAACATTGTTACTTGTGCTCAAAACCTTGGCAATCATATCTTTAGTCGTCGTCTTTCCATTACTACCAGTCACGGCAACAACCTTGGGATTAACTTTATTCAAATAATACTTGGCTAATGTTTCAAAAGCGTTCGAAACATTCTTAACGACAACATAAGGTATCTTGTCATTAGGAATATCATGATCACTTTGCCAAATTGTCGCGCTCACGCCATTTTCTATTGCGCTGTCGATAAATTCATGTCCATCACGTTCCCCTTGTAATGGAAAGAACAAATCGCCTTGTTTGGCCTTACGACTATCGAAGCAAACGCCAGTTATTTCAACGTCCTCGATTGAGTCGCTTTGAATTTTTAATGCAGAGTAGACTTCCCTTAACTTCATTTTCATGAATAAA
>NZ_VDFP01000269.1 GCF_009600985.1 Companilactobacillus halodurans
TACCTTTTATCGTTATAATGGGTGTTTTATTCTTGTTGATTGTCGGAGTTATTTCAGTAACAATACTTTTCATGTGGGCTTTATTGCTTTGGAACGCCTTGATTGTTTGGAAACGTGAAAGTCATACGTTATCAAATATGTTAACGTTATTTCTAGCTTTGTTCTTAATAGGTTTATGGATTGTTAATTCATTCATGGCTGGACGAGCAAGATTCTTACCTGATTGGTTCAATACTTTAATATCTAGCTTGCCAGTTATTGGCTTCTATCTAGTTATTTGATCTTATAACTTCTTAGTCAATGTCTTCTTATACCAGTTTCTACCTCGACGTTATAAAGCCGATTATTTAATTGTCCTAGGAGCGGGTTTAATTAACGGCGATACTGTATCCACACTACTTGGCAATCGAATTGATGCCGCTATAAAGTTTGCTAACAAACAGATTAAAAAGGGACGTCCAGCTCCGAAAATTGTATTCTCTGGTGGCCAAGGTCCTGACGAAAAATTATCTGAAGCCCAAGCCATGGCTGACTATGCAATTGCTCACGGTTGGGATAAGGATTTAGTCATCCTTGAAGATAAGTCACGAAATACCTTGCAGAATATGCAATTTTCAAAAGCAATTATTCAAAATGACTATGGTCAAAATAATGCCTATATTAAATTCTTTAGCAATAATTACCATATTTTTCGTGCTGGTCTTTACGCTAAAATGGCTGGAATTGCCGCTAATGGTATTGGTGCAGCGACTAAATTCTATTTTTTACCCAATGCTTTGATTAGAGAATTTGTTGCCGTCTTCTTGATGAATAAAAAAAGACACCTGATTGTAATTGGTTTAATAATGGTTTTGACACTGTTACTAGTAGCAGTCACAATCTACACAAATATCATGTCACATTAAAAATAGCGTCTGTTATAAGATCCGGGTATTTCATATACCTTGAGAATACTTATTAACAGACGCTATTTTTACTTTTTAATAAACATTTCTAATGATTATTTTGAACGATAAAATAAGCGCCTCTGACATTGCTCTTATTCTGAGATCTTTGAT
>NZ_VDFP01000270.1 GCF_009600985.1 Companilactobacillus halodurans
CCATCTTTTGATGAATAACATTAGGCTTGGCGTCTGGAAAATACATATTATGAACTACAAAATCATGAAAGATATCAGGGTGTTTGACTAAATTATCGTGACTGAGCATGTATTCCGGCGGGAAATCATACTTTTCTTTCTTATAAAGTCCATTCTTGGAACGATAATCAGGAATACCAGACGGTACAGACACCCCAGCACCAGTTAGAAAAGTTACAAACTTAGCTTGCGCCAATAGCTCCTTAAACTCTTCGACTTCTCTGGTCATAGACTTTCTCCTATCTGATTAGATATTTGATTCCTTGCTCGTCAAAAACTTCTTGTACTTTATATTGATAAAAAGCTTTATAAAATTCTGGTGTTACCTTTGACGGATCCAAATTCAAAGTTGCCACACTCTGACCATCATTAATAGCAATCAAAGCAAATCCATCTTTTCCAGTTGCACGATTTTTGTATTCAGAATGTTTGATCTGATAAGCTTGATTTAAACTCAAACGTAACTGACGTTTTGATACTACCGGAGTTATATTCAAGAGTGTATGAAAATGCAATCCTTGGTAACCATTAGAAATGATAATTTCATTATATGCATCCAGACTATTCACTAAAGCACGTCTAAATTGGAATGGAACTGACAAATCATTTTTCTCGGCAACTTCAACTAACTTATTAGCATATTTATATGACTTAGGAAACTCATTTTGCCAATCTGCATCCTTGCTATGCTCACCGAATATAATTCCATCAAACATAATTAAAGTGCGATAGAAGCGCATATTTGCCAAATCCAACTCTACTTTTGGATGTAAAGCAGCTTCTACGCCCTTCAAATATTCAGCCTTAATTTGATCGGTATATGTTCCGTCTTCTTTTTGCTTCTTTAAAACTGTTACATGTTCCAAAGTTTCAAAAACAGAGTTAGCAATTGCTAAAATACGACCGTCTAGATCTTCTTGACCTGTTGTTACTGCACAATCAATACTAGGTTCATCAGATAATTCCAATTCAATATGATGCAACTCGTGTGACAAGACAAAATCGCTGAATTT
>NZ_VDFP01000271.1 GCF_009600985.1 Companilactobacillus halodurans
TGTTGAATTTCACGGGTTGTAATTTTAGCACCCATTTTTTCTAGTTCTTGGTCTGTTTTAGTAAACATGATATTGAATCCCTTCTCTATTTATTTTTAATCTAAGAATTGAACGTGAATAACTGCTAATTCCTTAACAGTGAAGTCAACGTGATAGATTCCTTTTGAATCAAGTGTTGCGTCTAAGACTTCGTTTTGTAATTGATTGTTCGAATCACGATACGTGATTGAAACTTTCTTAACATTTCGGTCTTTTAAGAAGAAATTAATTCCGTCAATGTCATCAATCGACCAATTGCTGATAATCATTTTAGATTGATTTTCGTCAATGACCATCTTGCAATTGTACATGTTGACTAAATGTGGAACGCTTAACTGTTCTTCAAAGAAATGTTTTAAATCTCCTTCACGAATATCAGTATATTGAGCTTGCCAACCGTATTTTGGAGAATCCGTCATAGGTAAAATGTAAAATTTATCATCACTGACAGTTACAGGTCCCAATTGATTCTCAAAACGATCATAAGCTGAAGAATGTACATGAACTGGAGTTTTATAATCGACTTTTACATAATTGCCGGTATGAGTTAACATAGTTAATCTTGGATTGTTGATACCAGAAATCGTTTCTCCGTCAAATTGCTCAAATGACTGTTGTCCAGAACGATTCTTGATAACTTCAATACTTGTCGCATTTATCAAATCCAATAGATGACGATTATTCAAAATAACTACTGCATCCCCGTCCAATAGGACAAAGTTACGTGAAAGCATTTGAGTAATTTGTTCATCTGACAAGGTATTTAAGAAATTACCTGTAATTGCAACACACTTATTTTTGATTTCCTGATCAGTATAATTAAGTGGTTTAGTTGCGATTCCAAGTGTTGAAAGCAATTCAAGCCATTGGGTCTGTGATGCCATCAATCCTTCTAAAGTACCTTCGGAATCAATCTTCGTCTTAGCAACATCTTGATTCATTGGAACTATAACGCCGCTACGTTGTTCAATAGCAATGCCGTTTTCATACAAGAAATCCAAAAATTCCTTATC
>NZ_VDFP01000272.1 GCF_009600985.1 Companilactobacillus halodurans
GGTCGAGTGATTTTTCAAGGTTATCCTATTGACTTATTGAAGCATACAGAATCTTTTACGGCGCAACATTTGCAGCAATTTCTTAACTAAATATCAAAAAAGTACGGTAGAAATTTGAAGTGCAACACAAAAGTTAGACAAAATAGAATATTTTGGGGTCTAAGTCAAATCGTGTTGGTAGGGACTTTTACTAAGAATCATGCCTTAATTGGTATGGTTCTTTTTCTTTATGCCCTTATAAGTTGAATACGCATAAAGAAATGCATCTGATTCTTAAATCCAAAACAACCACGTTTTAATGCCTTGATTTTTCGATTGATTCCTTCAAGGGGAACATTTGAATAACTGTATTTACTGCTGTTTAGAACATATGATAAATTTTTCTTCAGAGTGTTCATGGCAACGTCCGTAGGACTGCCATTTCTTTTGTAATGCGTTATAGCTTCGCTTAACGCATTGATATCATTATTTCTTATAGCTTCTAAAACCGATTGATAAGCGTTATAGCTATGTCTGAAATCATCACTTTGATTCAGTCCTAAGTCAACGATATTCTGTTGTGTAGAATATTCTCCTAAACCTCTGTAATACTTAGAATCAGTGGCATTTAACGATGATTCTTGCATGTGGAATATCTTCCATTCAGATTTTAGTACCTTATATTCTCTAGAGAAGTGATTTAATCTAGAAGTAGCGAGAAGTCGGGCTTTGTCTAGGGCACAACTTACAAGCTGTATTATGTGGAACCTATCTACAATGATTTCAGCGTTTGGAAACAAACGGTGAACGATAGTTTGATATTGAGCATTTAAATCAAGCGTTATTGTTCTTACTAGCTGTCTTTCTTGCTTAGAGTATTGGTTTAGGAAGAACTCAGTAATAGACCTATTCAAACGGTTGGACAGTAGTCCAACTAGTTTGTGATCGTTATTCGCATCACAACAGATGAAAGACATATCAGAGCCAGTAGATCTAAACTCATCAAAGCATAGGTTGATTGGTAAAACCTTAGTAGATTGTCGAAAGGTAATGCTGTCATAAAGCGAACGACT
>NZ_VDFP01000273.1 GCF_009600985.1 Companilactobacillus halodurans
TAAATAAGAATAACTAAAATAAAGTCTTTTATTTTGTGGCAAAAGTTTTTTGCTATCGGCTTTATTAAAAGTTAAAGGTAAGTTCTTGTGAGCTCGGAAGTTGAGCAAGTCGAGTCGATCATAAACATGATTTAATCTGTTTAAAGTACTCAATAATGCCTTCATTAAATCACCTCTTAGTTACTTTTATTTTACCAAATTGTTGATATATAAGGAATTCAGAACCATTTTAAAAATATAGCACAGAAGTGATACTTCACACTTGTAATATATTACTTTTGTGCTATACTATAAGTGTGGAGGTTGAAGAAAGATGAGAATAGATATCAAATCATACTTACAAGATAACGATTTAACGATTTATGTAATAGCAAAGAAAAGCGGGTATGGTTATACGACTCTGCACAAATCTTTCAATAAAAAACAATCTTCCGCCACACCAATCAATTTGCGCGATATAGAGGCAATTGCTAAAGCGCAGGATACTGAAATGTGGAGAGTTCTGCGTGAATTGGAGTTGCATTATCTAAAGTGAGGAGGCTTTTATTTATATGGCAAGATCATTTTGGGACGAAGATCCATTTAACGACAATATGGACGAAATTTTTAAAAGATTAATGAGTCAACAAAACGGCAATTCACAGGCTAAGTATTATGTGAATGGTCAAGAATTGACTCCTGAAGAATTAGCAAAATATCAAGAAGCTAGAACGGCTGGTAAGAATATTCCAGTTAGTGACAGTAATAAACAAAAAAATGGCACAATTTTAAATAAACTCGGACGTAATTTAACTCAGGAAGCCAAAGAGGGCTTACTTGATCCGGTTATCGGTCGTGATAAAGAAATTCAAGAAACAGCAGAAGTATTAAGTCGTAGAACCAAGAATAATCCAATTCTTGTTGGTGATGCTGGTGTTGGTAAGACTGCGGTTGTTGAAGGTTTAGCACAAGCTATTGTAAAAGGTAACGTGCCTGAAGCAATCAAGGATAAACAGATTATTTCAATTGATCTTTCTTCATTGGAAGCCGGAACACAGTACCGTGGTTCATTT
>NZ_VDFP01000274.1 GCF_009600985.1 Companilactobacillus halodurans
AATAATAATTTTAATTCAAAAAATTCTTTTATGATTGTCGGATGAAATGATATAAATTTGTCTGATAGTTATGGAAGAATTTTTTTATTTTCTTCTTGACTTAAAGTCGACTTTAAGTTGTTTAATATATTTATCGACTTGATACGAGGAGGAATTGATTATGGCAAAACAAACAGCAGGACATGACCTATTAGGAGATTTTGCTCCACAATTTGCAGAATTAAATGATGATGTACTTTTCGGAGAAGTTTGGAGTAAAGAATCCGAACTCTCAGCGCATGATCGTTCACTCATCACGATTGCAAGTATTATATCAGCAGGAAATACCGAGCAACTTGATGCTCATTTAAAGATTGGTAAGAAAAACGGTATTACTAAAGAAGAAATCGTAGCAGAAATTACACATTTATCATTTTACGCAGGATGGCCTAAGGCATGGTCGGCCTTTAATCGTGCAAAAGAAATTTGGAAGGATGAAAAATAATTATGGCAAAAAATGAAGAATTAAAAACAAATGGAGTTTTCCCAGTTGGGGATAAGAATGATGCATATGCACAATACTTTATCGGACAAAGTTATCTTAATAGCTTAGTAAGTCCAGAGGATAATATTGATTTTGGAGTTGGAAATGTAACTTTTGAACCTGGTTGTCGTAATGACTGGCATATTCATCATGATGGATTTCAAATTTTATTGGTTACTGGTGGCGAAGGTTGGTATCAAGAATGGGGCAAACCTGCTCAATTGTTGATACAAGGTGATGTTGTAGTAATTAAAGAAGGCGTTAAGCATTGGCATGGAGCAACTAAAGATAGTTGGTTTAGCCATGTTGCTATTACTAAAGGAACATCAGAGTGGCTTGAGAAAGTTACTGACGAAGAATACAACAAGTTATAATTAAAAGATTAGTTTTCAATTTTAATAAAAAATACCCTTTTAGCAGATAAATCATACGTAATTTGTATGACATATCCCTAATAAGGGTATTTTTTTGTTTTGGATATAAGTCCTTATAACTTTACATTATCTTTACAGTAAATAGATTAGAT
>NZ_VDFP01000275.1 GCF_009600985.1 Companilactobacillus halodurans
TTAATGAAATTAGGTTTCAGAAAAATCGAAGCTATCGTAGCCACATTAATTATGGTTATCCTCTTCGTCTTCTTATATGAAGTTATCTTGGCCAAACCTGACATGGGTCAAATGGTCGTTGGTTTTGTACCTGATCCAAAGATCCTTCAAAACCAAAGCATGCTTTACCTTTCATTAGGTATCGTTGGTGCGACAGTTATGCCACATAATTTGTACTTACATTCTTCAATTTCACAGGCCAGAAAATATGACCGTAACGATTCCAAGAGTGTTCATCAAGCAGTTCGTTTCTCAACTTGGGATTCAAATATCCAATTAACATTAGCTTTTGTTGTTAATACTTTACTATTACTTCTAGGTGCTGCTTTGTTCTATGGCACAAACAGTGATTTAGGACGTTTCGTAGATCTATTTAATGCTTTGCAAGATCCTAAAGTTGCCGGAGCTGTTGCCAGTCCTGTCTTGAGTATTCTGTTCGCTATTGCTTTGTTAGCTTCAGGTCAAAACTCAACTATTACTGGTACACTATCTGGTCAGATCGTTATGGAAGGTTTCGTCCACATGAAGATGAAACTTTGGGCAAGACGTGTAATTACTCGTTTGATGTCCATCATTCCAGTTATTACCTTCGCTATTATTTACAACGGTAATGAAGCTAAGATCGAGTCACTTTTGACATTCTCACAAGTATTCTTGAGTGTTGCGTTACCATTCTCAATTTTCCCATTGATCAAGTTTACAAGTAACAAGAAACTTATGGGTGAATTCGCTAATAACAAATTCGTCGAATATATCGGCTACTTCGTTGCGGTTGTCTTAACAATTCTAAACATCTGGTTAATCTATACTACATTTGTTCCTACGGCTTAAAATACACTTAACTCTGACATGAAAATGTTGGAGTTTTTTTGTTATTATTTATAACGAAAGCATAACGAAAAAATGAGTTGCCATTTGCTTTACCTCTCAATCGCAACCATTAAGTACTGTTGGGAAAAACGTCTTACCCGTAGAATTGGAATCAATCAGGAGGATATCAAAATGAAAATT
>NZ_VDFP01000276.1 GCF_009600985.1 Companilactobacillus halodurans
TACCATCAACTCCATCTACTTGGAGCATTTCCAAAAGATTTCTATTAAAAATTTGATCAATCATCCAACCATTCAACAAGCCAATTGGATCATATTTACCGTTAAAGTAGGAACTAAAATAATGATGTGTCATTTGTTCAGCGGTAATGGTCTGCTCATATACTTCTCGAAAAATTTTGGATGTCATTAATCCTGTTTCTTCACCGTCTTGAAATCTTGATAGCAAAGAATCATGATTCTCTAATGAAAAAACAGCATCATATTCTTTAATATTTTCAGAAATCTTTTCAATTGTTTTATCTACTAAATTTGTATCGATCAAGTCCGGATCAACCGTAGCTAATTTTATCTCAAATGGTAGGTCAAACTTGTTTACTACGATACTTAGATATTTATATTCAGGCATATTTATCACTCCTTTTATCTAAAAAAAAATACGTATACTTATCTAACTTTTCGATAAGTATACGTACCAAATGTGATGAAAATATGACCAAACTTTGTAATTGCTTTGAAAATGTTTAAACTAGTTAATTTGTCTCTTTATTAGAATTCAATAGTAAATTCAAGATAATTGCTGAGAAACTTCCGACAACTAATCCGTTATTTAAAATCGTTTGAACAGTTGATGGAAGGAAGTGCAATAGTGTTGGTTGAACCGTTACACCAAGTCCCAAACTGATAGAAACAGCCATAATCATGATATTGTTATTAGTCATTTTAACTTTTGTGAGCATCTTGATTCCTTCAATACCACCGGTACCAAACATAATCAACATAGCTCCACCTAAAACAGCGTTTGGAATCAATTCAGCAACTGCTCCAACCTTAGGTATTAATCCCAAGATGATCAACAAGAAAGCTGAGAAATAAACTGGCTTATTCTTTTTAATACCAGACAATTGCACAACGGCAACATTTTGCGAGAAAGTTGAATATGGGAATGTATTAAAAATACCACCCAAGATAGCGGCCAAACCTTCTGAAGCATAGCCACGTTGTAAATCATCTTCACTTAATTTATCACCAGTCAATTCTGCCAAAGCA
>NZ_VDFP01000028.1 GCF_009600985.1 Companilactobacillus halodurans
TCGAACATCTAAAGGGCATGAATGGTGTCCTTTTTTGGTGTTCTTAAATGGTTATTACTAATAAATGGTATACAAAAATAAAGTTGATGGCAAAATACCTATCAACTTTATTTATCGTACAGCCAAATAAAAGCCGACTTTCGAGTCGGCTTTTTTTGTATACTCTTGTATAATGAAAACGATTGATATTATTGGAGGATAATAATTTGCAAAAACAAGAGCTATCATATGAAGATACTAAATTTACTTTAGATACATATTGGTTAGATCCTATTTCTGATTTTGATGAACCGCTTGATCATCCACTAGCAATCATTTGCCCAGGTGGAGCTTTCAAATTTCATACGGATCGTGAATCTCAGCCAATTGCCATGAAGTTCAATGCCGAAGGAATCCATGCTCTAGTGTTGCGTTATCAATTAATTGATGATGAACATACGGTTTATCCTTTAGCCTTACAGGAACTTGCAACAACTTTGAATTGGTTAAAAGCTCAAAGTAAGAGTCACCAAATCGATTTGAGTAAAATTTTGTTAGTTGGTTTTTCCGCTGGGGGTCATGTTGTAGCAGATTTCAATTCAATTATGTTGAATCCAGATGAACGAAAAAAAATCTTTCCAGAAGAATTAGAAGTTCAACCAGCGGCTAATATCTTAGGTTATTCAGTCATCGATATGACTTTAGGATGGCCTAGAGAAGAAGAATGGACTATGAAAGTTAGTTCTGACATCTATTACTGGCAAGCACAAGAACACCTGACTAAGGATGGTAAGCCAACTTTTATGTGGCAGACAGTTACCGATGGCACAGTACCCGTTATGAATTCGATTATTTATGCACAAAAGATGGATTTCTTGGGCATACCTTATGAATTACACCTCTTTGGTTCAGGTGATCATGGATTATCATTAGCAACTTATGTGACACAAAACCCTAATAATGAAGCAAATCTTAATGTTTATGATGCCAAATGGTGGGAGCTGTGTGTCAATTGGCTCAAATTACAAAAGATATTGCCTAAACTATAATAGTAGAAATAATAGAAAAGATTGGATAGATTATTCCTAAAGCGATTGTTAAATAGGGAATAAATCGAAACGATCTTTTTTTGTTGATTCCAAAGACAATCAGACATAACAAGCAAGCTAGAATCAAGGTCCACAACAATATACTTAAATTAAAAACTAAACTGATTAAAGCTATCAGTTCCACATCACCCAGGCCGATTAAACCGTGACGGCTTAATAGCAATAGGCTCAAGTAGATGATGACAGCGGTCAGTATATTGAGATTTTGCATGTTAAGTATGAGAGTGGGGATGCAGAGCAAATAAAAGATAGGGTAGATGTAACCGAAATAATAGTCAGAAAAACTTAAAAGAATCAACATAGTGAAAAAAGCCAAGTAGTTTTGTCCTTGTAAATAGCCAGTTAAAGCAAAGAAAAGACCACCGATTAATTCCAGAATTGGATTCCAAAAAATGATTTGATTTTTGCAAGAATAGCATTTACCATTGACTATGAAATAACCTACTATAGGGATGATTTCAAACCATCGTAAAATCCTACCGCAGTAGTCGCAATGTGAACGCCTAGTAAGACTTATCTGTGGGTAATCATGTGCAATCACTTTTAGAAAGGAGATAATGCAAGCTCCGAATATGAAAAAGATTAAATATAAAAAGTACTTCATTTTATTCACCTCAAGTAAGATTACGAGGTTTTGTGGATAACTTTTTAAAAATGTTGCATTGACATGACTTTTTTAAGATGGTATTCTAATAGACGTGCTTTTATTGGCAGCAATATTAGTTTGTTTATTAAATATAAAGCTCATAACGTACGCCACTAACGTGGTTTATTATTTTACAAAATTATGAACCACCTGGATGTGTGTACTTAAATTATTAGGAGGAACTTTGAATGCCTACAATTAATCAATTAGTTCGCAAAGGCCGTAAGTCACAAACTTCAAAGTCTGATGCACCTGCATTGAACTACGGCTACAATAGTATGAAGAAAGTTGCCACAAAGAACCCAGCACCACAAAAACGTGGCGTTGCAACTCGTGTCGGAACAATGACACCTAAGAAACCTAACTCAGCCCTACGTAAGTATGCCCGTGTTAGATTATCAAACCTTATTGAAGTAACAGCATATATCCCTGGTATTGGTCACAACCTACAAGAGCACAGTGTTGTCCTTGTTCGTGGTGGTCGTGTAAAGGATCTACCTGGTGTTCGTTATCACGTTGTTCGTGGTGCCTTAGATACAGCCGGTGTTGATGGACGTATGCAAAGTCGTTCAAAATATGGTGCTAAGAAACCTAAGAATTAATAATCAATTATTAAAGAAATAATGTAATAACGGAGGAATTTAATATGCGTAAAGGTAGAGCTCCAAAACGTGATGTTTTGCCAGATCCAATGTACAACTCAAAGCTAGTAACTCGTTTGATTAACCACTTGATGTATGATGGTAAAAGAGGTACTGCTTCATCAATCTTATATCGTTCATTCGATATTATTAAGGATAAGACAGGCAACGAACCATTGGACGTGTTTGAAGAAGCAATGAACAATGTTATGCCTGTTCTTGAAGTTAAGGCTCGCCGTATCGGTGGTTCTAACTATCAAATTCCTATCGAAGTTCGTCCTGACCGTCGTACTACTTTAGGACTTCGTTGGATCGTTAGCTATGCTCGTCTACGTGGTGAACATACTATGGACCAACGTCTAGCAAACGAAATTATGGATGCAGCTAACAATACTGGTGCTGCTGTTAAGAAACGTGAAGATACACACAAGATGGCCGATGCTAACCGTGCATTCGCTCACTATCGCTGGTAGGATCTAGTTACTTAACTAGTTAATTTGAGAGGAGAAACAATTTTTCATGGCTAATAAACGTGAATTTCCACTAGAAGAAACCAGAAATATTGGTATCATGGCCCACATTGATGCCGGTAAAACTACAACTACTGAACGTATCTTGTACTATACTGGTAAAATCCACAAAATTGGTGAAACACACGATGGTGCTTCACAAATGGACTGGATGGCTCAAGAACAAGAACGTGGTATTACTATCACATCAGCTGCTACAACTGCTGAATGGAAAGGTAACCGTATCAATATCATTGATACTCCCGGACACGTTGACTTTACAATCGAAGTTGAACGTTCACTCCGTGTGTTAGATGGTGCCATCACAGTTCTTGATGCTCAATCAGGTGTTGAACCACAAACTGAAAATGTTTGGCGTCAAGCCTCAACATATGGTGTTCCACGTATCGTCTTTGTTAACAAGATGGATAAAATCGGTGCTAACTTTGACTACTCAGTTGAAACACTACATGAAAGACTAGATGCTAACGCTCATGCTATCCAAATGCCTATTGGTGCCGAGGATAAGTTTGAGGGTGTTATCGATTTAATCGAAATGAAAGCTGATCTTTATGATGAAGATGAGTTAGGTACAAAATGGGATACAGTTGATGTTCCCGATGACTACCGTGAAGAAGCTGAAAAGAAACGTGCTGAATTAGTTGAATCAGTTGCTGATGTTGATGATGATATCATGAACAAGTACCTTGAAGGTGAAGAAATCAGTAATGATGAACTACGTTCTGCAATTCGTAAAGCTACAATCAATTTGAAATACTTCCCAGTTCTTGCAGGTTCTGCCTTCAAGAATAAGGGTGTTCAAATGTTAATGGATGCCGTTGTTGACTACTTGCCATCACCTCTTGATGTTCGTCCTTATAAAGCTACAGATCCTAAGGATAACTCAGAAGTTGAACTTATGGCTGATGATAGCAAACCATTCGCTGGTTTAGCATTCAAGATTGCTACTGACCCATTCGTTGGTCGTCTAACATACATCCGTGTATATAGAGGATCATTGGAATCAGGTTCATACGTCTTGAACTCAACTAAAGACAAGCGTGAACGTGTTGGTCGTTTGCTACAAATGCACTCTAACCACCGTAAGGAAATCCCAGAAGTCTTCTCTGGTGATATCGCTGCTGTTATCGGTTTGAAGAACACTACAACAGGTGATTCTCTAACTGATACATCAGATCCACTTATTCTTGAATCATTGGATATTCCAGATCCAGTTATCCAAGTATCTATCGAACCTAATTCAAAGGAAGATAGAGATAAGATGGATATCGCTATTCAAAAACTTTCTGAAGAAGATCCTACATTCCAAGCTGAAACAAATCCTGAAACTGGTGAAACTCTTATCGCCGGAATGGGTGAATTGCACTTGGATATCATGGTTGACCGTATGAAACGTGAATTTAACGTTGCATGTAAGGTTGGTGAACCTCAAGTTGCTTACCGTGAAACATTTACACAACAAACAAGTGCTCAAGGTAAGTTCGTTCGTCAATCTGGTGGTAAAGGTCAATATGGTGATGTTTGGATTGAATTCACACCTAATGAAGAAGGTAAAGGCTTCGAATTCGAAGATGCTATCGTTGGTGGTGTTGTTCCTCGTGAATACATCCCTTCAGTAGAACAAGGATTGAAAGAAGCTATGGAAAACGGTGTTCTTGCCGGATATCCATTAATCGATGTTAAGGCTAAGTTGTATGATGGTTCATACCACGAAGTCGATTCATCTGAAGCTGCCTTCAAGATTGCCGCTTCAATGTCACTACGTAACGCTTCTAAGAGTGCTGGTGCCGTAATTCTTGAACCTATTATGAAGGTTGAGATTGTTACACCAGAAGACTACTTAGGTGATGTTATGGGACAAGTTACTGCTCGTCGTGGACGTGTTGAAGGAATGGAAGCACGTGGTAATGCACAACTTATCAATGCCTTTGTTCCACTTGCAGAAATGTTTGGTTACGCTACAACACTTCGTTCAGCAACACAAGGTCGTGGTACATTTACTATGACAATGGATCACTACGAAAAGGTTCCTAAGTCAATTCAAGCAGATATCATCAAGAAAAATGGTGGTACACCTGCCGAATAGTTCTGAAAATAAAAAACGTAATAACGAAATTTCGTTATTACGTTTTTTTGTGTCTTCAGTTAAATTAATAAAAAGAATACGAATTTCTTCTATTATAAACAGATATTAATAAAGCTAAGGCTAAAACCACAAAAATCAATGTTTCAATTAAAGTCATGATATTGTCAACCATGGTGACTTTTCCGGACATCAATTCACCAGAGACACTAAATACCAAAGTATCTAATAAAGTATGAAAAAGTACCGGCAAATAGAAAAGATCAGTATAGAGATAGATTCCGCACATGAGTAACCCCATACCAAAAGCAAAGACCACTTGATTGATAGTGTTTGCTAAACTTTGACCAGCAGCAACATTACCTAAATGCAATGCTCCGAAACAAAGGCTACTGATAATGGCACCATAAAATATTTGGAAACGAGAATTTCTAAAGACAACTAATAAGATAGTTAAGAAAGCATATCTAAAAAGCAATTCTTCAGCAATCCCAGCTTCAAGTCCGCTAAGAATACTTTGCAGTTTAAACGAAATACCCGAAAAGTTAAATTTAAAAAAGGAAACGAATAAATTGTTTCCACCAGCAAAAGCATTCCAGAAGATAAACCAAAGACTGATAATGATGATGATTAATAAAATCCATTTATTAGTATTTTTTGAAAGTCGCATTTTAGGTAAATCGTAATTCCAGTAGTGCATTAGAAAAAGCAATAAAACTAAAAAAGTAATAGCTCCCATAAAGCCAGAGTTGATTAAAACAGATACATGAGGATTGAAGTAGAGGATAGTTCCATAAGTTACTAAACTCAAACCTCCCATCGCAACCATTTCAAATAGGAAGAGAACGATTATCAATTGTAAAAACTTATTTTGACTATTTCCAAAAAAGACAATTGTATAAGGTAAATAAATCAGTAAGAGTGAAACTAAAAGCAACCCGATTGAACTAGGCAAGTTCCAGTTGTAAAGTCTCATCGTCATAGTAATTAAATAGTGATACGATTCAGCAATAATAAATAGTTGAAAAAATAGCTGAAAGATAAAATTCATTCGATCGGTAATTTTTTTCGGCGAAGGTTTTAAGTATAATCCCAACACATTTAAAATAAGTGGACCAAAGAGAAACAAGTTCTGTGTCAAAGCACTGTAGGCAAAAATGACGACAGCATTAAAAACTATTTGAAGTTTAAATAAATTAAGATAAGTTTTCACTTTATTATTTGGTGGAAACCTGTTATTATATCTAAATTCGAGATTATTCAAATTACACCTCCATTTTTCTTAAATTATAGTGTAAATCAATTTTTTTAGAAAGCGACTTTCATTTAAAAAAACTTGATTTTACCTTGAAAAAGTGGGAACCATCGTGTAATATTATAAGAGTGCTTATTTCGTATAGAAGTATGTACCAAATTGGTATTGAAATAATATCGACGGCTTAGAAGTGAGAGGTTGCGACACACCCGGCCGCTTTGCCACGGCAGGGCTGGCGGATATTTTCACGGAGCCGGTCATCTTGAAAGAGACAAAAAGGAGGTAACCCCATGGCAAGTCAAAAAATTCGCATTCGTTTGAAGGCTTATGAACATCGTATTCTAGATCAATCAGCTGACAAAATTGTGGAAACAGCAAAGAGAACTGGAGCACAAATTTCAGGTCCAATTCCATTGCCAACAGAACGTTCACTATATACAGTGCTAGCTTCACCACACAAGCACAAGGATTCTAGAGAACAATTCGAAATGCGTACACATAAAAGACTTATCGACGTTGTTAACCCAACAAAGAAGACGGTTGATTCACTTATGAAGTTGGATCTACCATCAGGTGTTGACATTGAAATTAAATTATAATTATTAAAAATAAATTATTGGAGGTGCAAACATGGCCAGAAAAGGAATTCTTGGTAAAAAAGTCGGAATGACTCAAATTTTCACTGACAACGGAGAACTTGTTCCCGTTACAGTTGTTGAAGCAACACCAAACGTTGTTATGCAACTTAAAACTGTTGAAAATGATGGTTATGAGGCCGTTCAACTAGGTTTTGAAGATAGACGCGAAGTTTTATCTAACAAACCAGCCAAAGGTCATGCAGAAAAGGCAAATACAACTCCTAAACATTACATTCGCGAATTCCGCGATGTTGAAATGGGAGACTATGAATTAGGTGCAGATGTTACAGTAGATACATTTAATTCTGGTGATATTGTCGACGTTACAGGTACAACTAAGGGACATGGAATGCAAGGTAACATCAAGCGTTTTGGTCAAGCTCGTGGTCCAGAAACTCACGGTTCTAGATATCACCGTGTTGCTGGTTCAATGGGTGCCATCATTAACCGTGTCTTCAAAGGTAAGATGCTTCCAGGTGTTATGGGTAACAACCGTGTTACTACACAAAACCTAGAAATCGTTAAAGTTGATGCTGAACGTAATGCAATCATGATCAAGGGGAATGTACCCGGTGCTAATAAATCATTAGTAAAAATCCAAACAGCTGTTAAAGCTAATCAAAAGTAGGAAGGAGGAACTGAGTTATGACAAAAATCACAGCTTACAAAGATAACGGTGCTAAGAACGGTGCTGTTGACGTAAAAGACGAAGTCTTTGGTATTGAACCAAACGATAACGTTGTTACAGATGCAGTAATCATGCAACGTGCATCAATGAGACAAGGTACTCATGATGTTAAGAACCGTTCCGAAGTACGTGGTGGTGGTAGAAAACCATGGCGTCAAAAAGGTACTGGACGTGCTCGTCAAGGTTCAATTAGATCACCTCAATGGGTAGGTGGTGGTGTCGTATTCGGCCCAACACCAAGATCATATTCATATCGCCTTCCTAAGAAGGTTAGCCGTTTGGCATTGAAGTCTGTACTTTCACAAAAGGCTGCTGACAGTAACCTAATCGTTATTGACTCAATTTCATACGACAAGCCAAGTACAAAGAATTTTGCACAATTGCTAAACAAAGTAGGTGCAGACAATAAGGTGCTTGTAGTTGTAGAAGACGGCAATGATAATGTTGCTTTATCAGCAAGAAACATTGATAAAGTTCAAGTTGTTGCCCCTGAAGGCGTAAACGTTCTTGACGTTATTAACGCAAACAAATTAGTTGTTACACAAGCAGCACTTTCTAAAATTGAGGAGGTGCTTGGATAATGAACGCAAGAGACGTAATTATTCGCCCTGTTGTTACTGAAAGCTCAATGGATGCTATGAGCGACAAGAAATATACTTTCGATGTTGCCTTAGATGCTAACAAGGTTCTTGTTAGACAAGCTGTTGAAGAAGTTTTCGGTGTTAAAGTTAAACAAGTAAATATCATGAATGTTTCTGGTAAGAAGAAGCGCCAAGGCCAATACGTTGGTTTTACAGCAAAACGTCGTAAGGCAATCGTTACTCTTATAGCAGATTCAGATGAAATTAAGATTTTTGATGAAGAATAAATAAGGAGGTCAAATAATGGCGATTATTAAGTATAAACCAACCACAAACGGTCGTCGTAATATGACAGGTTCTGACTTTTCTGAGATTACTAAGACAACTCCTGAAAAGACACTTTTAGAATCACAAAGCCATACTGCTGGTCGTAACTCATACGGTCATATTACAGTCCGTCACCGTGGCGGTGGTAACAAACAAAAATACCGTGTTATTGATTTCAAACGTAATAAAGACGGTGTTAAAGCTACAGTTAAGTCAATCGAATATGATCCTAACCGTACAGCTAATATTGCACTAATTCATTATTCAGATGGTGTTAAATCATACATCTTAGCTCCAAAGGGTCTAGAAGTTGGACAAGTTATTCAATCTGGTAAAGATGCAGATATCAAACCAGGTAATGCACTTGCACTTGCTGACATTCCTGTTGGTACAACTCTTCACAATGTTGAATTAAAACCTGGCAAGGGTGGTCAACTTGGCCGTTCAGCTGGTACTTCAATTCAATTACTTGGTAGAGATGGCAAGTACTCATTGCTACGTTTGCCTTCTGGTGAAGTTCGTATGATCCTATCAACTTGCCGTGCAACAGTTGGTTCAATTGGTAATGAACAACATGAACTTATTAAGATTGGTAAAGCTGGACGTAAGCGCTGGTTAGGTATGAGACCTACAGTTCGTGGTTCAGTTATGAACCCTAACGATCACCCACATGGTGGTGGTGAAGGTAAAGCTCCTATCGGTCATCCATCACCATTGTCACCATGGGGTAAGAAGACCTTGGGTAAGAAGACTCGTTCATCACGTGCCAAATCTGAAAAGCTTATCGTTCGTCACAGAAAAGGTAAGTAAACTATTCATTAGAATAATATAAGGAGGACATAAGATGAGTCGTAGTTTAAAAAAAGGACCATTTGCTGATGCACACCTTCTAAAGAAGATCGATGCACAAGCTGATTCTGAGAAGAAAACAGTTATCAAAACATGGTCAAGACGTTCAACAATTTTTCCTAGTTTTGTAGGATATACAATCGCAGTTCATGATGGTCGTAAGAATGTTCCCGTTTATATCCAAGAAGACATGGTTGGACACAAATTAGGTGAATTCGTACCTACACGTACATTCCATGGTCATGGAACTGATGACAAAAAGACAACAGTAGTTAAGAAATAAGAAGGGAGACTTAAATGATGGCAGAACAAGAAATTACATCTGCAACAGCTAGAGTTACTAACGTGCGTATCGCACCTCGTAAGGCTCGCCTTGTTATTGACTTGATCAGAGGCAAGAATGCTGCTGAAGCACTTGCAATTTTGCAATTCACACCAAGAGCAGGCTCTCCAATTATTGCTAAAGCTCTTAAGTCAGCAATTGCAAATGCAGAACATAACTTTGATTTAGATGCACAAAACTTGATCGTCAGCGAAGCATTCGTTGATGAAGGACCAACTCTAAAACGTTTCCGTCCTAGAGCTAAAGGTTCAGCATCACCAATTAACAAGAGAACTAGTCACATTACAGTCGTTGTAAGTGAAAAAGAATAGTATTGGAGGTAACTTGAGTGGGTCAAAAGATTAATCCAGTCGGATTCCGTGTCGGTGTTATCCGTGACTGGGATGCCAAATGGTATGCAAACAATAAAGACTTTTCAACATTTTTACATGAAGACCTTAGAATTCGTAAGTATATTGAAGACAAACTTTCAAATGCTTCTGTTTCTAGAATTGAAATCGAACGTACTGCAAAGAACGTAACAATTTCTATTCATACTGCTAAACCAGGTATGGTTATCGGTAAGGGTGGTTCTGAAGTTGAAAAATTACGTAATGAACTAAACAAATTAACTAACAGAAATATTCACATCAACATCATTGAAATCAAGAAACCTGATTTGGATGCAAAACTTGTTGGTGAAAGTATCGCTCGTCAACTTGAAGCTCGTATTGCTTTCAGACGTGCACAACGTCAAGCAGTTCAACGTTCAAGACGTGCCGGTGCTAAGGGTATCAAGGTACAAATTTCTGGTCGTTTGAACGGTGCCGATATGGCTCGTACAGAATGGCATACAGAAGGAACTGTTCCTTTGCACACATTGCGTGCTGATATCGATTATGCTTGGGTTGAAGCTAAGACAACTTATGGTAATTTAGGTGTTAAGACTTGGATTTACCGTGGTGAAATTCTTCCAGCAAAGCCACAACATGATAACAATGATTCAAAAAATGAAGGGAAAGGAGAATAATCTATGCTAGTACCAAAACGTGTAAAACACCGTCGTGAATTCCGTGGAAAGATGCGCGGAGAAGCTAAAGGTGGAAAAACTGTTACATTTGGTGAATATGGTTTGAAGGCTCTTGATTCAAGCTGGATCACAAATAGACAAATTGAAGCATCTCGTGTTGCTATGACTCGTTACATGAAGCGTGGTGGTAAGGTTTGGATTAAAATCTTCCCTCATAAATCATACACTGCAAAAGGTGTAGGTGTTCGTATGGGTAATGGTAAAGGTGCTCCTGCAGGTTGGGTAGCTCCCGTTAAACGTGAAAAGATTCTCTTCGAAATCGGTGGAGTTTCTGAAGAAGTTGCTCGTGAAGCTTTAAGACTTGCATCAAACAAACTACCTGTCAGAACTAAGTTTGTAAAACGTGAGGAAGTAGGTGGCGCTGATGAAGGCTAGTGAAATCAAAGAGCTAACTGCTGCTCAATTACAAGATAAAGTAAAAGAATATAAAGAAGAACTATTCAACTTGCGTTTCCAACAAGCCACTGGTCAATTGGAAAACACAGCTCGTTTAAAGGCTGTTAGAAAAAATATCGCAAGATTAAGAACAGCTCAAAACCAAAAGAATAACGAAAAATAATAAACAGGAAGGGGACATCAAGTTGAGCGAAACACAAAAGACTCGTAACAGCCGTAAGGTATATCAAGGACGTGTAGTTTCAGAAAAGATGGACAAAACAATCGTTGTCGTTGTTGAAACAACAAAACAACATCCAGTTTATGGAAAACGTGTAAGATATTCTAAAAAGTATTACGTTCAAGACGATAACAACGAAGCAAAAGTTAACGATATTGTACGTATCATGGAAACTCGACCTTTGTCAAAGACAAAGCGCTTCCGTTTATTAGAAATCGTCGAAAAAGCAGTCACAATCTAGACTATAACTGATGAGAGGAGGGCCAAAACGTGATTCAACAAGAAAGTCGTCTAAAAGTTGCAGATAATTCTGGAGCTCGTGAAATTCTAACAATTAAAGTTCTTGGTGGTTCAAACCGTAAAACAGCTAATATTGGTGATATTATTGTTGCTACTGTCAAACAAGCAACACCAGGTGGCGTTGTTAAAAAGGGTGATGTAGTTAAAGCAGTTATCGTAAGAACTGTATCCGGTGCTCACCGTACAGATGGTTCTTACATCAGATTTGACGAAAATGCCGCAGTTATTATTAATGCTGATAAAACACCTAGAGGAACTCGTATCTTCGGACCCGTTGCTCGTGAACTACGTGATAACGATTTTATGAAGATCGTATCTCTAGCACCAGAAGTGCTATAAAAAGATCAATTAAATTCAGGAGGTGCTGAATAGTGTTTGTAAAAACTGGAGACAATGTCAAAGTTATTGCTGGTGATGCTAAAGGCAAGACTGGCGTAGTTAAAAAAGCTATGCCTGCTGCTAACAAAGTTATCGTCGAAGGCGTTAACGTTGTAAAGAAACACTCTAAGCCAACTAACGATCAACCCCAAGGTGGAATTGTTGACGTTGAAAGACCTATTAGCGCAACTAACGTTAAAGTTGTAAGTAAGACAACTGATAAAGAAGATAAATAAGAAAGGAGAAAACTAAATGGCTAACGCATTAAAAGAAAAGTTCGTTGGTGAAATCACACCATCAATGATGAAGAAGTTCAACTATTCATCAATCATGGAAGCACCTAAGATCGACAAGATCGTCTTAAACATGGGTGTTGGTGATGCAATTGCTAACTCAAAAAATCTTGACGAAGCTGTTGAAGAATTAGGCCAAATTGCTGGTCAAAAACCTTTGATCACAAAAGCTAAGAAGTCAATTGCTACTTTCAGACTTCGTGAAGGTATGTCAATCGGTGCTAAAGTTACTCTTCGTGGTGACCGTATGTACGACTTCCTTGACAAACTAATCAACATTGCTTTACCACGTGTTCGTGACTTCCGTGGTGTATCTACTCGCTCATTTGATGGACGTGGTAACTATACACTTGGTGTTAAGGAACAATTGGTTTTCCCAGAAATTGACTACGATAAGGTTAACAAGATTCGTGGATTGGACATCGTTATTGTTACAACAGCTAACACAGATGAAGAATCACGTGAATTGTTGACACAAATCGGTATGCCATTCGCAAAATAAATAGGAGGTAAATTCATTGGCTAAGAAATCACAAATTGTACGTAATCACAGACCCGCAAAATTCTCTTCACAAGCTTATACACGTTGTGAACGCTGTGGACGTCCACACTCAGTATATCGTAAGTTTAAGCTTTGCCGACTTTGCCTTCGTCAATTGGCTCATGAAGGTCAAATCCCTGGTATGAAAAAAGCTAGCTGGTAAGATTTTTAATAAAAAAAGGAGGCAAATCAAATGGTCATGACAGATCCTATTGCAGATTACTTAACACGTATTCGTAATGCAAACATGGTTAAACATGAATCTCTAGAAATTCCTGCTTCAAACATCAAGAAGAGCATGACAGAGATTCTTAAGAATGAAGGATTTATCAAGGATTACGAAGTTATCGAAGATAACAAACAAAACGTACTTCGTATTTTCTTAAAATATGGAAACGATCAACAACGTGTAATCTCAGGCTTGAAACGTATTTCAAGACCAGGTTTACGTAGTTATGTTGATTCAGATAACGTTCCTAAGGTTCTTAACGGATTAGGTATCGCTATTCTTTCAACTTCAAAGGGTGTTATTACTGAAAAAGAAGCCCGCGCTCAACACGTAGGTGGAGAAGTAATCGCTTATATTTGGTAAAATTCTTAATAAGTAAGGAGGTGCACGAATTTGAGTCGTATCGGTTATAAAGTAATTAACGTCCCAGAAGGCGTTACAGTTACTCAAAAAGATGAAGACATTACTGTTAAAGGACCTAAGGGTGAATTAACAAGACATTTTGATCCAAGAATCAAGTTTACGCTTGAAGGCAATGAAGCTAAGTTCACACGTGAAGATGACAACGATAAAGCACTTCACGGAACAATGCGTGCCAATTTAAACAACATGATTCTGGGTGTTACAGAGGGCTATGAAAAGAAGCTTGAACTAAGAGGTGTTGGTTACCGTGCACAAGTTAAAGGTAATACACTAACTCTTACAGTTGGTTATTCACATCCAGTTGTTATGGATGCCCCAGAAGGTATCAAGATTGAATCACCTTCTAACACAGAAATCAACGTTTCAGGTATCAGTAAGCAAGGAGTAGGACAATTTGCTGCTGAAATCCGCGATGTACGTTCTCCAGAACCTTATAAAGGTAAAGGTATTCGTTATGTTGGCGAATATGTACGTCGTAAAGAAGGTAAAACTGGTAAGTAGTAAATAAATCCATGAGGTGAAAATTGTGATAACAAAACCAGACAAAAACAAAGCACGTCAAAAACGTCAAAGACGTGTACGTGGTAAAATCTCTGGTACTGCTGAGCGCCCACGCTTAAACGTATTCCGTTCGAATAAAAACATTTACGCTCAAGTAATTGATGACGTAAAGGGTGTAACGCTAGCAAGTGCCTCAACTCTTGATAAAGAAGTTAAAGACGGTTCAAAAGTTGAACAAGCTGAAGCTGTTGGTGCATTAGTTGCACAAAGAGCACAAGAAGCAAAAATTAGCGAGGTTGTCTTTGATCGTGGCGGTTACTTATACCATGGTCGTGTACAAAGTCTTGCTGAAGCAGCTCGTGAAAATGGGCTAAAATTCTAGAAGGAGGAAACCAAATTTATGACATATATCGATCCATCTCAATTAGAATTAGAAGATCGCGTTGTCTCAATCAACCGTGTTACTAAGGTTGTTAAAGGTGGACGCCGTCTACGTTTTGCTGCTATCGTTATCGTTGGTGACAAGAATGGTCACGTAGGTTTCGGTACTGGTAAAGCTCAAGAAGTTCCAGAAGCTATTCGTAAAGCTGTTGAAGATGCTAAAAAGAACCTAATTAGTGTTCCTATGGTTGGTTCAACAATTCCTCATGAAGTTATCGGTACATTTGGTGCTGGTAGAATCATGTTGAAGCCCGCTGAAGAAGGTTCTGGTATTGCTGCTGGTGGTGCTGTTCGTGCCGTTATCGAATTATCTGGTGTTGGTGATGTTACAAGTAAGTCACTTGGTAGAAATACACCAATCAACGTAATTCGTGCAACAATCGATGGACTAAAACAACTCAAGACTGCCGAAAGCGTTTCTGAAATGCGCGGAATCTCAGCCCAAGAATTGCTTAACTAGAAGAAAGGTGTGGTAATAATGGCTAAACTTAGAATTACCCTAACTAGAAGTGCAGCACACCGCCTTCCTGCTCAACGTAAAGTCGTTAAAGAACTTGGTCTTGGAAGAGTATCAAGCTCAGTTGTTAAGCCGGATGATCCAGCTATTCGTGGTGCTGTTTTAAAAATCGCTCATTTAGTTAGCGTTGAAGAAGTTAAAGATTAATAAATTTTTAAAAGATTAGGAGGTGCAATAATGGAACTAAACGAACTTAAGCCAAGTGCAGGCTCAAGACATGCAAGAAAGCGTCTTGGTCGTGGTACTTCAAGTGGTACAGGTAAAACTGCTGGTCGTGGTCAAAAAGGTCAATTGGCTAGATCAGGTGGTAAGACACGTATTGGTTTTGAAGGTGGACAAATGCCTTTGTTCCGTCGTATGCCAAAACGTGGATTCAATAACATCAACCGTAAGGAATATGCTATTGTTAACCTAAGTGATTTAAGTAAATTTAATGATGGTGCTGAAGTAAATCTTGAAACATTGAAGGCAGCAGGTATTGTTAAAAAAGAAAATAATGGTGTAAAGTTGCTTGCTAACGGTGAGGTTAGCGCTAAGTTAACTGTTAAAGTTGCTAAGAGTTCAGCCGCAGCTACTAAAGCAATCGAAGCCGCTGGTGGCACTGTAGAGGTGATCTAATGCTTGGAACTATCAGAGATGCTCTAAAGGTAAAAGAAATCCGTAAAAAGATTCTATTTACCTTGATGTTACTTGTTATATATCGTTTGGGATCACAAATCACAGTGCCCGGTGTTAATGCCGCCGCTATGGATAAAGTCGGTTCAACAGGATTAGTTCCTTTATTGGATACTGTTACCGGTGGTGGTCTTTCGAACTACTCTATTTTCTCAATGGGTGTTTCACCATTCATTACGGCCCAAATCGTTATTCAACTTTTGCAAATGGACATTGTTCCTAAATTTGTTGAGTGGAGTAAACAAGGTGAAGTTGGTCGTAGAAAGTTAAATCAAGTAACGAGATATTTGACGATTGTTTTAGGTTTTGTTCAGTCTATCGGTATTACTGCCGGTTTTAACCAATTAAGTGGGTTAGGATTAGTTAAATCTCCTAACGCGAAAGCTTTCATTACTATCGGTATCATCTTAACTGGTGGTACGATGCTTCTTACTTGGATTGGTGAGCAGATTACTGATAAAGGTTTAGGTAATGGAGTTTCAGTAATTATCTTCGCTGGTATTGTTGCTAGATTCCCTAATGGAGTTGAACAAATTTACCGTGATTATATTACAAATTCTAGTTCAGCAGATCTTGCTAAAAATATTGGATTCTTAGTTGGTCTTGTAATCATCATCTTGATTGTTGTTCAATTCGTTACTTATGTTCAACAAGCAAGTAGAAGAATTCCAATTCAATATACAAGACGTGCTGCTGGTAGTGGTAGTGAGAGTTTTCTACCATTGAAGGTTAACGTTGCTGGTGTTATTCCTGTTATCTTCGCTAGTTCATTTATTGTTACGCCTCAAACAATTTTGATGGCATTCCAAGCAAATCACAGTGGAGATCAATGGTATCAAGTATTAACAGAAATATTCAGTATGCAGACTACGACAGGTTCAATTATTTATACATTGTTGATTGTATTATTTACATTCTTCTATGCATTTGTTCAAGTAAATCCTGAAAAGCTTGCAGAAAACCTACAGAAGCAAGGGGCTTATATCCCTGGTGTTTGGCCTGGTAATGAAACAATTAAATTCATGTCAGGTGTGTTAATGAGATTATCAACCGTCGGAGCTGCGTTCCTAGGTTTGGTTTCATTACTTCCATTATTAGCAGCTAACTTGTTCAATTTACCTCAATCCATCGGATTAGGTGGTACGAGTTTATTGATCATCGTTGGTGTTGCTTTGGAAATGGATCGTCAATTACGTGGTCTTTTGATGAAGCGTGAATACGTTGGATTTATTAGATAATTGGAGATGTGACAATGAATATTGTATTAATGGGATTACCTGGTGCTGGTAAAGGTACTCAAGCAGAAAAGATTGTTGAAGATTTTAAAGTTGTTCATATTTCGACAGGTGACATGTTTAGAGCAGCCATGGCTAACAAGACAGAAGTTGGTCTAAAGGCTAAAGGGTTCATCGATAAAGGTGAACTTGTGCCGGATGATGTTACTGAGGATATCGTTCAAGAACGTTTAGCTCAAGACGATGTTCAAAAAGACGGATATATGTTAGATGGATTTCCGAGAACTCTTGAACAGGCTAACGCTTTACAGACAATTGCAAAGAATGTAAACAAACCAATAGATGCTGTCATCTATATTGATGCAAAGCCTGAAACATTAGTTGATCGCTTATCTGGAAGATATATTTGTTCTAAATGTGGAGCAACTTATCATAAAATATACAATCCTACTAAGGTTGAAGGAACATGTGACGTCTGTGGCGGACATGATTTCTACCAACGTGAGGATGACAAACCAGAAACTGTAAAGAATAGATTGAAAGTTAATATTGAAATGAATACACCATTAATTGACTTTTATGACAAGTTGAACTTGCTTCATAAAATCAATGGTGAACAAGAAATAGATGAAGTTTATAACGAAGTTAAGAAAGTTTTACAAAGCTTGTAAAACTTTTTGCTTTGAATGTTTACATGTACGGAAAATTATTGTATAATTCGCCAGTATATGCAGAATAATTTCATCCCGATGGAGGTTAATATCTTTGGCAAAAGAAGATGTCATTGAAGTAGAAGGCACAATTTCAGAAACATTGCCCAATGCAATGTTTAAGGTAAAACTTGAAAACGGAGCTACAGTCTTAGCTCATGTGTCAGGTAAAATCCGTATGCACTATATCAGAATTTTACCCGGTGATAAGGTTACCGTGGAATTATCCCCTTATGATTTAACCAAGGGAAGAATTACATATAGATATAGATAATAAGTTTTTTAATGGAATGGAGGTTCCTCAATATGAAAGTAAGACCATCCGTTAAACCTATGTGCGAACACTGTAAGGTAATTAAGAGACGCGGTCGCGTCATGGTTATTTGCTCTGCAGATCCAAAGCACAAACAAAGACAAGGATAATTTAATAGGAGGTGCATATAATGGCTCGTATAGCAGGTGTAGATTTACCTCGTGATAAGAGAATCGTTATCGCCCTAACATACATTTTTGGTGTTGGCGAAACAACAGCTCAAAAAGTACTTAAAGATGCTGGCGTATCAGAAGACATTCGTACAAGAGACTTAACTCCTGATCAAGAAGAAAAAATTCGTGCAGAAGTTGATAAAGTTCGTGTCGAAGGTGACTTACGTCGTGAAGTAAGTATGAACATCAAGAGACTACAAGAAATTGGTTCATATCGTGGCATGAGACATCGCCGTGGTTTGCCAGTTCGTGGACAAAACACAAAGAACAATGCTAGAACTCGTAAAGGTAAGAAGACTAGTATTGCTGGTAAAAAGAAATAGAGATTAAGATAGGAGGTTAATCATGGCACAAAGTAAAGGTCGTAAGCGCCGTACTAAGAAGCATATTGAATCTGGTGTGGCTCATATCCACTCAACATTCAATAACACACTTGTTATGATCACTGATGTTAACGGTAATGCCGTTTCATGGTCATCAGCCGGTGCACTAGGATTCAAGGGTAGTCGTAAGTCAACACCATTTGCTGCACAAATGGCTGGAGAAGCAGCTGCTAAAGAATCAATGGAACATGGTATGAAATCAGTTGAAGTAGCTGTTAAGGGTCCAGGTTCAGGACGTGAAGCTGCAATCCGTTCACTACAAGCTACTGGTTTGGAAATCACTGCTATTCGTGATGTTACTCCAGTTCCTCACAATGGTTCTCGTCCTCCAAAGCGTCGTCGTGTATAGAATGGTTGTATACCCATATGAACTAAGCTACACACATTTCGTTTTGAAAGGGGAACTAACCGAATGATCGAATTTGAAAAGCCATCCATTACTTCTGTAGAAGAAAGTAGTAGTTATGGTAAATATATTATCGAACCGCTTGAAAGAGGTTATGGTACAACTTTAGGTAATTCATTGCGTAGAGTATTACTAGCATCACTACCTGGTACTGCGGTATCTGATATTCAAATAGACGGTGTATTGCATGAATTTTCAGCTATTGATGGCGTAATTGAAGACGTTACACAAATCGTGTTAAACGTTAAGAAATTGAAGCTTAAATCTTACGCCGAAGACAGTTTAAAGGCAGAGGTCGACATTGTTGGTCCAGCTACTGTTACAGCAAAAGACATCAAGGCTGATGATGACTTGGAAATCCTCGATCCAGAACAATTTATTTGTACTGTTGCTGAGGGTGGACACTTCCACATGCAAATGACAATTAAAAATGGTCGTGGATATACTCCTGCAGAACAAAATAAGACGGACGAAACACCAATTGGTGTTCTTCCAGTTGACTCAATTTTTACACCTGTAGAAAAAGTTAACTATCAAGTTGAAAACACTCGTGTGGGTAAGAGAAACGACTTCGACAAATTAACAATCGATATCTGGACAAATGGTTCAATTGGACCACGCGAAGCTATTAGTTTGTCAGCTAAGATTCTTACAGAACACCTAACAAGTTTTGTAAACCTTACTGAAGAAGCTAAGAGTGCTGACATGATGATTGAAAAAGAGGAAACTCAAAAAGAGAAGAAACTTGAAATGACTATTGAAGAACTTGACTTGTCAGTTCGTTCATATAATTGTTTGAAGCGTGCCGGTATTAATACTGTGCAAGAGCTTACTGAAAAATCCGAAGCAGATATGATGCGTGTTCGTAATCTTGGACGCAAATCACTTGTTGAGGTTAAAGAAAAGCTTGCTGATCTTGGATTGTCATTGAAGCAAGAAGACTAATACTATCAAATTCAAACAGGAGGTATAGACATGGGCTACCGCAAATTAGGACGTAACAGTTCACAAAGAAAAGCAATGTTGCGCGATTTAACTACTGATTTAATCATTAATGAACACATTGTTACAACTGAAACTCGTGCTAAAGAGATCAGTCGTACAACAGAAAAAATGATAACCTTAGGTAAACGCGGAGATTTGCATGCTCGTCGTCAAGCTGCTGCTTATGTTAGAAACGAAGTTGCTAACATTACAGAAGATGATGATGCAGTTATTGTTCAATCAGCTCTTCAAAAGTTATTCAGTGATATCGCACCACGTTACAAAGAACGTAATGGTGGATACACACGTATCTTGAAGACAACTCCACGTCGTGGAGACGCTGCACCAATGGTTGTTATTGAATTAGTTTAATAACAATGTTTTATTAATATTTAAAAAATCAGTCATTCTGATAAATTAGTGAGTGTTAAGATGATGGTTATTCTTAACCAAGTCTATCTCTGAGATCCTTGTAACAGGGGACACTAATTTGTCGAATGATTTTTTTTTACCCAAAATTCTATTTTTTAGTTATGATATACATAATATAGTTTTGAGGAGATAACTTTTGGAAAAAATCATTTCGATCAAAAACTTAAATTATATTTATCCCGATTCAAAACAACCTGCTATCAATGATGTAACTCTAGACATCTTTAAAAATGAGTGGGTTTCGATCGTTGGTAAAAATGGTAGCGGTAAATCTACTTTAACTAAACTTATCGATGGCTTAATTGAGGCTAACTCTGGTACGATTGCAATTGATGGGCAAATTATAGATGAAGATAACATTTGGGAAGCTCGAAAAAAAGTTGGTATCATTTTTCAAAATCCTGATCATCAATTTGTTGGTGCCACAGTGGAAGATGATGTGGCCTTTGGATTAGAAAATCAAGGTATGCCAAGAGATAGAATGGTCGAAGAAGTTGATAATGCTTTACGGCTAGTTAAAATGTCTGATTTTAAAAACCGTGATCCTCAGTCTCTATCGGGTGGACAAAAACAGCGAGTGGCTATTGCTGGAGTCTTAGCAACGAGACCTCAAATCGTTATTATGGACGAATCGACTAGTATGTTGGACCCAGATGGGCGTAAAACTGTTTTGAACCTAATCCAACAATTACGTCAACAACAAGATTTGACGATTATTTCGATTACTCATGACATCGAAGAGACACAATTGTCTCAAAGAATCGTGGTTTTAAAAAACGGAGCAGTCGTGAAAGATGGTAAACCGGCTGATATCTACAATCTAGGCTCTGATTTGGAAAAATACGGTCTTGAGGAGCCTTTTTCGAGTCAATTAGTATCAACGTTAAGAGACGATTTAAAATTGCCTGAGGGATACTTGAGTGAAGAGGAGTTAAAGCGACAATTATGGAAATTACATTCGAACATGTAACACATTCGTATAATGTTAATAGTCCTACCGCGAGTTTAGGCTTAGATGACGTTTCTTTAACAATCAATGATAAGTCATTTACAGCTATCGTTGGTCAGACCGGCAGCGGGAAGTCAACAATGGTCAAACATATCAATGCACTATTGAAGCCTACTTCTGGAAAACTCACAGTTGGAAATCGGGTCATAACATCAGAGACTAATAATAAAAACTTGAAACCTTTGCGTAAACAAGTCGGCATGGTTTTTCAATTTCCTGAGAATCAATTGTTTGAAGAAACGGTTGAAAAGGATATTATGTTTGGGCCGATGAATTTTGGCGACTCAGAAGAGCATGCTAAACAGGCAGCTAAAGAAATGATTAAATTGGTCGGCTTAGATGAATCATATTTGTCCAAGTCACCATTTGATTTGTCTGGCGGTCAGATGAGACGTGTCGCGATTGCTGGGGTTCTAGCTAGTAATCCTGAAACGATTATTTTGGATGAACCGACTGCAGGATTGGATCCAGTAGGCCGTAAAGAGATTATGGGACTGTTTAAGGACTTGCAACAACAAGGCAAGACAATTATCCTAATTACGCATAATATGGATGACGTGGCTAATTTTGCTGATGAGATGGCAGTTATCCACCGTGGAAAACTAATTGCAAGTGGACTTCCACAAGAAGTTTTCAACAAGTCAGAATTATTGAAAGATGACTTATTGTCTTTACCTAGAAGTGCCGAATTTGCGCGAGAATTATCGCAAAAAGGATTTCATTTTGATAAGTTACCAATTACAATTGATGAATTAGGAACTGAAATTAAACAACAGTTAAATGGTGGTTAAATGGATAAAATAATTTTAGGGAGATATTTACCAGGGGATTCGTTGATTTATCGATTGGATCCGCGGGGAAAATTTTTATTAACATTCTATTTCGTTGGAATCGTATTTTTAGCCAATAATGTAGCATCATATGCATTTTTATTAGCTTTTGTCCTCTTTGCAGTTTATTTATCAAAGATAAATTTTGGCTTCTTTTTAAAAGGACTACGGCCGATTTTTTGGTTGATTCTCTTTACGGTCATTTTGCAGCTATTCTTTACGCCAAGCGACAATCCAATTTGGCAATGGGGAATTTTAACATTTTCTAAAGAAGGCATGGTCATTGCAGGGTACATTTTCATCCGTTTTGTTTTGATTATCTTTATATCAACTTTATTGACGCTTACTACGACACCAATCGAGATTTCTGATTCAATCGAGAGCATTCTTAAACCCTTGAAAAAAATTAAATTTCCTGTAACTCAAGTAGCTTTAATGTTGTCGATTGCTCTAAGATTCGTGCCGCTTCTAGTTGATGAAACAACCAAAATTATGGATGCACAACGTGCTCGTGGCGTTGACTTTGGCGAGGGTGGTTTGATTAAAAGAATCAAATCATTCGTGCCAATATTGATTCCCTTGTTTGTCAGCAGTTTTTCTATTGCGTATGATTTAGCAATCGCTATGGAATCGCGTGGTTATCGAGATGGCGAAGGACGCAGCAAATACCGCGTTTTAAATTGGGCCAAACGAGACAATATCATGGTTGTTTTCATGATATGTTTAACAATTATTTTATTATTTTTACGGAGTTATTAATTTATGACAAGATACAAGCTGACCATTGCTTATGATGGGACTAAGTTTCATGGCTTTCAACGACAAAAAAAATTACGAACCGTTCAAGGCGTTTTGGAAAAAGCACTTTTTAAAATGACTAAAGGTCAACAAGTAAATGTTTTTGGATCAGGAAGAACTGATGCTGGAGTTCACGCTTTAGGGCAAGTGATTCATTTCGATTATCCGGGACAGATTCCGGCTGATAACATGTTAAAGGCAATCAATTCATTGATGCCATTAGATGTGCTGGTAAAAAAATCAGAAATTGTTGATGAGAATTTTCATGCACGCTATGGCGTTAAGAAAAAAACATATATGTATAAAGTCGATTGTGGATATTATACTGACCCCTTTAAAAGGTTTTACACAGGTCATTATCCGCACCACTTGTCTGTGGATAAGATTCAAGTGGCTTTAAAAGATTTAATTGGAGAACATGATTTTTCTAGCTTCGCTGCATCCGGTGGCGTGATTGAAAACAAAGTTAGGACTATCTATTCTGCAACAGCCGTGTATAATGAGAATAATAACGAATTAGTTTTCGAATTTACAGGCAATGGCTTCCTATATAATATGGTAAGAATCTTAGTGGCTACGTTGTTAGAAATTGGCAATGGACGCAGGGATGTTCATGATTTCTTGAGATTATTTGAAGTAAAAGATCGTCAAGAGGCTAGAGGAACTGCCCCAGCAAGTGGGCTATATTTAAAAGAAGTTTTTTATCAATAATCTGTGGATAATTATTGACTTGGAGTCAAAATCACAGTATTATTGTAACTGGTATTGTTTGCCCCACGATAAGCCCCGGAAACTTATTGAGTTGTCAAACAGACGTAGAAACTGGAGGAAATTAAAGTGCGTACAACACCATTAGCAAAAGCAAGTGAAGTTGAACGTAAATGGTATGTTATTGATGGTGAAGATGTTGTCTTAGGTAGACTTTCATCTGTTGTTGCTTCTATTCTCAGAGGTAAGAACAAGCCAACTTACACACCTAACGTTGATACAGGTGACAATGTGATTGTCATCAATGCAGATAAAGTTAGATTAACAGGTAAAAAAGCAAAGAATAAGATTTACTATTCTCATTCAGATCACCCAGGTGGGGTGAAGAGTATTAGTGCTGGCGAAAAACAAGCTACAAAGCCTGAAAGATTCGTTGAAGATTCTATTCGCGGTATGTTACCTAAGAACACTCTTGGTCGCCAAGAAATCAAGAAGTTGTATGTTTATGCAGGTTCTGATCACAAGCACCAAGCACAAAATCCAGAAAAATTGGATATCAACAAACTAATTTAAGGAGGAAAAGAATTTGGCACAAGTATCATACGCCGGAACAGGTCGTCGCAAGGATTCAGTTGCTCGTGTACGCTTAGTTCCTGGAAACGGAAAGATTACTATCAACAAACGTGATGTCAAAGATTACATTCCTTTTGACAATTTGATTGCTGATATGAAACAACCTCTAGACGTAACTGAAACAGCAGAAAGCTATGACGTTATTGCTAACGTTAATGGTGGAGGCTTCTCAGGACAAGCTGGAGCAATTAGACATGGTATTGCTAGAGCACTTCTTGATGTAGATCCTGATTTCAGACCTACACTTAAGTCAGCCGGCTTCTTAACACGTGACCCTCGTATGAAGGAACGTAAGAAACCAGGTTTGAAGAAAGCTCGTAAAGCATCACAATTCTCAAAACGTTAATATTTTATATTTTCGATTTGACGTTAAAAATCGGCTGTTCGTCAAATTAAGTTGATGGCAGTTTACATAAGCAGTTAGATCATAATTGGTCTAGCTGTTTTTTATTTGGCTGACGAGCTTGCTCGGAGCCAAAAAATTTGAAGATTGATACGCTTA
>NZ_VDFP01000277.1 GCF_009600985.1 Companilactobacillus halodurans
AGCAATCGTTGGGATTATTGCGATTGGCTTGATTGAATTTCTGTATTTATTCAAGGGTAAGTTTTCGTTTAAGAAAGCTTTGAATGAATTCATTTTTGCTTTGATTGTGATGATTGCCATGGTGCCAACGTATTCGATTAGTAATTATGCTATTGATCATCAAAAATATATGGAAATCAATACTTCCCGTGCTATCGTGCCACTTCATTTCATGAGTATGGGTGTTTCTGGTGATGGTGGATATAACGCACATGATGCCTTAATGATGGCCAAAATGCCTAATAAACAAGCCCAAGTTGATTATTCTAAAAAGGTTTTGATTAAGCGTTTGAAGAAAAAGGGCTTTTTCGGATATATCAAATTTCTCTTTAAAAAGCACGCTAATAATACAACTGACGGAACATTTGCCTGGATTAAAGAAGGTCACTTTATTATTGGTAATACTAATCCATCACATAAGGGGTTTGCTGGGAAAATTCGGAATTTCGTCTATTTGTACGGAACCAATTTAGGCGATTTTCGTTATGTAGCCCAAGTTTGGTGGGTCTTTTTGTTAGCAGCGATTGCTTTTAATTGGAAAGATGATCGTAAATTGATTCAGATGTTAAGATTGACGATTATTGGTGGTTTCATCTTCTTACTACTATTTGAAGGTGGCCGTAGTCGTTACTTAATTCAATATTTGCCAGCATTCTTGATTTTAGCAACCTTGTCGTGGAGCAATTCGTGGCAATGGCTGAAAGGTATGCTTTGGTGGGTCGATAAAGATAAAAAATAACGCAGATTATAATTAATCTGCGTTATTTTTATGGATACGTGTTATCCGTATGATTTTGCCATATTAGATTGATATGTTCGGTAATTGATGATATTTTAATTACACTAAATGGTGTGTATGGGAGATTAAAATATGTTTACTCCAGAAGAAATTCTGCAAAAGGGTGTTACCGCCGGGGTTAATAAGTTAAAAAAGACACTGGTTGCCAAGATGATTTTAGGATTCATTGGTGGGGCAATGATTTCCATTGGCTTTTTAGCTTATGTT
>NZ_VDFP01000278.1 GCF_009600985.1 Companilactobacillus halodurans
AGATAAATGGCTTCATCTTAGGGTTCCATCTTCTTGTTTGGTGACCGAAATGTACACCGGCTTCAAGAAGTTGTTTCATAGAAATAACTGACATAAAAAGTTCCTCCTGGTTTTTACCTCCACTTAAGTCATGTCTGACTGAAACGCGTTTGCGCACCATCAATCAAATCGTTAAGTGTGTGTATTCAATACAAGCAAATATTATAAAGGAAAATTATTTTGAAATCAAGTAGTCGCGCCAATTTATTCCATTACTTTTTAATAAGTTTTCTTTCTGATGTCTACTTAACTTCTTTATTGCATATTCGCGTTTTAAAGCCTGTGATTTATCGGCTAATGCTTCGGTGTACATCAGCTTAACTGGTCGCCTGATTTTTGTATACTTGGCTCCTTTACCAGCATTGTGCGTTGCAACTCTTTTTTTTACATTATTACTAGTTCCAGTATAAAAAGTCCTGTCGCTACACAAAAGCATATAAACATAATACTTATTATTTTCCATTGATTATTAAACTCGCCTCTTTTGTTAATCGATGCTGATCATCGTAGATCACTAAATCTGGTTCCACCTTTAGTGAAGCCTCTTTAACTGTTTTGATTAGATCTAATAAGACTAAATTAGCATCTTTGGATTTAGTAGTCCTGACAAAGCGCATTTTTTTGGGTTGCAGACGTTGTTGTGTCATAATACTGAACAATTCACTCAATCTTTCTGGACGATATACTAAGTAGGCATGTGAATTTTCCTTAAGTACCACTTTAATGGTAGAAAGAATATCAGTTAGATTTGCTTTTAACTCATGTCTAGCGATTGCTAAAACGGGATTATCCTTGATTACTGTCTTGTCACCCAGTTTAAAATACGGTGGATTACAAACAACAGTATCAACCGTATCGTGATCAATATATTTTTGAATATTTTTTAAATCATCGTTAATCGAATAAACTTGCTGTTCCAGGTGATTCTCAGCAATACTTTTTTGTGACAAATCAGCAAGTTGCTTTTGAATTTCAACTAAATAAATCGGTGCTTTAGTTTTGGCTG
>NZ_VDFP01000279.1 GCF_009600985.1 Companilactobacillus halodurans
TATGGTGCATCTGATGATGAAACTACTCGGAATACTAAAAAAGCTATTTTAGCTTATGGTATGAAAGATGCCCAAGCATCCTCAGCTAATTCACTAATGATTGGCGATCGTATGACCGACATGGAAGGAGGAGTTCAAAACGGTGTTCATACATTAGGCGTTACGTACGGCTTTGGAGATCATCAGGAATTAGCTGATTCTGGTGCTGATTACATCGTCGACAGCGTTACAAGTATTTCTGATGGAGTGAAATATTTTGAATAATTTTAATAACGAAGATATCAAGAATTTCAATCTCATAGGAAAGTTTTGTGGACCAAGAGACATTTCAAATTTAGATTCCCGTATTCTATTTTCTAAATACCAAATCACACAAGCTGATGTCTTCGTTCTTTTTGGAGGCTCCATTGTATACGGCGTAAATATCTTAGCCCAGGCAATTCAAAATAATATCGCTAAAAAGTACCTTATCGTTGGCGGTTTTGGTCATACAACAGCTTCTTTAATGCAAACGGCTAAAAAAACATTTCCAGAATTACCTGACAATATCACCAGCGAGGCTGAATTGTTTGCTATTATTTTAAAAAATCGTTTCAATTTAAAAGCAGATTTTTTAGAAATTGATTCTACTAACTGTGGCAATAATATAACTTATCTTTTGGATCTTTTAAAACAGCAGCAGATTGATTTTAAATCAATTATTCTGGCGCAGGACACTACAATGCAGCGACGAATGAGCGCTTGCCTACAGAAATATGTTTCCTCAGAAATAAAAATCATTAACTATGCTACCTATCAAACAAATTTGAAATTAAAATCAAATGAATTAACTTTTGATCACGACTATTTAGGCATGTGGTCGCCACAACGATATCAAACCCTACTGATGGGTGAAATGTCTAGGCTCACAGATAATCAATCTGGTTACGGTCCTAATGGAAAGAATTTTATTGTCCATGTTAATATTCCTGACGATGTTCAAAAAGCTTACTGCTCCCTAAAGCAAAAATACCCTAATATAAACCGGCCTAGCAACGTTTTATA
>NZ_VDFP01000280.1 GCF_009600985.1 Companilactobacillus halodurans
GAATACGCTGATAGCATTATTTCCTTGCGTGTGGGTCAACAAATTGCGCGTGATAAGTTGTTAGAAGAATTAGTTGAAAATCAATTTGAACGTAATGATATTGACTTCCAACGTGGTAGATTTCGTGTTCGTGGGGATGTTGTGGATATCTTCCCAGCATCACGAGACGATAATGCTATTCGTGTGGAGTTTTTCGGTGATGAGATCGATCGAATTATTGAAATGGACGCTTTGACTGGTGAGGTTAAAGGTTCAATGGACCATATTGGAATTTTTCCAGCCACTCACTTTATGATTAGTGACTCTAAGATGGATCAAGCACTTGACCGCATTAAAAATGAGATGGATGTTCAAGTAGAGAAGTTTACAAAAGAAGGTAAGTTACTTGAGGCTCAACGAATCAAGCAACGGACCGAGTACGATATTGAAATGATGCGTGAAATGGGTTATACCTCTGGTATTGAAAACTATTCACGTCATATGGAAGGTCGTGCTGAAGGTGAACCACCATTTACTTTGCTTGATTTCTTCCCCAAAGATTTCAATATTATGATTGATGAGTCTCACGTTACAATGCCACAAATTCGTGGGATGTATAATGGTGACCGTGCTCGTAAACAAGTATTAGTTGACCACGGATTCCGTTTGCCGAGTGCACTAGATAATAGACCTTTAAAATTCGAGGAATTCGAAGAAAAAACGAAACAGTTGGTTTATGTTTCAGCCACACCAGGACCATTTGAACTTGAGCATACAGATGAGATGGTTCAACAAATCATACGTCCAACCGGTCTGTTAGATCCTAAGATTGAAGTGCGTCCTACAGAAAATCAAATTGATGATTTGCTTGGCGAGATACAGGATCGAATCGATCGAAACGAACGTGTACTTGTTACAACGTTGACTAAGAAAATGAGTGAAGATTTAACGACATATTTAAAAGAAGCAGGCATCAAAGTAAATTATCTGCATTCTGAAATTAAAACACTCGAACGTATAGAAATCATTAGAGATTTAAGAATGGGTACGTATGATGTCATTGTT
>NZ_VDFP01000281.1 GCF_009600985.1 Companilactobacillus halodurans
AGAACTTGATAACCAACCTAAAGAGCTACTGACCTGCCAAAATAAAATTACAATTATCGGAATTAGAAACGGTAAGATCTTATCGACGGGAAGGTGAATAGATTTTTTATTATTAGTTAATGCAATTGGTTTTTGCATCTATTAAGCCTCCTTGAGTTGTTGAGTCACTTCTTGAGCTAGAAGTGTGCGTTGAATTTTTCCAGTCGCATTTTTAGGTAATTGAGTGCTAAAAATGTATTTTGTGGGACGTTCAACAGGTAATAATTGCTCATTTGCTAATTCGTTCAACAACGCCAATTGATGTCTGTGATCATGACTAAGTTTCTTAGGTACGATAACGGCGGTGACAGTTTCACCATAAATTAAATCCGGAGTACCAATAACGGCAAGCTCTTTGATGAAGTTCAAATTATTTAAACAATCTTCGACGGCTAATGGATTAACATTTTCACCACCTCGAATGATCATTTCTTTGATACGACCAGCGATATGCAGATAACCTTTTTCGTCAAGGGAACCAAGGTCACCAGTTAATAGCCAGCCATCGTGAAAAGCTTCAGGTTGGGGATCTAAGTAGTTGGAAATAACACTTTCGCCTTTTAAAGCAATTTCTCCAACTTGGTTTAGGCCAAGTTCGTCATAATTGCTATCTAAAATTTTGATTTGTGTACCAACCACTTTACCGACGGTATTTTGAATAGGATTGTCTAATGGATTCTGAGCGATCTGACTAGCAGCTTCGGTCATACCATAGCTTTCAATTAGTGGAATGCCGAAACGTTGCTTAAATTCTCGATGGATACTTGGTAGGAGAGGGGCTGAAGCAGTCCGGAGAAACCGAAGCTGATTTTCCTGTGGTCGCTCATCACGCTGTAACAAAATAGCCACGATTGCAGGAGTCAAGGAAACCCAAGTCACTTTCTCACTACTGACTTCTTTCCAGAAAAGGTGAGCACTGAATTTTGGTCGGAAAAGCAACTGTCCGTGTGATAGGCGTGTTGCCAAATTGGAAATAACCATCGCATTGATGTGAAACATTGGCA
>NZ_VDFP01000282.1 GCF_009600985.1 Companilactobacillus halodurans
GGACATGGTAATTATGCAACAGGAATTGAATCAACAGTTAAGCTATTGGCCGGTGGTTTGAACGGTGTTAGTTTTATAGATTTTACCGGGGATATGGATGAAAACAGTCTAAATAAAAAGTTTTCCGATGAAATAAAAAATGATGATAAAGTAGTATTTATCTGTGATTTGCTTGGCGGAACACCTTTTAAAGAGGCTGTGAAGTTAAGCATGTCAAGTAATAAAGAAATCAATGTTACTTGTGGTTGTAATGTTGGTTCTATTATGGAAGTTGGTCTACAATTAGCAACTTTTGATGGTTCAGCTAAGGAATTGGCTGACAAAATTGTTTCTCTTAGTAAGAATCAGACAAAGGTCTTTGAACATAAGAGTGCAGAACCTGAATCTGATGAAGACGGAATCTAAAAAATCTTTATACCTACAAATATTCAAAAATAAGCATGCCTTCCCTCGGGTGTGCTTATTTTTTATGATAAATTTTCGATAATTTGCGAGTTTGTAAGAAACGTACGAAAAAATTGTGTATTTTAAGTTAATATTCAGTTATAAAAGATAATATTTTAGTCATACTTAAAATATATATTTCAGTATAGTAAACAATAATGTAAAAAATCATGAAAGCTGGCAGTTATCCGAGCTAGCTATTGTATAATTAAATTTGAGGAGATGAGGGTATGAGCAGAACACCATATACTTTCCAAGATACTGATGCTTTTAAAAGTACGGAACAATTAATTATCAGAGGTCGATTTTTCGCGACCACAGTATCTGATCAATTTGATCAATTTGAACCTGAGAAGAGAAACATCCATAAAATCTTAAACATCAAAAATAAGCTATTAGTTCCCGAACTACTAGCCGTTAAGCGTGAACGAATGTCGAAGTCACTTTTTGCATTTTTCCGTGGAACAGTTGATGTAATGCACTATGATCTATCACGTAATGAGAATAGTGGTATCAAGGTATTAGTTGGTGGCGACGCTCATCTCGGTAACTTCGGTTTCTATGGTTCGTCAGAAGGGCAGTTGCTCTTTGACATGAA
>NZ_VDFP01000283.1 GCF_009600985.1 Companilactobacillus halodurans
TTTATATTTTTAGCCATAAATAATGAAGGGCCACTTAAAATAATTGCATCTGTAGGATTGTTGTATAGATACTCAGTAATTAAGTGTGAAATATATTTATCTAATAATTTAGAATCCACTGAAAATATTTTTTGGGAAGCTTTATTAATAATACGTAAAAATAAAGATATCATTTTTTCCATATTATTTCGAATCAACAGATCTACTGGACTCTCTACTTTAATAGTCTCATTATTAGATTTTCTCAGAGTTAAAAATCTAATATTTAATTTCTTATTTTTGTTCAAATAATCACCAATCGTCGCGTTGACCTTTTGTAAACCACCAATATCCATTTTATCTAATACAAACAAAACATTTATAATATTACTCACCTAACCTATCTTATATGGAAATAGATTACCGTAATTTCCCAGCGCATACATATTAATAAAAAAGAATACTGAATAGCTCATATAAATTATGTAGTATAAATATCTTTTTAACGGTCGTTTAATTAGGTAAATATTTTCCGAAATAAACAGAATGAATGGAACATAGAAGTAATAACTAAGCCTTCCGAAAAGAACATAGTTTGCTGAGGCAAATCCATTAAATACAACATTAATCAAACATAACAGATACGTTCCCCTTATAATAAGCGAATCTGATCTCTTAACTGATCCATAAAAGGGCAATATTGGAATTAAAAATAACATCGACCTATATAATGAGAATGATGACCAGTTAATTGCATTAACAATATAATAATACTTAGATGCAAACAATGTTATTAAAGAAGGAAACTTTCCTAAAATATATGGGATTATTAAAACTGAAAAAATAAGTATTGAAACCGTGACAACAGGAATATTAAACTTCTTACTTACAATTATTTTGCTAAATAGAACTAATATGACAAAATACATTAGGGAAATTACTATTGATGAATCATGTATATAAAAAGCAACTATTGCTGTAACAATCCCTGTCATATTTTTTTCTTTCAAAAAGCAATCCAAAACCACGGCAGTCAAGACAATAGATAGTCCTTGTCTTAGTA
>NZ_VDFP01000284.1 GCF_009600985.1 Companilactobacillus halodurans
AGATTTGTTATCCCGTTTTGCGCCGTCCTAGTTATGTTCTTGGTGGCCGGGCTATGGAAATTGTCAGATCAGATGAAGAATTGGATAAGTACATGCACGAAGCAGTACACGTTTCAAATGATCATCCTGTTTTGATCGACACCTATTTGACTGGTCGTGAATGTGAAATTGATGCCCTAAGTGATGGCAAGAATGTTTTATTACCAGGTATTATCGAACACATCGAAAGATCAGGAGTGCATTCGGGGGATTCAATGGCTGTTTATCCACCACAGAATATTTCCGATGAAGTTCAAAGCCAAATTGTTGAATATGCTAAATTATTGGCTAAAGAATTGAAATGTGTTGGTATTATGAATATTCAATTTGTTATTCATGATAATCAAGCTTACGTTATTGAAGTTAATCCACGTGCCAGTCGGACAGTGCCTTATTTGAGCAAAGTGACGAGTATCCAAATGGCAAGAATTGCTACCAAGTTGATTCTTGGTGCTGATTTTAATACCTTGGGATTAGAACCAGGTTTGGAACCAGAATCTCGTTTGATTCATGTTAAAGCACCAACATTCTCTTTCAATAAATTAAACAATGTGGATAGTGCTTTGGGACCTGAGATGAAATCAACCGGTGAAGTCATGGGATCAGGAACAGATTACACCGAAGCCTTGTACAAAGCCTTTGAAGCTACTAACCAACATATTAAAGATGCAGGTAACGTATTGATTACCGTTAATGACAACGATAAAAAAGAAGCCTGTGGTTTAGCCAAGAGATTCCACGAAGTAGGATTCCAAGTTCTAGCAACTAAAGGAACAGCTGAATATTTCAACAAATGTGGTATTCAAGCCAAAGTAGTTCCAGAAGTCGGTCAAGCAGATGAAGATATAGTTTATTATTTGAGCCATAATAAGATTCAATTGTTAATCAATACCTTAGGCGAAAGCAGAAGTCACCATTCAGATGGTTATATCATTCGTCAAAATGCAGTACTTAATTCAGTACCACTTTATACATCACTTGATACAGCCAATGCTATTTT
>NZ_VDFP01000285.1 GCF_009600985.1 Companilactobacillus halodurans
ACAAAGCATTTCAATTAATCCAGATTTGTTTAATGGCGATAATAATAAAGTCGTTGTCATTGATCACCATAGACGTGGCGAAGAATTCCCTGAGAATCCAATGTTGATCTATATTGAACCATATGCTTCATCAACTAGTGAGTTGATTACAGAAATGCTTGAGTATCAACCTAAGAATAAGAAGGCTATTGAAAAGATTGAGGCTACTGCTTTGTTAGCAGGTATTACTGTCGATACTAAATCCTTCTCACTTAGAACAGGTACGAGAACATTTGATGCTGCAAGTTACTTACGTTCAGTTGGTGCAGACGAGACTGTTATTCAGAATGTCTTGAAAGAGAATATAGATTCATTTATTCAAAAGAGTCATTTGATTGAAACGATTACGATGGTTAATGGTAATATGGCTGTATGTTTTGGCGAAGAGGATAAAACATACGATCCAGTTTTCGTTGCTCACGCGGCTGATACATTGTTATCATTAGATAATGTTGAAGCATCATTTGTTATTAGCAAACGTCCAGATGGTCGGGTCGGTATTTCGGCACGTAGTTTGGGTAATGTTAACGTTCAAGTTATTATGGAAAAACTTGGTGGTGGTGGACACTTGTCTGACGCCGCAACTCAAATTCCTGATTCAACGGTAGAGGAAGTTAAGAATCAATTGGTTGATGTTTTAACGGCTTCGAATAAAAAGAACTAAGAGGAGGATCATTAAATTATGAAAGTTATTTTCCTAGAAGATGTTAGAGGTAAGGGTAAGAAGGGCGAATTAAAGAATGTTGCTGACGGTTATGCCCAAAATTTCCTAATTAAAAATAAGAAAGCTATTGAAGCAACTAAGGCTAATGTAGCTAAGTTACAAGCTGAACAAAACCGTGAGGCTAAAGACTATGAGGCTGAAAAGGCTGAAGCTAAAGTTTTGAAGACTAAGATCGAAGACGATAAGACAGTCGTTGAAATTTCTGCCAAAGCTGGTACTGATGGTCGTCTCTTTGGTTCTGTTACAACTAAGAAGATTGCTGAAGAACTCAATAAG